>NZ_JARFVE010000003.1:0-864621 GCF_029194105.1 Rhizobium mulingense | reverse complement strand
TGCCAAAGCGAGATGGTGAACCAAGGTGTCCAGGCGTGCTGTCCGGCGGGCCATGGGTCGGACTATGTCATCACCGAGCACTGCCTCCACGTTCAACTCGGCAGGGATCAGATCGGAAAGCCGAAAACGGGTTCGCATGGCGCTGATCCTCCTTCAGAAACCAGGCCAGTAGAATCCAAAACATCATCGAGAATGAGTCAGACCCAAAATTGGATGCCGATTGCCCCGCCAAGGGGGTCAAATTTGCACGCCGAAACACAGAATGGCACCGGCAAGCCTACCGAATGAACATTAAAGCCGCGGAAATCATCGAGTAACACCTTGCTGGTACCAATCGTTGCGACACCAGCCGATGATGCTACCCTAAGGTTAGTCATCGTCAAGTATTTTCACCGGCCGGTCCCATTGGATGAGTACGACGCAGCCGGTATCGCTCCAGACCGAATGTTCGGTTCCAGGCGCATTGACGATGTAGCTGCCACGGCCGTAGTCGCCAGCCTCGTCCGATTGTACGCCATGCAGAACCAAAATCGTTTCCAACCCTTGATGCCGATGGCGCGGAACGCTGGCACCGGCCTCATACCTCAGGAGCGCCACGCCCGGCTGGTCCGCTTCGAACGGGCGGATCCAATGGATGGTCACGTTTTCACGAAAGGGGCCGAATTCCAGTTCCTTCCAGCCGCCCAGGGTGAGCAGTTCGCGGGTGGTCTCAGGCATCGGCGATGCTTTCCAGTATGTCGTCGACGTGGGCGGTCCACCCGACGATCGCCCCTTGGGCACGGATCATGGCGATAGTCGCTGCCTTGAATTGAGGGAAATAGCTTTCCGTCGCCTCCTCGGCGAGCAGGCATTCGTAGCCGCGGTCGTTTGCCTCGCGCATGGTCGTCTGGACGCAGACCTCCGTCGTCACACCGGCAAACACCAGCTGCTTGACGCCCTTCTGCTGCAGTATTTCTCCCAGCCGGGTGGCATAGAAGGCGCCCTTGCCCGGTTTTTCTATGACCACTTCGCCCTCGATCGGGGCAAGCTCCGGCAGGATCGCCGTTCCCTTTTCGCCCGATATGAGGATGCGGCCCATAGGGCCCTCGTCGCCGATCCTCAGCACCGGATTGCCGCGGTCGCGTTTCGCGGGCGGCAGATCCGAAAGGTCGGGCTGATGGCATTCCATCGTATGGATGACCGGTAGGCCGGCATCGCGGAAGGCTTGGATAAGGCGTCGGACATCCGGTACGATCCTGGTGATGCGGCTCACGTCATTGCCGAGGCTTGCGCCGAAGCCACCAGGCTCGGCGAAATCGCGCTGCATATCGATGACGATAAGGGCGAGCTGATCGTGCCTCACCGGAAAAGCGAAGGGTTCTGCCTTGATCTCCGCCATCAATGATGCCCCGCCATGTGGGCGCCGATCACGGTGATATCGGCCACACGCGCCGGTGTCTCATAAACCAGCCGGCCTTCGGAAATGACGATGATGCGATCGGACATCTCCAGCAGCTCGTCGAGGTCTTCGGACAGCAGCAGGACGGCCGCGCCGGAATTACGAGCCTTCATGATGCGGGCCCGAATTTCGGCGACAGCCGAGAAGTCGAGGCCGAAACAGGGATTTGAAACGATCAGCAGGTCCACCTTGCCGGTCAGTTCGCGGGCGAGCACGGCGCGCTGCACATTGCCGCCTGAGAGTGCTGCGATCGGCGTGGCCGAGGAGGCGGTCTTCACCTTGAAGTCCGAGATCAGTGCCGCCGCTCGCTTTTTCATCTTGCGCTTGTTCAGCCAGACGGCATCCTTGCCGTCCGGCTTAAGGTCGAAAGTCCGAAAGGCGAGATTTTCGCTGACTGTCATGCGCGGGGCGCAGGCGTTCTGCAGCGGCTCCTCGGGGATGAAGCGGACATTGTTTCTGCGGGTCTCCAGACGCGTCGCGCCGTAAATTTCCCCATTGACCCTCACGCGACCGCTGTCAGTCGGCCGCTGGCCGGCAAGGATCTCCGTCAGCTCTTTTTGACCGTTTCCTGAAATCCCGGCAATGCCAACGATCTCGCCGGAGCGGACCATGAGATTGTCGATCGCGATGGTCTTGAGGCCGGAGCGGTCCGGCCCCTTGACCTGCTCCACCGCAAGGACAGGCCTGGCGTTTTCGGCGACGGGAACGCGACTGTCGAGTTCGGCAAGCTTCACGTCGCCGATCATCATCGCGGCCATATCCGATGTCGAGAGCTCGCCGACCTTGCCGGTGCCGACCAGCCTGCCGCGCCGCAGGATCGAGACGGCATCGGCGAACTTCGTCACCTCGTGGAACTTGTGCGAAATCATCAGCACGGTCAGTTCGCCACGCTCCGTCATTCCCCTGATCAGGCCAAGCATCTCATCCGCTTCGGCGGGCGTCAGAACCGAGGTCGGTTCGTCGAGGACGAGAAAGGAGCGGCCGAGATAGAGCTGCTTGACGATCTCCAACTTCTGCCTCTCGCCGGCGGCTAGCTCGCTCACGGGGCGGTCGAGGCGGATCCTGAAGGGCATATGCTCCATGAAGGCAGCAAGGTCCTTTCGCTCCTTGGCCCAGTTGATGATGGCGGGCACTTCGGCGCGGCTGATGACGAGGTTTTCGGCGCCCGACAGCGACGGGACGAGCGTGAAATGCTGATAGACCATGCCGAGGCCGTAGATGGCGGCGTCCTTGGGTGAGGCGATGGCCACTTCGCGGCCGTCGATGGAAAGCGCTCCCGAGGTGGCGCGGTAAAAGCCCATAATGCATTTGACGAGCGTCGATTTGCCGGCGCCGTTTTCGCCGAGCAACGCATGGAAGCTGCCGGCAGGCACCTTGATCGAGACATCGTCGAGCGCCGTGAAACCCCCGAAGCGCATCGTCATGTCGAGCGTATCGATGCCGACGGCCCTGCCGGCCTGTGGGAGAGGCGTGTCGCGGACCGTGCTCATGGCAGCTGGCTCACAAGCGTTTGCGAATTGGAGACGGAACCGAAGACGCCGCCCTGCATCTTCACCATCTTGATGGCGGCGAGATGATTGCCGTAGTCGGTCGCGCCGCAGCAATCTTCCAACAGCAGGCATTCGAAACCGCGGTCGTTTGCCTCGCGCATCGTGGTGGAGACACAGACATCGGTGGTGATGCCGGTCAGGATGATGTTTGCGATCCGCTTCTGGTTGAGGATCAGCTCAAGGTCGGTGGCGCAGAAGGAGCCCTTGCCGGGCTTGTCGATGATTGTCTCGCCTTCGATTGGATAGAGTTCGGGGATGATGTCCCATCCGGGTTCGCCGCGGGTCAGGATACGCCCGCAAGGGCCTGGATCGCCGATGCCTGCGCCGATCCGCTGCGAGCGCCAGCGCTTATTGGCCGGCAGGTCGGCTAGGTCGGGCCGATGGCCTTCGCGCGTGTGGATGATATGGTAGCCCTTGGCTCGCATGGCCGCCAGCACGCGCCTGATCGGCTCGATCGGTGCCTGGACGAGCGACAAGTCATAACCCATGTGGTCGACATAGCCGCCCTTGCCGCAGAAATCCGTCTGCATGTCGATGATGATGAGGGCGGTGTTTTCCGGTCTCAGGTCGCCATTGTAGGGCCAGGCATAGGGATCGGCGTCGATATATTGTCCTTTGGTTTCGACCATGGCGTCCATCGTCTTCTTCTCCTATTCGCCTGCGCGTTTGAATGTTTCCCTGTGGTGATGCGGCCGTTGCGATCCGTTCGACATGCCGAGGCCGGACATGCGCTGCTCCTTCCTCATTTCGTCAGAGACAGCGTGCCCGGCGCACCCGAAAGCGAGCGGGTGGGCGAGGAGGTCGCGATCATGATGACGAGGGTGAGCACGTAGGGCGCGGCATAGAAGAGGTAGTAGCCCTCGCTCACGCCGGCCGATTGCAGCGCCGGTCCGAGCGCGCCGGCGCCGCCGAAGAGCAGGGCGGCAAGAAAGCAGCCGATCGGATTCCATCGGGCGAAGATCACAAGTGCGACGGCAATGAGGCCCTGACCGGAGGAAATGCCTTCGTTCCATGAGCCGGGGTAATAGAGCGAGAGATAGGCGCCGCCGATCGCCGCCAGCGAACCGCCGGCGGCGGTGGCGAGCAGTCGCACGCGATCCGGATTGATGCCCATGGCCCGGGCAGCATCCGTACTGTCGCCGACGACACGTAGCACGAGACCAAGGCGGGTATTCCCGAGGGCCCACCGGAGAACGAAGGCGAGGGCGGCTCCGAGGAGGAACAGCACGTTGATGTTCAGCGCCGCCTGGATCTGCGGCAGACTGGACCAGAAGCCCAGCGGAATTGCCGGCAGGTGCGGCGCTGCCGGCTGGATGAAGGGCTTGCCGAGGAAGAAGGCGAGACCCAGGCCGAACTGCATCATGGCGATTCCGATCGCGATATCGTTGACCCTCGGCCATTTGCAGATCCAGCCATGGGCTAGGCCAAAGACCGCGCCGGTCGCGATGGCCGCGATTACGCCGAGCCAGGGAGAATTGGTCATGACGGCGACGGCATAGGCCGTCATTGCGCCGAAGACGAGCGTGCCTTCGAGACCGAGATTGATACGGCCGGAGCGCTCAGTGACCGTCTCCCCCAGACTGACAAAGATGAAAGGGGTGGACACGCGGATAGCGCCTGCAAGGATGGCGAGGGGCACGCCCCAGGCGCCAATGCCGGTCTCTTCCATCAGAGGCTCCTTTTCCAGAGGTCGGGATTGAAGATCTTGAAGCGGCCGTAGAAGGTCTCGCAAAACAGGATGACGAGGAAGAGCATGCCTTGCAGCACCAGCACGGTCGCGTCCGGCAGGCCCATGCGGCGCTGGATCAGACCGCCCGAAGCGTCGATGCCGCCGAGCAGAATCGCGACGGGGACAATCGCCAGCGGATTGTGCCTGGCGAGGAAGGCGACGAGGATGCCGGTATAGCCATAGCCCGCGGCAAGCGAGGCATTGGCGCTGCCCTGCACGGCGGCGACCTCAATCATGCCGGCAAGCCCGGCGAAGCTGCCGGCGATCGCGGTGAAGCCGGCAATCAGCTTGCCCACAGGCAGCCCTTGGATCTGGGCTGCGCGCACATTGCCGCCGGCAATGCGGGCCGCAAAGCCATAGCTCGTCACTTCAATCAGGATCCAGGAGAGAATGCAGGCGAGAATACCAATGACAAGGCCCCAATGCACATCCATGCCAGGGATGTTGCCGAGCATGTAGTCAGCTGGCAGCGGTTTGGTGGAAGGCTTGTTGAGGCTTGCAGGATCGCGCAGCGGTCCTTCGACGAATTGGTTCATCAAGGCGATGGCGATATAGGAGAGCAGCAAAGACGAGATGGTCTCGTTGACACCGCGGTAATGGCGTAGAAAACCGGCAAGGCCGATCCAGATCCCGCCAACCACCATCGCGGCAATTCCCATGAGGATGAGGGTCAGGAAGACGGGTACCGAACCCGCCAGAGGCATAGCCATGGCCGCTGCGGCAACGCCGCCCAGCACGACCGCTCCTTCCCCGCCGATGATGACGAGCCCGAGGCGGGCGGGCAGGGCGACGCAGAGTGCCGTCAGGAGAAGGGGTGCGGCACGGCTTAAGCTGTTTTGTACCGAAAACCAGCTGCCGAAGCCGCCGGTATACATGAGCTGGAAGAGCATGGCCGGCGATTTGCCGATCGCCAGGATGAATAGGGAGAAGAGCGCAAGACCAATCAGGATGGCGGCAAGGCAGATGACAAGGGGTTCGGCTTTCCGCGCAAGCCATTCAAAAATGGGGCGCAGCGAAGCCGAGTTATTCGCGATGGGTATTGCGGGATCATTGGCCGGGACGGTCATGGCGCTTCTCCCTTCGCAGTTTACGCGGTGGACCCGACGACCCCCTCGACCAGGTAGTTCATGCTTTCGAGTTCGATCGCATCTTCGGCGTAGCTCTTGTCGGCGGTCACGGCCATGTTGCCCTTGTTGTCCTTGAGCGGGCCTTTGAAGACCGAGAAGCCGCCTTTCATCATTTCGGCACGGGTGACTTCGAAGGCCTTGCGCCCAGCCTCGGAGACGCCGGGGCCGAGGGCGCTCATCTTCACGAAGCCGTCCTTAAGGCCGCCGCGCACGAAATTGCCGAGCTTTTCCCCGGCCTGGGCCTTCTTTACGAAATCACTGTAGACATTGCCCCACGCCCATTCGGCGCCTGTCAGGTACTTCTCGGGTGCAAGCGGGCTTTGGTTGGCGTGATAGCCGCAGACGAAGGCGCCGCGGCCGGCGGCCGTCTCGACCACCACCTTCGGGCTGTCGACATGGCATGTGATGACATCCGCACCCTGGTCGATAAGCGCATTGGTGGCCTCGGCCTCTTTGACGGCGAGCGACCATTCACCGGTGAAGATGACCTGGCAGGTGATGGTCGGGTCAGCGGTGCGGGCGCCGAGGAGGAAAGCGTTGATATTCTGCAGCACCTGCGGGATCGGTTTCGCGGCGACAAAGCCGATCTTCTTACTTTTTGTTGCATGGCCGGCTGCGATGCCATTCAGGTACTGACCCTGAAAAATATAACCGAAATAGGAGCCTGTATTGGCCGGATGTTTGCCCGCCTGCCAAAGGCCGCCGCAATGGCGAAACTGCGTGTCGGGATATTTGGCAGCCATCGCAAGCATGTGCGGATCGAAATAGCCAAAGGAGGTTGGGAAGAGCAGCGTCGCGCCATCGAGGTTGATCATCGATTCCATCGTCTTCTGTACGTCGACCGTCTCGGGTACGTTTTCTTCTTCGACGACGGTGATGCCAGGCAGCGCCCTGACAACGGCCGCACCCTCGGCGTGCGCCTGGTTGTAGCCATAATCATCCTTCGGGCCGACGTAGATGAAGCCGACCGTGAGAGCGCTCTCGGCAAGAGCGCGCGAGGAGAGCAGGCCGGGTACTGCGCCGGCGATGCCGGCGGCCGCAGATGCCTGAAGAAAACTGCGGCGGTTCATGGAAAGGAATTTGGTCATCGGAATGCTCCCCTTCGGCGGTTCCGCCTGTTCATTGGTTACAGAAAAGTGTATGCAATGCGTGTGCCAGATGTTAAAGCATTGAAACATCAGGACTTAACTCAACGATCGCCCAGCAAATGAGATAGGTGCATGCAATTTAAAGGCCTTTCAGTATAAAATTTGTGCAAAGCCTCTAAAGGCATCCAACTCGGGCGTTGCGGAGCCATCGATTCTGTCTTCCGACTGTGGGGGCTTAGTAATTAGCTAAACGAAAACAAGCCGTTGATACCGCGTTTGACTTTGTTTTCCCGACAATGCATGTGTATGCAGCATGGCCCAGGACTACACATACCCATCGAAGCAGATCCGCCGCCGAGAGATTATCCGGGCAGGGACGACCGTCGAGCAGATGGTGCGGGCCATTGCCGATATGATCGTGACCGGGCAGATTCTACCGGGCGACAAGCTCGACGAAATTTCGTTGGCAGCCCGTTTCGAAGTGTCTCGCACCCCGGTGCGCGAGGCGCTCCGGGAACTTGGAGCAATGGGGCTTGTTGAGCGCGAGCCGAACCGCAGCGCGGTCGTCACCAATGTGACGGAGACCTATCTGCATTCGATGTTCGAGGCGATGGCGGAGCTGGAGGGTATTTGTGCACGGCTTGCCGCGCAGCGGATGACGATCGAGGAACGACGCCTGTTGGAAGTCGAGCATCGTGCCTCGGCCGGGCTCGTGCGTCAGGGCGCGGACGAGGAATATGCTGCCTACAATACCGAATTTCACAACCGCCTCTATCGCGGCGCGCACAACGAGCACATTTATGAACTTGTAACGCAGAGCCGGGCCAGACTTGCGCCTTTCCGTCGTGCGCAGTTCCGGTTGCCGGGCCGGTTGGCGAAATCCTACGACGAGCATGACGTAATCGTGACGGCGATCATGCGAGCAGATGGGCCGGCGGCCGCGCGGGCAGCCTATTCGCATGTGGAAATCGTCAGCGATGCAAGCGCCGTCTTTGCGACCGCTGCCGAGCGCGCACAGCGCGGGTAAAGTCACGCGGCGCCTGAGGTCGACTTCGGCGGCCGCTCCGGACGATTAATCCATTCGCCGGCACTGATCTTGCTTCGCCGCCGAAATTGCGCAGCTCCTGGCAATAAGGCCTCTTAGAAGGGGCTGCGTTGACTTCCAGAGAAGTTTTCGCATCCTATCTCCCGTCACGCCATTTGGGCCGATTGACGAACATAGTTGCGCCAGCCGCCGAACTCGGTGATCTCTCGGCCATCTGCGACTGCATGCGCTTCGCATAAGAAACCCGTGATGCAACTTGCGTCGTCGAGGGTGATCTTGCCGACGCCAAGCGGCGCCGGAATGCTTTGGACAAAGCGGGCAAATGCGGCCGGTGGCAGCGCCCAGACCTCGATCTCCACACCATCGCCGGCAAAGCCCGGATCTCGTACCAGCCCCGGCTTGGGCGGGATCGTGCCGTTGAGGGCGAAGAGGCGGTAGCTGCCATCCGTTCGTCCTGTTCTCAACCTGTATCCGCCCGTTCGCGTCAGTTCGTGGTTTAGCGGCATATCCGTCAGATGGGCACCGACGACGACGATCGGGACGAAGTCGTCGGCGGGGGGTAAAACGCGACTTGCCTCCGGCAGCGCGATGTTGCGGTCCTTGCCCATTCCGGCCTCCGCGGCGCGATGCAGAGCGTCGGCAAAGGGCGCCAGCGCGTCGTCGGTGAAGGCGGGTCCCACCAGCATCACGCCTGCGGGCAGATGACCGTCTGCATCAAAACCGGCGGGAATGGCGATCGCCGCGCAATCGAGCAGATTGGCGAAATTGGTATAGCGGCCGAAATGGCTGTTCTTGACGATCGGGTCCGCCTGCATTTCGCCGACGCTATAGCTGGTGGGGGACGTCGGCAGCATCAGGAAATCCACTTTCGCCCACTCGGCTCTTGTTTTCTGCCGCAATGCTTCCAGCTTGTAGCGGCCCTCGAAGGCGTCGACGGCATCATAGGCCTTTGCGCCCTCGATGATGGCCCGCACCGTCGGGTCGAAGTCGCCGCCATTCGTTGCCAGGAATTCCTTGACCGCCGCTAGCCGCTCGGCGACCCAGGGACCGTTGTAGAGCAGCTCGGCCGCTTGCCGGAATGGCGCGTAGTCGAAAGGCACGATCACCGCACCCAGCGAGCGGGCCCTTTCGATAGCCGCGTCATAGAGGGCTTCCACATCCCTGTTGCCGTAAAATTCCCGTTCCGCGCCGTCGAGTACGCCGATGCGCGGGCGCGTCGACGGCAGGCTTGCTGGAACAGCTTGCCGTGAAAACGGATCGCGGGCGTCGTAACCCTCCATGATCCGGCGAATTGCAACGCCGTCGCCGACCGTCGTGGCGAAGACGGTGACGACGTCGACGCTGCGGCATGCAGGCACCACGCCGACATTGGGTACCAGCCCCGGCGTCGGCTTGACGCCGACGAGATTGTTGAAAGCGGCCGGCACGCGGCCTGAACCGGCCGTGTCCGTGCCGAGCGAGAAGCTTGCCAGACCGGCCGCCACCGCGACGGCCGAGCCCGAGCTCGAGCCGCCGGAGACATAGTTGCGGTCAAACACCGAACGCGGAGCGCCATGCGGCGAACGCGTGCCGTTCAGCCCCGTTGCGAACTGGTCGAGATTGGTCTTGCCGATCACGATGGCGCCGGCAGCCCGTAATCGCGCGACGGTCGTGGCATCCGCCTGCGGGTGATAGGCGAAAGCCGGGCAGGCGGCCGTTGTCGGCAGGCCGGCGACGTCAATATTGTCCTTGACGGCAAAGGGAATGCCCCAGAGCGGCAGGCTGTTCGGTTCAGGCGCGCGGGCGACCAGCTCGCGGGCGGCGGCGCGCAATTCCTCTTCGGGCGTCATCGTGATGAAGATGGCCGGATCGTTGGACGAGCTGCGTCTCGTGATGATCTCCTCGATCAACTCGAGCGGGGAAAGTCCATTCGCATAGGCGGACCGCAGCGTGACAAGATCGAGAATGGTTGGGAGCATCAGATTTCCTCCAGAATGACCAGCACGTCGCCGGCTTTGACATTACGCCCGGGACCGGCGCGCAGATCGCGAACGCGTCCGCCGGCATGAGCGGTGACGTTTATTTCCATCTTCATGGATTCGATGATCGCCAATGTGTCGCCGGCGGCCACCGGCTGCCCCTCTTCGACCAGGATTTTCCAGACGTTGCCCGGCACGGCGCTTTCGACGCCGAAGCACCCTTGCGGGATGTCGCAGGAAAGTCCGGTACCGGCGTCTTCATCAACGGTAAAGCTATCGAGACCGAGTTCCTTCCAGCGTCGCCGCTCTGTTTCGAAGGCAGCCTGCTGCTTCGATTTGAAGGCGCCTATGGCGGCTGCCTCGCGGGCAAGCCCCTTGCCATAGGCGGCATAGGAGAACTCGCTTTCGTCTATCCTGACCGGATAGCCTCCGTGCGGGAACGCGGCGCGGGCTTCGGTCAGCTCTTCGTGGCTGACGGGGAAGAAGCGGATCTGATCGAAGAAGTCGAGCAGCCAAGGCTTGCCCTTGGCAAACACCGGCGTCTGCCGCCAGGTGTTCCAGACCTGGATGGTACGGCCGAAAAGCTGGTAACCGCCAGGACCTTCCATGCCGTAGATGCACATATAGGCCCCGCCGATACCGACGGCATTTTCCGGCGTCCAGGTGCGGGCCGGATTGTATTTTGTCGTCACCAGCCGATGGCGCGGATCGACCGGTGTCGCAACGGGTGCGCCGAGATAGACGTCACCGAGGCCAAGGACGAGATAGCTGGCATCGAACACGATATCGCGCACCGCCTGTTCATCCGGCAGGCCGTTGATGCGGCGGATGAACTCGATGTTATCAGGGCACCAGGGCGCGTTCGGCCGCACGAGTTCCTGGTATTTGCGCATGGCGAGCTCGGTATCCGGATCATTCCAGGAAAGCGGCAGATGGACAATACGGCTCGGGACCTTGACGTCTTGCGCCGCCGGCAGCCCCGCCTCGATCTCTGCCAGAAGGCCGAGCAGGCGCTTGCGGGTGAGTGCCGTACCGTCATAGTGGATCTGCAGCGAGCGGATGCCGGGCGTAAGGTCGATGATGCCAGGCAGACGCGCCCGCGACACGGCCTGCATCAGCAGGTGCACTCTCAGCCGTAGGCCGATGTCGAGCGTCATCGGTCCGTACTCGACGAGCAGATTGTCGTCGCCTTGGCGACGATACACGACGGAAACCGGGTCGTCGTCGCGCTTGCCAATGATCGGCGAGCCCAACGCTTCCTTCGCGCGATGCACAACCGGGCCGGCGATCGGATCTTCAGGCCGGGCGGCGGGATGAAAGCGGATACGGTCGCCAGGCTTGAACTGACCCATCTTCCATTGCTCGTCACGGGCAATCACGGCCGGGCAGACGAAGCCGCCAAGGCTCGGCCCGTCGGGACCAAGGATGATCGGCATGTCGCCCGTGAAGTCGATCGCGCCGATCGCGTAAGCGTTATCATGCAGGTTTGAGGGATGAAGGCCAGCCTCGCCACCATCGCTGCGCGCCCATTTCGGTGCGGGGCCTACGAGGCGCACCCCGGTACGGGCGCTGTTGAAGTGCACCTCGTAGCTGGCCGAGAACAGCGTCTCTATATCGCTGTCCTGAAAGAAATCGGGCGACCCATGCGGACCGTAGACGACGCCGACATCCCATTCGCGCGTCAGCTCCGCAGGGTCCGTTGCCGGCACCGGCGGCTTGGTCGCGACCTTGCGGGCAAGATGCAGAACGTGGCCGGTCTTCAGGGTGCCGGTGGCGTTGCCGCCGAATTGACCGAGGCCGAAAGTGGCGCGGGAGCCGAGGACAAGCGGGGCGGCAAAGCCGCCGGCGACTGCGAGATAGGCCCGCTGTCCCGGGCCGTCGATGCTGCCGACCGAGAGGATCTGGCCGGCCCTGATCATCACCGCCTCGCCATGCGGCAGTGTCTTTCCATCAATGCTCATCGGCATCCTTGCGCCGGCAAGAGCAACCAGCGCATCGGCATGAAATTTCAGGACCGGGCCGGACACCGTCAGCTCCAGCGCGGCGACCATATCATCATTGCCGACAAGGCGGTTGGCATGACGAAAGGAGCGCTCATCCATCGGGCCGCTCGGCGGTACGCCGACATGCCAGAGGCCAAGCCGACCCGGCAATTCCTGAATGCTTGACTGGGCGCCAGGCGCGATCACCTCGATGACATCAGGCACGAAGGAAAAGTCGCGCAGCGCCGTCGTCGCCACCTTGCCGCTGGCGAGGAGCTCGGAGCCGGCAATGGCGCTGAGATAATCGAGATTGGTCTCGATGCCGGTTATCGATGTTTCAGCAAGGGCCTTCCGCAGCTTTTCGATCGCCGCCGGGCGATCTTCGGCAGAGACGATCACCTTGGCGAGCATCGGATCGTAGAAGGGCGTTACTTCCGTGCCGGTTTCGATCCATCCGTCGATGCGCGCATTATGAGGAAAGACAACCTCCGTCAACAGGCCCGCGCTCGGGCGGAAGTCGGCATGCGGCATCTCTGCATAGACGCGCGCTTCAATGGCAGCACCTTTCGGCTCGAGGGCTGTTGCGCCCGAGAGCACGTCTTCACCCGCGGCCTGGCGGATCATCCATTCGACCAGGTCGATGCCGAACACGGCTTCGGTGACTGGATGCTCGACCTGAAGGCGAGTGTTGACCTCAAGGAAATAGAATTCCTCGCGCAGAGGATCGTAGATGAATTCGATCGTGCCTGCCGATTCATAGGAAACCGACGCGCCGAGATCGACGGCTGCCTTGTGCAGCCGGCCACGGGTTGCGGCTGCAAGGCCAGGGGCAGGGGTCTCCTCGACCACCTTCTGGTTTCGCCGCTGCAGCGAGCAGTCCCGCTCGCCGAGCGCAATGACATTGCCTCTGCCGTCGCCGAAGATCTGCACCTCGACATGCCGGGCATCCGCGACGAAACGCTCTATGTAGACGCGTGCGTCGCCGAAGCTTGCGCGCGCCGTACGCTGCACGCTCTCGAAGGAAGCCTTCAGGCTTTCCTGATCAGTGCAGAGCTGCATGCCGATGCCGCCGCCGCCGGCCGTACTTTTCAGCATCACGGGGTAGCCGATCGCTTCAGCTGCGGAAAGCGCTTCATCGGCGCTCGACAGCAGGCCCGTCCCTGGCAGAAGCGGTACGCCGCTCGCCTTGGCGAGTTCCCGAGCCGTGTGCTTCAAACCGAAGGCCGATAGATGCTCTGGTCGCGGGCCGATGAAGGCGATGCCTTCTGCTGCAAGCCGCTCGGCAAAACCGATATTTTCAGAAAGGAAGCCATAGCCGGGATGGACCGCATCCGCTCCCGTTGCCCTGCAGGCGGCGATGACGGCATCGACATTCAGGTAACTTTCGCTGGCCGGCGACGGGCCGACACGAACGGCTTCGTCGGCCATCATCACCGCTTTGGCGAAGCGGTCGGCATCGGAATAGACGGCGACCGAGGCAATGCCCATACCTCGTAGGGTCTTGATGACCCGCACGGCGATCTCACCGCGGTTGGCGATCAGAACTTTTCTGAACATGATCAATCCTCGCCGTCCCAGATCAGCACCCGGACCGGCGTCGGATCGAAGCCGTTGCACGGGTTGTTGATCTGCGGGCAATTGGAGATGACGCAGAGCACATCCATCTCGGCGAGAAGTTCGACATAGTCTCCCGCTGCGGAAATGCCGTCGACGATCGTCATCTCGCCATTGGGCTTGATCGGTACGTTCATGAAAAAGTTGATATTCGGCACGATATCGCGCTTGCTCATGCCGTGCTTGCTGACCTCGAGGATGAAGTTGTCGCGGCAGGCGTGCAGGTATTTCGTGCCATGGCCGAAACGCACCGTATTGCTCTCGCAGGAGCAGGCGCCGGCCGACGTGTCGTGGCGGCCGCAACTATCGGCCGTCATGGTCAGCATGACATTGCCTTCGCTCGATATGATCTTCGTGCCGATGCCGACATAGGCGCCACCCTGCATGCGCATCGTGTCCTGGTTGGAGTAGCGCTCCGAGAAATCATCGGCACGATAGAAGAGCGTGTCGATCGCCTGCTGGCCGTAGCTGTCTTCGATGCGGATGATCTGGCCCTTGCGCACGATCCCGGACCACGGCGTTTCGGCTGCAATGAAGTGGTCCTGAACGGCATTTTCCAAGGCGCGGGCAGCGGAGGTCTGGATGAAATCGGACATCGTCTTCTCCTCAGGCCTGCATCAGGGCGTTGTTTTCGAAACCGCGGATCGCTTCGGCCGTCCCCGTGCGGCAAAGATCGTCATCAGCGGGGACTGCCGGCTGATAGCGAGTGATGACAACAGGTTTCGGCTGGTAGATCGGATCCGGATCGAGCGGATGCGGGCAATTGGAAAAGCCGACCAGCATGTCCATCTCGGCACGAAGTTCGACGTAATCGCCGCTGTTGGAACGCTTCCCCTGCCAGCCGAAGCCGCCGGCCTCGGATAGGCGCACGGGCGCGAAGAGATTGAGGACGCCGGGAATATCGCGACGGGTAAGACCGAGCTTGCTGGCCACGAGGACCAGGTTATCGCGAGTGTTGCGCGTCTTTTCGCCCGGATATTTTGCTGCGTTCGAGGCCGCCGTCGAGCCGCCCATAAGGCAGTCATGGGCGCCGGAGCTGTCCTCGATCATCGAGAACATGACGCGGCCCATGTCGGAGAAGATCACGCGCCCTTTGCCGAGCGCCGTCGTCCACTGGACCTTGGCAGTATCGACGAGATTGATCCGTTCGCTGGTATCGGCGGCGCTCCAGGCGACGAGCGCCACGGTAGAATTGCCCTCCGCCTGATCGATGCGGATCGCCTCGCCGCGCGAGACTTTCGTCCACCAGTACCAGCCGCCGGGAATGGTTTCCTTGTGGATGATGGCGGCGGAGTCGATTGCCGGCGCCGGCAAGGGGCTGGGGCCGGGCAGTGCCTTTGGGGCGAATTCCAGCCCCTTCTTCTGATGTTCCTCGTAGCGCGCGCGGTTGGCGGCGATTTCTTCGGGTGAGCGTCCCACATGCATCATTGCATCTCTCCTGATGGTGCCAGGTCGTCCCGGCTGTGCCCCAGGGAAGCGACCGGGCCGTCCCGGTCGGGGCTGAAGATCGATGGCTGGCCGGCAAGGCGCGGCGGCCAGATGGAAATATCCTTGGTAATGGTGGCGCCGTAGCGCTCCCTTTCCTCCGGTCGGTTGCGACGGCGTTCGAAAGCCACGACGCGGTTCGCAAGCGTGAAGGCTTCGCGCATGTCATGCGTGACCATGACAACCGTCATCTGCGTCTCATGCCAGAGCCGCTTCATCAGCGTGTGAATCTCGGCGCGGATTCCCGGATCGAGCGCGCCGAAGGGTTCGTCGAGCAGCAGCACTTTCGGCTTCATGATCAGCGCTTGGGCCAGCGCAAGGCGCTGCTGCATGCCGCCAGAAAGCTGGGCCGGGTATTTGCCTTCGGAACCGGCAAGACCCACCTCGGCGATCAGCCGATGCGCCTCCTCGACAGCGTTGCGGCGGGCCGCGCCGAAGAGCTTGGACCGGTAGGGCGCGGCGGAGAATTCCCTGCCGATCAGCACATTGCCGAGCACGGTCAGATGCGGGAAGACGGAGTAGCGCTGGAAGACGACTCCGCGGTCCGGCCCCGGTTCCGGCGGCAGAGGCTCGCCGTCAAGAAGAAGCTTGCCCTTTGTCGGCTGCTCCTGGCCGAGCAGCATGCGCAGAAACGTGGACTTGCCGCAGCCGGAGGGCCCGACAAGCGCGACGAAGGCGCGCGAAGCGACGGTAAGCGACACGTCTTCCAGTACGATCTGGTCGCCATACTCCTTCCAGACCCGTTCGATCTTCAGTTCGCTCATGCCTGCTTCTCCAGGTCCGACCAGGGGAAGACGGCGATACGCAAGCGGTCGAGCATGGTGTTCATGACCACGGCAAGCAGCGTGATCCAGATGACATAGGGAAAGATGATGTCCATCGAGAGATAGCGGCGGACAAGGAAGATACGGTAGCCGAGGCCGGAATCGGACGAGATCGCTTCAGCGGCGATCAGGAACAGCCAGGCGGGGCCGAGCTGCAATCTGAGGCAGGTGATCAGCCGCGGCAGGATCTGGGGCAGCACAATACGCAAGGCAATCTGCCAGGAGGAGCCGCCAAGCGTTTCAGCTTTGACGATCTGTTCGCGGGGCAGCTCCAGTGCCTTCAATGCCAGGTCGCGGATCATCGTTGGCGCCACACCGATGACGATGAGGGCGATCTTCGAGGTTTCGCCGAGCCCCATGACGATGAAGAGGATCGGCAGAAGCGCGAGCGGCGGGACCATGGAGATCACGGTGATGAAGGGGGCAAGCAAGGCCCGCAGATAAGGCAGCATGCCGATCAGCATACCGATGAGCAGCGCGACCGCCGTCGAGATGCCGAGTCCGGAGAGCAGTCGGATCAGGCTGGCTCCGGTATCCGACCAGAGCAGATATTCACCCGTGCGCTGGTCGGCAACGAAGGCAAGACGGTTGATCGCATCGGCGAAGCCCGCGAGGCTCGGCAGAAGCTTGTCATTGGCATTTTCGGCCAGCCGCGCAGCCGAGCCGAAAGCATAGGCAAGGGCGAGCAGCACGAAGGGCAGCAGCGTCAAGGCAAGCTGCGCGCCCCGGCTTGGCCTCGTGTTGATCCAACGCATGGGAAATGCTCCGCTGGGAAAGGGAGGAGGAGCGGCGAACCGCACCCCTGTTGTGATCAGAACGAACCGTCGGCCG
The DNA here is from genome assembly GCF_029194105.1 of Rhizobium mulingense. Lineage (NCBI taxonomy): Bacteria > Pseudomonadati > Pseudomonadota > Alphaproteobacteria > Hyphomicrobiales > Rhizobiaceae > Rhizobium > Rhizobium mulingense. Next base: position 847,950 of record NZ_JARFVE010000003.1, on the reverse strand, counting down.
CTGCCTTCATGTAGGTCTCGGTGAAGCGCAGCTTCACATTGCCGGTATCGCCCAGTACCTTGCCGTCAGGCATTTCGATACCGATAACGTCGGCGGACGGCGCGCCATTGCCGAGCAGGCCCTTCTCGAAAAGGAAGCCGCGGACGAGATCCATGGTCTTCGGCAGGCTGGGCGAGGCGGTGAAGGCAACGGCGTCAGCCGGTTTGTCGAAGAGCTTGGTCGCGGCGAGCTGCGCCTCGAACCCTGCAAGGTCGGTGCCGGAAGCAGAGCCCATGGCTTCGCGGGCGGCTTTGCCCTCGGCGGTGTCGGCCCGCAGCAGCGCGGCGGTCTCGTACCAGATGCCGGCGAGAGCCTTGCCGAAATTCGGATTGTCCTTCAGCACGTCGGTATTGGCGACCATCAGGTCGATGATCTCGCCCGGGATCTGCGAGCTGTCGAAAACCTTCTTGGCACTGGGATCCTCCAGAATGGTGGAGACGAGCGGATTCCAGGTGACAACGGCGCTGACATCAGGGGTCTTGTAAGCCGCGACCATGTCGGCATCGGACGTATTGACCACCTTCACGTCGCGCTCGCTGAGCTTGATGCTTTCGAGCGCACGGGCGAGCAGATAATGCGAGACGGAAAATTCGACGAGATTGACGTTCTGGCCCTTGATGTCGCTGAGGCTCGCCTTGTCCTTCAGGATGACGGCGTCGTTGCCGTTCGAAAAATCGCCGACGATGACCGCCGTTGTGTCGACCCCGCCGGCGGCCGGGATCGAGAGGCCGTCCATGTTGGTGAGCGTCACGGCATCGAAGGCGCCCGCCGTGTATTGGTTCATCGACTCGACGTAATCGTTGAACTGGGTGACCTCGATGTTAATGCCGTATTTGTCGGCCCATTTTTTGACGATACCGTGGTCGGCGGCGTAGCCCCAAGGCATCCAGCCGACATAGATCGACCAGGCGACCTTGAAGCTGGTCTTCGGCGCCGCGCCGGCGGGAGAGCCGAACCCGAAAGCCAACGATGCCGAGACGGCCGCTACGGAAAGAATCTTCGAAAAAGTCTGCATAGAAATTCCCCTTTTTGCTTTTCAAAAAGGGATCGGCAAAGACCATCGCGCCGCCAATCCCTTGGCTTACGAGGTCTCCCGGGCTTTTGTCCCGCCGTGCATCCGGTGGGATTTCTCTCCCAGCCGGTGGTGGCTCTCGGACCAGCACGCTCCCGAAGGGAACGCCGGAACCCTAGCCACCAACTCACGAATATCGAAGCAAGCGGTGTGCCAGATTGTAACCTTTTGATTTGCCTCAAGGGGAGAATGCTGGCTTTCATTGGGAGTCCGCGAGTCATGCATTCTGCGCGAAATTTGTGCAATCTTTGCTGATATGACTGCTTGCCAGCCAGGCGTCCTCACCCTAGCGCAATGTGAAGCGCTCCTCCGGCCGCCAGATCTCAACCACATAAACCAGATGGCTGATCGAGCGCGCCGCACGATCAAGCCATACAAAGCGGAACTCGTTATAGGTGAGGACCGAGACGATGATCAGCGTCGACACGATGCCTGGCACAATGATTGGCACGACGATATGGACGAGAATCCGCAAAGCGGGAGCGGCGCCGCGTGCATATAGACTCGTCGCAGTCAACCGAGAGGTCTGACGCTCGGATCCAAATGATTTCGAGGACTGCGGTCGCGCCGTGCGAAAATTTCCGGTCCGGCCGTCGGTTATTCCGCGAGTGGATGCGGCATCTCGGCTATGGAGGTCGTCGCAGCCAACCCGCGGCTCTCCGCCTGGCCCATCGCCGTGACCAGTGCGATGATCGATTGGCGGATATCGGGATCGGCGATCTTCAGAAAGGCGCGATTGAGCACCAGTCCCTCTTTGGTTCGCAGGAATTCGGCAACCGGATCGGTATGGTCCGGTGCATCAAGCCCCCGCACCGCCAACGGCTGGGAGTCGCCCTGCTCGAAAAAGAAGCTCGGTGAGGCATGAAGCACCTCGGAGATCCGCTGCAAACGACTCGCGCCGATGCGGTTGATGCCCTTTTCATATTTCTGAACCTGCTGAAAGGTCACGCCGATCTGCTCGGCAAGCCGCTCCTGGCTCATTCCGAGCAGTTGCCGGCGCATTCTGATGCGCGCTCCGACATAACTGTCTATGGCATTCGGTGTCTTGACATTCATTGCGTATGGCCAGCCTCGATCGCATCTCAACCGGCGCAGCTGTAGTGCCCCTCTCAGCGGTTTTCCATGATTGTTTTCATATAGCATACCACATATGCGACGATCCCGGCTGACTGTGATATGAAAACCCCCATCGAAAAGACCGGCCGAGCGCTTGAACCAGCTCGACGGAAGGCAAATCGAACAAAAGCCGTACCAATCCCGGAGAAACCGGGCTGGCGATTGCTGCCAGGCGTGGGTTAAATGCTTCTCAGCGACCGTCGCTCGACAGTCTTGCCAGCCCGGATCGCCGCAAATCCATCGAAAACGACGCAGCACGGCACTGATCGTGCCCGTTCAGGAGAATATTGATGGCAACCGTTGCCGAAGGCGCGCCCCGTTTCGAAAAAACGACGATGTCTATTCTGATGGCGGTCAGCTTCTGCCATATGCTGAACGACATCATGCAGTCGCTGCTCGCCTCGCTCTATCCGCTGTTCAAGGCGAATTACGATCTGGACTTCGTGCAGATCGGCCTTCTTACCATGACATTTCAGGTCACCGCCTCTCTGCTGCAGCCGGCGGTCGGCATCGTCACTGATCGCTGGCCGATGCCCTATTCTCTGCCGGTCGGCATGGCGAGCACCTTTTGCGGGCTTATTCTGCTCGGCAACGCCGGCAGTTTCGCACTGCTGCTGTTGGCAGCAAGCCTGATCGGCTTCGGTTCGGCGGTCTTCCACCCGGAATCCTCGCGTGTTGCCCGTCTTGCCTCGGGCGGTCGTCACGGTTTCGCGCAATCCTTTTTCCAGGTCGGTGGCAATGCCGGGCAGGCGATCGGTCCGCTGCTCGCCGCCTTCATCGTGCTGCCCCTCGGCCAGCACAGCGTCTCCTGGTTTGCCGCCATCGCCATGGTCGGCATGATCGTGCTGAGTTGGGTGGGCAACTGGTACATGAGCCATAGGCGCCAGAACGCCAGCAGGCCGGCCGTCAGTCGAACCCTGCCGCTGCCACAGAATAGAGTCGTCTGGGCGCTGCTGATCCTCGTGCTGCTGACGGCAACGAAGAATGTCTACATGGCGAGCGTTTCCAGCTACTTCACCTTCTATGTCATCGACAAATTTGAACTCAGCGTGCAGCAGGCTCAGCTGATGCTCTTCCTGTTCCTCGGCTCGGTTGCCGTCGGCACTTTCCTCGGTGGGCCGATCGGCGATCGCTTCGGTGCCCGTTTCGTCATCTGGTTTTCGATCCTCGGCGTCATTCCCTTCGCATTGCTGCTGCCCTATGCGAATCTTCTCTGGACGGGCGTGCTCAGCGTCGTCATCGGCCTGATCTTCGCGTCGGCATTTTCGGCGATCGTCGTTTTTGCTCAGGAGCTGGTGCCCGGCCGCGTCGGCCTGATTGCCGGCGTCTTCTTCGGCTTCGCGTTCGGGGCAGGGGGGCTTGGTGCGGCGCTGCTCGGTGATTTTGCCGATACGCACGGCATCGACTTCGTTTACCGCATCTGCTCCTACCTGCCGTTGCTCGGCCTGCTGACGATCTTCCTGCCGCGTATCCCGAAGCAGAAACCGGCCTGAGGTTATATGGTCCGCAAGCAATGCGAAGATTTTCCTCCGCCTCTGGATGGGGAGGATTGGCATGGCTTTACCCTGATGTCGCCCACACTTGGACAGGCGCTGCGCCATCACGATCTCGGCGAGCGGCCCCTCAAGCGCCGCCTTCATTCTTTAGAACATGCTTAAGGGCCGCAATTAATCCATAAATTTGATGGAAATTTATCCTGCCGATATTGAAGGCAGGGCAAGAGTTTTTCAGGCTCTTCCTTCACATCAGACGTTCGTGCTTCGCCCCTGATCCGCGCATTTGCCATGCTCAGCCTGCTCAAGGCGTTCGGCCTCATTCAGTCAGACGGGATATAATAATGACCAACAACAAAAAACTTCACGGACTACAGCTTTCGCGCCGGGCGGTTGTTGCCGCCGCCGCCGTTTCCGCTGCCGCGCTTTTTACCTTTGCAGCACCCGCTCCCTCCTTCGCCGAGGACAAGTCGATCAAGGTCGGCATCATGGCCGGCGAAGAGGAGGACATCTGGCGTGTCGTGACGAGCGAGGCGGCCAAGAAAGGCCTTAAGATCGAGACCGTCGTCTTCAACGACTACACGCAGCCGAACGAAGCGCTGGAGCAGGGCGAGATCGACGCCAACGCCTTCCAGCATCAGCCCTATTTGGATAACCAGATCCAGCAGCACGGCTATCATATCGTCCGCGCCGGCTACACCGGGGTCTGGCCGATCGGCCTCTACAGCAAGAAATACAAGTCCGTCGCCGAAATCCCGGAAGGGGCGGTCGTCGGCGTCCCGAACGATCCCTCGAACGAAGGCCGGGCGTTGCGCGTTCTTCAGAGCGAAGGCCTAATCAAGCTGAAGGACGGCACGGGCATTCTCGCCACCGTCGCCGACGTCAGCGACAATCCGAAGAAAATCGAGATCAAGGAGCTCGATGCCGGCATCGTCGGCCGCTCGATCGATGATCTCGATGCCGGCGTCGTCAATACCGATTGGGCTTTGAAGAGCGGCCTTTCTCCGGCCGAACGTATCGCGCAGGAGCCGGTAGCCGATAATCCGTACCGCAATTTCATCGCCGTCAAGGACGAGAACAAGGATGCGGACTGGGTCAAGACGCTTGTGTCGTCTTATCAGAACGACACCGTCAAGGCCGAATTCGACAAGGTCTACAAGGGGACGGGTCTCAGCGCCTATTGATCCGAAACTCGGCTGGGGTTAAGGCCTGCCGAAAGGCGGTCCGGGCGTTTCACGCCGGGACCGCCTTTGGCGTTTGTAAGGAAAAAGCAGATGAATTCCTTTGTTTCTGCCACGACAATCGAGCCGCAGCCGCAAGCTGCAGCGGTCGAAGAGGTGGTAAGGCTTGTCGATGTGAAGCGGCGGTTCGGAACCACGGCGGCACTCGACGGTATTTCGCTAAGCGTGAAAAGGGGAGAGATCCTCGGCATCATCGGCCGCAGCGGTGCCGGCAAGTCGACGCTGATCCGCTGCCTGAACGGGCTGGAGCGCGCCGACAGTGGCGATATGGTTATTGAGGGCCGCGATATCACCGGGCTTCAAGAACAGGAACTGCAGCCGCTGCGCCGCCGCATCGGCATGATCTTCCAGCACTTCAACCTGCTTTCCTCCAAGACCGTCGAAGACAATGTCGCCCTGCCGCTGAAGATCGAGGGCGTTGCCAAGGCCGAGCGCCTGCGGCGGGCGCGTGAGCTGCTCGAGCTCGTCGGGCTTGCCGACAAGGCGAAGGCCTATCCCGCCTCGCTCTCCGGCGGTCAGAAACAACGCGTCGGCATCGCGCGCGCGCTCGCTGCACGCCCGGCGCTGCTGCTGTCCGACGAGGCGACGTCGGCGCTCGATCCCGAGACGACCCGGTCGATCCTGTCCTTGCTCAAAGATATCAACCGCAAACTCGGCCTGACCATTCTGCTTATCACGCATGAGATGGAAGTGGTGCGCGGGATTGCCGATCGTGTCGCGGTCATCGATGCCGGGCGGATCGTCGAGGAGGGCCAAGTCTGGTCGGTCTTTGCCAATCCGCAGGAAGCGATCACCCGGAGCCTGCTCGGCGGCATCCGACCGCAGCTTCCCGATCATATTGCCGGCCGGCTGTCTGCGACATCTGGCAGCGAGGTGATCCTCAGTGTCGATCTTGCCGGACCTGAAGCCCAAGGCGCGCTGTTTGCCGAGCTGTCGGCAGCGCTGCCGCACTCCTTCCGCCTCGTCCATGGCGGCATCGATCATATCCAGAACCAGCCGGTGGCGCGGTTCTTCATCGCCGTTCCCGCGCGCGACCCCGCGCTCGCCGGAAAGGTCGAACAATTCCTGACGGCCCGGTCCGCCCGGGTGGAGGTGCTTGGTTATGACGCCGATCATGCTTGAACTGCTTCTTCGCTCGCTTTGGGAGACGGTCCTGATGACCGTCGCCTCGGGAGTGATTTCGCTCGTCGCCGGCCTGCCGCTCGGCCTTGCCCTCGTCGTCACGGCGCGCGGCGGCATCGCCGAAAATCTCTGGATCAACCGCATGCTCGGCGCCGTTATCAACGGCTTCCGTTCGGTGCCCTTCATCATCCTGCTGGTGGCGTTGATCCCGCTAACGCGGCTGATCGTCGGCACGGCGCTTGGCACCTGGGCGGCCATCGTGCCGCTCGCCATCGCCGCCACGCCTTATTACGCCCGCATCGCCGAAGTGTCGTTGCGTGAGGTCGACCGTGGCCTGATCGATGCGGTGCGCGCCATGGGCGGCAATCGCTGGACCATCGTGCGCGAAGTGCTGGTGCCCGAGGCGCTGCCGGGTATTGTCGCCGGCTTCACCGTCACGCTGGTGACGCTGATCGGCGCCTCGGCCATGGCAGGTGCGATCGGCGCCGGCGGCCTCGGCGACCTCGCCATTCGCTACGGCTATCAGCGTTTCGAAACCAATGTGATGATCGCAGTCGTGGCAGTCCTTGTCATCCTCGTCTGCGGCATTCAGTGGCTCGGTGACCGGCTGGTCGCCAAGCTGGATCACAAATAGATGAGCCCGCGAACCCGCGGCGGATGAGTGGCAGGCGCGATCGATGCTTTGCTGCGTTCAACGTCCTAAGGCTTTATCGCATTGTGCGCCTATGAAATGATAAGGTGCAATGAAAGAGCCGGAGGAAGGCATGACGAAGAAGACGCTGTCGGATTGGGCGGAGCTTGCGCAGAAGGAGCTGGGTGCTTCGCCGGAAACGCTGACCTGGCAGACGCCGGAAGGTATTGCCGTGAAGCCGCTCTATACGGCCGAGGATCTCGAAGGCGCCGCCCACCTCGGCTCGCTTCCCGGCTTTGCGCCGTTTACCCGCGGCCCGCGCGCCACGATGTATGCCGGTCGGCCGTGGACAATCCGTCAATATGCCGGCTTCTCGACGGCAGAGGAATCGAACGCCTTCTACCGTCGCAATCTGGCCGCCGGCCAGAAGGGCCTGTCGGTCGCCTTCGATCTCGCCACCCATCGCGGTTATGACAGCGATCATCCGCGCGTCGAAGGCGATGTCGGCAAGGCGGGTGTGGCGATCGACAGCGTCGAGGACATGAAGATCCTGTTCGACGGCATTCCGCTCGGGGAAATGTCTGTGTCGATGACCATGAACGGTGCGGTCATCCCGATTCTCGCCTCCTTTATCGTCGCCGGCGAGGAGCAGGGGGTGGCGAGGGCCGACCTTTCAGGCACCATCCAGAACGATATCCTCAAGGAGTTCATGGTCCGCAACACCTATATCTATCCGCCGGAACCCTCGATGCGGATCGTTGCCGACATCATCGAATATACGGCAAGGGAGATGCCGAAATTCAACTCAATCTCGATCTCCGGCTATCACATGCAGGAGGCCGGCGCGACGCTGGTGCAGGAGCTCGCCTTCACGCTGGCCGACGGTCGCGAATATGTCAGGGCGGCGATCGCCAAGGGCCTCAACGTCGACGATTTTGCCGGAAGGCTCTCCTTCTTCTTCGCGATCGGCATGAACTTCTTCATGGAGGCGGCGAAGCTGCGCGCCGCCCGGCTGCTCTGGACCCGGATCATGGAGGAGTTCCAGCCGAAGAAGGCGGCCTCACTGATGCTGCGCACCCATTGCCAGACCTCCGGCGTCTCGCTGCAAGAGCAGGATCCCTATAACAACATCATCCGCACCGCCTTCGAGGCGATGTCGGCCGTGCTCGGCGGCACCCAATCGCTGCACACCAATTCCTTCGACGAGGCGATCGCGCTGCCGACGGAATTTTCCGCCCGCATCGCTCGCAACACCCAGCTCATCCTGAGCCACGAAACCGGCGTCACCAAGGTGATCGATCCGCTGGCCGGCTCCTACTATGTCGAGAGCCTGACGCAGGAGCTTGCCGATAAGGCCTGGGCGTTGATCGAGGAGGTGGAAGCCCTCGGCGGCATGACCAAAGCCGTCAATGACGGCCTGCCGAAGCGACTAATCGAGGAGGCGGCGGCGCGCCGTCAGGCGGCCGTCGACAAGGGCGAGGAGGTCATCGTCGGCGTCAACCGCTACAGGCTCGACAACGAGCAGCAGATCGACATTCTGAAGATCGACAACAGCGCGGTGCGCAATGCCCAGATCAAACGGATCGAGGAGACCAGGCGGCGGCGCGACGGCAATGCGGTGCGCGAGACATTGGCCACCCTTTCGGAAGTGGCGCGCAGCGGCAGGGGCAACCTGCTCGAAGCCGCGATCGAGGCGGCACGAGCCCGTGCCACCGTCGGCGAAATCTCCGATGCCATGCGCGATGCCTTCGGCGACTATGCCGCAACGCCCGAGGTCATCACGGGCGTTTATGGCGAGGCCTATGACAACGAGCCGGAACTCGCCGTCCTCAAGGAGCGCATGACGGAGGTCACCGAAGCGATGGGGCGCCGGCCGAAAATCATGGTCGCGAAACTCGGCCAGGACGGGCATGACCGGGGCGCCAAGGTGATCGCCTCGGCCTTCGGCGATATCGGCTTCGATGTGCTTGCCGGCCCGCTTTTCCAGACGCCGAACGAGGCAGTCGACATGGCGCTTGACGAAAAAGTCAATGTTGTCGGCGTGTCGTCGCTGGCAGCAGGCCACAGGACGCTGCTGCCGCAATTGATCGACAGGCTGAGAGCGCAGGGCGGTGACGATATCATCGTCGTTTGCGGCGGCGTGATCCCGCGGCAGGACTATGAGTTCCTGCACGAACACGGCGTTGCCGCCGTGTTCGGTCCGGGCACAAACGTCCTCGAGGCGGCAAACTCCGTCCTCGACCTACTGCAGGGCAGGCGGCGGAACCAGTAGTTACAGCAATCCGCGCTTCGCCAGGTTGCTCATCAGCGCCGCTATGCCGAAGGTCCAGGGCGGGCATTCGGTGGAGAGGCGGACGGTGTTGACGAGCGCGCCGAGCCCGGCCGAGGAGATCTCGACGACATCGCCGATCTTGTGCGTGAAACCCTGCTTCGGTGCGTCGCGATCCTGCGTCGGCGCAAACAGCGTGCCGAGAAAGAGCACGAAACCGTCGGGATACTGATGATGAGGCCCGAGCGTCTGTTTGACGAGATCGGTCGGATCGCGGCTGATCTGCGACATCGAACTTTTGCCGTTGAGCACGAAGCCATCGCGGCCGGTGACCTTGAGGTCGAGTTCCGCCTTGCGCACCTCATCCAGCCCGTAACCGGCATCGAACAGACGAATGAAGGGACCGATCGCACAGGAGGCGTTATTGTCCTTGGCCTTGCCGAGCAAGAGCGCCGAACGGCCTTCGACGTCACGCAGATTGACGTCATTGCCGAGTGCGGCCCCCTTGATCTCGCCGCGGCTATTGACCGCCAGCACGATTTCCGGCTCGGGATTGTTCCAGGTCGAGATCGGATGCAGGCCGACATCCGCACCCCAGCCGACCGAGGACAGCACTGGCGCCTTGGTAAAGACCTCGGCGTCGGGTCCGATACCGACCTCGAGATATTGCGACCACATGCCCTCATCGATCAGGGCCTGCTTGACCTTGGCGGCCTCCGGCGAACCGGCCTTCAGATTGGTGAGACTGCCGCCGATCAGCGTGCTGACGCGCTCGCGGATCGAGGCGGCGCGCTCCGGATTGCCGGCCGCCTTCTCCTCGATGACGCGCTCGATCATCGACTGGGCGAAGGTAACGCCGCAGGCCTTGACCGCCTGCAGGTCGACGGGAGCCAGCAGATAGGGACGCACCTTATCCGGCGTCCCCATGCTGTTGCCCGCGACTTCCTCCAAGGTACCGACCGCCTTGCCCTTTGCGGCGCGGACGAAGCCGGCGGCATCTTGTTTTTCAATCAGGGCGCTGAGCGTCGGCGCGTCGCGCGAGGTAATGTCGACCAGCATCCCATCGCGGAGCGTGACGATGCTCGGGCCGGAAGCCTCGGGGCTCCAGACGCGGCCGACAAAAAGACCCGCCGTAGCAGCGGCATCGAGAAGGGGATGAGACATGGTGATCCTCCGTCACAGGCAAGCGGGAGCGCTCTTTGAATATCTTCGAGGTCGTTGCCGCCCTCCAACCCGGCGGTGGCGGAAATCGATCACATTCACGCAGACTGGGCAAGACATGCTGGAGAAAAAGACTTTCGTCCAATCGGATCGAATAAGCGACCTATCGGCAAAACGGCGCAGGAAGCCAGTAAATAACTATTTAGATACAAAATAGCTATTTGATTTCAGCTATTTAGATATATCCGTACGCACTTTCAGCCTCGAACTCGCCTTGACAGGAAGCAAGTTTCGTTATCTGTTTTGCCCGACATGGAGAATGCCGGCCTCAGCCGGCGCTCAGAAAATTCGGGGAGGATATTGCAGCGATGTTGAGATTTGCCGTCGTCGGAATCGACCATGGGCATACATTCGATCATGTGAAGGGATTGCTTGCCGCAGGCGGCGAGTTCGCTGGCTATTGCCCGCAGACCTCGGTGCCGGCATTGCGCGAAGCCTTCGAAAAGACCTATCCCGATGCGCCGCAGATCGATCGCGAGAAGCTGTTCGACGATCCCTCGATCGACGTCATCTGCATTGCCGCGATCCCGCGCGACCGCGCCGGGCTTGCCCTCCGGGCGATGAAAGCGGGCAAGGACGTGATGACCGATAAGCCTGGCGTCACGACCTTCGCCCAACTCGAGGAGGTTAAGCGCACCGTTGCCGAAACCGGCAAGATTTTCTCGATCTGCTTTTCCGAGCGCCATTGCGTGCGCTCCGCCGTCAAGGCCGGCAAGCTCGTCGCCGACGGCGCGATCGGCAAGGTGATCCAGACGCTCGGCGTCGGCCCGCATCGGCTGCAGCTGCCGACCCGGCCGGACTGGTTCTTCGATCCGGAGGCCTTCGGGGGTATCATCGTCGACATCGCCTCGCATCAGGTCGACCAGTTCCTGTTCTATACCGGCTCGACGTCGGGCGAGGTCATCGCCAGCTCGATCGGCAATTTCGGCATGCCCGACAAGCCGGCCTTCCAGGATTTCGGTGAAGTGCTGCTGCGCTCCGACAGAGCGGCAGGTTATGTCCGGGTCGACTGGTTCACCCCGGAGGCGCTGCCGACCTGGGGCGACGGACGCCTCACCATCCTCGGCACCGAGGGTTATATCGAACTGCGCAAATATATCGATATTGCCGGCCGGCCGGGCAAGGATCATCTCTTCCTCGTCAACGGCAAGGAGATGACCCATATCGATTGCAGCGGCGAGAAACTCGATTATTTCGACGCTTTCACCGCCGATGTCACCAACCGCACGCAGACGGCGATGACGCAGGATCATGTGTTCGAAGTCTGCCGCCTTTCGCTCGAAGCCCAGACGAAAGCCGCGCGCATCGGCGCTCGCTGAGGAGGAAAACATGACCAGGAAATTGCGCGTCGGCGTCATCGGCGCAGGCATTGCCGCGCGGCATCTGACCGGCTTTGGCTGGAACAAGGATCTTTTTGAGGTTCCCGTGCTCTGCTCGCTCGATGAAGACCGCGGCAAAGCGCTGTGCGAGGAGTTCGGCATCGATGAATATACCCAGGATGCGGATTCGCTGTTTGCCCGCGACGATCTCGACATCATTGATATTTCGACGCCACCGAGCTCGCATTTCGAGCTTTGCCGCAAGGGCATTGAATCCGGCAAGCACGTGATCTGCGAGAAGCCGCTCTTCGGCTCGATTGCCGAGGTCGATGAGATGGAGCGCATCCTCGCCCGTTTCCCCGGCAGGAAGCTGATGCCGATCTTCCAGTATCGTTACGGCTCCGGCCTGCAGAAGCTGAAGCTGCTGATCGAAAGCGGTCTGGCCGGCAAGCCGTTCCTGACGACGATCGAGACCCATTGGTGGCGCGGCCCGGACTATTACGCCGTGCCGTGGCGCGGCAAATGGGCGACCGAGCTCGGCGGCGGTCTTCTCGGCCACGCGATCCACGCCCATGACATGCTGAATTACGTGCATGGCCCCTGTGCCGAGGTGTTTTCCTATGGCGCCACCCTGGTCAACCCGATCGAGGTCGAGGATACGGCAGCGCTTTCGGTGAAGATGCAGAACGGCTCGCTGGCGACGCTGTCGATGACGCTCGGCTCGCGCAAGGAGATCTCGCGGCTGCGTTTCTGCTTCAGCGATCTTGTCGCCGAAAGCATTCTCGAACCCTATACGATGGGCCGCGATCCCTGGGTCTTTACCGCCGGAACCGAGGAGCATCAGGCGCGGATCGACGCGGCGCTGGCCGCCTACGTGCCCGGCGAGGACGGCTATACCCGCCAGTTCGAGCTGTTCCACCGGGCGATCGTCGAGGACACGGATCCGCCGGTGACATTGCAGGATGCTCGCAATTCGCTGGAGCTGGTGACGGCCGCCTATTTCTCGCAGCGCACCGGCATGCCAACGCCGATGCCGATCGCCGCCGATCATCCGCTCTACCGCTCCTGGCTTCCGAAAGAACAGCGCGCGGCTGCCGGCCTGTGAGCAAAGCAGGAGAGGGGCGTTAAAAGGGCTACGGACGTGGAGCCTTCCGACGAGGCCTTCGAACGATCAAATGGGGAATGCCGGACTGGGCTTGGCATCCACCTTGAAACGTTTCTTGACCCGATCGACGGGCGTTCCATCCAGCAGCGGAACCTGGATGAGCCTGTCATAGGGCTCGAAGCCCATCTTTGCGTAATAAGCAAGACCGCCGACATTGTCGGCACGAATGGTCGCATTGATGAATTCGAGCCCGAGCTCTTCGGCTGCAGCCCGCGTCGCCGGGAAAAGGGCGCTGCCTGCGCCGGATATCCTCGGGCTCATGCGGGCAAATGTTGCGATATCGGCATAACCCTTCGGCGGATCGCCGTACACGCTCAACGACTGAAAGCCAACAAGCGACCGATCATGCTCGGCTACGTGGCAGACAAGGGGAAACTCGCCGTCGATGAACCAGTCTGCGAATTCCGCGACCGTAAGCGGTGTCTCGAGCGCGGTTGTTCCGCCGGCCAGGATGATCTCGTTCAGGAGACCGCACAGTTCCTCCGCTTCGGCGGGTACCGCTCTTCGAATATTCATGTTTTTGGTCGCTCCATCTCTCAATCGGCAGCGTAGCCGATGGCCGCGATGGAGCACAAGCCACCCGTCTGCCGCCTGCTGCAATCTTCGCTCATCCTTGAAATTCCAAGCCGTCGATGAAATTTCTCGCAATCGGAACAGAAAGAAGCACCCATGCTAAAATCTTTCGAGCGTGTCGCCTGACAGTCAGCGATATGGACCGCACGGTCGCAAGATGATGGCTGACGGCACTGAGGTCGCCTTTCTCGACGCTGGCGGCTGCATGCTTGAAATTGTTGCGCCCGGCGGGTGGTGCGGTAAGGGCGGTTGATATTCGGGTGATTTAATTGCGGAAGGCGCCGGCGGGCATCGTCGTCACCAGTCTGATATCGCGGCGGAAATCCGACGGCGACATGCCGGCGATGTGGCGGAAGGATTTGTTGAACGCGCTGATGGAACCGAAGCCGCTGTCCATTGCCACCTGCAGAACGTTGGCGCCTTCGCTCATCAGCATCGCCTGGGCGCGCGACAGCCTGAGCAGCGTCACATATTTGCTGAGCGTCATGCCAGTCGATCGCTTGAAAAGGTTCATGGCATATTTCGGATGCAGATCGGCGGCTCGAGCGATATCGACCGAATCGATGTCCTGCAGGAAATTGGCGGCGATGAAATCGCACATGCGCGCAACGCTGCGCGAGGAATTGGGATGCGGCTGATCGCCTTCCAGGCTGACGGTCGTCTTCGATGTCGTCATCGAATAGGGTTCGAGTGCGATACGCTCGATGCGTAGCAGCAATTCATCGACGGCGTGCTGGGCCTTGGCAGCGTCGCCGGACTTGGAATAGCGGAACCAGCGGGCGAAGTTCTCGCTGTCGGCGGCATCGGTTGCTGAGGTCAGCAGCGTCTCGCCCTTCATCAGCCGGCTGGAAATGCTGATCGGCAGACGCAGCCGGAAGAAATAGATGAGCGGCAGATGAGCGCCGGCATAGAGGGAATCATCCGACGATTCGTCCATTTGATGTGGCTGCCCACCCCAGAAGAGGCACATTTCGCCGGGGTTCAGGCGAAATTCGTGATCGCTCATCCGGTAATGGACAGTACCGCGCATGACATAGTTGACCTCGACCTGCGCATGCCAGTGCGGCATGGCCATGACGAGCGGATGGGCATGAAACATCTGCAGCGCCGTCGGCGAACCCTCAATGCCACCAGCGCCGGGCCGGTAGATTGCACTCGTGCCGATCTTACTTTCCGCCAAATCCATATTCCCTTTTTAGGAGACAGCCGCTCCCTTGCAGATAGTCTAACCGCGTTCGTGAAAGATCGGCAATTGAAAAGGGAGGATTTTCAATGCGCTTCAAACTTCTCGCTGCGACCGCAGCTGTCGCACTGCTTGCTTCCGGCTCCGCCTTCGCTGAGTCGGCCAATCTCACCATCTGGAGCTGGAATGTCGCCGCATCGGCGCTGAAATCCACGCTTCCGGGCTTCAATAAACAGTTCCCTGATATCAAAGTCACCGTTGAAGACCTTGGCAACAGCCAGGTCTTCGACAAGACGCTGGCTGCCTGCGCTGCCGGCGGTGACGGTTTGCCCGACATTGTCAGCATCGAGAATTTCGAGGCTGAAATCTTCTGGAGCCGTTTCCCGGATTGCTTCGCCAATCTGAAGGAGCTCGGCTACACGGCCGATATCCAGGCGAAGTTCCCCGACTTCAAGCGCACCGAACTTGAGGTCGGCGACGTCGCCTATGCCATGCCGTGGGATTCCGGTCCCGTCGCCGTCTTCTACCGCCGCGACATGTACGAAAAGGCCGGCGTCGATCCGAGCACGATCAGCACCTGGGACGATTTCATCGCCGCCGGCAAGAAGATTTCTGCAGCCAATCCCGGCGTCGTCATGGCTCAGGCCGATTTCAACGGCGACAGCGAATGGTTCCGCATGATCGCCAACGAGCAGGGCTGCGGCTATTTCTCGACCGATGGCCAGAACATCACCATCAACCAACCGGCTTGCGTCGCCGCGCTGCAAAAGGTGAAGGAGATGAAGGACGCCGGCACACTGACGGCGGCCAACTGGGACGAGAAAATCCAGGCTAATACTGCTGGCAAGGCGGCAAGCCAGCTCTATGGTGGCTGGTATGAAGGCACCGTGCGTTCGACCTCGCCCGATCTCAAGGGCAAGTGGGGCGTCTACAGAATGCCCAGCCTGACGGCCGACGGTCCGCACGCCGCCAATCTCGGCGGTTCGTCGCTCGCCATTTCGGCGACCTCGGCCAATAAGGAGGCCGCCTGGAAATTCGTCAACTACGCCCTCGGCACGAATGAAGGCCAGGTCACCATGCTGAAGGAATTCGGTCTGGTCCCGTCGCTGCTGTCTGCCGAGAAGGATCCCTTCGTCAACGAGCCGCAGCCCTATTGGGGCGGCCAGAAGGTTTGGGCCGACATCCTCGCGACATTGCCGAAGATCGTGCCGAGCCGCGGCACCGCCTTCCAAAGTGATGCCGAAGGCATCTTCAAGGCAACGCAGGCGAAATTCTTCGCCGGCGGCTATCCCGATGCGAAGGCGGCTCTCGACGATGCCGCCAAGCAGATCGCTTCCGCAACCGGACTTCCAATCGCGCAATGATGACGATGCCGGGCGCCTCCCGCGCCCGGCATTTCACCCGCTTGCAACGCGGCGCGTCATTCATTCGTTCGTGAGGAGGAGGCTCGATGCCGTTCAGAACCCGGAGCGCCTATGCGTTCCTCGCCCCCTATCTGCTTGTTTTCGCCACCTTCTGGGTCTGGCCGATCATCGATTCGTTCCTGATTTCCTTTCAGAACACGCGCATCAATCCGTGGAAATACAGTTTCCAGGCCAACTGGGGCCGGCTCTTCTACGACCCCGCCTTCTATAATGCTCTGTACAACACGCTGATCATCCTGGTGATCCAGGTGCCCGTCATGATCGCGCTGGCGACCGTCATGGCCGTGCTGCTCAATTCGCCGCTCCTGAAAGCGCGCCCGCTTTTTCGTTTCGCCTTCTTTGCCCCCGTCGTTGTCGGTGAAGTCGCTTATGCGGCCGTGTTCCGGCTGATGTTCAGCCTCGATTTCGGCATCATCAACAAGATGATTTCAGCGGTCGGCTTCAGCCCGATTTCCTGGTTCGACAACGCCACTGCTGCGATGGCAGTGATCATCCTCGCCGTCACATGGCGCTGGGCCGGCTATAACGCCATCATCATCCTGGCCGGCCTGCAGGCCATCCCCGATGATGTCTACGAGGCCGCGACGCTCGACCGTGTGAGCAAGACACAGCAATTCTTCCACATCACTCTGCCGCTCTTAAAACCGATCATCCTCTTCTGCGTCGTGCTCTCGGTGATCGGCACCATGCAGCTTTTTACCGAACCCTTCCTCATCACCAATCGCGGTGGTCCAGGCGGCGGCACGGAGACACTCGGCCTCTTCCTCTACCGCCAGGGTTTCACCTCGCTAAACTTCGGCTATGCCTCGGCGATCGCTTATACAATGGCCGCTCTGGCCGTGGTGATCTCCTTTTTCAATCTCTGGATCGGGAGGGACCCGAAATGAGATCCAAATCGCAGTCCCTTCTCATCCGTCAGATAGCCCTGCACGCCGCGCTGGCGCCGCTGGCACTGGTCTGGCTGTTTCCGCTGTGGATGATGTTCATCTTCTCGACGATGCCCGACAACGGCATCTTCAATCCCGAGATCGTGCTGTGGCCATCGACCAACTTCGTCGAGAATTTCAAAAATCTGCAGGCCGATACCGATTTCATCGGGGCAATGGTGATCTCCATCGGCGTGGCGCTTATCTATACCGTGCTCTCGGTGATGCTGACGTCGATGGCCGGATGGGCGCTGGCACGTTACCGTTTCGTCGGCCGTTCCGTTGTGATCGCCATCAT
The DNA here is from genome assembly GCF_029194105.1 of Rhizobium mulingense. Classification (NCBI taxonomy): domain Bacteria; kingdom Pseudomonadati; phylum Pseudomonadota; class Alphaproteobacteria; order Hyphomicrobiales; family Rhizobiaceae; genus Rhizobium; species Rhizobium mulingense. The sequence goes on along the minus strand of NZ_JARFVE010000003.1, from coordinate 830,858 downwards.
CCTCGGCACGATCACGCTGCCGTTCTCCGTGGTCGTCATCCCGCAATTCATCATGGTGGCGCGCGAGTTCAAGCTGGCAAACACCTGGGTGGCTCTGATCGTGCCGCCGCTCTTCAACTCGCTCGGCGTCTTATTCATGCGGCAGTCCTTCTCGATGATGCCGGGCGAGCTCTTCGATGCGGCCCGCGTCGAGGGCGTCAAGGAATGGCAGATCTTCCTGCGCATTGCCCTGCCGCTGGCGCGCCCGACCATGGCGGCATTGGCGATCATTCTCTTCCTGCACTCGTGGAACAATTACCTCTGGCCGCTGCTCATCAATTCCAGACCGGGGATGATGACGGCGCCGGTGGCATTGGGAACGCTGATCGGCCTCACCAAAGTGTCCTGGGGTGGCATCATGGCCGGCGCGGTGCTGCTGACGGCACCAATCCTCGTCGTCTTCGTGGCGCTCCAGCGCCATTTCATCGCCGGCATCGCGGCCGGCGCAATCAAGTAATCGGGGAAGCCGAATGGCAGAGCTTTCACTTACCAACATCGTCAAACGCTTCGGCGGCTTTGAAATCATCCATGGCGCCAATCTGGAGGTGAAGGACGGCGAATTCGTCGTCTTCGTAGGCCCTTCCGGCTGCGGCAAGTCCACGCTGCTCAGGATGATCGCCGGCCTCGAGGATATTACATCGGGCGAGCTTCGGATAGGAGGCAAGGTCGTCAACGACGTCGAGCCGGCCGATCGCGGCATCGCCATGGTATTCCAGTCCTACGCGCTCTATCCACACCTGACGGTCGAGGAAAACTTGAGCTTCGGCTTGCGCATGAACGGCAACCCGAAGGCCGATACCGAGCGGCGCGTGAGCCATGTCGCCGATATCCTGCAGATCACCGAACTGATGAAGCGGCGGCCGAAGCAGCTTTCCGGCGGCCAGCGCCAGCGCGTCGCCATCGGCCGCGCCATCGTGCGCGAGCCCGAGGTCTTCCTGTTCGACGAACCGCTTTCGAATCTCGATGCCGAGTTGCGCGTGCAGATGCGCGTCGAAATCTCAAGGCTGCACAAGCAGCTCGGCACGACGATGATATACGTGACCCACGATCAGACGGAAGCAATGACGCTCGCCGACCGGATCGTCGTGCTGCGCGCCGGCAACATCGAGCAGATCGGCGCACCGCTCGACCTCTATGACGACCCGGCCAACCAGTTCGTCGCCGGTTTTGTCGGCTCACCGAAGATGAATTTCTTGAAAGCCGTGGTCGTCGAGGCGCAGCCGGGTAGGGCGGTGATCGCGCTGGAAAGCAACCCGGCGACACGCCTGCCGCTGCCTGTCGCCGACCCTGTCGAAACCGGCGCAAAGGTGACCCTCGGCATCCGTCCCGAACACTTCGTAGATGCCGGTGCTGGCGATGCCGATCTCACCGTTGCCATCGACGTCGCCGAACACCTCGGCAATACCAGCTACATCTATGCCGCGATCGGTGATGAACAGCTGATCATCGAGCGGCCGGAATCGCGCACATCAGGCAATCGCGAGACGCTGACGGTCGGTCTTCCCGCCAACCGCACATTTCTTTTTGACGACGCCGGCAAACGGCGCCGCTGAACCACTCCCAAGGCAGAAAGACGAAAGAGGATTCCATGACTTCCGATCAATCGATCCGCTGGGGCATCATCGGCCCCGGCACCATAGCCCGCACCTTTGCCGATGGCGTTGCCCATTCGCGCACCGGTAAACTGGCCGCGATCGCCACCCGCAATCCTTCCAAGCCGGGATTGCAGGAAAACTTCCCCGGTGCCCGCATCGTCGATGGTTACGAGGCGCTGCTTTCCGACCCCGAGGTCGATGCGGTCTATATTTCCGTGCCTCATACCGGCCATGCCGAATGGGCTATCAAGGCGGCGCGCGCCGGCAAGCATATCCTCGTCGAAAAGCCGATCGCGCTTTCGGCCTATGATGCTGAAGCCGTCTACTACGAAGCCAAGAAGGCCGGCGTCTTTGCCGGCGAGGCCTTCATGTATCGCCTGCATCCGCAGACGGAGAAGCTGGTCGAGCTCATTAAGAGCGGCGTCATCGGCACGATCCGCATTATCCGCTCGAGCTTCGGCTTCAACATGGGCAGCTATAAGCCGGAGCATCGACTTTTCGCCAATGATACCGCCGGCGGCGGCATTCTCGATGTCGGCGGCTATCCTGTTTCCATGGCGCGACTGATCGCTGGCGCCGCGGAAGGCAAAGCCTTCCTGGAGCCGGAAAAGGTGTCGGGCGTCGCCCATCTTGGAGAGAGCGGCGTCGACGAATGGGCGTCGGCCGTGCTCAAATTCCCGAACGAGATCATCGCCGAGGTCTCCTGCTCGATCTTGGCGCAGCAGGACAACGTGCTGCGCATTATCGGCTCCGAGGGCCGGATCGAAGTCGCAGACTTCTGGTTCGCCTCCGGCCACAGGGGCGGTGTCGGGAAGATCGAGGTCTTCAAGGGCGGCAAACAGGAGACGATCGAGGTCAGGGAAGAGCGCTGGCTCTATTCCTTCGAGGCAGACGCGGCGGGCGACGCCATCGGCGCCGGCAAGACCGAGTTCGGTTCTCCCGGAATGAGCTGGGCGGATTCGATCGGAAACCTGCGCGTGCTCGACCAGTGGCGCGCCTCGGTTGGTCTCGAATATGGCGTCGAGAAAGCCGTCAAGCGCACGTCCAATATTTCAGGCGGCGCGGTCAGGCGGGGCAGCAGCATTCCGCAGCGACAGATTCCTGGCATTTCCAAGCCCGCTTCGGTCGTGACCCTCGGCTTCGAGTTTTTCCCGAACTTCGCCGCCGCTTCACTGACGCTCGACGCCTTCTACGAGGCCGGCGGCAACACCTTCGATACGGCCTTTGTCTATGGCGCCGGCAAAACGGAGGCGATCTTCGGCGACTGGCACACCAGCCGCAAGGTGCCGCGCGAGGAGATCGTGCTGATCGGCAAGGGCGCGCATTCACCGCTCTGCTATCCAGATATGATCGCCAAGCAGCTCGACCAGTCGCTCGCCCGGCTGAAAACCGACTATGTCGACATCTATTTCATGCATCGCGACAATACCGACGTACCTGTCGGCGAGTTCGTCGATGCCATGGACGCCGAGGTCAAACGCGGCCGCATCCGCGGCATCTTCGGCGGTTCGAACTGGACGCGCGCACGTTTCGACGAGGCGATCGCCTATGCCGAAAAGACCGGCAAGACGGCCCCTGCAGCGCTTTCCAACAACTTCTCGCTCGCCGAAATGCTGGATCCGATCTGGGCCGGCTGCGTTGCCGCCTCCGATGACGACTGGAAGACGTGGCTGAACGAGAAGCAAATCCCGAACTTCGCCTGGTCCAGCCAAGGCCGCGGCTTCTTCACCGACCGCGCCGGCCGCGATAAGAAGGATGACGAGGAAATTGTACGCGTCTGGTATTCCGAGCGCAATTTCGGACGCCGCGACCGCGCCATCGAGCTTGCCAACAAGCTCGGCCGCAACCCCATCCATATCGCGCTCGCCTACGTGATCGCCCAACCTTTCCCGGTCATTCCACTGATCGGGCCGCGCACCATCGCCGAATTGGAGGACAGCCTCTCGGCCCTCGACATCAAGCTGACACCCGATCAGGTGAAGTGGCTGGAAGGCTGATGAACGGCGGGAGGGGCGCGGCTTTGCACCGCGCCCTTTCTATATCTGCTCGCTCATTTCGGACGCTTTCTTCCCGGCTGCGTCGTCCGGAGATTCCGTACAGATCAGATCAAACCGGCCAGGATGCCCAATCCGGATATGGCGGCAACGCCACCTGCCGCGCGCATGGCAAGAACGCCTTGCCGTTCGCCGACGCGGCCGATGACGTAGCCAAGAGCGAGGCCGGCGCCATGCAGCAGTCCGGTTGCCACGATGAAGCCGGCCGCATAGGCGGCGCCGGCAGCATCGTCTGGCATTTCGGCGCCGTGCGCATGGCCGTGAACGATGGCGAAGAGGCCGGCCATGCCGAGCGCCGCGGCGAGCGGCGCCCTGACATTGATTGCAATCATGCCTCCCAGAGTGACGACGGAAAGTGCAATGCCTGTCTCAACGAAGGGAAGATCAACGCCGGCAGCGCCGAGAACTCCGCCAAACGCCATCATCAAGATGAAGGTCACCGGCAGGAGCCAGATGGCGCGGCCGCCGAGCTGGAAAGCAACCACACCGACCATCACCATGGCAAGGACGTGATCGAGGCCGGACATGGGATGAGCAAAGCCATGGCTGAAGCCGGCGGCGTCACCAACGGCAGGATGGGCGGAAGCGACAGCCGGAAGCGCTGCGACAGCCACGGCAAGCAGGCTGCTCTTAAGTACTGACCTCATTGTTCGTTTCCTTTGCAATGCTGCGATTTTGCTGCGGGGGCGAGGCGCCCATGTTAGGTGCCTCAAGCTAATTCAAGCAATTCGGACCGTCAACATAGAAACCACGAATAGCAAGAGAATTCAATTGCTTATCTGATAGGCAAATGCCGCTTTCCATTGCTCCGGCCACTCTAACCAGCGCCGACCAAAGGTTCGCTCCCCAATTTCTCGTCCGCCAGCTGGAAACGGCTGAGGCCGGAGGGTATCAATTCTCCAGCCGAGGAAACGCAAGCCGCCGAGACGGAGGAGACGCCGATGACAAATGCCGAACGACCGCTGGCGATCAGCGCGCCCCAGCCGCGCACGCTCGATCTGATCTTCAGCGACAAGGCACGCGCCGAGCTGCACGCGAAATATGAAGTTGTCGAAGCCGATGCGGATACTGTCGCCGAACTTGGCGACAATATCCTCGGCAGGACCCGATACATCATCGGCCAGCCGCCGCTTTCGGCGGAAACATTGGCCAGAATGCCGGCCCTGCGCTCGATCCTCAATGTCGAAAGCAATCTCTTGAACAACATGCCCTATGAGGTGCTCTTCCAGCGGGGCATTCATGTCGTGACCACAGGCCAGGTCTTTGCGGAGCCGGTCGCCGAAATCGGCCTCGGCTTCGCCCTGGCCTTGGCACGCGGCATCGTCGATGCGGACGTTGCCTTTCGCGAAGGCAGCGAGCTGTGGGGCGGGGAGGGCAATGCGAGCGCGCGGCTCGTCGCCGGTTCCGAGATCGGCATTATCGGCTTCGGCGATCTCGGCAGGGCGCTGCGCCGCGTGCTGTCCGGCTTCAGGGCGCGCATCAGGGTGTTCGATCCCTGGCTGCCCCAATCGATCCTCGAGGAAAACGGCGTCGAACCGGCAAGCCTGGAGGATGTCCTGACGAAGAGCGATTTCGTCTTCGTCGTCGCCGCCGTCACCCGCGAAAACAAGGGATTTCTCGGCGCCGAGGCCTTCGCCGGCATGCGCAAGGGTGCAGCCTTCATCCTGCTCAGCCGGGCCGATGTCGTCGATTTCGATGCGTTGATGGCGGCCGTCTCGTCAGGCCATATCGTCGCGGCGAGCGACGTCTATCCGCAAGAACCGCTGCCGCCCGATCATCCGGTGCGCAGCCTGAAAGGCTTCATCCGCTCGGCGCATCGGGCCGGCGCCCTCGACAGCGCCTTCAAGAAGATGGGCGACATGGTGCTGGAAGATATGGACCTGGTGGACCGTGGCTTGCCGCCGATGCGCTGCAAGCGGGCGGAACGCGAGACGGTCTCCCGCATGCGCTCCAAACCGGTCGCGGTGAATTAAGCCAGGGTAAGCGCGCTACCTCAGGCAGCGCGCTGCTCGGTCCCCTGGATCGCGGCGAGCTTCCAGTCAGCGCCCGATTTGCGCACGAAGGTCCATACCTCCGTGCTCTCGCTCGGGTGACGGTCGTCACCGGAAACGACACGGCCGCTGTCGCGTTCGACGAGGGCGTCGATCGAAGAGTAACGCATGGCGAGCGTCGCATATTCCTGGCCGTCTTCGCGCCAGGCCTCGGCAATATCGCCCTGCAGCAGCTTGACGTCGGAGACGCGGTTGCGCACGCCGTTGGTGGCGTTTTCGCCGAGTTCCTCGGCAAGATAGGACATGGCCTCGGGCGTCGTCAGCCGACGCAGGGTGCCATAATCCTCAGCGCCGTAAGCAGTCTGAATGCTGGTCAGCAATTCCTCGAACTGATCGAGATCGGCCTGTGCCAGTCCGATCTCGTCACTCGGGCGGTTGCCGCGCGACTGTCCGCCGTAACCGGTGCCCGAGCCGATCGCCGGGATCTGGAACGACGAATTGTTCGTGGGCGCCATGTTGAAGGACTGGCCGTAGGACCGGCTCTGACCGCCTACGCCATAGGAAGGCTGGCGGCGATGGGCGAAATAGCGCATGGCGAGCATGATGGCGCCGCCGATCAGGGCAATCTGCAGCAGCATGCCGAGGAAGCCGAAGCCGCCGCCAAAACCGTGGCCGAGCAGCATGCCGAGGAGACCGCCGGCGATCAGGCCGCCGATCATCGAACGGCCGAAGCCGTTGAAGAAACCGGGGCGCTGCTGGGCGTAGCCGGACTGCTGCGTGCTATAGGGCGCTGTCGTTTGCGGGCGCGGCGTCATCGACCGTTCAATGGGGGCAGCCGGGGCAGGCGCCGTGCGGGTTACCGGAGGCGCGCTGAATGTACGGGTGCCGCGGCTTCCAAACCCGCCGAAGCCGCCGGCGCGGCGCGCATCGGCATCGCTGATCGTGGCAAAAACGGTAGCGCTCGTCAGTACGGCAATGGCCGCCATCTTGGCAAAACGCGAAACGGTACTCGGCATTCCTGGTCTCCTGTCATGCACAATCACGGCATGTCGGGATAGAATATAGGTCGTCTTTCCTCTGTTTGAAGATTTTATTGACAAACATCGACCCAGCTGGCGCCGATCAGCTCGGCAAGTCGTCCTGTGGCGATGCGGACAGCCGAATTGGTCGAGCCTGCCGCCGGAACGACTTCGTCGAAGCGTTTCAGCGAAATATCGCAATAGATCGGCAGCGGCGAGGGCAGGCCGAAGGGGCAGACACCGCCAACCGGATGGCTGGTGACCGCCACGACCTCTTCGGCATCGAGCATGCGCCCCTTGGCCCCGAACGTGTCCTTGAACTTGCGATTGTCGAGGCGGGCCGTCCCGCCGGCGACAACCAACATCATCTGCTCGCCGACGCGCAGGCAGATCGTCTTGGCGATCTGGGCGGGCTCGACGCCATGGGCCTCGGCGGCAAGGGCAACCGTCGAGGAACTCTCGGCGGTTTCGATGATGTCGATATCAGGGGCATGCGCACGGAGGAAGGCGCGGACGGATTCAAGGCTCATGACGTGATGCTAGCCCAGCATAAGCGCAATTTGAAGCGCAAAAGATGCCCGCTGAAAACCGTCGCTTGCAAGTCTTTCGGACATCGTCATAATAATTTTGCACACGTGCTCAATTTTGTCATTCGGCCGTTACGTTGAGCCCATAGAGCGGGACATGTCACGTTTTCGTGGGGTTTCGGAACGGCCGTCAAGCGACAGTGCTGACCCGTCAAGAGGCTTCACACTGCTCTTCCAGGGAGACGAAGAAAATGACCATTTTGCCGACGTTGAAATCCCTTACGATCGCGGCCGCCATCTTGGCCTCGACCTCCGCCTTTGCACTTGCCAAGGACGTTACTATCAGCGTCTGGGCCGGCGGCACCGGTCCGAACGACACCTATCGCCTCGACGCCATCGAGATCGCAGCCCAGCAGCTGCAGCGCGAAGCCGCGCTCAAGGGTGAAGACCTGAAGATCACCATCGAGAAGAAGTCCTATTCCGGCTGGGACGATTTCAAGCAGGCGCTGACGCTTGCCGCGGAGGCCAAGACCGCCCCGAACATCGTCGCCAGCGGTCATGAAGATATCGCACCCTGGTCGCAGGCCGGCCTTATCGTTCCGATCGAGGATCATGTTGATCTCGACGCCTGGCCGCTCAACGGCATCTACGAAAACCTGATGCAGATCGCCTCTTACAACGGCACCGTCTATGGCATTCCGCAGGATGCCGAATCCCGCCCGATGTTCTTCTGGAAGCCTTACATGAAGGCGATCGGTTATAGCGACGCCGATCTCGATGCACTGCCGCAGAACGTTCAGGACGGCAAGTACACGATGAAGAACCTGCTCGAAGACGCCAAGAAGATGCAGGACAAGGGTCTCGTCCAGCCCGGCTACGGTTTCTATCCGCGCCCCAGCAACGGTCCTGACTACTGGCAGTTCTACACGAGCTTCGGCGGCACGATGGAAGAAAACGGCAAGCTCGTCTTTGACAAGGCGGCCATGACCCGCACCTATCAGTTCATCTCCGATGCCGTTAAGGCAGGCGTCACCAAGAAGAACCATATTGGCATGCCGGGTGATCAGTGGTGGAAGGAAGTCGCCACCGGCAAGGCCGGCATCTGGGACGCCGGCACCTGGCACTATGCCCGTCTCGTCAACCAGGAAGGCCTGAAGGATTTCTTCGACAACATCGTCTTCACGCTGATCCCGGCCGGCGAGGGCGGCAAGGCCAACACGCTGACGCATCCGCTCGTCTACATGGTGACCGCAGGACACAGCGATGAAGATACGCAGATCGCCGCTCAGCTGATCACGATCGCCTCCGAACCGCGCATCAACGCGCTGCATGCGATCAAGTCCGCCCATCTCGGCATCTCGAAAGCTGAAGCCGAAGTGGACTTCTATGCGGACGACCGCTGGGCTCGCGAAGCCACCGAGCGCCTGCTGCCGCATGCCAATGCGATGCCGAATGATTCCGATTTCGGCAAATATTGGAACATCATGTGGAAGAACCTCGAAGCATCCTGGACCGGCGCCAAGACCGTCGACGCCGCCATCGGCGATGCCGAGAACGAGCTGAAGAGCACGCTCGGCGACAAGATCGTCATCCGCTAAAGTCGAAGCACTCTTCCGGGCGGCGGCGACCTCGCCGCCGCCCGGTCGGTCCTGCGAGGAGGCTTCCATGAAATCGTCCAGAACGCTTGGACTGGTGATGATCGCGCCTGCCGCGATCATGATCGTCCTGTTCTTCCTGATGCCGGTCGTTTTGACCGCGGTCTTCTCGATGACTAATATGACGACCGCAACCGGCATTTCCGGCGGCGTCTATCAGATCGCACCCAATTCCCTCATCGCACTGAAGTCGGCCATGCCCGACATTGCCGCCGAGATGGCCGAACCGCGCTACGCCGTCGACGAGGCGGGCCTCAAGGCCGTCGAGGGTCTCGGCCTTCCGCCTGGTATCGCCGCGGAGCTGCGCGCCAAACATGCCGGCGAGGTCTTCCCGACGCGCCGCGAAGCCGAGCGCATGATCAAGGAGCTCGCCGACCGGCCTTCGACGCGCGAGGTCAAACAGATCTCCGAACAGTTCAATCGCTCCGTCGTCAACACCCGTTTCGACAGCAAGGAACAGCTGTTTTCGGCGTTGGACAACCTAGATCTCAAGCTGACGCAGGAACAGAAGGAAACTGTGGCCGAGGCCACCTATACCGGCTGGACCTGGACGACCGACAATTTCTCCCGCATCGCCACCTCCCCTGATATGGCGCGGGTTCTCTTCAACACCGCGCTCTACGTCGCGCTGGTGCTGACGCTCTTCAATGTCGGCTATGCGCTGCTGCTCGCCATCTGGACGCATTATATGCCGCCGACGCCGGCCTCGATCTTTCGCGGCATCTGGCTTCTGCCGCGCATCACCCCCGTCGTCATCTATGTCCTGCTGTGGAAATGGCTCGCCTGGGATACCGGTTTCATTTCGATCCTGATGGGCAAGTTCGGCTATCCCCCGAAGAACTACCTGCTCGACAACGCTTATAATGCCTGGTTCTTCGTCGTGCTGATCAACGGCTTCATCGGCGCCTCGATGGGCATGCTGGTGTTCTCCTCGGCAATGAAGGCCATTCCGAAGAGCCAGTTCTATGCGAGCGAGGTCGACGGCGCCTCCCGCTGGCAGCAGATCCGCTACATCGTCCTGCCGCAGATGCGCTGGCCGATCCTCTTCGTCACCTGCTACCAGACGCTGTCGCTGCTCGCCTCCTTCAATGAAATCCTCCTCGCCACCAATGGCGGACCGGGCAACACGACCGAGGTCTGGGCGCTCTCCGCCTATCACACCGCGCTCAGGAATTATGCCGGCAATCTCGAATACGGGCTGGGCGCGGCCATGGCGCTGGTGCTCGTCGTCATCGGCGTGACCCTGTCACTCCTTTATCTGCGCGTCTTCAACTACGGCACGCTTGTCGCCAAGCCCCTGATCGAGGACTGACCATGGCCGAACAATCGCAGCCCTCGGCAAATTATCGCAGCTGGCCCGTCATAACGACGCTCACCGTCGTCAGCCTGCCGCTGCTCCTGATGTATGTCTATCTGTTCCTCGACACCGTGACCGTGAAGCAGCCGGATGCGCTGCTGCCCTCCGGCCTGACGCTCAATCACTGGCGTTTCCTGTGGCAGACGACGGGGGGCAAGGCGAATATCTGGCAGGTGACGGTGAATACGCTGCTGTTTTCGGCCTGCACCACCAGCCTCGTGCTCATCGTCTCGTCGATGGCCGGCTATGTGCTGTCGCGACTGAACGTGCCGGCGCGCGGTTTCTTCCTCGCCGGCGTCATGGTGCTGCATGCCTTCCCGTCGGTCACGCTGATCATCGCCATCTTCATCGTGCTGCAGATGATCGGCCTCTACAATTCGCTGATCGGTGTCATCCTAGTGAAGGCGGCGATCGACCTGCCGCTCGGCATCTGGCTGATGAAGGGCTTCTACGACACCGTGCCCTGGGAAATCGAAATGGCCGGCGTGGTCGACGGTGCCTCGCGCTTCCGCGTCTGGCGCAGCCTCGTACTGCCGCAGGTCAAACCCGGCATCATGGCGCTCGGCCTGTTCTCCTTCCTCGCCGGCTGGGGCGAATTCATCCTGCCGCAGGTGCTGGCGCCGGGCAATGACGTGCAGGTGCTGTCGGTCTATCTCGCCGGCTTCCTCGCCGACGACAACAATTACGATTTCAATATGTTCAAGGCTGTCGGCCTCTTCTACCTCATTCCGGTGCTGATCGCGTACGCGCTCTTCAACAAATATCTGATGAACATCTACGGCGGCGGGAGCAAAGGCTGATGCGCATCCTCCTCGACAATTTTTCGAAGAGCTTCGGTTCCACCAAGGTCATCGAGAACATGCAGCTCGAAGTCCGCGACGGCGAGATGTTGGCGCTGCTCGGGCCTTCCGGCTGCGGCAAATCGACGACGCTTTTCGCGGTCTGCGGTATCCACCGGCCGACCAGCGGACGCATCCTCTTCGGCGACCGCGACGTCACCGACCTGCCGAGCCAGGCCCGCAATGTCGGCGTTGTCTTCCAGTCCTATGCGCTCTATCCGCACATGACCGTTGCCGAAAACATCGGTTTTCCCCTCAAGGTGAAGGGCGTCAACGCCAGCGACATACGCAAGGAGGTCAATCGTATTTCCGGGCTCGTTCACATCAGCAATCTCATGGAACGCCGACCGGCGCAGCTTTCCGGCGGCCAGCAGCAGCGCGTGGCGCTGGCCCGCGCCCTGATCCGCAAGCCCGATGTGCTGCTGCTCGACGAACCGCTCGCCAATCTCGACGCCAAGCTGCGCCTCGAAATGCGCTCGGAAATCCGCCGGCTGCAGCGCGAGACCGGCATCACCGCCATTCTCGTCACCCATGACCAGGTGGAGGCGATGAGCATGTGCGACCGCATCGCCATCATGAAGGAAGGCGAGATCGTCCAGATCGCAACGCCCGCCGAAATGTACAATGACCCGAAAACCGCCTTCGTCGCGGGCTTCCTCGGCAATCCGCCGATCACCTTCCTGCGTGGCGTCATGAACAAAGGTGTCTTCATCATCCCCGAGAGTGAGATCCGCGTGCCGCTGCCAGGCACCGTCGGCGCCGCCGAGGGCAGCAAGCTGATGCTTGGCGTCAGGCCCGAGCATTTCACACCGGCAGGTGATACCCCCGTCACCGGCAAGGTCACCTTCGCCGAGACACAGGGCCGCGAAAACCTCTACGACGTTGCTCTTGCGGGTGGCCCGCTGCTGCGTTCGATTCAGCCGGTGCGTAATGATATCCATGTCGGCGACCATGTCACCTGGGCGATCGACAGCCGTGGCGTGTTCGTCTTCGACGAAAATGGCAGGAGGATTTGATGACTCGCGATTTTTCGGCTTTTTTCGAGCGCTATGGCTGGCCAGCGGCCATGGGCCGGTTTCCCTTCTGCATCGGCCATCGCGGCGCCAGCGGCCATGAACGCGAGAACACGCTCGCCGCCTTCCGCCGCGCTGCCGAACTCGGCGCTGAGATGTGGGAGCTCGACACGCAGCTGACCGGCGACGGCGTGGTCGTCGTCTCGCATGACGACCATCTCGAACGCGTCTTCGGCATCGACCGACGCATTTCCGAAATGACGGCCGCCGAGCTCGCCGCCCTTGACGGCGTCGACGTGCCGCGCTTTTCGGAGGTCGCCGCTCTCGCCCGTGAGACCGGAACGGGTCTCTATGTCGAACTGAAGGCGTCCGGGACCGGCCTGCTCTGTTGGCGCCATCTTGCCGAAATGAACCAGCGTTTTGCCTGCCTCGGCTCCTTCGATACGACACAGGTGCGCGAACTCAGGGATGCGGGCTGCGATTTCCCGCTTTCGGTGCTTATCCGCGTCGGCCACGATCCGCATGCGCTGGGCGACGAGGCGGGCGCCGATATTCTGCATCTCTGCTGGGAGAGAGCAGGCGAGCGTCCGCAGGACCTGATAACCGACGCACTGATGCGGCGTGCCTTCGAAGCGGGCCGCGAGATCGTGCTCTGGCACGAGGAGCGGCCGCCCATTCTCGACGACATCATGAAGCTTCCGGTTCTCGGCATCTGCACGGATCTGCCAGATCTGATGCGGCCGTCGGCAGAGAGGGAAAAAGCAGTTGCCAGACAGGGATAAGGGACCGCGCAAGGTAACCTCCTTCGATGTGGCGCGGGTGGCCGGCGTCTCGCGCGCCGCCGTCTCACGTGCCTTCACGCCGGATGCCAGCGTCTCGCCGAAGACCCGCGAAAAGGTCTATCAGGCTGCCAAGGAGCTCGGCTACCGGGTGAACTACCTCGCCCGAAGCCTCACCAACAAACGCTCCGATCTCGTCGGCGTCGTCGCCGCCGGCCTCGACAATCCGTTCCGCACATTGCAGATCGAGCATCTGGCGAGAGTGCTGCTTGCCCGCAATTTCCGCCCGATCCTGCTGCCGACCTCGCAGGAGGCGGATACGTCGACGGTTATCGGCCAGTTGCTGCACTACGCCGTCTCCGGCGTCATCGTCACCTCGGACGCACCGCCGACCACGATCTGCGAGCAATGTGCGGCCGAAGGCGTGCCGATCGTCCTGATCAACAAGGGCAATGACATTCCCTTTGTCGATCGCATCATCTCGGACGACCGCATGGCCGGCCATCTCGCCGCCACGCACTTGATCGAAAGCGGCGTGCGAAAGCCCGCCGTGATGGCCGCTCCCGCCATATCCTATACGGCGCGGCGGCGCAGCGAGGCCTTCATTGCCCGCTGCAAGCAGCTCGGCGCCGAGCCGCAATTTCTGCAGATCAGGATCAACGATTACCGGAGCGGCTATGATGCGGCCGGCGAACTTGCCGCATCCGGCATTGACGGCTTGTTCTGCGCCAACGACTTCATGGCCTGCGGCGTCCTCGACCGCATCATGCTGGGCCGTAGCCGCGACGACGTACCGCCGATCTCCGTTATCGGCCATGACGATATTCCGCAGGCGAGCTGGACCGCCTATGAGCTAACAACGATCCGCCAACCTTGCGATATCCAGGCCGAACAGACCGTCGATCTGCTGATGAGCCGGATAGCCGAGCCGGATCTGGCGGCGCGCGTCGAATTTACGCCGGTGACACTGATAAGAAGAAGGACTGCTTGATGAATTCCGCATTCGATGCCGCTGCCATCCGGGCCCGGGCGGAGGTCGCGATCGCCGTTGCCCTCGAGACCGGACGGGAAGCGGTCCGGTTTCGGCGCGACTCTGACCCCGGCATCCTCGCCGTCGAAAACAAGGGATTGCAGGATTTCGTCACGGTCGCCGACAAGAGGGCCGAACAGACGATCCGCCACGGGCTCCTCTCGCGCTTTCCGGATGATACGTTCATGGGAGAGGAAAGCGGCGGACTGTCGGACGGGGTCGGCACCTGGGTCGTCGATCCGATCGACGGCACGACCAATTACATCAGGGGCTTCCGGCATTGGGGCGTCTCGATCGCTTTCGTCGCCGGCGGCAGGACCGAGATCGGCGTGGTTTACGACGCTGCCGAGGACAAGGTCTTCCATGCTATGCGCGGCGGCGGCGCCTTTCAGGATGGGCTTGCCATTCGTGCCGCCGCAACCGACGATCCAGCCAATGCGCTGGTCATCCTCGGCCATTCCCGCAAAACGAGTTTCGACGATTATCTCGCACTCTCCAGAAGGCTGCACGAGCGCGGCATCGACTATCGCCGTATGGGCGCGGCTGCCATCGACCTGGTTCGCGTGGCCGAGGGCGTCGCCGACCTCTATTATGAACGCCATCTCAATGCCTGGGACATGCTTGCCGGCGCGCTGATCGCCGAAGAGGCCGGCGCTGTGGTGGCGATGCCGCCGATCGACAAGCTGCTTGCGGAAGGCGGGCCGGTCATCGCCCACGCGCCGGGGCTTGCCGGCGAATTCGCCTTCATCCTCGACATCGAGGGACTGTCAGTCGCCGGCTAAAAGCCGTTGCTTAAGGCATGCCATCATCCGGAACGGCTGCACATTTCCGGACAGGTTAGCCGGCCATCCGGCGGCTCCAGGCGCGTTCGGTCGCCGGCGCCTCGTCGGTGGTGATCTGATCCGGCTTCAGCGCCATCAGCGCCTGGAAGTTCCCCCATTCCGCTTCGCTGAAACCGGCCTCGGGATGCTTCAGGGTAAAGGTCCAGGCGTCGACGCGTTTGCCTGCGTCCTGGCAGAGCGCGATTATGTCGAGACCCTCATTGGCGGCATCAAGGATCAGCGGCCAGTGGAGATAGACCGTGTCCGGTTCGGTCGGACCGCGCAAATCGGCGCGCAGTTCGATCTCGACAGCCTTCCAGCCGTCGGCCTTCCTGATCCCGTAGAGCTTGTCCGTGGGATCGATGCCGCGCAGGAGATGAGGAAGCTTCTCCTTGACCGCGACGATGAGGTCGAAACTGCCGGCGCTGACGATCACCGAGGCGGCGATCTCCTGGAACTGCGCGGCAAGATGCGCGATGCCCTGCACGCCGATCGCCTCGTAGTCGTCCTTCATGTCGAATTGCAGCAGTGCGGCCGGGTGGGCCGCTTGCAGCATGGCGGCGAGGTCTTCGCTGAGGATGAGCGGCCGGTCGCCCCCCTGCATCCTGATATCGCGGAGGTCACTGAGGCGCTTTTCGGCGATCGGTCCATGACCGGTCGTTTCCCCTTCGAGGTCCTCGTCGTGCAGCACGACGAAACCGCCGTCGGCGCGCACGCGCAGATCGAGTTCCATCGAGGCGCCTGCGGCAAATCCCTCCGCCATCACGCCCGCGGAGAACAGCGGATCGGCAAAACGTTTGCGCAGCCGGTGCCATTTCAGACGGGTGCGATGCCCCTCGTGCAAAATCTCCAGGCCCTGCGCATCCAGCATTTTCGTCATCTGCATCCGGTCTCCGCGATGACACTCTCCTGCCTTGGACAGCCGCGATTATCAAGATCCGAACATAAGATTCAGCGACTGTAGGCTGCGGCTATCGCCTCTGCAGCGGCGGCGATATTGGCGGGACGGCCGGCCTGCGTGAGGGCTGCGCCGTAGCCCACGACATTTGAGAGCACTGTCTGGAATGCGGCGCGCGGGCCTGTGTGGTTCAGCCGCACGAGGCGGGCGGGCGCGGTTCCCACGGCTTCCGTCAGCTCGACTCCCAGCCGCCCCGCGGCCGCGATCACCGAAGCCGGTTCCAGTGCCTCCGGCAACGGCACCGCCGTCACCAGGTTCGACGCTTTTACCGTCGGCACCCAGGCCGGGGCGCCGAGTGCGGCGAGCCCGGCCGACGTCGCCGATGCCGCCAGCGCATGGCGGGCAATCACATTCTCCAGGCCCTCGACCTCGATGCGGTCGAGAGCCGCCTCCAGCGCAAAGAATTCCAGCGGCGCCGGCGTTCCGGGCAAGGTGCGCCGACCGTCGTCGATCCAGCGCTTCAGATCGGCCAGCGACAGGATCGAGTCGCGCGGCGCGCCGCCCTTGAGAACGAGATCCCAGGCACGCGGGCTGACGGAGAGCGCAGAGACACCCGCCGGACCGCCGAGCGCCTTTTGCGGGCCGATCACCGCAATGTCGATGCCGAGATCGTCGACCTCTAGCCGATGCCCGCCGACCGAGGCGACCGCATCGACGACGGTGACGATGCCGCGGGCGCGCGCAAGCGCGAGTATCTCTGGCAGCGGGTTGAGAATGCCGCTCGCAGATTCCGCGTGAACCACGGCGAGCACATCGATATGAGGGCCGGCATCGAGCGCTTTGGCGACGCCGTCGATCTCGATCGGCAAGCCCGGCTCGGCGACGAGATTCCGAACGGTTGCGCCGCCTCGCCGCAGCCATTGCCCGAACCAGCCACCATAGGGACTGGTGACGAGGTTGAGGGCCGAAAGGCCGGGACGCGCGAGACTGGCTGCCACCGCTTCCAGCGCCACCACCGCCTCTGCCTGCACCAGCACGACGTCACCCCGGCAGCGCAGAATGCGGCCGATTCCGTCAGCGAGCACGGCGTAGCGCTCCGCGGGGTACAAAGGCGCGCCGAGCAGGGGATTCCAACCGAGATCGAACATGGACGCCTCCTTCACAGCGGTTCGGTCACAAGACGAGGAACGGCTGCCACGAGCGCGCGGCCGGCAGCCGATTGCGGTGCGGCGACAACGGCCACGGCCGGACCGGTCTCGACGATCCGGCCGCCGTCCATGACGGCGATGCGGTGGGAAACAGCGCGCACCACGGCAAGATCGTGCGAAATGAACAGACAGGCAATTCCATGCTCCTTCTGGAACTCGACCAAAAGTTCGAGGATCCTGCCGCGCACCGTGACGTCAAGCGCCGAGACCGCCTCGTCGAGCACCAGCAGCGAGGGCCGTGTAGCGATCGCCCGGGCAATCGCCACACGCTGGCGCTGGCCGCCGGAGAGCGCGCGGACCGGCCGGCGGGCATAATCGGCAGGCAGGCCGACACGTTCGAGGAGCATGGCGATCTCGCCGGCACGCCGGTTTTTCGACACGACGCCGTGGATGCGCAAAGGGTCGTCAAGCACCGAACCGACCGTCACCAGCGGGTTGAAGGCGGCCAGCGGATCCTGGAACACCATCTGCATGCGCGCCCGCCTGCGGCGCAAGGCAGCGCCTCTCAGCGTCAGCCAATCCTCTCCCTCAAAACGGATCGCACCGGCATCACAGGGGAGAAGCCGCAGCAGGATACGCGACAGCGTCGATTTTCCGCTGCCGGAGGCGCCGACCAGACCGAGCGTTTCCCCGGCTGCGATCGTCAGCGAAACATTGTCGAGCGCGGCGACCCGGCGGTCCGCGGAAGAAAAGCGCTTCGAGATGTTTTCTATGGACAGCAGAGGATTCATGGCGCCAGCTCTTCGATCAGGGGTGGCGTCGCGAGGTCGCGATGGCTGGCGATGAGAGCGGCGGTATAGTTGCTCACGGGCGCCGAAAGCACCGAACGCACGGGACCGGCCTCGACGAGACGCGCATCGCGGAAGACGGCGATCCGGTCGACGAATCCGGAGGCGAGTGCGATGTCGTGGGTGATGAAAAGCAGCGTCATGCCGTCCTCGCGCACCAGCCCGTCGAGCAGGCGGACGATCTCGGCCTGGACCACCACGTCGAGCGCGCTCGTCGCCTCGTCGGCGATCAGCAGCGCGGGCCTTGCAGCGATCGCCGCAGCGATCGCCACACGCTGGCGCTGGCCGCCTGAAAGCTGATGCGGAAAGGCCCGCATCGTCTTGTCGGGCTGCGGCATCCGCACCCGCCCGAGCAGTTCCTCGGCTCGGATAGAGGCTTGTTTCCAGCCGAGGCCGAGGTGGCGCCTGGCGCCTTCGGCAATTTGCTCGCCGATCGTCAGGACGGGATTGAGGCTCGTGCCGGGATCCTGGAAGACGAAGCCGAAATCGCGGCCCGGGCGGGGCGGGTGGCCGAGGGCGGGCCAGAGCATCTCGCCGGTGACTTTCGTTCCCTCGGGCAGCAGACCGGCGAGCGCCCGGGCGAGCGTGCTCTTGCCGGAGCCGCTTTCGCCGATGATCGCCAGCCTCTCGCCGGCGGCAATATCGAGATCGATACGATCGAGCGCGGTCGCATTGTTCTTGCCGCGCCGATAGGTGACCGAAAGCTGCCGGAGGCTGCAGAAAATGCCGCTCATGCCGCCCTCCCGCCGTCATCGCCAAGCGCCTTGCCGAGACCTTCGCTGAAGAGATGAACGCCGAGCACAGTCACGGCAAGTGCTGCGCCCGGCAGGACGGAGAGATAGGCGGCCGAGCGCAGCACGCTGCGGCCTTCGGCGATCATCGAACCCCAGGTGGCGATATTCGGATTGCCGAGGCCAAGAAAGGAAAGCGCCGCCTCGGTGAGGATCGCGCCGGCGACGATCGTAGCGGAAAGCGCCAGCACCGGCGGCAGCGCGTTCGGCAGGATCTCGCGGAAGGCGATTTCTGCGGGATGCATGCCGATCACTCTTGCCGAGGCGACGTAATCCTGCTCGCGGATCGCCAGCACCTGGGCGCGCGTCAGCCGCGCCGGATCGGCCCAGGCGCCAAGCGCGATGGCAAGCACGACGATCGGGGTCGATACCCCGATGGTGCTGACGAAGGCGAGGGCAAGCAGGAAGCCCGGCACGATCTGGAAGGCGTCGACCACACGCATCAACGCCTCGTCGACGAACCCGCCGGAAAATCCGGCCGCCATGCCGACGCAGACGCCGAGGACCATCGCCGAAAAAGCTGCCGCGAGGCCGACGGCAATCGAGGTTCGCGCGCCATAGAGCAGGCCGGCGAGCACATCACGTCCGAGGCGATCCGTGCCAAGTGGAAAGGCCGCGTCGGTGAAGGGCGCAAGCAGCGCCCGCCCGGCGATCCTGAGCGGATCGCCGGGCGAAATGGCGGGGGCAAGCAGCCCGGCCGACAGCAGGATGACAAGGATCGCAAATCCGGCAATGCCTTCCCACGTGCCGAGCAAACGCTGGAGACGGCTCATGCGCCACCCTCCGAAGCGCCGATGCGCGGGTCGAGCGCGGCATAGATAAGATCGACGAGGAAATTGACCGAAATGACGAGAACAGCGCTGGTGACGACGATGCCCATCAACAGCGGCGCATCGCGGCCGTTGACCGCCTCCTGTGCCAGGCGCCCGAAACCTGGGATCGCAAAGACGCTCTCAATGACCACGCTGCCGCCGAGCATGGCCGCCGATTGCAGCCCGAGCATGGTGACGAGCGGCAGCAGCGCATTGCGCGCCACATGGCGCAGCACGATGCGGCTGCGCGACAGGCCCTTGGCGCGGGCGAAAAGGACGAAATCCAATTTCCAGGCCCCAGCCATGCCGGCCCGCATCACCCGCAGGAACAAGGCGAGATAGATCAGGGCAAGGGCGCCGACCGGCAGGACCAGGTGAGCTGATATGTCGAGGGCACGGGAAAACCCGGTCTTGCCCGAAGCAATCGTCTCGATTCCGGCGATCGGAAACCAGCGTAGCCTCACCGAAAAGGCAATGCTCAGGACCAGGCCGAGCCAGAAGCTCGGAATGGCATAGACGATCAGCGAGCCGATCGACAGCAGCCGGTCGCGCAAGCTTCCCGGCCGCGCCCCGGCGAGGATGCCGAGCGCGGAACCAAGGCCGAAAGAAAGCGCCGTCGCGCTGCCCATCAACAGCAGCGTATTGGGCAGGCGCTCGGCGATGAGCGCGCCGACCGGCCGGTCGAAGGCGACCGACCAGCCGAGATCGAGCTGCGCTAGCGAGGAAAGATAGAGCCAGAGCCGTGCCAGCACGGACCGGTCGAGGCCGTAGCTCTCGCGCAGCGTTTGCCTGAGTGCCGCATCGCCGCCGCCGATCGCGCCCAAATAGGCATCGACTGCATCGCCCGAGGCGGATTCAAGCAGGAAAAAGGTGAAGATCACCACGATCAGCAGCACTGGAAGGCTGCTGATCGCCCTACGCCGCAGGAGGAGGATTGCGCGTTTCACGCCGGATAAGACCTCCGGAAGAGAATTGCCGCCGATCCTATCACGATTGCAGCACGGTATCGCCCCAGTTCGAGACGGCCCAGCGCGGATTGTTCGCCACGTTGAGGACGGTGTCGCGGGCGACGGTGATGAAGCCCCATTCCGCAACGTTGATCAGCGGCAGATCGGCGACGACGAGCTGCTGGAACTTGCGGTAGAGATCGGTGCGCGTCGCCGTGTCGACTGTTTCGGAGGCCTGCTTGATGATCCTGTCGAGCTCGGGATTGGCATAACCGCCCTGGTTGGAGAAGGGAACGCCATCAGGGGTACCGGACTGAACGAGAATGGTGGTGGAGATCGCCGGATCGCCGCGGAACACCGGCGGGGCGACGGCGAGGTCGAAATCGTGGTCGGTATAAACAGCCTTCTGGTGCGCGGCCGCATCGGCATTGATAATTTCGGCATCGATGCCGATCGCGGCAAGCGCCTGGCGAAGGTAATCGCCGAACTGGCGGGTCTCGTTGAAATAGGGCGCGGGGCGGAGCTTCAGCTTGAAGCGGCTGCCGTCCGCCCCCTTGGCATAACCCGCCTTTTCGAGAATATCGTTGGCGGCCGCCGGATTGAAGTCATAGGTCGCGACATCGGACGTATAGAATTCCGGCGCATTCTTCGGCACCGGACCTGTGGCGGCGGCGGCATAACCGAGGAAGATCGTGTCGACCACGAATTTCTTGTCGATGGCGTGCGCGATCGCCTGGCGGACCCTGAGGTCGGCGAGCTCCTTGCGGCGGTGATTGATCTCGACGACGAGCTGGTAGGTCAAGGCCTCGTAGCCTTTCGAGATCACCTTGATGCCGTCGACCTTGGAGATGCGATCGAGATCGGCCAGCGGCACGGCCGAGAAGGCGGCCAGCTGGATTTCGCCGGCTTCGAGCGCCGCACCCGCCGACGCGCGGTCGGGCAGCACGCGGAAAACGATCTCATCGAGTTTCGGCTGGTCCTTGTCCCAATAATTCTCATTGCGCGTCAGCCGGTAGTATTCGCCGGGTTTGTGTTCGGCAAACTTGAACGGCCCGGTGCCGACGAGCTTGTTATTACCAGGATTGGCGGCGATATCGCTGCCGTCGAAGATGTGTTTGGCGACGACGCTGGTGACGACGGGCAGGGCATTGCGGATGAGCTGGAACGGTGTCGGCTTGGAGAAGCGGAAGATGGCGGTGTAGTCGTCGGGCGTATCGACGGCTTCGAGATTGGCGAAGACCAGGCGCCCGAGATTCTGCAGCGGCTTCCAGATGTTGAGGGCGGAGAAGGCGACATCGACCGAAGTAAACGGCTTGCCATCATGCCAGGTGACGCCGTCGCGCAGCTTGAAGGTGACGGAAAGGCCGTCGGCCGAGCCTTCCCAGGAGGTGGCAAGGCGCGGCGCAAGCCCGTCCTTGCCGTCGAACGAGGCTTCGGCCAGTGGTTCGATCACCTTGCTAGCGATGAAAAAGACACCGTTCGAAGCGACGATGGCAGGGTTGAGGTTCTTGGGCTCGGAATCGGCCGCAACAACCAGTCTCCCGCCGCCAGGCGCGGTCTGGGCGAGCGTCTGGCGGGCGAGCGCCGTCGAGGCTAGCAGCAGAGCAGTGCCCTTCATCAGCGTGCGCCGCGAGATAGATGACACTATCATGACCCCTCCTGATCGATCGAAACCAGCTACCATATTCGGCCCGAAATACCGGTTGGCATAGAGATTAAATTCGAATGATCGGGCTCCGCGAGACATTTTTTGTCACCCAGCCATTATATCCTCTGAGTACTCGCGCGGGAGGCCGAAGCCGGCAACCCTCAGGCATTCGTCAGCCGAAACGCGTCGCTTTCTCCTGCCACCAGTTCGAGTGGCCAGATTCTGTTGCCACCGGCATCGGAATAGAGGGCTCGATAGGCCGGCATGCGGGCGAGCAGCATTTGGCCGAGCGCAACGCCGAGATCGTAGAGCGACATCCGGAAGCAGCTGAGCGAGGGCTGCAGAAACCGGGCGCGCGGGGCATCGCGGAAGCCGATCACCGCAAGATCGCGGCCGGGCAGGACGCCCGATTCCATCAGGCGGCGGTATAAGCCGATCGCCATCAGCTCGTAGATCAGGATCACTGCGGTCGGCCGGTCCTCAAGCAGCAGCAGCTCACGGGCCGCCTGGTAGCCGCCCTGTTCGCTCGATTTGACGCGGATGACGAGCGACGGGTCGAAGGGAAGACCATACTGTTCGAGCGCACGGCGATAGCTCTCGACAAAGACGTAGCCGAGGTTGACCTCGCTCGACGGCGCCGTAATCGCGATCCGGCGGTGGCCGCGCGCGACCAGCCGTTCGACGGCGCGCTCGGCGACGCCTTCGAAGTCAAGGTCGATCCAGGGGAAGTTGCCGGCCGAAAGGCTGCGCCCGACGGCGATGAACGGGATCCTTGCCCGCGAGAGAAAATCGACACGGCGATCGACGCGCTGCATATTGGAGATGATCATCGCATCCACGACACGCCGCGCTACCATGCGCTTCAGATATTCGCACGCGTCTTCATCGCTCGGGCAGGGCAGCAGAAGAAGATCAAGCTTGTGGCGAGTAAAGACATGCTGCAGGCCGCTGGTGACGCCGAGGAAGAAATTGTCAGCGTTTTCGACCGCCTCCGCGCTCGATTCGATCATCAGGCCGATAACCTTCGTCTCTCCTTGTCTCAGGCTGCGCCCCGACTGATTGGCGACATAGCCGAGCGCCTCGGCCGCCGCCAGCACACGACGGCGCGTTTCCTCATTAACATCCGGCCTGCCGTTCAGGGCGCGGGACACCGTGCCGATCGAAATAGCCAGGTGTTCGGCAAGCTGGCGGATTCCCTTCATCGGCTGCGATTCCCTCCTGGGCCGTAAATTTCGCAGGTGGCCTCTATTGACACTGCAAAATGTTTTCGCCTACAGTCGTAAACGTTTACGGAGTGCGTGTCACGAGGAGAGTTGGCGCCATTCCCTCGGAGGAAATCGTGAAATTCAGTGCCATTCTGTGCGGGTGCGGAGCTATGTCCAAAGGTTGGTTGCGCGCCATCGCGTCCAACCCTGATCTCGCCGATACCATCACCATCGTCGGCCTCGTCGACCTCAACCGCAACACGGCGGAACAGCTCGCCGCCGAGTTCGGCCTCGACAGCGTCATCGGTTCGGATCTCTCCGAGGTCATCGCGGCGACGAGGGCCGATCTGGTCTTCGACATCGTCATTCCGTCCGCCCGTTACGATGTCGTGTCGACCGCACTTAAGGCCGGCTGCCATGTGCTCAGCGAAAAGCCGATGGCTGCCTCGCTCGCCGAGGGGACCGCGCTGATCGATCTCGCCGCAGAGACCGGCCGCATCCACGCCGTCATCCAGAACCGCCGCTTCATCTCCGGCATCCGGCGCCTTCGCCGTTTCGTCGACAGTGGCGCAATCGGCGATCTTACCGCCATCCATTGTGACTTCTTCCTTGCGCCGCACTTCGGCGGCTTCCGCGAGGAGATGGACAATGTGCTGCTTCTCGACATGGCGATCCACACCTTCGATGCCGCCCGCTATGTCGCCGACAGGAAGCCGCTCGCCGTTTATTGCGTCGAGCGCAATCCAAAGGGGTCATGGTACCGGCATGGCGCCTCGGCCAATGCCATCTTCGAATTTTCCGACGATATCGTCTTCACCTATCGCGGCTCCTGGTGCGCCGAAGGCGAGCGCACCAGCTGGGAAAGCCAGTGGCGCCTCGTCGGCTCGAAGGGAATGCTGACCTGGGATGGCGAGGAGAGTTTCAAGGCGGCCGTGGCCGACGGCGAGCCCGGCCTCCTGCGCGGAGCTGCCTCCGTAAACGTTCCCGGTCCGGAACACGATGCCGAAACGCACGGCCACGCCAGCGTCATCGCCGATTTCATTGCGGCGATCCGCAGCGGCGGGCAGCCCGAAACGGTCAATTCCGACAATATCAGAAGCCTCGCCATGGTCTTCGGCGCCATCGAAAGCGCCAAGACCGGCCGGCGCATCGAAATTTCAGCATAGGAAGACGTGACGTGAGCAACCCTGCAAAATCCATTCGCATCGGCACCATGGTCAGCGGCAACAAGGGCGATGCCGCCCAGCGCATCGGCCAGATCGCCGATCTGGGCTTCGAGAGCTTCGAGCCCTTCTTCTGGCAGACGACCAAGGGCCAGGACCTCGCCGAGCTCGGCAAACGCTGCCTCGACGCGATCGGCGACCGCGACATCACCATCTCGACGCTCGGCATGTTCGGCAATCCGCTCGAGGAGACTGACATCGATCTCGAAACGCTGCAGGGCTGGAAGGATTGCATCGACAATGCCCATCATTTCGGCGCCACCTGCGTTGCCGGCTTCACCGGCCGCGTCCGCGGCAAGCCGCTGACCGACAGCCTGCCCCGCTACAGAGAGATCTGGAGCGAGCTGGCCAAACGCGCTGCCGACAAGGGCATCAAGATTGCCTTCGAGAATTGCGCCATGGACGGCAACTGGGCAAGTGGCGACTGGAACATCGCCCATAATCCCGACGCCTGGGAACTGATCTTCAACGAGACGCCAGACGATCATATCGGACTCGAATGGGAACCCTGCCATCAGATGGTCTATCTGATCGACCCTCTGCCGCAGATCCGCAAATGGGCGCACAAGTTTTTCCACGTCCACGGCAAGGACGCGACCATCCGCTGGGAGGTCATCAAGGAACACGGCATCTTCGGCAAGGAGAAATTCGTCTTCATGCGCACGCCGGGCTTCGGCGACAGCAACTGGACCGACATCATTTCCGAGCTACGCCTTGCCGGCTGGTCCGGCTCGATCGACATCGAAGGCTGGCACGACCCGGTCTATCGCGACGAGCTCGAAATGACTGGCCAGGTTCACGGGCTCAACTATCTGAAGAAGTGCCGGGGCGGAGATTTCGTTGTTGATCCCTGATCGACCGCCTAAGGTAGGACGCCGTCGGGCTGGGAGGCCCAGCTGCGCCATGACTGACTAACTTGGCCTTTTCGCGGCGCAGCCGCTTTTTTGGGAGGAAAGCATGAAAAGAATTGCAAGACTTGCGCTAGCGCTCGGCACGGCGATGCTGATGACATCAATCGGCCATGCTGAACAGAAGACCTTCAAAATCTGGTGGTTCGAGGAGCCGACCACGGCTCAGGGCATTGTCTGGAAGAAAGCGCTCGAGGAGTTCAAGGCGAAACATCCGGATATCAACGTCAGCTTCGAGCAGAAGACCTTTCAGCAGTTGCAGGCCTCAGGCGGCATGATCCTCAATTCCGATCAGGCCCCCGACGTGCTCGAGTACAACAAGGGCAACGCCACCGCTGGCTTGGTTGCAAGCCAGGGATTGCTGACCAATCTGGACGCTTATGTGAAGAAGGAAGGCTGGGACAAGATCCTTAACGAAGGCGATTTTGTCCTAAGCCGTTATGACGAAAAGGGCATCTATGGCTCCGGTCCTGTTTGGGGCGTTTCTGTCTTCGGCGAATATGTTTCGTGCTTCTACAATATTGACATGTTCGAAAAGGCAGGCCTCAAGCCGCCGACGACGCTCGAAGAGTGGGTCGCCGGCATGGAAGCCTTCAAGCAGAAGGGTGTCACGCCTCTCGCGCTCGGCGCCATCGACACCAGTGGCCAGCACTTGCTTGCCTCTCTCGCCTATACGAAGGCCGACGACGCCTGGGTCCAGAATTATCAGGGTTTGAAGGCTCCCCTCGACGGCGCGCCCTATCTCTATGCGGCGCAGACATTGGTCGACTGGGTCGGCAAAGGCTACATCAGCAAGGACTCCACGGGCATGAAGGACCCGGACGCGGCTCTGCTCTTTACCTCCGGCAAAGCACCGATGTACGTCTCGGGCACGTGGAATCTCGGCACCTTCGCCTCGACCATCAAGGACTTCAAGTGGGGCCAGTTCGTAATTCCGACGCCGAAATATTCGGTCGGCTCGACAGGCAATCTCTGGGTCGTTCCCAAGGGTAGCAAGAATCCTGATCTCGCCGCCGAGTGGATCAGCTTGACCTTGTCGCCGAAGTACCAAGCCGAACTCGGCAATGCCGGCGGCGTGCCGATCGCCGCTGACCTTTCCGCCATCACCAACCCCATCGGCAAGAACGCCGCAGCGGTTTTCAAGCAGATCTCTGACAAAAACGGTCTCGGTTTCTATCCTGACTGGCCGGTCCCCGGCTACTACGACGTGCTCAATCAGAAAGACACGGGTCTTTTCCAGGGCAGTCTGACTGCAGAGCAGTTCGTCGAAGAAATCAAGCAGGTTTACGACGACGCGCAGGAAAATCAGTAGCGCGACCTTGAGCGCTGGGCTGCACCTCTCGCGCAGCCCAGCATGGGAGGCTGAAGGAAGAATGATATGGCCATATCCAGCCAGCGATCGAGCGACGGTTCACGAAGCTATAGCCTTTACCTCGTCCCGGGGGCGATCGGGTTCATTCTGATCGTGCTCATACCCCAGCTTGCTAATCTGGGGCTGAGTTTTACGGCATGGAAAGGCGTGGGCACACCGCGACCGGTCGGCCTGCAGAACTATCATCGTCTGCTCACGGACGATCAATTCTGGGGATCGATGTATCACACGCTGCTGTTCATCGTCTCGATGACCGTGATACCCGTGTGCATCGGCCTGGTGCTGGCCGCTCTGCTGTTCGATTATGTCAGGGACCAATTCGGGGAATGGGTCTCAAGCTTCTTCAGGGCGGGTTTTTACTTACCGCAGATTCTGCCCGTAACGGTTGCGGGCGTCCTCTGGGGCTGGATCCTCAATCCCGTCGGCGTCATCAACACCACGCTAAAGGCCATCGGCCTTGATAATCTCGCCCAGAACTGGATCGGCGATGCGACATACGCGCTTGCCGCCGTCTCGCTCGTCATTGTCTGGATACAAGTCGGCTATTGTCTCGTGGTCTTCATGGCCGGTCTATCGCGCATCGACCCTTCTCTCTACGAGGCTGCCGAGCTCGATGGAGCAAACTGGTGGAGCCGGCTGGTGACGATCACCATTCCGCTTCTGGCGCCGGAGATTTTCGTCGTTGTGCTGACCACGCTGATCGCAGCGCTTAAAGTCTTTGCGCCAATTTTTGTCATCACCGCCGGCGGCCCCGACAATGCCACTCTGGTGCCGTCCTATCTGACTTACTACCACTTCTTCACAACACAGCGCGTCGGCTATGCCGCAGCCATCGCGGTCGTGCAAACGACTCTGACGATCGGTTTGGCAGTGATTTTCCTGCGCTTCCAGAGCCAGCAGGAGGTGAAGGGATAGACCATGGCTTACTCAGTTCTCAGTGACGGTACGACCAAGGCAAAGGCGACGGCGGCATTCGGTCGCGCGCAACGCGACCCCATGCGGTGGGTGGTGCTGGCCATCCTTATTCTGCTCCTCGCCTTTACGCTCTTTCCCTTTTGCCTGGCGCTGCTCAACGCCGTCAAGGCGAGCGCCGAATACGCGGTCGGCGGACCGCTTTCGATTCCCCGGTCGATCGATCTCACGGCGATCGAGAAATTCTGGACGGTGTCCGATTTCAGCCGCAAGCTGCTCAACAGCGTGGTGATCAGTCTCTCAGTTTCGGTGTTGGGGGTGCTGATAAGCCTGTTCAACGCCTATGCGATTGGAGTCGGCAAGGTGCCGGGTTCGCGCGCGATTTTGGTGGTCTTTCTTCTGGGCATCATGGTGCCGCAGGAGTCGATCATTTACCCGCTTTACTACATGGCGAAAGCCAGCGGCCTCTACGATACGCAGCTTTCCGTGATCATCATTTTCGCGGTCCTGCAAAGCGCTTTCGGAACTTACCTGCTCTCGACGGTGCTGAGTACTTTTCCCAAGGAAATCCTCGAAGCGGCCGAGATGGATGGCTCGACCCACTGGAAAACGCTGTGGTTCGTAGTCGTACCCATGTTGCGGCCGACGCTCATGGTCCTCGGAACCTTCTTTTTCATCTGGACTTGGAACGAATTCTTGATCCCGCTCGTCATGCTGGTATCCAACAACAACCAGACAGTCTCGGTCGCCATGGGCCTCACCCGCGGTCAGAACATGTCGGACCCGGTGCTGCAGGCCTCGGCGGCTTTCCTGGGTATAATACCGACCGTGATCTTCTTCTTGATCTTCCAGCGCACGCTAACGCGCGGAATCGCCGCCGGAGCAGTCAAATGACGACGTTTTTCACCCTTGACCATCTCATCGGTCCCGGTTGGGGACCAGCAAGGTTTTCGGTATGAGCCAGGACATCCAAATCGAACTCTTGGGCGTCGAGAAGCACTACGGCGCCTTCCACGCGCTTAAGAACGTCAACCTTTCAATTCCCAAGGGCACGTTCGTGGCGCTGGTCGGTCCGTCCGGATGCGGAAAGTCCACGTTGCTCCGTTCGCTTGCGGGGCTGGAAAAAATTACCGGCGGCACGCTGAAGATTGCCGGTGAGGTGATGAACGACGTGCCGCCCCGCGCGCGCGATATCGCCATGGTTTTTCAGAGTTACGCCCTCTATCCGCATATGACGGTGGAACAGAACCTGACCTATTCGCTGAAAATGCACGGCGTCCCTAAGGCTGAGGCAAAGCGAAAAGCCGAGGAAGTCGCTGTCATCACCGGTCTTTCCCGGCTGCTCGACCGTTATCCGCGCCAGCTTTCCGGGGGCCAACGGCAGCGCGTCGCGATGGGCCGCGCCATTATCCGCAACCCTCAGGCCTTCCTGTTCGACGAGCCGCTTTCCAATCTTGATGCCGCGCTGCGTGTCTCGATGCGCAAGGAAATCCGCGCCCTGCACGACCGGCTGGGCGCCACCTTCGTCTACGTCACCCACGACCAGGTCGAAGCGATGACGATGGCCGACCATGTGGTGGTGATGCGCGACGGCATCATCGAACAACAGGGCGCGCCGCTCGAACTCTACGACCGGCCGGCCAACCGGTTCGTTGCCGGTTTCATCGGCTCGCCGGCGATGAATTTCATTCCCGCGATCGTTGCCGACGACGGAAAGCACCTGGTGGTGGATTTCGGCGCGGTGAAGCAGAAGCTTGCGATAGCACGCGCCGTTGAACCCGGGCGGAAACTCGTCGCTGGCATCCGGCCGGAACATGTCGGCGTCGTCGAGCCCGGGCATGGCAGTTTCGACGTGCCGATCGCCTTCGTCGAATCGACCGGCTCGTCGACCTTCATCAGCGCGGCAACCGAGCCGGAACTGACGATCGTCGAGACGCGGCGCGACAGAGTCAAATCAGGAGACATGATCGGGCTGTCGGTCGATGCGGCCCAGATTCATCTCTTCGATGCATCGACGGACCGGCTGATATAATATCGCGCGAATGGGTATGGGCCTCTGCGAAGGGAATGGCTCCGCACGATTGCGTCCGTCACATCTGCAGCCTCCGGATTTTCTTCATGGCATCCTCCCCGATATTAACGCGTCTTTCCCCGACCGCGTCGTCCCGCCTCCTCGTGCTTGCCGAGGCGGTGGTGAAGGCCGGCGAAACCGCCCGCGTCTCGCTGCGGCGGCGAACCTCTCGGGAAATGCTCGCCAAGGCGCCCCGCGACTATCAGACCGAAATCGATGTCGCCGTCGAGCGGATCATCGTCGACGAAATGACCAAGGCCTTTCCTGATTATGCCATCCAGGGCGAGGAAGCCGTTGGCAACCGCACGGCCGGGCCGGACACGCCGATCATCTACATCGACCCGATCGACGGCACCACCAATTACGCCTGGGGCGTCCCGCATTTCGGCATGACGATCGCCATCGCCGAACGCGGCAGGCTGGTGGCTGGCGTCGTCTATGACGCCATGCAGGACGAGTTGTTCAGCGCCGAGCGCGGCGGCGGCGCCTATCTCAATGGCGAGCGCATCCGCTGCGCCGATGTCGGCGACATCGAAAACGTGCTTATCGGCGCCGGCCTGCCGATCCCCGGCCAGGTCAAGGCGGTCGCCGAAGAAATCTATTTCGACGCCATCAAACGGCTGATGGCCAATACGGCAGGTGTGCGCCGCCTCGGCTCGGCGGCGCTGTCGATCGCCTATGTCGCCTGCGGCCGGCTGGACGGTTTTTTCGAGGATGGGCTTTCGATCCATGATTTCGGCGCCTCGGCGCTGATGGTCGAGGAGGCCGGCGGCATCGTCACCCGGTTTTCCGGTGCTGAGGTCGATGGGCGGGGCGATATCCTTGCGGCCAGCCAGGCGCTGCATCCCTGGCTCAAGGAAGGCTTCCGTATTAAGGCCTGATTTTCCTGAGCCGGCAGCGACTATAGACCTCATCATCTTCCCTTGGCGGCGATAGCGAGGCTGCGCTCATTGCGCCTTATGGAAATTGACGGCTCGGAACACTATCTCTTGGCAAACAAGGAGACACCCAATGACCGAAGAACGTGCAGTGCTCGCCGGTGGCTGCTTCTGGGGCATGCAGGACCTCATCCGCCGCTACAAGGGCGTGATCTCGACTCGTGTCGGCTATACCGGCGGCGACGTGCCGAATGCGACCTACCGCAACCACGGGACCCATGCCGAGGCGATCGAAATCATCTTCGACCCCGCCAAGATCAGCTATCGGGAAATCCTCGAATTCTTCTTCCAGATCCATGACCCGAGCACGCGCAACCGCCAGGGCAACGACGTCGGCACGAGCTACCGCTCGGCGATCTTCTATACCAGTTCCGAACAGGAGCGCGTCGCCAGGGAAACGATCGCCGATGTCGACGCATCCGGCCTGTGGCCTGGAAAGGTCGTCACCGAAGTCGTGCCGGCCGGCGATTTCTGGGAGGCCGAGCCCGAGCACCAGGATTATCTGGAGCGCATCCCGAATGGCTACACCTGCCATTTCGTCCGGCCTGGCTGGAAACTGCCGGCCCGTCAGAAGATCGCCTGATACCGCTCATGGATGCCGGGAGCGACTCCGGCCTGCAGCGTCTGCGCGATTTGCTGGTGGCATATATGACGCCGGAGGGGTGTTTTTCGACTCCCGCGCCGCGCCTGGATCATCACAGCTCGCCGCGCGGCGGGATAGTACGCAGGCGTCCTCGCGTCTCAATAGCGCGGTGCATAATCCCGACCGCCGTCGATCTGCGCCGGGCGCCCGTCCAGGAAAAGCTCGCCGACGCGCGGTGCCGAGCGGGCGATGACCTTCCCGCGGCGGATCACCGCCAGCCGGTTGGGCTTCAGCCGCAGCGCCTCCAGCGTGTCGCTGGCTTGGAGGATGACGAGGTCTGCTTTGCAACCTCTCTCCAGTCCGTAGCCAGCGAGCCCCATCGTCTTCGCCGAATTGACGGTCAGCGCGTCGAAAATCCTCTTCTTGTCGTCGATGCCGGCCATCTGCGCGACATGGATCGCCATGTGGCCTACCTCCAGCATGTCGCCGGACCCCATTGAATACCAGGGATCCATGACGCAATCCTGCCCAAAAGAGACATTCAGCCCGGCATCCATCAGCTCGCGGACCCGGGTCATGCCGCGGCGCTTCGGATAGGTGTCGTGCCGGCCCTGCAGCATGATGTTGATCAGCGGGTTGGGGATCACGTTGATCTCCGCTTCGGCCATCAGCGGGATGAGCTTGGAAACATAATAATTGTCCATCGAATGCATCGAGGTCAGATGCGAGCCGGCGACACTTCCCTGCAGGCCGAAGCGGATGGTTTGCGCGGCCAGCGTCTCAATATGGCGCGAGAGCGGGTCGTCGGTTTCGTCGCAATGCATATCGACCGGCAGGCCGCGCTCGGCGGCGATGCGGCAGAGCGCCTCGACCGACGCCGTGCCGTCATCCATCGTCCGTTCGAAGTGGGGAATACCGCCGACGATGTCGACGCCCATGTCGAGCGCCCGGTTGAGAGCGTCGATCGCCCCCGGCGAGCGGTAATAACCGTCCTGGGGGAAGGCGACCAGCTGCAGATCGATATAGGGCGCGACCCTTTCGCGGACTTCGATCATCGCCTCGACGGTCACCAGTCTGGGATCACTCGTATCGACATGACTGCGGATGAAAAGCAGGCCTTGCGTCACCGCCAGATCGCAATAGCGCAGCGCGCGATCGACCAGTTCCTCCCTGGTCACGATAGGGCGCAGCTCCCCCCAGAGCGCGATGCCCTCCAGCAACGTGCCGGAGACATTCATGCGTGGCAGCCCGAGCGACAGGGTGGCGTCCATATGGAAATGCGGATCCACGAAAGGCGGGCTCACCAGCCTGCCGGTGGCGTCGATTTCCTCTGCCGCCTGCGCCTGCAGATTACGCTCGACGGCGACGATCATGCCGCCCTCGATACCGATATCGATGCCGGTTCGGCCATCGGGGAGATTTGCATTTCTGACGATCAGATCAAACATCGGAACCTCGTTTGAAAGGGCGGCTAGCGTTCGCCGCGCCGATAGGGCTGCATTAGCGCCTGCGGCACGCGGGCGCGGCGGGCCATGATCGCAAGAGCGGCAATGGAAAGGATATAGGGCGTCATCAGGAAGAGCTGATAGGGTACAAGCCCGCTTAACGCCGTTTGCAGCCGAAGCTGAAAGGCATCGAAGAAGGCGAAGAGCAGAGCCCCGAACAGCGCGCGGCCCGGCCGCCAGGAGGCGAATACGACAAGCGCGATGCAGATCCAGCCGCGCCCCTGCACCATGGTCGGAAAGAAGCTGTTGAACGCCGACAAGGTCAGGAAGGCGCCGCCCATTCCCATCAGAGCGCTTCCGGCAACCACCGCGCCGTACCGCACCTTCATTGGATCGACGCCCTGGGCTTCCGCCGCATGCGGATTTTCACCGGTCATGCGGATTGCAAGCCCCACGGGAGTGCGGAAGATGATGTAGGCCATCAGGAGTGCGATAAGGATCGCAAGATAGGTCGGCGCCGTCTGCGTGAAGAAGGCCGGGCCGATGAACGGCAGCGTCGAGAGACCGGGAATGGCGATCGGCTGAAACGGCACGATGGTGGGCGGCGTATTGGCAAGCGGCACGATCAGCCGGAAGACATAATAGCTGAAGCTTGAGGCAAAGAGCGTCACACCGAGACCGGAGACATGCTGCGAGAGCCCGAGCGTCACCGTCAGCGACGCGTGCAGCAGGCCGAAGACGCCACCGGCGACCGCGGCGATCAGCAGGCCGGTCCACAGATCGGCACCATGATAGACGGAAAGCCAGCCGATCATTGCGCCGAAGGTCATGATGCCTTCGATGCCGAGGTTGAGCACGCCGGCCCGTTCGCAGAGCAGGGCTCCAAGCGTGCCGAAAATCAGTGGCGTGGCGATCCGCAGGATTGCCGCCCAGAGCCCGGCGGAGGCGATGATATCGAACAATTGCGTCATCGCCGGATCCTGTATTGCGTAAAGAACAATGCGATCAGCATCGTCAGGAGCGAGAGCGCCACCGTGACGTCGGCAATATAGGTCGGGATGCCGAGACCCCGGCTCATGCCGTCGGCGCCGACGAACATCGTGGCCGTGAAAATGGCGGCGAAGACAACACCAAGCGGATTGAGGTTGGCGAGCATGGCGACGACAATGCCTGCATAGCCGAAACCGGGCGACAGGTCGGTCGTCACGTAGCCCTTGACGCCCATCACCTCGATTGCTCCTGCAAGCCCTGCAAGCCCACCGGAGAGACAGGCGACCTTCACCAGCGTTCTTCCGAGCGGCACACCAGCAAAAACCGCACCGGCAGGGTTAAGGCCCGCGGCCCGCGATTGCATACCAAATATGGTGCGGGACTGGACGAAGTGAACGATGATCGCCAGCACTATCGCGATCGCAAAACCGATATGAAGGCGCGAGCGGGCGATCAGCTTCGGCAGCATGGCGTGATCGCTGACGGATTGCGACTGCGGCCAGCCGAAGGCAAGCGCATCCTTGAGAACGCCGTCGATGAGCATCGAGACGAAAAGCACGGCGATGAAATTCATCAGCAGGCTGGTGACGACCTCATCGACGGAAAAGCGCAGTCTCAGCCACAGCGGGAGTAAAATCAGCACCATGCCGGCGATCGCACCAATCATCAGCAGGAGTGGAATAAGAATGGGTGCCGGAAGATTGCCCAGCAGTTTCGAACTCGCCGCCGCAACGGCGATGGCGCCAAGATAGAACTGGCCCTCGGCGCCGATATTCCAGAGCCGCGCCCGGAAGGCGACGGCAGCGGCAAGTCCGGTCAGCATCAGCGGCGTCGCCCGCGTCAGCGTTTCGGTCGCCGAAAGCCGCGATCCGAAGGCGCCGGTCAGAATGCGCCAATAGGCATCGAGGACAGGCGCGCCGGCGATCGAGATCAGGATGCCCGCCAGCGCAAGCGCCGCGACGACGGCGATAACCGGCGTGACGATTAGCAGGGAAAGCGGGCGGTGTTCGCGGCGCTCAAATCGCATGGCCGGCCTCGCGGGTCTCTTGCCATTCCCCGGCCATCATCAGCCCCAGCCTGCGGGCATCGGCGCCGTCGGCGTCGACGGGCGGCGACAGCCGGCCTCCGACGATCGCCTGTATGCGGTCTGCGAGCGCGATCACCTCGTCAAGATCCTCCGAGATCAGCAGCACGGCAGTCCCCTGCCGGCGGGCTTCGAGCAGGCGCGCATGCACGGCGGCAACGGCGCCTTCATCGAGGCCGCGGGCAGGCTGCGCCGCGATCAGGATGCGCGGCCGCCGATAGAGACTGCGCCCGAGAATGAGCTTCTGCATATTCCCCCCGGAAAGAAGCCGCGTTCGGATTGCCGGGCCGCCACCACGAACATCGAAGCCGTCGATGATCTCGCGCGCAAACGCCATGCCGGCTTTGCGGTTGACGAGACCGTTGCGCGAGAAGGCCGGCGAGGCGATCCGCTCCAGCACGGCGTTTTCCCAGATCGCCATTTCCCCGATCACGCCCTCATGGTTGCGGTCCTCGGGAATGCGGCCGATGCCGGCTTCGACGACATCGGCGACTCCAAGATCGCCGACCGCTTCGCCGAACAGTCTGAGGTCGCCGCCGCTGCGCGCCAGCGTGCCGGAAAGAAGGTGCGCCAGTGCCGCCTGGCCGTTGCCTGAGACGCCGATGATGCCGAGGATCTCGCCCTGATGCAGCCGGAAGCTGATCGATTTCAGACGATCGATGCCGCCGGTTCGTACGGTCACACCTGCGGCCTCGAGTGCAACGGCGCCGGGTGTCGACGGTTCGCGCACGGGCCGTGTTACGCGGTGCCCAATCATCAGCTCGGCGAGTTCCGCCTTGCTGGTTTCTGACGCCCGGCGTTCGGCGACCATCTTGCCTGCGCGCAGCACGACGATGCGGTCAGCCGCCGCCATCACCTCGTCGAGCTTATGTGAGATGAAGATCAGCGACAGGCCCTGGCGGGCCATTTCCTTTAGGGTCGTGAACAGCCGCTCGGCTTCGATGTTGGTCAGCACCGCCGTCGGCTCATCGAGGATCAGAATGCGGGCATCGTTGTAGAGCGCCTTGAGGATTTCCACTCTCTGCTGCTCGCCGACCGAAAGGTCGCCAAGACGGGCATCGGGATCGACTTGCAGGCCGAAGCGTTCCGAAATCGCCAGGAGTTTGTTGCGCGCCGCCGATGTTGCCGATCGCCAGGACCACAGCCCCTCCGTGCCGGTCATGACGTTTTCGAGGACGGTCAGATTGGGCGCGAGCGAGAAATGCTGATGCACCATGCCGACGCCGGCGCGGATCGCCGCGCGCGGCTTGCCCTGCGGCAGCTCGGCACCTTCGATCAGAATTTGGCCGGCATCCGGCACGTAGTGACCGAAAAGGATGCTCATCAGCGTGGTTTTCCCCGCGCCGTTCTCGCCGAGCAGGGCGACGACCTCGCCCCTGGCCAGCGTCATGGAAATATTGTCATTGGCAAGATTGGCGCCGAAACGTTTGCTGACGCCGACAATTTCGAGAACGGGCCCGGTCATGACGGCAACCCCGCCACCGGATAGCGTTGCTGCCATCGCCCCTCCGCCTCCAGGCGTGCCGCAAGCGAGAGAAGCGCCGGCTCGCGACCCATCGGCATCATGAGCTGCACCGGCAGCGGCATGGCGTGCTCATCCTGTCCGAAAGGCAGCGTCAAAGCAGGAAAACCCGAAATATTGGCAAGGCAGGCAAGCGGCGCAAACGCGGTCATCCGCTCCAGATGCAGATCGGTGTCGGTATGATCGGACGGAAAGGAGCCGATCGCAAGAGGCGCGGAGGCAAGCATCGGCATCAGGATGCAGTCGACGGTATCAAACAGCCCCCAGACGGCGTGGCTTACCAGGACAGCATCGTTCAGCGTTTTCCAGAGTTCGATGGCCGAAAGCGCTCGTCCCCGTATGGCGAAAGCCTGCGTAAGGGGCTCGGCCCTGCTTTCATCGAGGGCTGCTGCCTCTATGAGGGCGGTGAGATTGACCGAAATGATATCAGCGAAGGCGCGGCTGCTGGCGGCGACGCTCCATTCGAAATCGGCCCAGGTCAACGGAACGGTGACATATCCGTCCTTCTCGAGCACCCGTGCCGCGTCCTCGACGGCTGCAAGCCGATCACCCTCGGTCGGATAGACCGGTCCGGTGTCGGTCAACAGGCCAATCCGCAAACGGCCGGTGCCGAAACCGGCGGGAGAGGGATCCGGAACGGGTCCGCACGCATTGCCGCTCAGATTGCTGAAGATAAGTGCCGTATCCCGCACCGAGCGGCAGACCGCCAGTTCGCTCGCGATGCCGGCAAGGTGGTTGCCAAAAGAAGGTCCGCCGGGGATGGCGCCGCGGGTCGGCTTCAGTCCGACAAGGCCGCAACAGGCGGCGGGCACGCGGATCGAGCCACCGGCGTCGGTGGCGTGGGCAATCGCGACGATCCCGGCGGCAACCGCTGCCGCTGCACCGCCGGACGAGCCGCCGGCGGTGCGGGCCGGATCGAGCGGGTTGCGACAGACAGGTCCGATTGCCGGTTCGCTGGCGAGCGAAAGGCCAAATTCGGGGCTCGTCGTCAGGCCGAATAGACAAAAGCCGGCGTCGCGGAATCGCGAAGCGAGATCGGAATCGGCCTCGCCGCCCTTTCTCGCGAAGAGGCGGGAACCGGCCGCTACCGGCAGTCCGCGGAAGGGACCGCCAAGATCTTTCGCCAAGGTCGGCACGCCGGCAAAGGGCCGCGCCGAAGAATGCTCGGGCGGGCGCTGCCGCTCCCGGTCGCAGGCCTGCGCTGCAGCGAGACCCATGGCGCCGTCGAGATAGGCGATCGCGCCGAGCGGCTCATGCCGCGCGGCTGCCTCAAGGGAGATCCGCATCGCTTCTGCAGCGCTCAAGCTGCCATGCCTGATCGCTGCCGCAAGTTCCGTCGCGTCGCCCTGCATCAGCCGAACTACTTCGGCTCTTCCATCATCTTCGGCACTTCGAAGGTGCCGGCCTTGATCTCCGCCCGCTTGGCTTCCATCGCGGCCTCCGCCTCGGCAGGCGCAACACCCTTTACGAAGACGATATCGCTGCCGCCTTCCTTCATCAGGCCGTAAGACGTGTAGTTCCTGCCGACCGGCTTGCCGGCAGCGACATCGGCAATCGCGGCATTCAGGATCGGGCGGAAATACCACATGGCGTTGGCAAACACCGTATCGGGATAACGCGGCGTGTAATCGACCAGCGAACCGACCGACTTGATGCCGCGTTCCTTGGCGGCATCGGCCGTGCCGATGCGCTCGCCGAACAGGATATCGGCGCCGGCGTCG
This sequence comes from Rhizobium mulingense, assembly GCF_029194105.1. Taxonomy (NCBI): domain Bacteria; kingdom Pseudomonadati; phylum Pseudomonadota; class Alphaproteobacteria; order Hyphomicrobiales; family Rhizobiaceae; genus Rhizobium; species Rhizobium mulingense. The sequence continues at coordinate 793,073 of NZ_JARFVE010000003.1, read as the reverse complement.
ATCTGGGCGAGCCCGGCCTCGCGGGCCTTCGGCGGATCGAAGAAGGTGCCGATGAACGAGACCAAGTGCTTTGCGTCGGGATTGACCGCCTTCACGCCTGCGGCAAAGGCGTTGATCAGCATGTTGACTTCGGGGATTGGAATGGCGCCGACTGAACCGACGACATTCGACTTGGTCATCTTACCCGCAAGCATACCGGCCAGATAGGCGCCGTCATGATTCCACGTGCCGAAGACGCCAAAATTGTCGCCGGCCTGCTCGCCGCTCGAACCCAGCACGAAAGCTGTATCGGGATAGTCGGCCGCGACCTGACGGGCCTCCTTCTCAACCGCATAGGCTTCGCCGATAATCAGCTTGTTGCCCTGTTCGGCATATTCACGCATGGCGCGCGGATAATCGGTGCCGGAAACCCCTTCGGAAAAGACATAGTCGATGGCGCCTTCCTTGGCAGCATCCTGGAGGGCCTTGTGAAGACAGGAATTCCAGGCGTTTTCAACCGGCGACGCATGAATGCCGGCAACTTTCAGCGGGGCGGCGGCCCTTGTGAGCGGGGCGAAGCTGGTCACTCCGAGCGCAATGCCCGATGCGATCACTGCCCGGCGTGAAATCAGGATGTCTTTGGTCATCGATTGCTCCCCTTTTTTTACCATCTGGTTTAAAAATCATAGTAGCGCCTAAAAATGTGTCAAGGAGAGAATAGGCTTAAAAATCAGGCTGATCACTCACTGTGCTCTTTCTTTGTACACCGATTTTTCAGCGTCCTGATGGCGTCGCGACTTGGCGCAAGAAACGCGGCGTGGCAGGCTGCATCCCCGCCGCCGCCGTGCTTTTCGGTTGAGATTTCTCGCGTCAAGAAGCACGTCCTTCGCTTCGGGCGAGCGGGCTTGGACCGGATCGCCGGGGGGCTTGGCGCGGCGGCATTGGCAGGGTATGCAGAAGACTATTGGGCTGGGGAAACAATAAATGGGTGAAGAAGGGGCCTCGCGGCGACCGATCGCGAGCCGGTCGTCGTCCTGGGCGATCGCCATGAGCGCGTGGCTGGCGCGCATCGGCGTCACGCCGAACAGCATATCCAGCCATTGGTTGCTGATCCTGACCTCAGCCATCATCGCGGCCGGAAGCCTCGTCATCTGCGTCACGCGCACGATAACGCTTGCCCGTTCGCTGGAGAGACTATGACCGCGCTCATCCGTCGTCTTCTTGTGCTGTTCGTCCGTGTCATGGTCGGCGCCCGAAGCGAGTGGCGGGGCTGCACGCCCGACACGCGCCGCCGCATCTATTTCGCCAATCACAACAGTCATGTTGATACGGTCGCCGTCATGGCCGCCCTGCCATACCAGGTGCGGCGGCTGACCCATCCCGTTGCGGCGCGCGACTATTGGGGTATGAGCGCCCTTCGCCGTTTCATCGCGGAGAAGGGCCTGCGCGCCGTTCTGATCGACCGCAAACCTCTGCCGGACAGCAACCCGCTCGAGCCGCTCGAGCGGCTGCTCGAAGAGGGGCGCTCGATCCTGATTTTTCCGGAAGGCACGAGAAGCGCCACCGAAGAGATCGCACCATTCCGCAGCGGCATCTATCGCCTTGCCTGCCGTTTCCCCGATGTCGATCTCGTACCGATCCATCTCGACAATCTGCAGCGAATCCTACCGAAGGGAAGCATACTGATCGTGCCGATCACCTGCACGGCACGTTTCGGCAAGCCGCTACGCGTAGAACCGGGCGAAGGCAAGGAAGCATTCCTGGCCCGTGCCCGTGCCGCGATCATCGAGCTGGCAGACGGAGGGCGCGTCGCATGACCAGCCTGTTCTCCATCGTCCTTGCCGCGATCCTCGGCCTGCTCGCCGTCGCTTCCGCCATCGGTTTCATTCTGCAGCGGCGCGCGACCGAACCCGGTTCCGTCGCCACCGTCCAGAACCTCAATGCCCGCATCCGTTCCTGGTGGCTCATGGTCGCGATCTTCGGCGGCGCGATCCTGCTCGGCGATGCGGCGGTCGTCATCCTGTTCGCATTCCTGTCCTTCATGGCGCTGCGCGAATTCTGGACGCTGACGCCTTCACGGCGTGGCGACCACCAGGCGCTATTCCTATCCTTCTTCGTCGTCCTGCCGCTGCATTACGTGCTGCTCGGAACGTTGTGGTACGGCCTCTTTGCGATCTTCATTCCCGTATATGCCTTCCTGATCCTGCCGGCGGTGGCGACGCTCACGGGCGACGTCAATGAATTCCTGGCGCGGACTGCCAGGGTGCAATGGGGATTGATGCTGACGGTCTATTCGATCAGCCATGCGCCCGCACTGCTTATGCTTGAGACTGGCACGCCCTCAGCCCTTCTCCTCGTCTATCTCGTCATCGTCGTGCAGCTCAGCGACGTCTTCCAGTACGTCTGGGGCAAGCTTCTCGGAAAACATCGTTTCTCGCCGAACATCAGCCCCTCGAAGACACTCGAAGGCCTGATCGGCGGCGGCGCCTCGGCCATCCTCGTCGGAACGCTGCTCTATCGTCTGACGCCGTTCTCACCCCTGCAGGCGGCAGCCATCAGCACGGTCATCGTCGTCGCCGGCTTCTTCGGCGGCTTCGTGCTCTCCGCGATCAAGCGCGATCTCAACGCCAAGGACTGGGGCTATGTGATCGAAGGCCATGGCGGCGTGCTGGATCGGCTGGATTCCATCACCTTCGCCGCGCCGCTGTTCTTCCATATCGTCCGCTACTGGTTCACCGCGTGAGAAATATCCGCCTGATGCGGCTGGCTCCTCAAAACCGGTCTATTTCCTCAAGGCTTTCGATGAGCCGCTGCTGAACCTCCCGCTCTTGCCGGCCGATGGCCGTCACCAGCTTGCTCATCGTTCCCCGCAGCGTGTGCAGCTGATCTACGAGATTCATGACGACATCGACCCCGGCTTCGTTGACACCCATATTGCCGATGAGATCGAGGATGAGCCGGCCGCGGGCGACATCGGCCTCGCGAAACTGCCGACCTTCTCCTGACATCTCCGGGATCAGCCAGCCCCTTTCGACCCAGAAGTCGAGCTGGACGACATCGATTTTCAAGTAAAGACGGAACTCATGATCATCCACGATCAGGCCTCCATATTCTTCCTCGCATCGTATGGATTTGCCGCCGCCCATTCCTTAACCAGGGAGGTCAGCCTTTCGTCTGGATTATCGGGCAGCACAATCTTCAAGGAGACATAGACGTCGCCGTGTCCGCCGCCGCGTTTTGGGACGCCCTTGCCCCTGAGACGCAGGACCTTGCCCGTATTCGAGTGCGGCGGCAGCGTCACGTTGACAGGTCCCGAAGGTGTCGGCACGCGGACCTTGCTGCCGAGCACCGCCTCGCCAAGCGAGATCGGCAGTTCCAGGCGGATGTCGTCGCCGTCGCGCGTGAAGAAGCGGTGGGGCCTCACCCGGATTTCGATAAGGGCATCGCCCGGCGGCCCACCTCCAAGGCCTGGTTCACCTTTGCCACGCAGCCGCAAGGTCTGGCCGTCTCGGGTTCCGGGCGGGATCTGGACATCGAGCTGCGGCCCGTCCGGCAGCTTGATCTCGGTCCTGGTGCCGTTGACGGCCTCGAGAAAGTCGACCTCCATGGAGAAACGCCGATCCTGGCCTTGGCTGCGCATCCTGCCGCCGCCGGCGCGGCGCGAAAAGAAATTGGCAAAAGTATTGTCGATATCGGCGAAATCGGCGAAACCGGAATTGTTGCGATAAGGATCATTGGCACCGCTCGCCGAGGCATAGTCACGGTAATAGCTACGCTGCGCCCGCTCGGCGCCCGTCATATCGATCTCGCCGCGGTCGAAACGTCGCCGCTTCTCTTCGTCGCTCAAAATTTCGTAGGCGGTCGAAATATCCTTGAATCGGTCCTCGGCCTTTTTGTCGCCGGGGTTAAGGTCGGGGTGAAGTTTCTTGGCGAGCTTGCGGAACGCGCTCTGAATATCCTTCTGCGTCGCGTCCCGCTTCACGCCCAGAAGCTCATAGGGATCCTGGCTCATGCATATCTCCGGTCGGGCAGTCCATGCTGCCGGTTGGCTTGGCATTGATATAGGTTGCCGGGCCGCCGCCGGGGAGGGGCAACCCACGGGGTACCTCAAGCCGGTGATCCTGTGATCGGTGGCGGGAACTTGCCAGAGGTCAGAGCAGGGCAGTGTCTTCAGTTTGCAGCGCGGCGCCCTTATGCGCTTGGGCTAAACGCCGATCGACGAGAACTGAGCATCCCGCATGACGCACGATCTTCTCGACGATTGAGGAGTCCGTCAGTGAAGGGGCGGCGTGCACGGGAAGACCGTCGCCCGCTTTCAACACGAGCATCCTGCCGCCTTGTCGCAGTTGACGGCGGTCCGATCGGCGATAGCTCTGATGCGATGTCGTCGTCACGCTATAGGGGTTTCACATGCCGAATTTCGCAATTATCGGAGCGGGCTCAATGGGAAGCGCTGTCGCCAGACGGCTGATCGACCAGGGCGCCACGGTGCTGACTTGCCTCGAAGGCCGGAGCGAGGAGACGATCGCGCGCGCCATCGTTCCGCCGGCGGAAGCGGTCGGCGTCGCCGAATTGGTCGCGAAGATGACATCGGGGATGCCGGCGCCGCCGCCCTTTATCGACCTCAATGCGATCGCGCCAAAAACCATGCAGGCCGTGGCGGCGCGGTTCAATGGCAGCCGGGTAGAGGTTCTCGACGGCGCCATCATCGGCGGGCCGCCGGTTCCCGGCAAATCAGGACCGGCCATCTATATCAGCGGCGATAGCGGGGAGCGAAGCAGGCGGCTCGAAGATTACGGCTTGCGGGTTCGCAAGCTCGACGGCCCGCTCGGCGCGGCTTCGGCGCTGAAGATGTGTTATGCCGGCATGAACAAAGGCTTTATCGGACTCGGCACCGCAGTGCTGCTGGCCGCATCTCGTTCCGGTGCTGCCGAAAGCCTGAAGGCCGAACTCGCCGAGAGCCTTCCCGACGTTGACCGCAAGCTGACGAAATCCATTCCCGACATGTATCCGAAAGCCTATCGCTGGGTCGCCGAAATGCAGGAGATCGCCGACTTCCTGGGAAAGGACGATCCGGCAGCGGAGATTTTTCGCGGCATGGCAGGGGTCTTCTTGCGGCTGGCCGACGACGTGAAGGGCAGCCGCGCGCTGGTAGGCAGCTGGACGAGATCCTTGGCTCCCCGGAAAGCGCCGACGCGATGGTCATGCCCTGACCGCCTTTGCTGCCGGCGCCCCACCTTGGAGGCGCCGGCAGCTGGCGTGGCCAGTCCAAGCCGCGCCTAAATCTTTACAAAATCCTCGACCTGTACCCTGATCGCGATTTCGGTCGGCAATCGCTCCATCGAACTTGCGCCGTAGAAGCCGTTGCATCCCTTGCAGCGGGCGAGCACGTATGCGGCATCCGCGGGCATAGCAATCGGCCCGCCGTGGCAGAGCACGATGACGTCGTCGCGCACGCATCTGGCGGCATCCGTCCAGGCGTTGATCTTCTCCACGCATCCGTCGAGCGTCAACGCCGTTTCGGCGCCGATCGCACCGCCTGTGGTCAGGCCGAGATGGCAGACGACGATGTCAGCGCCGGCCCGGGTCATGGCAACGGCGTCCTCAGCACTGAAGACATAGGGCGTCGTCAGCATGTCCTTGGCGTGGGCGCGGGCGATGATGTCGATCTCGAGATCGAAGCTCATGCCGGTTTCTTCGAGATTAGCGCGGAAGGTGCCGTCAATCAGCCCGACGGTGGGAAAATTCTGTATGCCGGCAAAACCCATCGCCTTCAGCTCGTCGAGGAAGTGATCGGGCAGCATGAAGGGATCGGTGCCATTGACGCCGGCCAGCACCGGCGTGTGGCGCACGACGGGCAGAACCTCGCGGCCCATCTCCCTGACGATGTCGTTGGCATTGCCATAGGCGAGCAGGCCAGCCAGCGAGCCGCGTCCGGCCATGCGGTAGCGCCCGGAATTGTAGATCACGATCAGGTCGATGCCGCCGGCCTCCTCGCTCTTGGCGGAAAGCCCGGTGCCGGCGCCGCCGCCGATGATCGGCTGGCCCTCGGAGATCTTGCGGCGAAGCCTGTTGAGAATGTCGTTTCTATCGATACGGGTCAAAACTCCCTCCTTGAGGTATGGATGTCATGAAAGTTGGCGACGAGTGCCGCGGCGAATTCCGGGCTGTTGATATGGGCGTCTATCTCGATGAGGCGCCTGTTCGGCGCATCGCGCCAGCCGTCTCGGATGGCGGCAAACAGCGCCGCGTCGGCTTCAGGATCGTGGAACGGCTGACCGGCGGCGTCGATGGCCGAAACGCCGTGGAGCGGCAGCAAGAAACGGACCGGACCCTGCATCCGGTTCAGCCGTTCGACGATGAAGGCGCCGATTCGGCCGTTTTCCTCCGGTGTGGTGCGCATCAGCGTCACCTGCGCATTATGGACGTGAAGCCTGCGGTCGCGGAAAGGCGCCGGCACGGTTTCCCGCGCGCCAAAATTCACCATGTCGACGGCGCCGACCGAGCCGACATAGGGTAGGCCGGTGCGGATGACGGCGCCGAAGCGATCTTCGGTCGCCGGAAAAACGCCGCCGACAAGGAGATCGGCGACCTCCGTCGTCGTCACGTCAATCACGCCCTGCAGCAGGCCGGAATCGGCAAGTTTTTCCATCGACTGCCCGCCGACACCGGTCGCATGGAAGACGTAGATTTCGTGCATTTCGCCGAGCATCTCACGCACCTGCGTGACGCAGGGGGTGGTAACGCCGAACATGGTCATGCCGATGCCCGGCCGATCATCGCTCGAAGTGGGGATGGGGTTGCGAGCCATGCCGGCCGCCGCGTTCGCCGCATTGCCGATCACCCGGCGCGAAATCGCGTTCAGGCCGGCGACATCGACGACCGAGTACATCATGGTGAGATCGTTCGGCCCGACATAGGGCGCGACATTGCCGGAGGCGACCGTCGAGACCATCAGTTTCGGCAGGCCGATGGGAAGTGCCCGCATCGCTTCCGTCACCAGCGCGGTATTGCCGGTTCCGCCGAGGCCGAGTACGGCGCCTACGTCATCCCGCGATTTGAGGAATGCGGTTAGCGCCTTGGCCATGGCCGAAACCGCCGTTCCCCGGTCCGTCTGCCCGAGCACGGCCGCCGCACCCTCCGGATGGAATTCGGCGACTTCGCGCGACCGGACATTGGCGCCAGCACCCTCCCCAAGCGTACCAACATCGACCAGCACGGCATCGGCGCCGGCCAACAGAACCATCTCCTTGGCGTAATTCAGTTCTGCGCTTTTGGTGTCGCAGGTGCCGACGATAAAGACCTTCCCTATTGCTTTTCCTCCGCTTTCTGATTTTTCCTGTGAGCTTTTGACAAAATTCCCGTTTTTGTATTTTCCATATTGTATATTCTTTCGCATATTGCATACTTAAGCCCTCAACGCCAGACGGAAATGAATAGCCATGAACGCACCGCGCCACCTCACCCTTCGCGAGCGGATCTACGAGGAAATCGTTCGCCTGATCGTCTCGGGCGAACTGCCGAGCGGTGTATCGATCGATGAAAAGGAACTGACGGAACGCCTGCAGGTCAGCCGCACGCCGTTCCGCGAGGCGATCGGCACGCTTGCCAAGGAAGGGCTCATCGAGATCAAGCCTTATCGCGGTTTCTTCGTGCGCAGCTTCACGCCGAAAGAGATCGACGACCTCTATAATTTGCGCAAGACGCTCGAATGCTTCGCCGTCGAGCTCGCCGTTCCTGAAATGAGCGACCGGCATATCGCAAATTTCGAGCGTATCCTGGATGAGGCAGTGGCCGCATTGCGCCGTCGCGACATGGAAACCTACGGCATTCGCGACAAGGAATTCCACGAGACCATTGCCGAGCTTTCGGGGAGCGCGCCGCTGATCGAAACGCTGGCGCGGCTCGCACTGCAGATTCAGATCTGCCGCTCGATCGCCAATGAGAGCCGTGATCTGGCCGAAAGGGCGGCCGAAGAGCGCGATCAGATCCTGCAGGCGTTCCGGGCGCGCGACATTGGCCGCGCCAAGGCGCTGATGCACGCGCATATCAGCGATGTCCAGCAGGCCGTCATGGCACGCTTTCAGAAGGGTTAGCCGAAAGACATGAAGGGGAGGGAGGTCTCCTTCAGCAACCGAACAACAGGGGCCGTGGAGCGGCCCGGAGGAGGGAACAATGCTGAAATTTCTTGCCCGCAGCACTGCACTGGCGGCGATGATCGCCGCAAGTTCGCTGGCGGCACATGCCGAAACCCTGAAGATGTGGGGGCCCGAGCAGATCACCGAGCCGCTCGTCGCGCAGCTCTGGAACGGCATCAAGGCCGATTTCGAAAAGGCCAATCCCGGTGTGACCGTCGAATTCATGCCGCCGACCGGCACGATCAGCAACGGCGCGGTGCAGGCCGCCATACAGTCGGATGCCGGACCGGACGTGATCCTCACCAACTCCGGCATCGGCCGCGTCAGCGTCGTCAAGAACGCCAAGCAGGTCATGCCGCTCACCGAGCAATATGAAAAACGCGGCTGGAAGGACAAGATCTATCCCTGGCTCTACACCGAGCTGAAGGGCCAGTTCGGCGGCGAGATCTATGAGGTTCCCGATGGGCTCGATGCGCTGGGCATCTGGTACCACAAGGATATTTTCGCGCAGGCCGGCTGGAAGATCCCAGCCACCTGGAGCGAATTCGAAACGCTGATGAAGTCGATCGAGGAGACCGGCCTGCAGCCGATCGCCATCGGCCCGCGCACATCAGGTAGCGCCGGCCATCTCTTCGGCAACCTGCTGCAGTCGGCGAGCGGCAAGGAGGTGATCGGCAAGGCGCTGCGTCGCGAGATTGCCTGGGACGACCCGTCAGTCGCAGCCGGCGCCATCCGGCTGCAGAAGCTGGTCGAGGCAGGCGACATCAAGAAGGAAATGGCCGGCCTCGATCTCGACGGCGCCTCGCGCCTCTGGTTCAACAAGCGCGCCGCCATGTTTGTTGCCGGCCCGTGGTTCACCGCCAATGCCCGCAAGGCCGGTTATGATCTTACGAATGCCGGCTACGCGCCGATGCCGTCCGACATCAAGGGCGCGGCGATGCCGACCGGCGGCGTCGGCTGGAGCTGGCTGGTGCCGGTCAACTCGAGACAGCCGGAACTCGCGATGAAATGGATCGACTTCATGCTGTCCGATGCCGTGATGAAGAAGCGCGCCCAGGATCCGGCAAGCACGATGATCTATCCGCGCGAAATTCCAGGCCTCGAACCTCCGACTCCCGTGCTGAAGGATATCTTCGCCGCAGCCGTAGGCGGCGTCGGCTACAATCCGAGCGTCTATCTGCCGGGCACCGTGCTCGACACCTATTTCCAGGTCATCCAGGGCCTCATCTCCGGCCAGATCGGCGGCGAAGAAGGCATGAAGCAGATCCAGGCCAAAATGGCAGAGGCGAAATAGTGGTCATTCCCGAAACATCAGGCAGCAAGGTCGTGGCTCCTCTCAGGGATGCACGTGCCGTGGCGGGACATACGGGCGGCCTGTCTGTCCGTATGTCCAAACGCCGGGCGGCGAGGTCCGGCTCAGCCGATGGCGATGCCGGCACCGCATTCTGGCTGATTGCGCCAGCTCTCGGCCTCTATGCCGTCTTCACCCTGCTGCCGATCGCCGCCACCTTCTGGTTGAGCTTCAACAGCTCGTCCGGCTTCAACACCTCCGCGGTCTTCGTCGGCTTCGACAACTATGCCAAGGCGGCGCACGATCCGATCGTCTGGAAGAGCTTAGTCCATACCTTCGTATGGCTGGCTTATCATGTGGTGATGGCGGGCGGCCTCGGCCTGCTGCTGGCGCTTGCCGTCAGCCGGCTGAGGACCACCCAGGTCTTCTTCCGCACCGCGTTCTTCCTGCCGCATCTGGTATCTTTGGCCGTGGTCGGCGTCATCTGGGCCAATATCTACGATCCGTTTTTCGGCCTCTTGAATACGGCGCTGACGCGGATCGGGCTCGGCGCCTTCACTCAGGGTTGGCTTTCCGATCCGGCGCTGGTGCTCTTTTCCGTCAATCTCGCAAGCTCCTGGCAGGGTTTCGGCCTCTACATGCTGCTCTTCATCGCCGGCCTGCAGAATATCGACCGCTCGCTCTACGACGCGGCTGAGGTGGACGGCGCCAACGCCTTCCAGAAGCTGATCCATGTGACGCTGCCGGGGCTTCGTGAGGTGACGACCTTCGTCGTCTCGCTGGCGATGATCAACGGCCTGAAAGGCTTCGCCACGGTCTTCGTCATGACCAATGGCGGGCCATTCTACCAAAGCGAACTGATCACCACCTATATCTACCGGCTCGCCTTCCAATCCCAGGATCATGGACTGGCGGCAGTGCTCTGCATCCTGCTCAGCCTGCTGGCAATTGCCATCACCATCGTCTTCAACCGCTGGCGCGCGAGGCTTTCGCAATGAGTATGCGCAATCGCGAATGGCCGGTGGCGCTGGCGCTGACGCCTGTCTTGATCCTGATCCTCGCCCCCTTCGTCTGGCTGCTGATCTCCAGTTTCAAGACCGAGGCCGAGATCGGCCAAGCCGACCCTTTCACCTGGCCCGCCGACCTGATGTGGCGGAACTATCTGGACGCCTGGAAGATCGGCGGCTTCGGCGATCTCGTCGGCAACAGCCTCATCAATCTCGTCGGCGTCGTCGTCCTGTCGCTGATCACCTGCGCCCCTGCCGGCTATGCGCTCGCCAAGATCCGTTTTCCCGGCCGGGAATGGCTATTCTACGCCTTCATTCTCGGCCTCACCGTGCCGGTTCAGGCGATCGTCATCCCGCTCTACCAGGTGCTCTTCGGGCTCAACCTCGTCAACACGCTTGCTGGTATCGTGCTGGTGCAGGTCAGCAACGGAATTCCCTTCGGCATATTCCTGATGCGGAGCTTCTTCATCGGCGTGCCGGATGATCTGATCGAGGCCGCGAAGATCGACGGCGCTTCGCATCTCCAGATCCTCACCAAGGTCTTTCTGCCCATCTCAACGCCGGCGGTGCAGGCGCTCGTCATCATCAGTGCGCTCTCCACCTGGAACGATTTCTTCCTGCCGCTGATCGTGCTGATCAGCCCCGAAGTTCAGACGCTGCCGCTCGGGCTGGTTCGTTTCGCCAGCACCTACGCCTCCGATTACCGCTTGGTCTTCTCGGGCACCGTCATTTCGTTCCTGCCGATCATTCTTCTCTACATCCTGATGCAGCGCCGCTTCACCGAGGGCCTGACGCAGGGAGCAATCAAGGGCTGACCATGTCGCACCACGTCCAGCAGGAAATCCGCTACAATTTCGAATTCGATCACCGCATCAGGGCCTGCTTCATCGGCGCCGGCGGACATGCCTACCGCAATATTTACCCGGCGCTGCGGTATGCGCCGGTCGAGCTCGCCGGCATCTGCGATCTCGATCTTTCCCGCGCCGAAAAATTCGCCAAGCTTTTCGGCGCCGGCAGGGCCTATACCGATCACCGCGACATGCTGGAGCAGGAAAAGCCGGACTTGGTCTTTCTCGTCACCGCCTATCATCCCGACGGCCGGGTGCAGGCAACGGATCTGGCGCTCGACGCGCTCGCCGCAGGCGCGCATGTCTGGATGGAAAAACCGACCGCCGCGACTTCGGAAGACATCGAAAGGTTGCAGGCGGCAAGTGCCGCAGCCGGCCGCATGGTGATGACCGGTCTCAAGAAGACCTTCTTCCCGACCATCGAGAAGCTCAGGGACTTGATCGGCTCGCCCGGTTTCGGCCGGCTGACCTCGATCAATGTCCGCTATCCCCAAGCCCTGCCGAAGCCTGAAGAGCGCGCCGATCTCGTCAGGATGCAGAGCTTCCTCGACCATATCTATCATCCCGGCGCGATCCTCCATTTCCTCGGCGGCGAGATCGAACGCGCGAGCTATGAATGGGAGGCGCTGTCGGGGGCTACCGTCACCAGCCTGCGCTTCCGCTCCGGCGCGATCGGCACGCTGCATCTGGCGGCCGGCCAATCCGGCGGCAGCATCTTCGAGCGGGTCGAGATCATCGGCGAAGGGGCCAATGCCATCGTCGAAAACGGCAGCCGGCTAACCTACTTCCGTAAGGCGGACCTGCCGTCCTATGGCCGCGCCGCAAGCTTTATCCAGCCGGACGAGAATGCGGCGCTCATCTACGAGCCGGAGCATTCGCTCGGCCAACTCTACAACAACAACCTCTTCTATCTCGGCTATGTGGGAGAGATCCTGCATCTGACGGATGCGATCCTTTCCGGCACCTCAATCACCCGGGGCACACTTGAAATTGCCCGCGAGATCATGAAGCTCTTCGACTTTTTTAGACGCGCGGATGCCGGCGTCACCACCAATCTCTGAACGGGGGAAAGACAGCCTTGACCGAGACAGATATGATTTTCAGGAAAGCCGGCGGCGAATTCATGCCGACCACCTGGGGCGAACTCAACTGGAAGATCACCGGCGACGGCACGCCGGGCGCCGAGATGACTTTCGGCACCTGCCGCATCAATCCCGGCGAGCGCAACCAGCTGCATTCCCATCCCGATTGCGAGGAGATCCTCTATGTCGTTTCCGGCCATTGCGAGCACAAGCTCGGCGATGCACTTTACCGGCTCGAAGCCGGCGACGCCATCCGCATTCCCCGCAATGTGCGCCATTGGGCGCGCGCGCTCGGCACCGAACCGCTCTTCGCGCTGATCATGTTCTCCTCCGGCACCAGGACGGCGGTCAATCATGAAGGCGAGGGGGCGGCCTGAGCGTAACGCTGCGTCCCGGCACGGAGCGACCCGGCGAGAATTCATCTGCGGCATCAGGCCGGAACAGTTCGTCATCGCCGACGATGGAACACTGGCGAAAATCATCGTCGTCGAACCGACGGGCAGGCGTCTTGCGGAAGCGGAGCTCTCAGGCGGCCTTTCTCCTGCATTTGCTAATATTCTGACGATTGTGTGAAGCCGCCCCGACACCTGTGACAAACCCTCATCGCCTCTGCTATGTCAGCAAAAATGTGGTGGCCAGCCGATTGCCGCCGAACTCTATCCGACCAATGCCAGGAGTTTGAAAGATGAGCGGTTCTTCCGATTACGTACCACCGAAGGTCTGGACCTGGAACAAGGCGAATGGCGGCCAGTTCGCCAACATCAATCGCCCGATCGCAGGCCCGACACATGAGAAGGAGTTGCCGATCGGCCGTCATCCGCTGCAGCTTTATTCGCTCGGCACGCCGAACGGCCAGAAGGTCACCATCATGCTCGAGGAATTGCTGGCGCTTGGCCATAGCGGCGCCGAGTATGATGCTTGGCTGATCCGGATCGGCGATGGCGACCAGTTCGGAAGCGGCTTCGTCAAGATCAATCCCAACTCGAAGATCCCGGCGCTGATGGACCGTAGCGGCGACAAGCCGATCCGCGTCTTCGAGTCCGGCGCCATCCTCACCTATCTCGCTGAAAAGTTCGGGGCTTTCCTGCCGACCGAGCCGAGCGAGCGCGCCGAATGCCTGTCGTGGCTGTTCTGGCAGATGGGAAGCGCACCGTATCTTGGCGGCGGCTTCGGCCATTTCTACGCCTATGCTCCGACGAAGATCGAATATGCGATCGACCGCTTCGCCATGGAAGTGAAGCGTCAGCTCGACGTGCTGGATCGCCGCCTTGCCGAAAGCGAGTATCTGGCAGGCAGCCAATATACGATCGCCGATATTGCCGTTTGGCCGTGGTATGGCGGGTTGGTGAAGGGCTGGACCTACGGGGCAGCCGAGTTTCTGCAGGTCGAGGACTATAAGAACGTGCTGCGCTGGGCCGACGCCATCCACAGCAGGCCGGCCGTACAGCGCGGCCGGATGGTCAACCGCCTCTCCGGCGATCCCTCGACGCAATTGCACGAGCGCCACGACGCCAGCGACTTCGAAACCAGAACGCAGGACAAGCTGGCGGCTGCCGAGTAAGCAAGCCGCATCAGCGATTTGTGGCAGCAATAAATCAGGCTCCGCCGCCTTTAGGCGACGGAGCACTTACGAGCTGCCGGGCCTCAGTTCTTGACCGTATCTTCCAGAAAGAAACGGCCGAGCGGGTTCTGGTGGAAGTTCTCGATATTCTTGCGCGAGACGTTGATGTAAGGGCTGTAATAGAGGTCAATCCAGTTGACGTCGTCCTTGGCCATCTTCTGCAGATCGACATACATCTCTTGACGCTTCTTCGGGTCAAGCTCGAGACGCGCTTTGGCGACCAGTTCCTTGACCGCCTCATTCTTGTAGTTGGTCATATAATTATTGTTCGAATCGTGGCCGAGAACGAAGGTTGTCTTCTGGTCCGGATCGAGGATGTCGTTCGTCCAATAATTGACGGAGATGTCGTAGTCGCCCGCAACCGTCATGTCCCATTCCTGGCTCGGGTCGACCTTTTGCAGGTTGGCGGTAATGCCGGCCTTCTGCAACTGCTGCTGGACCAGCACGGCCGTCTGTTCGTCGACTTCGTCACCGGCGCGGATCAGATAATTGAGCGTCAGGTCGGAAGCGCCAGCAGCAATCAGCATCTCCTTCGCTTTTTCAGGATCGTAGGGCCGCTGCAAATTATCGGCGAAATAATAAAGCGCGCCTTTCGGAATGTAAGAGTTGGCGACCGTGCCCTGACGGAAGGTGACGGCGTCGACGATCGCCTTCTTGTCGATCGCCAAGTCGAGCGCCTGGCGGACTTCCTTCTTGGCGAGCGCTCCGTGCGCATGGTTGATCAGAAGATGATCCTCGCGAGTCGAGGAATCGATGTCAACGTTGAGGTTTGTATCCTTCTTCAGCTCCTCGACCCGGGAAAACGGTACAAAGATCGCCGCATCCAGCTCGCCGGCCTGGACGTTGAGCATCCGGGTATTGTCGTCGGGTACGGAGATCCACTCCACGCCGTCGAGCTTGACGCGGTCGGCCTGCCAGAAGTTCGGGTTCTTCTTCAGGATAATGCGGTCGCCACGCCGCCATTCCTCGACGGTGAAGGCGCCGGATGCGACCGGCTTTTCGGCATAGGCATCGGCGCCTAGCGCTTCCATGCCCGCCTTCGAAATGACGGAGGCGTTCGGCAGCGCCAGCGTTGACAAGAACGGTGCCGACGGATTCTTGAGCTTGATCGTCAGCGTATGCGCGTCGGTCGCAGCCGCCGTGTCGATCACCTTGTAGGAATCGCTCCAGAGCGAGGCAGGGTGGTCGCGGATGCGCAGCAGGCTGTAGGCGGCGTCCTCCGCCGTCAGCGGCGAACCGTCCGAGAATTTCGCATTGCGGATCTTGAAGGTGTAGGTCAGGCCGTCATCCGAGGCGGTCCAGCTTTCAGCAAGGCCCGGCTCCAATTTCGTGCCCGTCTTGTCGACGCGGATCAGCACGTCATAGACGTTGGAAAACACCCAGTTGTCGATGTTCTGCGCGGTCTTGATCGGATCGAATGTCGTCGAATCCTCACGGCGGCCAATGGTGAGTACACCGGCGGCCTCGGCATAACTGGCGCTGAGGGCCAGACCGGCGAGCAAGGCTGCAAGCCCGATTGATTTCCACCTGTTTGTCATGTGTTCGTTCCCTTCGTTGTTATGGCATGCGTTTGATGGGCTGGATCGGCATCGAATGCGGATCGTCCTTGCCGTCGGCGTGCTGAAGCAGCCGCTTGTCAGGATCGATGTTGGGAATGGCGGCGATCAGCGCCGCCGTATAGGGATGCTTCGGCCGCGCGAAGACCTCTTCGGAGCGGCCTTCCTCGACGATTTCGCCGCGATACATCACGACGACGCGTTCGCAGAGATTGTGGACGATTGCGAGATCATGGGCGATGAAGATCAGCGTGAGGTTCATCTTCGCGGTAAGCTCGCGGAAGAGCTCGATGATCTGCGCCTGAATGGTGACGTCGAGGGCGGCGACACATTCGTCGGCAATGATCATCTTCGGGTCGACGGCGAGCGCCCGGGCAATGCCGGCGCGCTGGCACTGGCCGCCGCTCATGCTGCGCGGTTTGCGGCCGGCGAATTCGCGTTCGAGGCCGACGAGATCGAGCAGCGCTTCGATCCGCGCCGGGATATCCGCCTTGGCCACTTTGCCCTGCACCTTCAGCACCTCGGCAAGCATCTGCCCGATCGTCAATCGCGGATTGAGCGCGTTATAGGGGTCCTGGAAGACCATCGCCGTTTCGCGCCTGAGCTTTGCCAGGCCCGCGCGCTTCTGTGGTGCCAGATCGACGCCGTCGAAGGTGACATGACCGGAGGAAAGGGGCGTAAGGCCAAGCACGGCGCGGGCAAGCGTGCTCTTGCCGCTGCCGGATTCACCGACGATGCCGACCGTCTCCCCGGCCATGATCCGCAGGCTGACGCCGGAAACCGCGCTGACCGTCTTGGCGCCGCCCTTCAGCAGGCCGCCGCCGGCTCTGAACTGCACATGGAGATCGTCGATTTCAAGCAGTGGTCGCGCCGTCCGGTTGGCGTCCGCGACGTCGGGCGACGAGGTGGAAGTCTCGCCAGATATCGAAGGGTGGCTGTCGATCAGGCTGACTGTATAGGGATGCTGCGGCCGTGCGAGGATCGCCCGCTTCGGCCCCGCTTCAATCAGCTTGCCGCCGCGCATCACGGCAATGCGGTCGCAGGTCTGGGCGACAATGCCGAGATCATGGGTAATGAGAATGATCGACAAGCCGCGCCGGTCGCGAATATCGATCAACAGCCGCAGGATCTGTGCCTGGATGGTCACATCGAGCGCCGTCGTCGGCTCGTCGGCAATCAGGATTTTCGGGTTGCAGGAGAGAGCCACGCCGATCATCGCCCGCTGCCGCATGCCGCCGGAAAATTCGTGCGGATAGCTGTCGTACTGACGCTTCGGATCGGGGAAGCCGACCTGCGCCAGGATATCCGTTGCAGCGGCGCGGGCCTCGCGGGCGCCGAGCCCCTCGTGATAGCGTATGCCCTCGGCGATCTGCTCGCCGACCCGCATCACCGGGTCGAGATGGCTGGTCGGGTTCTGGAAGACCATGCCGATCTCGCCGCCGCGCACCTTCAGCATCTCGCCGTCGTCGACCCGCATCAGGTCGCGCCCTTCGAGCAACACGGATCCGCTTTCGATCTTCAGGAGCGAAGAGGGCAGCAGCCGCACCAGGGAGCGGCAGAACAGGCTCTTGCCCGAGCCGCTCTCGCCAACGAGGCCGAGAACCTCGCCCTTACCGAGGTCGAGCGAGACTGCATCGAGCAGCGTGCGCGGGCCGGAATCGAGATGGGCACTGACTGTGAGATCGCAGACGGAGAGCAAGGAGCCGCTCATTCGTGCACCCCCAGCAATTCACCCAGCGCATCGCCCAGCATGCTGAACCCGAAGGCGAGGCAGACGATGGAAAGGCCGGGGAACAGGGTAATCCACCAGGCCGTGGTGATGAAGCTCTGTCCTTCCGCGACCATGACGCCCCATTCGGCGATCGGCGGCTGGACGCCGAGGCCGAGATAGCTGACGGCGGCGCCGCTGAGCAGTACCAGGGTCGCATCCGACATCGAAAAGACGATCGATCCGGCGATCGCGTTCGGCAGCAGGTGGCGGAACATGATGCGCGGGCGGCTGAAACCGAGGCTGACGGCGGCAACGGCATAGTCGCTGCCTTTCAGCACCAGCATCTGCGCCCGGATCAACCGCGCATAGGACACCCAGCCGACCAGCGCCATCGATATGTAGAAGCTGCCGAGACCGGGACCGAGGATCGCGATGATCGACAGCATCAGCACGAGAAAGGGGAAGGCGAGGATGATATCGACGAGACGCATGAACAGCGCGTCGACAATGCCGCCGAAGAAGCCGGCGACCGTGCCGACCGTCGTGCCGATCAGAAAGGGGAAGATGACGCCGATCAGCGCCATCTGCAGGTCGATGCGCGCGCCCCAGATGACGCGAGACAGGATATCGCGGCCGAAATTGTCGGTGCCGAACGGGTGAAGCAATGACGGCGCCTGCAGCCGCATTTCGGCATTCTGCATGATCGAGTCATAGGGCGCGATGATGGGCGCGCCGACTGCCAGCAGGACGAAAAACAGCAACAGGCCGGCACCGACGGCAAGCATCAGCCGCCGGCGGAAAAACCGGCGCCAGCCGGGCGATGCAGGCACGATCGCCTCGACGCTCATAACTTCACCCTCGGATCGACGGCGACAGTGACGATGTCGGCGATGAAGTTGATGAGCACGGTGGCGCAGGCAAAGACCATGGCGACGCCCTGTACCACCATGTAGTCACGCGAGAAGATCGCCCTGACGAGCAGTTGTCCCATGCCGGGCAGGGCAAAGACGCTCTCGACCACCACCGTGCCGCCGATCAGCCAGCCGATGTTGACGGCAAGCAGATTGATGGTCGGCACTAATGAATTCGGCAGGACGTGCCGCCAGAAGACGACGCCTTCGGGCATGCCGCGGGCGCGCGCCGCCGTCGCGACATCCGATTTCAGCTGCTCGATCATCGCTGCCCGCAGGCTGCGCGTCAGCACCGTCGAAAGCGACAGCGCGACCGTCAGGCTCGGCAGCACGAGATGCGACAGCTTTTCGCCGATCGTCGCACCATAGCCCGAAACCGGCAGCACACCGAGTTCGACGCTGAAGAGGATGATCAGCATCAGTCCCAGCCAGAAAGGCGGAAAGCCGATGCCGAAGGTCGAGACGATACGCACCGCATGGTCCGGCGCGCGACCGGCATTGCGCGCGGCGATCGCCGCCATCGGCACCGCGATCAGCACCGACAGCGCGACGCTGGAGACGACGAGCGCAAGCGTCGGCTCGATGCGAGTGACGATCAGCTTCAGCACGTCGATCTTGTAGAGGATCGACTTGCCCATCTCGCCATTGGCGAGGTTCTTGAGGAAATAGAGATATTGTAGCCACATCGGCTGATCGAGGCCGTATTGGGCGCGGATGCTGGCAAGGGCCGCAGGCGTTGCGCGCGTGCCGAGGATGTTGCGGGCGGGATCACCGGGGATCAAGCGGACCAGAATGAAAGTGATGACGCTGATGCCGAAAATGACGGGCAGGAACTGCAACGGTCGCGTCAGAACGAATTTATAGCGATGCATGACGGCGATCGCCCCTTTGACTTCGTCGGCTCCGGTCCACTGCCTCTTGCATCAGCCTGCCTCGTGCCGGGCCAGAAAATCGAGAAGCGCCGGATAATAATCCTGCGGGTTCTCATAGAAGGGCATATGGCTGGCATTGGCAAACACCTTGAGCTCGGCATTCGGCAGCGCCAGCTTCATCCTCAGCGCGCAGGCCGGTGTCAGCTCGTCATGTTCTCCCGCAGTGATCAGCACCGGCAGCGTCAGCCGCGGCAGATCGGCAATGCGGTTCCAGTCCTTGAGGTTGCCGATATAGAGAAACTCGTTCGGCCCCTGCATCGTCTCATAGGGCGCCATGTTCCAGTCGTCGAGCGAGCGGCGGACCGGCGCCGGCCATTCCGGCAGACGGCAGACATGGCGGTAGTTGAGGATGGTGACGGCGGCGAGATATTCGGGATGCTTATAGGTGCCCTGCGCCTCGTGCTTCTGCATCATCGCGACGGTTTCGGGACCGAGTGCCGCGCGCAGCCGTTCCAGTTCCGAAATCAGATGCGGCATGTCGGCGACAGTATCCTCGAGAATCAGCGTCTTGAGGTTCTGAGCGTAAGTCAGCGCATACTCGATCGCCAGCCACCCGCCCCAGGAATGGCCGAGCATGTGGACCTTGCCGAGCCCCAGCGCCTTGCGCAACGTTTCCGTCTCCTGGACATAACGGCCGATCTTCCAAAGTGAGAGATCGTCCGGCCGGTCTGAAGCGCCGGTGCCGAGCTGGTCGAAAGCAATGATGCGATAACCCTTGTCGACGAGACAGGAATGCGCCTCGCGCAGGTAATCGCAGGGCAGACCCGGCCCGCCGTTCAGGCAGAAAATTGTCTCGCTGCCGGTCCCGAAACTGTAGGCAACGACGCGATAGCCATCGACACCGATCTCGAATCGCTCGTCCGGCTGTATTTCACGCCACATTGACCGCTCCGGCAGAAGGTTTCACTTGCTCAATATTTGGGCGTGGCTAATTTTTTACCGCAAATCGCGTTCCGTGCCAGCTATAAGAAGTGATAGGGTAGGGCGCCACGTCGAAACCGGAGCAGCCCATGCTTGACGAAATCGGAACGATCAGACGGCAGTTCACAGCGCATGAAACGCTGGACGGCCGGATCGACCAGGCCTTCGAGGCGATGAAGCAGATCGGTTTCGAGGCGCTGATCTACGACTATACGCCGGTGCCCTACGATCTCGACGGCGCGATCATGATACCGTCGCTGCTGAAGCTCAGGAACATTTCGGACGACATGCATGATTACTGGTTCGATCGCGGTTATTTCCGCATCGATCCGGTGCAGCAGGTGGCGCTGCGCACCTCCGCACCCTTCTTCTGGAATTACGATCCCGATGCCGACACGCTGATCAAAGGCTTCATGAGCGAGGACACCGCGCCGGTGACGCGTTATCTGAGCGAACGCGACATGTCGACCGGCGTCACCGTCCCGGTTCACATGCCACGCGGCGACTATGCCACCGTCACCGGCATCCGCTTCGGCCGCAACAACGATTTCGAACGGCATGCGCTGCGCTATATTGCCGACTTCAACCTGCTTGCCCATGTCTTCCACGAGACCGCCTATTCGCTTTTCGACCGGAAGGCGAGGAGCGTCGGCACGGTCCGACTGACAGAGCGGGAGCGCGAATGCCTGCGCCATTCGGCGGAAGGTTATTCGGCCAAGGAAATCTCCCGCATCATTGACCGCTCCGTGCCGACCGTGGTCATGCATCTCAATGCGGCGGCAAAGAAGCTCGGAGCCCGCAACCGCACGCAGGCCGTCGTGCGCGCCACCCATTACCGCCTGCTCGAAGAGCGGCAGACGCAGACCTGGCCACCCTATAACTTGTGATAGCTGCCGTCGTCGCTACCGCCGCGTTATGGTCTTCAACAGACCAGAGATGGAGACGCCGGTGACCAAAATCGCGACGAATGAAGCTTATCTGCCCTTTCGCGACTATCGCACCTGGTATCGCATCACCGGCTCGCTGGAGAGCGGCAAGCTGCCCCTCGTCGTCGCCCATGGCGGACCCGGCTGCACGCATGATTATGTCGATTCCTTCAAGGATATCGCTGCCCTCGACGGCCGCCCGATCATCCATTACGACCAGCTCGGCAACGGCAATTCCACCCGGCTTCCGGACAGGGGCCCGGATTTCTGGACGGTCGGCCTGTTTCTTGAAGAGCTGGACGCGCTGCTTACCCATATACGCATCCAGCATCGTTATGCCTTCCTCGGCCAGTCCTGGGGCGGCATGCTCGGCGCCGAGCACGCGGTGCGCCGGCCGCCAGGCCTGAAGGCGCTTGTCATCGCCAACTCGCCGGCCAATATGCACACCTGGGTTTCGGAAGCGAACCGGCTGAGGCAGAAACTGCCGAAAGAGGTGCAGGACACGCTGCTCAAACACGAGCTGGCCGGAAGCCTCACCGATCCTGACTACGTCGCCGCCTCACGAGTCTTCTATGACCGTCATGTCTGCCGTGTGGTTCCGTGGCCGCCGGAAGTGGCGCGGACCTTTGCCATAATGGATGAGGACAACACGGTCTACCGCAACATGAATGGCCCGACCGAATTTCACGTCATCGGCACGATGAAGGACTGGACGATCGAAGACCGGCTCGACCGCATCGAGGCGCCGACGCTGCTGATTTCGGGCAAATATGACGAGGCGACGCCCTTGGTGGTAAAGCCCTATGTCGACCGCGTGCCCGGCTGCGAATGGGTGCTCTTCGAAAATTCCAGCCACATGCCGCATGTCGAGGAAAAACAGCTTTGCCTGGAGACCGTTTCCGGCTTTCTGTCGCGCTACGACTGAAGCAGATGCCCACTCGTCACAATCGGCGGACCAGCCATTTCTTGGCGACACGGCAGGCCATCGTATAGGCCGGATCGAAGACATTGCCGATATCGTAACGCACCACCTGGCCCAGCAGATGGCTTGCCGCCGTTCTGTCGAGGCCGTAATCCGAGGCCAGCCAGGTCAGCATTTCGCTGGTGGCATGCTGAAGCGCCTGATCGAGGGGCCTGGCATTGCCAATGGTGAAGATGTCTTCGGTGGTTTCTCCGCGTGGCCAGACCAGTCCGGCCTTCTTTTCCACCGTCAGCCGCACCGTGACTTCGAAAGTGGTCTCGACGCCGGTGCCGACGATTTCACCATCGCCCTGCACAGCATGGCAATCGCCGAGAAAGAACAGCGCGCCGGGAGCCGATACCGGAAAACGAACCGTCGTGCCGGGACCGAACAGGCGATAATCCATGTTGCCGCCATATTCGCCGCTAGTCGCCGTCGAGATCGCCTGGCCGAGGCCGGGCGCCACCCCGAAACAACCGATCATCGGGGCGAGCGGCAGAACGAAATTTTCGAGGCCGGCGACCGGCTCGGACAACCGGACGGTCAGCGCTTCGCGGTCGATAGCCCAGATGGCGACATCCCGCGGCGGCAGGTCGCGAACCGTTTCGGGATCGATGACATTGGCCGCGACGATGCTGCGGGTAAAACCAGTGTCCCTTGTCGGTATCATGCTGATGATCTCGACCTTCAGCGCATCTCCGGGTTCGGCGCCATCCACGAAGATCGGGCCGTTCATCGGGTTCGGACCGGATGTCCGCCGGATGCCGTCCTCGTCAAAACCGATGGCATCGAGCGTCTCGGTGACGACGGTATCGCCATCGGCGATATGCAGCGCCGGCGCAAGTGAGCCGAGAACATTGTGAAAGCGCGTCGGAATGAAGCGGTGAGTGGTCATGAGAATACAGCTCTCGCTCGTTTCGAATGCCAGGGGGCCGCGGCTGGTCTGCCCGGCGGAGAGTCCAGACTAGATCAGAGATTACCTGGGAAGCCAACATGCCCGAGGCATGCGATCTGATCTTGCCCGCATCCTCTCAATGCTAAATGTAGGTATGTACCTACATGGAGATGCGTTATGAACGTGACAAGTCTTTCCAGCCGCGAACTCAATCACGATGTGAGCAGGGCAAAGAAGGCGGCGCAAAATGGTCCTGTCATTATTACGGATCGTGGCAAGCCATCCCACGTGTTGATGACCTACGACGAATTCGAGCGTCTCACCGGCAAGCGCCGCAGCCTGGTCGATGCTCTCTTCATGCCGGGCTTATCAGATATCGACTTCGACCCGCCTCGTGTTGAGATCGCACCGAGCGGGGTCGATCTCTCATGAAATATTTGCTGGATACCAATGTTGTTTCCGAATTGCGTAAGGTCGGAGACGGCAAGGCAGATGCTAATGTGGTCGCATGGGCGGGGGCGCAAGATACCGCGAGCTTATGCATCTCCGCCATCACGATCCTGGAGCTGGAGCGGGGAATACTCGACGTGCAGCGCCGTGATGCGGCGCAGGGGGCTCGCCTGCGTGCATGGATGGAAAATCAGGTGCGGCCCGCATTCGCCGGCCGTATCCTGCCGGTCGATGACGCGATCGCCACACGCGGCGCGCATCTGCATATTCCGGATCGGCGCAATGAAGTGGATGCTCTGATTGCCGCAACCGCCCTGGTTCTCGACCTGACCGTGGTTACGCGCAATGTCCGGGATTTCGAAGGCGCGGGCGTTGTCGTGTTGGATCTGTGGCAGGGCTGATGTCTTTGCGTCCGGTCATGGCAGCTGATGTATGGTGACATCTGGAACAACGTGCCGCGCGATCTCGCAGAGATGCCAGTGATGGGTGAGGTAGATGACCTGCCCAACCTTTGCCATTGCGCCGAGAAGGCGGAAAACCTCTTCGGAGCGGGGATTGTCGAAGCTCTCCATAATGTCGTCGGCGATGAAGGGCACGGGCGGGCGAAGCGCCGCGAATTCCTCATAACCCGCCAGCCGAAGCGCGAGATAGAGCTGGAACTGCGTGCCGGTCGACATCGCATCTGCAAGCTTCGAGCCGCCGTCGCGTGACACGCCGATCAGTACTTCTTTGTCCCGGTCGGGCTGGGTCGTGAGGCCGGAATAGTTGCCGCCGGTGATCAGGTGAAAGGCTTCCGATGCGCGGTTCATCATCGAGCTGCGGTGTTTTTCGCGATAGATGCGCAGCGCCTGTTCGGCCGCCAGCGTGCCGGCGCGCAGCGTCAGATGCCGCACGGCCAGTTCTTCGATCTCAAGGAAGATGGTTCGGCGTTTGGCTTCGATCCGCGCCACCGCGTCATCTCCGCCGACGGCCTCGAGCTTCTGCCGCGCCAGCGACACGTCGGAATAGAGAAGCTTGGCCCGCTCGGTGAGATCCTCGATCCGGGCGCCGAGCTCGATCGCATCGCGCTCGGCCGCATCGGCGTCGATATCGGCAAGGCGGCGTTCGGCTTCGGAAAAACTTGCCGCGCGCAATGCCTCGGCGATCTGGCCGCGCAAGGTAGCGGCCCGCGCCTCCAGCCGGTCCCGCTCTCTTGCCTGGTTCAGGAATACTTCGACCGAGGCAAGCGAGTCCGTGCCGAAATAGCCGGTCAGTTCGTTCCTGCGGGCATTGTGAACGGCAAGTTCTTCCTCTAGCGCCCGGCGTTTCTCCAACTGTTTTTCGAGATCCGCCTGCCGGTCTGCCCGAAGCTGTGCGGCATGCCGCGCCGCCTCATGGCGTTCCACCAGCGCATTGGCCGATGCGAGCGTATCGGAGACCAACCGGCTGAGGCCGCAGTCCGCGAGAAGAGCGGCGATATCCCCGCGGAACTGCTCCTGGTCGCGCTCCATCGCGGCAACGCGGCTTGCGAGGTCGTCCCGCTCCTTCAGGATGGCGGGCAGTGCGGCGAGCGCATCCAGCACGGCGCGGACGGCGGCCATCGAGCCAGCCTTGTGGGCAAACCAGGTTCGCGACAGCGCCTCCGCCCATTCCCGGTTCCAGGCCGCGACCGCAGCTTCCGCCTCCTGCCGGTCTCGCTCGCGTTCCCTGACATCGCGGTCGAGATCGCCGATTGTCTTCTCGTGCGCCTGCCGCGCCGCCTGTTCGGCTTTGCAGGCGGCGAGCATATCGCTCGCCGCCTGCATCAGCGCGGCGACCGGCAGATCCTCGGCGCCACCATGGCCCGCATCCGCAAGGCTCGCTGCAAGCGTTGCGGCATGGCTGTCCAATTCGCCGCGAAGTGCCTCCACCGCGTCTTCGGCCCGCTGCAGTTCGTCCCAGGCGGCCAGCGCTGCGGCTCGCTTGGTGCTCCATGCCTCGAGTGCTGCTATGCTCGGCGAAGCTTCGGCGTCATATTCGATTGCCTCGGGCAGGAGGCCACGGATGCCCTCGGCAAGCACATCATGTTCGGCGCGCGCCTCGCTAAGCAATTCCGTTTGCCGTTCGATCGCCGCCGCCGTTGCCGCTTCGGTCAGGCGGAGCTGACGCAGCTCGGCAAGTTCCTGCGCGCGTGACAGCCGGCCGGCGGACACGACATCGTCCTGGCGCATCCGCTCTTCGAATGTCCGGGCGGTGGCGGCATTCAGGCTGGCAAGATGCGCCTGCCAGGCGGCATCGCGTTCATCGCGCAGCCTCGCGGCCTCGGCATCGTCGATCGAACCACCGGCGACGAAGGCCGCGATCCGGGCTTTGGTCAGCGCCTGTTCGGTGCCCAGATCGCGCAGCCGTGCCTCGTGATCCGCAATCCGCTTGTCGATGGAGATCGCCTGGCCACGCCAAGCCTCGGTCTGCCGAGGCTCCGCCGCGCTCGTCCGCTGCAGAGCGACGGCATCACCTGACCAGGGCGCAAGCTGTGCGAACTGCTTCTCCTGTATTCGCTTCGCCTGCACGAGTGTGCGTTCTTCCACGGTGAGCCGCGTTGCGAGATCGGACCCGGCCAGCCGGCTCAGGGCCGCCTCGATGCGGCCGAGACGTGCGGGATCGAGGATCGCGGCTCCATTTTGCGAGCCGCCTTCCTTGTTCAGCCTTTCGAGATTCTCGCGCGCTCGCACCAGTTCGCGGCCTGCGGCAGCCAGGTTGGCCTCGACGCCGGAACGTCGCTCGATGAGATCGCGGATGATGCCGATCAGCGAGGCGGGCAGGAGCAGCGCCTCGGGCGTCGCATGGCCCGGCTGCTCGAGATCGGCCAGCAGCCGCACCAGCTCGCCTTCCTGTTCGGCCAGCGCCAGCCGGCGCTTCGGCAGGTCGCTTTCAGCCGCGAGATAGCGCACACGCCCCTGATCCAGCATGTCCATATGCGCGGCGATCGCCAGCGCCTTGTCGTCGATCGTGATCGCCTCGATCTCGTCGGCAAGCTGGCGCAGCGTGCGGTCGGCGGTTTCGACAAGCGCCTGCAGCCGCGTCTCGTCGCGGAAAAGCTGCGGCAGCAGTGTGAACCATTCGGCCGGCGGCCGCGGCAGATCGCCCATGCCAGCTGCGTCGGCGTCCAGCCGCCGGAGTTCCAGCGCCGCCGGCAGGGCGCCAAGAAGACGCGTCAGCTCCTGGTGCCGCGCCTTGGCCTCGGCCAGTTTCCGCGTCGTGGCGGCATAGGCGGCGTCGGCCTGCTCGAGGGTCGATTTCAGGCCCGAATAGGTGGAGGCAAGCGTGTCGATGGCATTGCGCTCGGCCTTCAGCGCTTCGAGCGAGCGTTTGAGTTCCGCAAGCTTCGTGCTCGACGACCGCTTCTTGTGAATCCCATTGGCTTCGTCGACGGCCGTCACCAGCGAGCGGCTGAGGCCGGCGAGACCCGAGCTTGCCGAGAACAGCAACTCGCCGAGCTCGCCCTTGCTTTGAATGATGGCGTTGCCGCCTTCCTTGAGCGACTGGTCGTCGAGCGAGAACATGGTGCGATAGGCCTCGCGGCCGACGCCGCCGAGCGCGCCCGCGAGCAGCGCCTCGTTCACAGCCTGTCCCCGATCATCGACGAGGCTGCCGGTCCGCAATTTTAGCCGCGCCAGCTCGTGGTGCGCGCCACCGAATTCCAGCCGCGCACCGACCTTCATCGTATTGTAGGGATGCAGGAAATTATAGGTGCTGCGCTCGCCTATGCCGTAGAGCAGATCGAGATAGGCGGCGAAGGTGGTCGACTTGCCCGCTTCGTTGAGGCCATAGACGATGTGCAGATCGGGCGAACCCGGTCGGACCGCGCCGAAGTCGATCGAGTGGTCGGTGAACTTGCCATAACGGATGAGGTCGAGACGGCGCAGGCGCATCAGCTGTCTCCCCGCTCCGCGGCCTTCATCCGGGCAGCGATGTCCTCGGCGCCGTCAGCGAGAAGGCTGTCGATGAAGCGTTCGAAACCCGCCTCGTCATGTCCGGCAAAGGCCCGGCTTTCGGGCGGCAGGTCGGCGAGCAGGTCGCGAACCATCTCCCTGACATCGTCGCGAAAGCCGCTGCGGGCGATGACCTCGTCCCGCATCAGCGCGCCGAGTTCGATGACGGGATCGGCGGCGGATTCGGCTGCGAGGATCGAGGGCGCTTCGAAGGCGAGTTCCAGCTTCTCGATCCAGGTTCGGCCGATCCGGTCACCGCGCTGCTCGGCTTCCGCCTGCATGAGGTCGACATCGCGGCGAAGCTGCCAGGAGAGCGGCGTGCGACCGGAAAGCCTGAGGCGCGCGACGAGATGCGGCGAGGCCGTATGGTCGCGCTGCGCCGTCAGTGCCGCTTCGATCGCCATGGCCGCATCACGCCAATCATCGACACCCGTGAGGTCGACATCGACGCGCTCGAACTGCGCGATGCTGGTGCGCCGCTCCTCGACCGTCACCGTCCGGTCGTCCGCCACGGTCACCAGCGAAACGGTTTTGACGCCCGACTCGTTGATGTCGCGGCCTTGCGGCATGCCGGGCATGATGATCGTCGCCGTGCCGGGATACTGGCTCCGCTGATGAAGATGCCCGAGCGCCCAGTAGTCGAATCCCCAGGCGTGAAGGTCGAGTACGTTGCAGGGCGCATAGACGTCATGGCCGGCGGATCCGGCAAGGCTCGTATGCATGATGCCGATATTGACCGCTCCCGCCACCGGCGGCTTGTACTTCGGCAGAAGCGGGTCCGGCGCTTGCGGCTTGGCAAAGCTCAGACCGTGGATCGCGATCGACAGGCTGCCTTTTGTCGCCTCCACGGTCTCGGCATGGCCGCCGAAGATCTTCACCGTGTGGGGCATCACCAGCTCCCTGGCGATCTTCGACATCGCGTCGTGATTGCCGCGAATCTTGAAGACACCAATCCCCGCCCGGTGCAGCCGTTCCAGCTGGCTTGCCAGGAAGCGCGCCGTCTTCATCGACGTCTGCTCGCCGTCATAGAGATCGCCGGCGATAACGAGTGCATCGACCTGCTCCTCGAGGCAAAGGTCGACGATCACGATCAGCGCCTGCCGGCTGGCGTCACTCACGAGATCGGCCAGCTCGGCGTTGCGAAGCGCCAGGGAACGCAGGGGAGAGTCGAGATGGAGATCGGCAGTGTGGACGAAACGATAGGCCATGAATGCAAAAGCCGCGTGGATAGGACGATGAGCCGGTGCCGTCGGACAGGTGAACGCGCGGTCGCTGTCCTGACCGTGAGCATGAGACTATGGAGCACGCCTCCAAGGGGCGCGAGCGAAATGGGCCGGCAAACCGGCCCATCCACAATCAATGTTGGTAGACCGGCGCCGGTACGGCCGCCGGCACACTCTGCGATCCCAGCCGATCGGCGACCAGCATCGACAGCCACTGCCTTGAAACGCAAAAGGGCTTCTTGACACAAAGGCCGCTGCGGTCTTTGATGGCCAACATTCACCAGGGGTGTCCCGGCAAGGGGCTGAGATTCTGCTAGACGATACGGCTTTGCCTGTTGTGGCGCAGTGACCCGTTGAACCTGATCCAGTTCATACTGGCGTAGGGACGGTGCGGACGCTGCGGCTGTTGGGCGGATTTTCGCTTTGTCGCGCAAGGCGTCTTTCCATCATTCCAACACTGGAACTGGGTCTCCAAACGTCAAACCTTGGAGCCTCATCCATGAATATTGTTGCACCCCAGCTTACTCCCGTCGTCACCACCGGCTCGCTTCCGGCCTCGACCAAGATCGTCAAGCCCGGAACGCTCTATCCGGATCTGCGCGTGCCGATGCGCGAAATCAGCCTTCACCCGACCTCCGGCGAGCCGCCGGTTACGGTCTATGATTCCTCCGGCCCCTATACCGATCCGGCCCATGTGGTTTCTATCGACGCCGGGCTGCCGCGTTTGCGCGAAGCATGGGTCAGGGCGCGTGGCGACGTCGAAGCCTATGAAGGCCGGGTGGTGAAGCCTGAAGACAATGGTTTTGCCACCGGCGAGCGGCTGACGCCGGAATTTCCCATTCGCAACACGCCGCTGAAGGCAAAGGCCGGACGTGCCGTCACCCAGCTCGCCTATGCGCGTGCCGGCATTGTCACCCCGGAAATGGAGTTTATTGCGATCCGCGAAAACCTCGGCCGGCAGGCCGCGAAGGAGGTGCTCGCGCGCGACGGCGAGAGCTTCGGCGCGCATGTTCCGGATTTCGTGACGCCCGAATTCGTGCGGCGGGAAGTCGCCGAGGGCAGGGCGATCATCCCCGCCAATATCAACCACCCCGAAACCGAACCGATGATCATCGGCCGCAATTTCCTGGTGAAGATCAACGCCAATATCGGCAATTCGGCGGTCACCTCGTCGATGGCGGAAGAGGTGGAGAAGATGGTCTGGGCGATCCGCTGGGGCGCCGACACGGTCATGGACCTTTCCACCGGCCGCAACATTCACAACATCCGGGAATGGATCATTCGCAATTCGCCGGTTCCGATCGGCACCGTGCCGCTTTACCAGGCGCTCGAGAAGGTGAACGGCATTGCCGAAGATCTGACCTGGGAAGTCTATCGGGATACGCTGATCGAACAGGCCGAGCAGGGCGTCGATTATTTCACCATCCATGCCGGCGTGCGGCTGGCCTATATCCCGCTCACCGTCAATCGCGTCACCGGCATCGTCTCACGCGGCGGCTCGATCATGGCCAAGTGGTGTCTGCATCACCACAAGGAGAGTTTCCTCTACGAGCATTTCGAGGAAATCTGCGACATCTGCCGTGCCTATGACGTCTCATTCTCGCTCGGCGACGGTTTGCGTCCGGGGTCGATCGCGGACGCCAATGACGCAGCACAATTTGCCGAACTCGAAACCCTTGGCGAATTGACCAAGATTGCCTGGGCGAAGGACTGCCAGGTGATGATCGAAGGCCCCGGCCATGTGCCGATGCACAAGATCAAAGAGAATATGGACAAGCAGCTCAAGGTCTGCGGCGAAGCCCCCTTCTATACGCTCGGACCGCTGACGACCGACATCGCGCCGGGCTATGACCACATCACTTCCGGCATCGGGGCCGCGATGATCGGCTGGTTCGGCACGGCCATGCTCTGCTACGTCACGCCGAAGGAGCATCTGGGACTGCCTGACCGCAGCGACGTCAAGACCGGCGTCATCACTTACAAGATCGCCGCCCATGCGGCCGATCTCGCCAAGGGACATCCGGCCGCCCGCATCCGCGACGATGCGCTGTCGCGCGCACGCTTCGAATTCCGCTGGGAGGACCAGTTCAATCTCTCCCTCGACCCGGATACGGCCCGTTCCTTCCACGACGAGACCCTGCCGAAGGAGGCGCACAAGGTGGCGCACTTCTGTTCGATGTGCGGCCCGAAATTCTGCTCCATGCGAATTTCCCACGACATTCGCGCCGAAGCCCAGAAGGAAGGATTAGAAGCTATGGCGGCCAAGTACCGCGATGGCGGCGATCTCTACATGCCGGCCGCAGAGGTCGCGAAAACTCCAGCCGGAGAATGACCATGCGCGTTCTCGTCAAAGGGGCCGGCGTTGCCGGCCTCACCGTGGCCTGGCAGCTCTATCGCCACGGCTTCCGCGTCACCCTCGCGGAGCAGGCCGACAAGGCCGGGGCCGGCGCATCCGGCTTTGCCGGCGGCATGCTGGCGCCGTGGTGCGAACGGGAAAGTGCGGAGGAGCCGGTGCTGACGCTCGGTCGCCTTGCCGCCGATTGGTGGGAGGCGGCATTGCCCGGCCATGTCAATCGCCGGGGAACGCTTGTCGTGGCCGGCGGGCGCGATGCCGGCGAGCTCGACCGCTTTTCCCGCCGGACAAGCGGATGGGAATGGCTGGACGAGGCGGCGATCGCCGCTTTGGAGCCTGATCTCGCCGGCCGCTTCCGCGGGGCGCTGTTCTTCCGGCAGGAAGCGCATCTCGACCCACGGCAGGCACTCGCGGCCCTGGCCGCAGGGCTTGAGGACGCCCGCATGCGTCTTATGCTCGGCGTCACGGGCGAAGCTGACCTTGCCAATTGTGACCGGGTAATCGACTGCACCGGTGCCGCCCAGATCGGCCGGCTGCCCGGATTGCGCGGTGTTCGTGGCGAGATGCTGTGCATCGAAACGGGCGAGGTCAGTCTCTCCCGCCCCGTTCGCCTGCTGCATCCGCGCCACCCGATCTATATTGTGCCGCGCGAAAAAAACCGCTTCATGGTCGGCGCGACGATGATCGAAAGCGACGATGACGGCCCGATTAGCGCACGTTCGCTGATGGAATTGCTGAACGCCGCCTACGCCTTGCATCCTGCCTTCGGCGAGGCACGGGTTACGGAAACCGGCGCAGGCGTGCGGCCCGCCTATCCGGACAATCTGCCGCGTGTGACACAGGAGGGACGCACCCTCCATGTCAACGGCCTCTACCGCCACGGCTTTCTGCTGGCGCCGGCCATGGCCGCAGAGGTCGCGCGGCGTCTTCTCACCGAACAAGGACAGCCTGAAAGGAGGGCGTCATGACCTTCATCATCAATGGCGAGGAACAGGAGGTCGCGGCCGCGACGCTCGCAGATCTGCTTCTCGCTCTGGACTACGAAGGCGGGTGGCTCGCAACCGCGGTGAACGGCGAACTGGTGCACCGCGAGGATCGTGCCGATTTCATGCTCGGCGAGCGCGACCGCATTGAAATTCTCTCACCGATGCAGGGAGGCTGACATGCTGAAACTCTACGACATCGAGGTCCATTCCCGGCTGCTGCTCGGCACCGCCCGCTACCCATCGCCCGCCGTCCTGGCAGAAGCCGTGAGACGCTCGAAGGCGGAAATTGTCACCGTCTCGCTGCGACGCGAGGCGGCCGGCGGCAAGGCGGGCGGCGCCTTCTTCGAGCTGATCCGCGAGCTCGGCGTACGGGTGCTGCCGAATACGGCCGGCTGCCACAGCGTGCAGGAGGCTGTGCTGACAGCGAAGATGGCTCGCGACGTTTTCCGCACCGACTGGATCAAGCTCGAAGTGATCGGCCATCACGATACGCTGCAGCCCGATGTCTTCGGCCTTGTCGAAGCGGCACGCATCCTGACCGGAGAGGGCTTTCAGGTCTTCCCCTATACGACCGACGACCTTGTCGTCGCCGAAAAGCTGCTGGAGGCCGGCTGCCGCATCCTGATGCCCTGGTGCGCGCCGATCGGCTCCGCCATGGGACCGGTGAACCCGATGGCACTGCGGTCATTCCGAGCGCATTTTCCTGAAGTGCCGCTCATCGTCGATGCCGGCATCGGCCGCCCGTCTCACGCCGCCGCGGTGATGGAGTACGGGTATGATGCCGTTCTTCTCAACACTGCCGTTGCCGGCGCGGGCGATCCCGCTGCTATGGCCGAAGCCTTCGCGCTTGCCATCGATGCCGGCCGTCTTGCGCATGGCGCCGTGCCGCTGGAGCCACGCGACATGGCCGTTCCTTCCACTCCCGTCATCGGGAAGGCCGTCTTCTCATGAAGCTCGACCCTTTCTATCTCATCGTCGACAGCGCCGAATGGATCGAGCGTCTCGTACCGCTCGGCGTCAAACTTATCCAGCTGCGCATCAAGGACCGGCCGGAGCCGGTGCTTCGCGAGGAGATCCGGCGTGCGAAAGCCGCCTGCGCGGCAGCGGACTGCCAATTGATCATCAACGATTACTGGAGGCTGGCAATCGACGAGGGATGCGATTTCATTCATCTCGGGCAGGAAGACCTGATGGCGGCCGATCTGGCTGCCATTCGGCGCGTCGGCCTGAAGCTCGGCCTTTCCACGCACGATCCGTCAGAATTAGAAACCGCGTTGGCCGCCGCACCGGACTATGTTGCCCTTGGGCCGGTCTGGCCCACGATCCTCAAAGAAATGAAATGGGCGCCGCAAGGCGTCGAACGACTTGCGGACTGGCGGCGACGTGTCGGACCAATGTCGCTCGTTGCCATTGGCGGGATCACTGCCGAACGCGCGCCGCTAGTATTGGAAAACGGGGCCGAAAGCGCTGCCGTGGTCACCGATATCACTCGCAATCCGGATCCCGAGGCCCGTACACGACAGTGGCTGGCCGCGACCGCGCCGTGGCGATCTGTCGGTTGAGACGCCGCATCTGGTCCCACTGAAATATATTTCACGTCGTGAATTATATTGACAGGCATCGAGCTTTACGCTTAGCTGCCCATACCGGACGTCGAGGAGGAAGTCCGGACTTCAACACGATCAGCGGCGCTTTTCGGCGCCCTCGGGCTTTTGGGAGAGGCTTCGGCCTCAAGGAGGACTCTTGCGCACTTTACTCACCACGACCGCAATGGCGGTTTTTGCTGCAACGTTTATCGCCGGCGCCGCAAGCGCGGGAACGGAAAACCCGTTCCGCTGCAAGCCGGGCGAAAAATACGTCATGAACGTTATGGTTTCGGGTGTCGAATATTGGTTCCCCGTCTACGAGATGTTCAAGCAGGCGGGGCAACAACTCGGCTGCGAAACGGAATATACCGGCACACCGGAATATGACGTCAACAAGCAGATCGCCACCTTCGACCAGGCGCTGGCGCAAAATCCGGCCGGAATTCTTGTCCATCCGATGAATTCCGACCCCTTCATCGAGCCGATCAACCGCGCCATCGGCCAAGGCACGGCGGTCGTCACCTTTGCCGCCGACTCGCCGCTGTCCAAGCGCGTCTCCTTCATCACCTCGGACAACACCCGCGAAGGCACCTATGCCGCCGATGCGATCGCCGAGAAGATGGGCGGCAAGGGCGAATACGCCGTTCTCGAAAATCCCGGCCAGGACAACCACGATAAGCGCATCGCCGCCTTCATCGCCCGCATGGAAGAGAAGTGGCCGGATATGAAGCTCGTCGGCCGCGCCGCGTCCAACCAGGATCCGACCAAGGCCTATCAGGGGCTTTCCAGCCTCATCCAGGCCAACCCGAACCTTGGGGCGGTTTTCATGCCGGAAGCGAACTCCGCGATCGGCGCCGCGCAGGCCAACAAGGAAACCGGCGGCAAGGTCCTCGTCATGTGCGCCGACGTCAATGCCAACATACTCGACATGATCAAGGCCGGCGAAGTCTTCGGCTCGATCAACCCCAACCAGGGCATGCAGGGTTATATGGGCTTCATGCTGCTGTGGCTCGCCAAGCACCCGGAACTGATCGACCCGATGAACGACGCCAAGCGCTCGGGCTTCAACCCGATGAGCATCCCGGTCGTCGACAACGGCCTCTCCATCGTCACCGCCGCAAATGCCGACGACTTCTATTGGGACAAGTACCTGAAGCATCGCGGCACCAAGGGCATCGAGGAATAAGACCCGGACAGGCCATCCGCACTTTCGGTGCGGATGGCCGAGATGGAGAGGGAGGAAGATGATGACGGAGCCCCTGCTCACCATTCATGGCGTCACCAAGCATTTTGGGGCGGTGAAGGCGTTGACGGATGTCGACTTCACTCTCGAACGCGGTGAAGTCCATGCGCTCTGCGGCGAGAACGGCGCCGGCAAGTCGACGCTGATGAACATCATCGCCGGCGTGCTGCAGCCGACCCACGGCGAAATCCACGTCGACGGCAAGGTTGTGCGCATTTCCTCTCCCGCCGTTGCCCAGTCTCTGGGCATCGGCCTGGTGCACCAGGAAATCGCGCTCTGCCCGGATGCGACGGTCGCTGAAAACATGTTCATGGCGGCGACCAATCGCCGTCGGGCGCCGCTCATGAACTACCGCGGCCTGGAGCGCGATGCGCAGGCGGTGATGAACCGGCTTGCCCCGATCGATGTCCGCCGCAAGGTCGCCGACCTGCCGATATCAAGCCAGCAGTTGGTCGAGATCGCCAAGGCGCTGACGCTCGACTGTCGCGTGCTGATCCTCGACGAACCGACGGCTGCCCTGACCGAGACCGAGGCGCAACAGCTCTTCTCGATCATCCGCGATCTCAGGGCGAACGGCATTTCGATCATCTATATCAGCCATCGCATGGCGGAAATCTTCAGCCTCTGCGACCGGGTCACCGTGTTCCGTGACGGCCGCTACGTCTGCACCGACCGCATTGCCGACGTGACGCCGGATGACGTGGTGCGCCGCATGGTCGGCCGCGAGATCACGCAGCTCTATCCCGACAAGCTGGGCGCCGGCGAAACGTCAGGCGAGATCATTCTCGAGGTTGAAGGCATCAGTGACGGGATGCGTTTTCACGACGTCAGCTTCGGCCTGCGCAAGGGCGAGATCCTCGGCATCGGCGGCCTCATCGGCTCCGGCCGCACGGAAATCGCCGAAGGCATCTGCGGACTGCGGCCACGCACGGCAGGAACCGTCCGCCTGCACGGCACGACGCAACCGATCCGCGCCTATTCCGATGCCGTGAAAGCCGGCATCGTCTACCTGTCCGAGGACCGCAAGGGGTCGGGCGTCTTTCTCGAAATGTCCGTCGCGCAGAACATATCGGTGCTGGACCTGAAGGCGCTCACCAATTCGGTCGGCCTGCTGAATGGCCGCGCGGAGGCCGCCCTAGCGGATGATTTTGCCCGAAGGCTTGCCGTGCGTATGAGCGGCATCGAGGCGCCGGTGAAATCGCTTTCCGGCGGCAACCAGCAGAAAGTGGCGATCGCCAAGCAGCTCGCGGTGAAGCCGAAAGTCATTCTGATGGACGAGCCCACGCGCGGCATCGATGTCGGCGCGAAAGCGGAGATCCACCGCCTGCTGCGCGAGCTGGCAAGCTCTGGCATCGGCATCATCGTCATCTCCTCGGAAATGCCGGAGCTGCTCGGCCTTTCCGACCGGCTGCTGGTCGTCCGCGAGGGACGCATCGCGGGGGAGCTGGGCGCCGACGAGATGTCGGAAGAGGCCGTGATCCGCCTTGCCTCCGGCATGGGCAGCGCAAGGGCGGCAGACCATGCCGCGTGAAGAGAACATGGGAGAGAGGGAAATGGCAATCGACACGATGGCGGCAGGCCTGCCCAGGACGTCGTCCTTCAAACGCATCGGCACGATGCGCGAGGCAGGGCTGATCGCGATCATCCTGGCGCTCGGCATCATCATGAGTTTCGCCTCGCCGCACTTCCTGACGCTCGGCAATTTCCGCGCCATGCTGATGAGCTTCTCCGTGGAGGGTATCGTCGTCGTCGGCATGACGATCCTGCTCATCGTCGGCGGCATCGACCTTGCGGTCGGCTCCGTCGTCTGTTTCGCGATGGTGCTTTCGGGCTCGCTCTTTCTTGCCGGGCTCGATCCGTGGACGGCCTCGCTTGCCGGCATTCTTGCCAGCAGCGCCATCGGCGCCATCATGGGCTTCTTCGTGACCGTCGTCGGCCTCAACCATTTCATCACGTCGCTGGCGGTCATGGTGATCGTGCGCGGCCTCTGCCTCATCATCACCAAGGGCACGCCGCTTTCGCTCTTCACGCTGCCGGCCGGCTTCAAGGCGGTGGGGCAGGGCACGTTCTACGGCGTTCCCTACGTCATCCTGATCTTCGTCGCCGTCGTCATCCTGTTCGATTTCCTGCTGCGCCGGGCGACCGCCTTCCGCAAGGTGTTCTACACGGGCAGCAACGAGAAGGCGGCGCTCTATTCCGGCATCAAGACGAACCAAGTGAAGTTCTGGGTGACGGTGCTGTGCTCGACGCTCGCCGGCGTCGCCGGCGTCATCTACATGTCCCGCTTCGGCGCGGCGACGCCCACGTTCGGCGTCGGCATGGAGCTGAACATCATCGCAGCCGCGGTGATCGGCGGAGCCTCGCTGAACGGCGGTTCGGGGACCATCCTCGGGGCCATTCTCGGCATCGCGCTTCTTTCCCTCGTCACCTCGTCGCTGATCCTGCTAAATGTTTCCGTCTATTGGCAGGACTTGATCAAAGGATGCATCCTGCTTGCCGCCGTATCCATCGACCATTTCCTGCACAAGCGGAAGGCCGCCTGACATGCCGATCGCCAAACTGAAACCCAGGACGACAGCCCCGCGCGAAGAAATCGTCATCGCCCGCCAGATGCACCAGGCGCTCGTCCTGCATTTTCTGGAGGGGCTGACGCAGGCGCAGATCGCCGATCAGCTCGGGATCTCGCACGCCACCGTCAACCGCCTCATCAAGCGGGGCCGTCAGCTCGGCCTGGTCGAGATCAAGATCAAATCGCCGATCGAACCTCTGGTCGATATGGAGGAGCGGCTTCTGGCGCTTGGCGGCATCAGCCGCGCGGTCGTGGTCCCCACCGTCTCCGACAATCCGCAGACCGCGCTGCAGGCGGTCGGCGAGGCGGCGGCCCGCCTGCTGCTCGAAGAAATCGCCGATGGCGACACGATCTGCATCACCGGCGGCAAGGGCGTCAGCGCCGTCGTCGCCGGCCTCCAGGCGCCGCGCCGCTTCGATGTCGAGGTCATCCCGGCAACCGGCTGCGTGCAGGGCAAACACTATACCGACGTCAACCACGTCTCGACCCTGATGGCCGACCGGCTTGGCGGACGCTCCTACCAGATCCACGCGCCGCTCTTTGCCGATGACGCCGAGCAGCGGTCGATGCTGATCAACATGCGCTCCGTCGCCGACGTCTTCCGGCGGGCGCGGGAAGCGAAGGTCGCGGTGGTCGGCATCGGCTCGATCCTGACCGATGATTCGAGCTATTACGACCTGCACCCTTCCTCCAGCACCGATCGCGCGGCGATCGAGCGTTCGGGCGCCAGCTGCGAACTGCTCGCCCATTTGCTCGACGATCACGGCCGCGTCTGCGACTACAGCCTGAACCGGTCGCTGGTTTCGCTGACGCTGCCGGAATTCGCCTCGATCCCGACAAAGATCGGCGTCGCGAGCGGCCCGAACAAGGCCGGGCCGATCCTCAGCATCCTGCGCGGCAATCATCTCGATACGCTCGTCACCGACGAGGCGACGGGCGCGCGCATTCTTGAACTCGCATCCGAGGAAGGATTTTCCGCATGAGCGGCGAACAGTTGACCCGTGAAATCGGCCGCTCCGGCGTCAAGGCATCGGCCGTCGGCCTCGGCACCTGGGCGATCGGCGGCTGGATGTGGGGCGGCACGGACGAGGCGGAATCCATCGCCGCCATCCAGACCTCGCTCGATGCCGGCGTCACGCTCATCGACACGGCGCCGGCCTACGGCCTGGGCCGGTCCGAAGAGATCGTCGGCAAGGCGCTCGCCGGACGCCGCGACAAGGCGGTGATCGCCACCAAGTGCGGGCTGGTGTGGCATACCCAGAAGGGCAACCATTTCTTCGAGCAGGACGGCAAGCCGGTGCACCGCCATCTCGGGCGGGACTCGATCGTTCACGAGGTGGAGGAAAGCCTGCGCCGTCTCGGCACGGATCATATCGACCTCTACATCACCCATTGGCAGGACCCGACGACGCCGATCGAGGAGACCGTCGCGGCGCTGGAAGAGCTGAAACAGGCTGGGAAGATCCGCGCGATCGGCGCCAGCAACGTCAACCGGTCGGAACTGGAGCAATATATCGAGACCGGTTCGCTCGATGCGATCCAGGAGCGGTTCAGCATGATCGATCGCCAGATCGAGGCGGACCTCCTGCCGCTCACCATCGCCAACGGCGTGTCGACGCTCAGCTATTCCTCACTGGCGCTCGGCCTGCTTTCCGGCGCCATCGGGCATGAGCGCGTGTTTTCCGGCGACGACCAGCGCAAGGACAATCCGCGCTTTTCCGTCGCCAACCGTCGGA
Organism: Rhizobium mulingense; assembly: GCF_029194105.1. NCBI lineage: Bacteria > Pseudomonadati > Pseudomonadota > Alphaproteobacteria > Hyphomicrobiales > Rhizobiaceae > Rhizobium > Rhizobium mulingense. Next base: position 754,198 of record NZ_JARFVE010000003.1, on the reverse strand, counting down.
GGGCCAAGGATTTTGCCGAGGCGATCCGGCCTGTGGCGGAGCGCCACGGCGCCAGCATCGCGCAGACGGTGATCGCCTGGACACTGGCCCAGCCGGGCGTAACCTTCGCGCTTTGCGGTGCAAGAAACCCGGCGCAGGCGCTCGACAATGCGCGGGCCGGAACGCTTCGCCTTTCAACCGCCGATCTCGCGGCCATCGACACCGCCATATCGGCGCAGCTCGCCACCATGGACGGATAACGGACGCCATCATGAACCGTGTGGAAGCAATGGACGGGCTTCGCCAAAGCCCGAAGGTGGACGTCTGCGTCCTCGGCGGCGGCATCAACGGGCTCAGCGTCTTTCGCGAGCTGGCGCTGCAGGGCGTGAACGTGCTGCTCGTCGAGCAGGGCGACTATTGCTCCGGTGCGAGTGCCGCCCTCTCGCGCATGGTCCATGGCGGGTTGCGCTATCTGGAGAATGGCGAGTTCAGCCTCGTGCAGGAGTCTCTCGTCGAGCGCGACCGGCTGCTTCGCAACGCTCCCCATTATGTCGCGCCGTTGCCGACGACGGTTCCTGTTTTCGATGTGTTCTCCGGCCTTGCCAACGGTATCGTGCGCTTCCTCGGTCTCACCCGGCGTCCGAGCCGCCGCGGCGCCGTGGCCATCAAGACCGGGCTCGCCATCTACGATTTCCTGACGCGCAAGCGCGCGCTGATGCCCCGCCACCAGTTCCGCGGACGCCGGGCGACGCTGGCAAAATGGCCGGCGCTCAATCCCGGGATCCGCAGCTCAGCGACCTATTACGACGCCTGGGTGAGCCATCCGGAGCGGATCGGAATCGAATTGCTGCGCGACGGCCTGTCTGCGGGTCCGAATGCCCGGGCCTTGAACTATGCGACGATCGAACAGGTCGGGGCGGGGGACTTCCTGCTGCGCGACGGCATCGCCGGGGAGACGTTTCGCATCCAGCCGGGTCTCGTCGTCAACGCGACCGGGGGCTGGATCGACATCGCCAATGGATCGCTTTTTCCCGAGGGCGCGCGTCCTGCCCCGCTGATGGGCGGCACCAAGGGGTCGCATCTCATCATCGACAATCCCGCGCTTCACGACATGCTCGACGGGCACATGATCTATTACGAGAACGAGGACGGGCGCATCTGCATCCTCTTCCCCTATCTCGGCAAGGTGCTGGTCGGCTCGACGGACATTCGCGTCGATGACCCCGGCACTGTGCGCTGCGAGCGCGACGAGCGAGACTACATCCTGCAGTCGCTTGCCTTCGTGCTGCCCGGCATTCGCATCCGGCCGGAAGAGATCGTTTTCCAGTTCGCCGGCGTGCGCCCGCTGCCGGCCAGCAAGGACAGTTTTACCGGACGGATCCCGCGGGATCATTTCTGCACCGTGATCGAAAGCCATGATGGCGGCCCGCCCGTTCTCTGCATGATCGGCGGCAAGTGGACGACGTTCCGCTCCTTCGGCGAACTGGCGGCCGACATGACGCTGGAACGGCTCGGCCGAGCTCGGCGCATCGATACGTCGGAGAGGACATTCGGCGGCGGACGTGCCTTCCCCAAAGATGGCGGCGGCTGGGTTCGTGATCTTGCGGCCTCGACGGGCATCTCCATCGATCGCGCTGCAATCCTCTTCGAACGCTATGGGACCGATGCGGAGGATGTCGCGGGCTTCATCGCGGCAGGTCCCGACGATCCTCTGCCGCATGCCGGCTACAGCCTTCGCGAAATCCAGTATCTGATCGGCGCCGAAGCCGTCGAGCATCTCGACGATCTGCTGCTGCGCCGCACGACGATCGCAATTTCCGGCGAGCTCTCACTCGACATGGCTGACGCCGTGCTCGACCTGCTGGCCGTCGAAAGAGGCTGGTCGGCTGAGCGCGCCGCCGAAGAGCGCATCCGCTTTCTCACCATCATGCGCGAGCGCCACGGCGTCGCCGAAGCAACCCTTTCCGCAAGGAACGAACGGAGGAGTGAACTATGCGAGACAACCGCAAGGTCCGGATGAACCGGCTGTTCGGCAACGGCCGTTGCCTTGATGTGGCAATCGATCACGGCGTCTGCAACGAACCGTCCTTTCTCGACGGGCTGGAGAACATGCCGGCCGTCGTCAAGGCGCTGGTCGATGCGGGACCGGATGCGATCCAGATGAATTACGGCCAGGCCGATCTGCTGCAGGATCTGCCCGGCAAGGACAAGCCGGCGCTCGTCATGCGCATCGACATGGGAAATCCCTATAACCGCGTCCGTCATCGCGACATGTGGGCGGTGCTGCAGAATGAAGCAGAGCCGCTGGTCGGCGCCTTGCAGATGGATGCCGCCTGCGTGGTGGTCAACCTGTTCATGCTGCCGGATGAGCCCGATCTGTTTCGCCAGTGCGTGCAGAATATTTCGCGAGTCCGGGCGGACTGCGAGAAATATGGCATGCCGCTGATGATCGAACCGCTCGTGATGCAGCCGGTCACCGAGCGCGGCGGCTACATGGTTGATGGTGATGCCGACAAGATCGTCACTTTGACGCGGCTTGCGCGCGAAATGGGCGCCGATATCGTCAAGGCCGATCCGACGACCAATGCGGAGGATTTCCACCGCGTGGTCGAAGCGGCGCGATGCCCGGTGCTGGTGCGCGGCGGCGGGAAGGAGGATCTCGCCGCTGTCTTCGCCAAATCCGCGGCCTTGATGCGGCAGGGTGCGATGGGCATGGTCTATGGCCGCAACATCTACCAGCATGCCAATGCGAGCGCCGTCGTGCGCGGGCTGATGGCGATCATCCACCAGGATGCTAGCGGTGAAGAAGCCGTTACGATCTATCGTCAAGGCTAAGGTGCTGGAGCAATTCCCGGAAAAGCGTGAAGCGGTTTATCTTTGGAATTGCATAAGCAATGACAGAACCTTGGGAGGGGTTCGGAATGGAAGAATATCTGTTGGGGCTGGACGCCGGCAACACCGTCATCAAGGCGGTGATCTTCGACCGTACCGGCCGGGAAGTGGCCTATGCGGGAGAGGAGGGGCATAGCCGCATGCCATGTCCCGGCCATGTCGAGCGGGATCTCGGTGAGCTTTGGGCTAACGCCAAACGCGTCATCCGCACTTGCCTCGACCGGGCAGGCATTGCTGCGGCTGATATCGCCGCAATCGGCTGCGCCGGTCACGGCAATGGGCTGTATGCGCTGGATCGAAATGGCGAACCCTTCCTCGGCATCCAGTCGCTCGATACGCGGGCGACCGGGCTTGTCGAGGAATGGGCGGCCGAGGCTGTCGGCGATCGCACCTATCCGATCGCCCGCCAACGGCCCTGGCCCTCGCAGACACCGACGCTGCTCGCCTGGCTGAAACGTCATCGACCGGAGATTTTCCAGCGCATCGGCACGGTGTTCTGCTCCAAGGATTTCGTCGTCAACCGGCTGACCGGCGAGCGTGTCAGCGAAATGTCGGATATGTCAGGGGCAGGGCTGCTCGATCTCGCCGCCCGCCGTTATGACCGCACGCTGATGGAAGCTTACGGCCTTGGTGACTGCATGGACCTGCTGCCGCGGCTGATCGAAAGCGCCGACATCGCCGGCAAGGTGACGGAAGAGGTGGCGGCAGAGACCGGCCTTGCCGCCGGCACGCCGGTTGTTGCAGGGCTCTTCGACGTCGTCGCCTCGGCCCTCGGCTCGGGCGTCTCGCGCACCGGCAGCGCCTCGATCATCGCCGGCACCTGGAGCATCAACCAGGTCATCATCGACGGGCCTGATCTCGGCGGACCCGTCTTCATGTCCTCGACCTTCGATCGCGCGCGCTACATGGCGATGGAAAACAGCGCCACTTCGGCCGCCAATCTCGAATGGCTGGTGCGGGAATTCTTCGACGGTGAGCATGCCGAGGGCATCTCGCCCTTCGACGCCTGCTGCGCACTGGCGGCGGAAATTCAGCCGGCTGCTGACGACCTGCTCTATCATCCCTATCTCTACGGCGCCCAGCAGGATGGCCATGCGCGGGCGGGCTTCTATGGCATTGCCGGCTGGCACACTAAGGGTCACCTAATCCGCGCCCTGCTCGAAGGCGTCGCCTTCGGCCACCGCCAACACGTCGAGACGCTCCGCGGGGCGGGGGCAACCTTCGACCAGGCGGTGCTGTCGGGCGGCGGATCGCGCAGTCGCCTCTGGCCGCAGATCTTTGCCGATGTGCTCGGCGTGCCGGTTTCGGTCGCCAAGTCTAAGGAGACAGGGGCTCTCGGTGCGGCGATCGCGGCAGGTACCGGAGTGGGCTTGTTTGCCGATTTCACGGAAGGCGCGGATGCCATGGTGCGTATCGACCGGCACTATCGGCCGAATGCCGCGCTCGCCGCGCATTACGACCGGCGCTACGCGCTCTACAGTGACATAGCGGAAGCCATGGCCCCGCTCTGGCGGCTGCTTTCGGCAGCCGAATCTACGGCGACGGGAGCTGCAGCGTGACGATGCAAGGCAATGAAACGCCGATGGACGAGGGAAGCTACGATTTCATCATCGTCGGCGCCGGCTCCGCCGGCTGTGTTCTGGCAAACAGGCTCTCGGCCGATCCGAAGAATCGCGTGCTGCTGCTCGAGGCCGGAGGCACGGACCGCTATCACTGGGTCCATGTGCCGATCGGCTATCTTTACTGCATGGGCAATCCGCGCACCGACTGGATGATGAAGACGGCCGCCGAGGCCGGCCTCAATGGCCGCGCGCTGAACTATCCGCGCGGAAAACTTCTCGGCGGCTGTTCGTCGATCAACGGCATGATCTATATGCGCGGCCAGGCGGCCGATTATGACGGATGGCGGCAGGCCGGAAACGTCGGCTGGGGCTGGGACGACGTTCTGCCCTATTTCCTGAAGTCGGAAGATAATTACCGCGGCAAATCCGCCATGCATGGCGCCGGTGGTGAATGGCGCGTCGAGCGCCAGCGCCTTTCCTGGCCGATCCTCGACGCCTTCCGCGATGCGGCGGAAGAACTCGGCATCCCGAAAACCGACGATTTCAATGACGGCGACAATGAAGGCTCTGGCTATTTCGAGGTCAACCAGAAGGGCGGCCTGCGCTGGAACACGACGAAAGCCTTCCTGCGGCCGGCAATGAAGCGGGGGAACCTTCGCGTCCTGACGGGTGCTGAGACGGAACGGCTGGAGTTCGACGGCAAGGCGGTTTCCGGAGTGCGTTTCCGGCTTGGCGGCCGACTTTGTATCGCCCGCGCCTCCCGCGAAGTCGTAGTGTCGGCGGGTGCCATCAATTCACCCAAAATCCTGGAACTCTCCGGCATCGGCCGGCCTGAGGTCCTTTCGGCCCTTGATATTCCGGTTCGTCACCCCCTGAAGGGCCTTGGCGAAAATCTCCAGGATCACCTGCAGATCCGCACGGTCTTCAAGATCGAAGGCGCGCGCACGCTCAATCAGCTTTACCACAACCTCTTCAGCCGCGCCGGAATGGGCCTTGAATATGCCATCAACCGGTCGGGTCCTCTTTCCATGGCGCCGAGCCAGCTTGGCATCTTCGCCAAAAGCGATCCCGCCGTCGCCACGGCGGACCTCGAATATCATGTCCAGCCGTTGAGCACGGACCGGCTCGGCGAACCGTTGCACCGCTACCCCGCGGTCACGGTTTCCGTCTGCAATCTCCGGCCGGAAAGCCGCGGCACGGTGCATGTCACGAAAGGCGACGCCAGCCAGCCGCCGGAAATTCGCCCCAACTATCTTTCGACGGCCGGCGACCGGCTGCTTGCGGCAAAATCCATCCGTCATGCCCGCAGCCTCATGCGGACCAGGGCCATCTCCCGTTTCAACCCGCAGGAAATGCTGCCGGGCCGGGAATATGAGAGCGACGACGATCTGATCCGCCGCGCCGGCGACATCGCCACGACGATCTTCCATCCCGTCGGCACCTGTAAGATGGGCAGCGATCCGATGGCGGTGGTGGACACGCGGCTACGCGTGCACGGCGTGGCGAAGCTCCGGGTCGTCGATGCCTCGATCATGCCGACGATCGTTTCCGGCAATACGAATTCGCCGGTGATCATGATTGCGGAGAAGGCGGCGGAAGCCATTATCAAAGGCGATTAGAGAGGACCATGCCTCGCGCAACCAACCGGCCGTCGCGCCGCTCGATGCCCGCCAGACTGGCTCTGCATTGAAATCTCGGTGGCGTTGGCTTAGGCGCGAGGAGCATTGTCCCGTTTCGCGTTCGCCCCCATAATCGAGTTCCATAATAGAACTTACGCCAGATTCGCCTGTAGCCGGGCACGTTCTAGCCAGCGTCCGCACGAGATCACCCTCAATGCCCAAAGACGATCATCATCGTTTGGACGCGGCGGCCGCGGCAAACTGCTTCGTCAAATCCATTTCATGACGATCAATACGCCGCCACACTCTTGCCGTGGCGGTCAGCGGAACCGGTTGACTTCGGTGGCCGACTTGCGGCGGCTGATGAATTCGCGCAGCAACGGCAGGAAGAAAGCCTTGCTGAAGCGGCCTGTCGGCGGCTCGGGCTCGAGATAGAATGAATTGCCGATGGTGTCGGTGTTGAACTCATCGAAGATGATCCAAAGCCTGCGATCGGCATCAAGGCCGGCGCGGCGTTTTTCGATCGCAGGCACCTCTATAGTAAACCGCGATGCCTCCGGCTGTTTCGTGGTGATGGGAAAGAACAGGACCAGATCACCGTCCGGCCGCGGCATTCTCACGCCCACGGCGACCGGCCGCTCCTTGCGTCCTTCCGTCTCTCCACGCTCAGCCTCCCGCGCCCACAGGTAAGGATAGCGTATGACGCTTGCGGTCTGGATCAGGTCGTAGCACTACCGACCTGCCTCATCCTCACCGGCATAGGTCTCGACGGCGTTCTCGAATTCAACGAAGAGTTCATCCGACATGGTTTCGATGGTGCCGGTGGATCGGCGGTCGGATTGCTTCATCAGCCGCTCGTAGTCTTCGATGTTGAGGAGGACGAGGCGCGGCTTGTTGCGCTGGGTGATAGTGACCGGATGACGAAGCGCCTCGGCGATAATGTCGCCGGATTTCCGGGAGAGATCGCTGGTAGAATAGGAACCGCTTGACCTGGGCATAGGCGTCCTCCTTCGCTGTATTTGGTGTTATATACAGCATTTGCAATAATGCTGTATATAGTTGAGGCTGCCTTTATTACAACGATTGAGCTCTCTCGCGGCTACGTCGGCTTCTTCTAAAGAACCAGGCTTGGCGAAAGGGCGCGCAGACCCATCTTGCGCGCGATGTCGTCGCCTTTGAACCTCAGCCCAATAGGTCGCTTTCCTGGAGGCTGCGCTTGGTTCGTTGGTTCGGCCCGAGCAGGTCGCACTTTCCGATAGCGCTGGCGTTGCAACGATGCGGATCCCCCGTGATCGGCTTATCGGTCGAAGAAATCTCCGTTCCGACCCGGCCCCTGGATAGCTATCAGTTCGAGGCTCTCGGCTTCACCAAGATCGACGTTGAAGGCCACGAGCTATAAGTATTCAAAGGTGCGGAGGCCACATTGAGCCGAGACCTTCCCAATCTGCTTATCGAGGCGGAAGACCGACATCGACCCAATGCTGTCGGCAGTGTGATCGACTATCTCACACCGTTTGGCTATTCGCTATATTGCCTGAAAGATCGAAAATTGCGTTCCCTGTCGTCCGAGAAGGTTCGGAAGAGCTCTTCCGGAAGGCCCTATATGTACGTTTTTTCTATCCGTGCGGACCTGTAAAGCGTCATTCGTGGCCCTCCCCTGCACGGTCATAGCAACTCCCGCAGGTCACCCCTCCGGCTACGCCGTCAATTTGCGCAATTGGCTGACGTGGACGTCCTCCAGCGATCCGTGAGGATCACGTTCCCCGAAACGTTGCGGCGATCGGTTCCGGTTAGCCAGCGCTCTGGCGAAAAATACGTCTTGGTCCTCACCTGCGAAGCTGAAGTCGCCTTGAGACCAAGAACAAAATCAAAATTGCTTCCGCCGTCGGCTTCGCGCATGAAACTGAGGTAGGCGCCGAATCGCTCTTCTTCGACATTTCGAAGGTTTTGGATCGACATAAGACTATCCTCGAAATCGCGCCAGCACGCCTGCTTCACAATGATCTCGAATATGCGCAGAATAGCCGGGGCGAGACGCCCCTCATCGTCTGTCGTCGGCCCGATGATCCTGGCGCGGATCTCAACAATATCGCCCATTTCATTTCCACGAACCTTGAGGAAGGTGGAACTGAGGGGACGCGCCTCGTCACGTTCATAGATGCGCTGAAAATAACATTCATAATTGCGATTGCGCATCGATGCCGCTTTCCATTCGCTTATCTCGATACCGGCCTCTCGAAGAGCAGCGCAAATGCTCGACCCCGAGACACGCCATATCCGTAGAAACTGACCCGCCAGCTCCGGTTTCGGGACCTCGATCAGCTGGGGCGATATGGGCATCGGCCGGAGGGGAGAAGCAGCCTCATCGTCACGGCGGGAGACGATTTCCGATGATGGGGCAGCCTTATTGAGAGATCGATCTTCAATTGGCCCAGCCGGACCTTCGAGGCGGTCGCTTCCGCCGAAAAAAACGACGACCCCGGCTGCAAGCAACATGCAGATCAAAAGCACTGGCCAAAGCAGCCAGCGGGGGACGTTCCGCAATGGGAAATTCCAGTGTGAACGTGAGCCGCCGCCAGGAGGATCGACGTCTGATGACACCTTATACACGGCGCGGCCTCACAAACGAACTAGGAGCCGGTGCGAGTTCGAAGTCGAGCGACCTCGATTCTTTTTGCGACCACCCGGGCTTGGATCTGTCAGCCCCGGCTCGCAGCTCCTGGGGAGGTGAGCAACGCATCTGCAATACCGTACAGTCTGTTCGACTCACCGTCGACACAGCGAGTGTGAGGTTGTGCGCGTATAGCGTCAAGCGGCGATCGACTTCACGAACATGCAGGCGGGCAAACCGCAGACGATGAGACCCGATACCTGCCTCAAAACTCACTCGGAACTGTGTTTTCAGCCAACCAGTCCGTCAGCCTATGGTTCACGTATTGCGTTGTCGAGTCCGCGCAGCAACGGATACAGGAAGTACGAGATCACCGTGCGATTGCCGACCTTGATTTCCGTCGAAACGGTCATGCCCGGAAGCAGCCGCACCGGCACATCTGCGGCATTCAGCCGGGTATCTGCAAGCAGGATCCGCGCCTTGAAGAAAGGGGCGGCCGGCTGGCCGGGGGTGGCTGTCTGCTCTTGTTGGCCGGTTAGAAAGGTGTCCTGGCTGATGGTTCTCACTTCGCCGGAGGCGGTGCCATATTTCTGGAACGGATAGGCGTCGAGTTTGACGCGTGCCTCCTTGCCGACGGACACGCGGCCGATGTCGCGGGTGTTGATCGACACTTCGGCTTCAAGCGGTACGTTGATCGGCACCAGCGTGACGACCGGTTCGGCCTCCCGCACCACCGAACCGACCGAGCGTTGCGCCAGATCGAGCACGACGGCATCGGCGGGTGCCGTCAGCGCCACCATGTTGCGGCGCAGCTCCAGTTTCTTCAGCTCTTCACCCGCCATGTCGCGCTGGCTGCGCAGGTCCGCCAACTGCTCCATCGCGGCGCGGCGGAAATCCTCGATAAAGGCCTGACGGTCGGCGAGCAGCTTGGCATAGGTGTGAGCCGCCTCGTCGGCCTTGCCGCGCACGGCAGTGATATCGGCCTCGACATCAAGGCGGGCGTCGCGCGAGCCGAGCATGGTGAGCAGCGAGCCGCTTTCCGTGTCATAGAGCTTCTTTCGTGTCGCCTCGATCTGCGAGAGATTGTCACGCCGGTCGTTCAGCACGGCCTCCTGGTTGCGGTTTGCCTTAAGGACGGAGGACTGGCCGGCGATCTGCTGCTGGAAATTCTGCAGTTGCGCCGTGTAGAAGGCACGCCGCTGGCCGAACAACTGCACCTGCAACTGCTCGTCCGGCGTATTGCCGGCGATCTTCGAATAGTCCTCGCCGGTCAGCTCGGTCTCAAGCCGCTTCACCTGGGCGTCGAGGGCGGAAAACTTCGTCTTCAGCTGCCCGACATCGGCTTGGCTGAAGGTGGCGTCGAGCGTCGCCAGCGTCTGGCCGGCACGCACCACCTCGCCGGCCTTCACGTCGATCGTGCGGATGATCGAGGTTTCGAGCGGCTGGACGACGATGGTCGGCTGAGTGGTGACGAGCTTGCCGGGCGCAATCACCACCTCGTCGATTGACGAGACCGAGGCCCAGGTGATCGCTGCGGCAAGCAGCGCCGTGACGCAGTAGAGCGTCATGCGGGCAACGCGCGGCGGCGCGCGCTCTTCCAGCTCGACGGCGTCGGACTGAAATTCCGCAATCGCCGGCGGCAGTGGTGGGCGGGCGGTGAGCTCCCTGCCCTTGTCCGGCCCCTTGGCCGATGGGGCATTGTTCGAGCGTACGGGCAGGTTCTCGCTGGACTTTTTGACATGCGCGTTCATGCGACCTGCCTCATCTGCTGTGCCCAGAGGTGACGGTAGGTCATGCAGCGAGACACGAGCTGATCGTGTCGGCCGATATCGGCGACCTTGCCGCGATCGATCACGAGAATGGCATCGGCGTCGACGAGCGTCGAAAGCCGGTGCGAGACAATGATGACGGTGCGGCCGGCGGCGATGCGGCTCAGATTCTCGCGGATGATCGCCTCGCTATCGGGGTCGAGCGCGCTCGTCGCCTCGTCGAAGATCAGCAGCTTCGGATCGGTGATCAGTGCGCGGGCAATCGCCAGGCGCTGCTTTTGGCCACCGGAGAGGTTGGCGGCATTTTCCTCCAGCATCGTGTCGAAGCCGCGCGGCAACCGTTCGATGAATTCTTCGGCGCCGGCGATGCGGGCGACCTCCATGATCTCCTCGATGCTGGCATCGGGCTTGGCGGCGGCGATATTGTCGCGCACCGAGCCGCGGAACAGGAAATTGTCCTGCAGTACAACGCCGATGCTGGTTCTCAGATGCACGAGGTCGATCTCGCGACTATCATATCCGTCCATGCGCACAAGCCCTTCCTGGCTCTGATAGAGACCCTGGATGAGCCGGGTGATCGTCGTCTTGCCCGAGCCGCTCTTGCCGACCACGCCGAAGACGCAGCCTGCCGGAATGGCGAAAGAGACATTGTCGAGCGCCGGCGCGGTGTCGGGAGCGTAGCGGAAGGTAACCCTGTCGAATGCGATGTGGCCCCGCAGATGCGGCCGAACGCCGCGCCCGCGGCCCGCCTGCTCCGGCCGCTGGTTCATGATCTCCCCGAGCATGCGCACGGAGAGCGCCACTTCCTGATATTCATGCACCATGGTGACGATCTGGACGAGCGGTCCGGAGACCCGGCCGGCGAGCATGTTGAAGGCAACCAGTGCGCCGATGGTCATCGCGCCATTGAAGACATCGAGCGCTCCGAGGCCGATGATCGCGACACTCATCAGCTTCTCCAGCAGTCCGGTCATCGCCTGGGCGATGGTCGAGATCTTCTCGACCCGGAAACGCACCGAGATCGACTGGGCCGAATAATCGTCCCATACCTTGCGCTGGCGCGGTTCCAGCGCCAGCGATTTGACGGTGCGCATGCCGTGCACGGTTTCCACCAATAGGGCCTGCCGGTCGCCTTCTGCCTGATAGAGCGCCTGCAGGCGGCGCTGAAACGGCCCGACGAGCAGCATTACGACCAGGCCGACAAGCGCTGCGAAGCCGAGCACCACGAGCGTCAGCTTGACGCTGTAGAGAAGCAGGATCGGTACGAAGACGAAGAGGGACACGCCGTCGAGAAGCGTCAGGAACAGCCGGCCCGTCAGGAATTCGCGGATGCGCCCCGTCTGCTGCATGTGCTTGACGAGAACGCCGGCCGAAGCCTGTTCGAAGAGCGCGATCGGCAGGTTCAGCAGATGGCCGAAGGTGCGGGTCGCGACGCGGATGTCGATCCTGTTGGTGGCGTAGAGCAGCAGATAGCGCCGCAGGAAGGTGAACGTCGCGTCGAAGACGAGCGCAATCGCAATGCCTGCCGTCAGAACCGTCAGTGTCGCATAGCTCTGATGCACGAGCACCTTGTCGATGACGAGCTGGAAGAAGATCGGGGTCATCAGCCCCAGGCCGTAAAGCACGAAGGCCGCGAGCGCGACATCGCGGAAGAAGCTGCGCTGCTTGATGATTTCGGGAACGAACCAGCGGAAGCCGAAGGGCCGGTCCTCATCGGACATGCGATAATTGCGCTTCAGCAGGATCACCGATCCGAGCCAGGCCTTGGCGAATTGCTCTTCGCTGAGCATCATCGCTTCGGCGCGTGAGGCAAGCGGGTCGAGAACGCGAATTCTCTCCTCCTCACCGCTCCCGACAGCGTCGGCGATAACTACCCAATTGCCGTTCGTCAGTTCCGCGAGCACCGGGAAGGCCTCGCGGAGCTGAAACAGCGATCGCCAGTCGAGCGTCAGATGCCGGGCCCTGAGGCCGGCATCCTTGGCCATGCGCAGCAGCTGCCGCACGGCAACGGGATCGTTGCCGACGGCATAATCGTGCTGCAGGCGCTCAGGAGCAAGATCGACGCCGTGATGTCGCGCGACGAGCGCCAGACAATGCAGGTTGGTATGCAGAAAACCACTCATGGCCCACCCGAAACCCAATACGAAACCGAGGCGAAATCTGTTTTATCAGTTGAAGTTCGGCGAAGCGTTCGAAGCGCCGGCCGGACCCGATTGAATATCGGCAGCCGCCGCAGCTGACATATCGCCAACGCGACGAACCGCACCCGCTTCGACCAACCCGCCGAGCGCCTTCTGCATCAGATCGACCGCATTGGCGAAGGCATCGACAGGCATGATGATGCGCTGGCGGAAGACCGGTTTCGGGTTGTTGTTGGCATCACGATCGGTAGCCGAAAGCGACATCAGGTCGATGCGCACGATCGTTCCGGTAATGGTGATTTCGCCGATGCCGTCTGCGTAAAGTTCGTTGCTCATTGTTCTCTCCTCTGGTTGATAATCAAAACGTCTTCACCTGAAGGCGCGCTCTAACTGTTTGAATGTGCATGCACATGCCCGTGCGGCCAGGCAGGAAACGGGTCCCGGAGGCCGACAGCCGTCTGAGGGTCGAAGCCTGTCTCCTCACCGGTCAGGCAGTCGTCGAGTGCCGTCCTGATTGCTCCTTCGTCGAAGCCGGCGCCGATGAAGACGAGTTCCTGGCGGCGGTCGCCCCAGACCTCGTCCCAATGCCGGTCGATGAGCTGGCGGAACTGCGGAAAGCGTGGCCACTGCACCTTCGGCACCGAGGCCCACCAGAAACCTCTGGTATCGATGCGGCACTGCGTGCCGGCAATCGAGAGAAGGCCGATCTCATCCGGCCTCGTCGCCAGCCAAAAATGCCCCTTCGCACGGATGAGCCCCGACCATTTCCTGCCGAGGAAACCCTGCAGCTTTGAAGGATCAAACGGCCGGCGGCTGCGATAGACGAAGCTTCTGATGCCATATTCCTCGGTCTCCGGCACATGGTCGCCCCAACCGAAGAGTTCCTTGTGCCAGAGCGGATGGCGGGCGGCCTTCGCCTCGCTGAAGAGACCGGTATTCAGGATCGTGCCGAGCGGCACCTGGCCGAAGACTGCTTCGATCACCTCAGCATCCGGATTAAGGGCCGCGACGACCCGGCGCACCTCGGCAAGGTCGGCGCACGGCACGTCGCCTGCCTTATTGATGATGACGACGTCGGAAAATTCGATCTGCTCGACGAGCAGTTCCACGAGCTTGCGCTCATCGTCCCCGTCACGCCGTTCGCCGCGGTCGGCAAGGAACTCGGCACTCTGGTAATCGGCAAGCAGATTGACCGCATCGACGACGCAGACCATCGTGTCCAGTCGGGCGACGTCGCAAAGGGCTGCCCCGCTTTCGTCGCGGAAGGAGAACGTGGCTGCGACCGGCAGCGGCTCGGCAATGCCGGTGCCCTCGATCAGCAGATAATCGAAACGGCCGGCAGCTGCCAATCGCCGCACCTCGCTCAGGAGATCGTCGCGCAGAGTGCAGCAGATGCACCCGTTGGTGAGCTCTACCAGCGTCTCGTCCGTGCGCGACAGATCCGCGCCGCCCTCGCGCACGAGATCCGCATCGATGTTGACTTCGCTCATATCGTTGACGATGACAGCAACCCGACGACCCTCCCGATTGCTCAGGACATGATTGAGGACAGTCGTCTTCCCGGCGCCGAGAAAACCGGCGAGAACCGTAACCGGCAATCTGATATCTGTACGCATCATCGATACTCTCATACTTTACGGCATGCTTGGTCTTGCATCCGCGTGGGCGTTACGCCGCGAGCTGCGGTTTGAATGCCACGTCCACGTAGTAGTTCGTGCTGTTGTAGCTGGCGGTCGGGAACAGCCCGCCCGATCCATAGGCATAGACGCCGTTATTGCCGCCGGGCGCCTTCAGGTCCCCATTCGTCACATCGCTGGCAAAATAATTGCCGGTCGCCGAGTAATTGCCGTTGCTCGAGTAGGAAACGACGTAGGTCGTATCCGCCTGGATGGCGATCTGCTGGGTGAGCTGCGCAGTCTGCCAGCCGCTCGCCGTCTCGTTGTTGAAGGTGACGCTGCCGAGCAGCGTGCCGGAGGCCGTCCACAGATAGCCATCATGCGGGCCGGTATTATCGGCCCCCTTGTAGAGACGGATGCCGGTGATCCAGCCCGCGGTGTCGGCCTGGAATTTCATACCGAGATTGATCTGCTGGTTGTCGTTAGCGTTGACGATCGCAGGCGTCGCATCGGCGGCAAAGAGGTTCTGCTCCGGCCCAGCCGACTGGCTGCCGTTGACGGTGAGCGCAACCGGCGCCGAGGCCGTGCCGCCCTTGCCGTCCGAAATCGCGTAGCTGAAGCTTGCCGGCCCTGAGTAGCCTGCCGTTGGCGTAAATGTCACCGTTTGGGCCTGGGCATCGTAGGAGACAGTGCCATTAACCGCGCCGCTGACGCCGGTAACGACAAGCGGATCGCCATCGCCATCGCTATCGTTTGCCAGGAGTGCCGAGGCCTGAATGGTGATCGGCGTGCCGGTACTGGTCGAGAAGCCGCTGTCATTGCCGGCGACCGGAACCGCATTCTGCCCGCTGCCCTGCCGATAGAGCACGTCGATCCAGTAATTGCTCGCATTATAGGAAGCGGTCGGAAACAGGCTGCTCGTGCCATAGGCATAAAGGCCGTTGCCGCCGCTCGTCGCACTCGACGGCGCCGTCAGCGCGCCGTTCGAATAATCTGTCGTGAAGTAGTTCGCCGTTGCGGAATAGAAACCGTTCGAATGGTAGCTCGCCACATAGGTGGTGCCGGCCGAAACATTGATCGGCTGGGTGAAGGAAACCGTCTGCCAGCCGCTCGCCGTCTCGTTGATGAAGGTCGCCTGGGCCAGTAGCTGGCCGTTCGCAGTCCACAGCGAGCCGACATGCGTGCCGGTATCCTGGGCGCTTCTGTAGTAGGTGAGCCCGGTGATCTGGCCGTTCGCAGAGGCGATGAACTTGACGCCGAGTTCGACCGAGTTGGCGTCGTTGGCGGCGGCAATCGCCGACGTGTCGGCGCCGGTGAACAGGCTCGACGTCGCGCCCCCGGCCGGCGGCGTGTCGACGGTGAGGCTGACCGTGGCCGATGCCGTGCCGCCAAACCCGTCTGAAACCGTATAGGAGAAGCTCGCCGCACCGGTATAACCCGCCGTTGGCGTGAATATGACCGTCTTGGTCTGGCTGTTGAAGCTCACCGTTCCGTGGACCGCACCATTGACGCCGGTAATGCTGAGCAGGTCGCCATCACCATCGGTATCGTTTGCAAGCAGGCTGGCTGCGGCAATCGACAACGCCGTGCTGGAATAAGTCGTGTAGCCATTGTCATTGGCCGCGACCGGCAGCACGTTGCTCGTTTGGTTATAAATGACATCCACCCAGTAGTTCGACGACTGGTAGCTGGAGGTCGGGAAACCGGAGCCGTCGGCAAAGACGCCGTTACTGCCGGCAAGCGCCGTCAGCGAACCATTGCTATGGGCGGTCGTGAAATAGTTTGCCGTTGCCACGTAGGAGCCGGTCGTGTGGTAGGAGGCGACATAGGTCGTGCCGGCCAGGATATGCACCGGGTTCGAGAATGTCGCGGTCTGCCAGCCGCTCAGCGATCCGCTGTCGGCGAACGCGACGGTCGCGACCAGCGTGCCGTCAGCCGTCCACAGCGAGCCGGTATGCGGACCGGTATCGCCGGCCGCCTTGTAGAAGCGGACGCCGGTCACCATGCCGCTCGAGGAAGCGGAGAACCGCATGCCGAGTTCCAGCGACTGGCCCTCGTTATAGCTTGCGCCCATCGGTCCTTCGCTTGGCTTGAACAGCGTCTCCCCTGAAGGGCCGGGGTCGACGATAAGGCTGACACTGCCCTGATCCGTGCCGCCGCGCCCGTCCGACAGCGTATAGGTGAAGCTTGCCGGCCCCGAATAATTATTGGTTGGCGTGAAGGTGATGGTGCCGTTCTGCTTGTTGAGCGTGACCGTGCCGTTGACAGCATTGCCGACGGCCGAAATCGTCATCGCATCGCCATTGGGATCCGTATCGTTTCCGATGAGCGAGGTGATCGAGAGGACGACGCTGTCGTTGCGGGTGAGCGTCAGCCCCGTATCGTCGGTCGCAACCGGCGCACCGTTAGGCCCGGCATCGAAGACCACGTCCACCCAGTAGTTGGTGCCGGTGCCAGGGCTCTGGCCGGGGAATGTGCCGGCATTGTCGCCATAGGCATAGACGCCGCCGCCATCGACGGCCTTCAACGCGCCGCTGGCATAGGTGCTGCCGAAATAATTCTGGGTGGCGGAGTAGTATCCATTCGTGTGATAGGAGGCTACGTAGGTCGTGCCGGCGGCAATCTGGATCGGCGAGGAGAACATCACCGTCTGCCAGCCGGAGAGCGACTCGCCGACCGAGACACCCGTTGCCAGCAGCGTTCCGTCGGCTCTCCAGAGGCTGACGGCATGGTCGCCGATATTGTAGAAGCCCTTATAGAAGCGGATACCCTCGACATAGCCTGCCGTCGTCGCCTGGAAGCGCAGGCCGAGTTCGACGGAATCGCGATCGATCGCCATTTCGACGGCGGGCTTGTCGGCCAGCGTCCACAGGCCCTGCGTGCCCGGCAAGTTGACGGTGACCTGCTTGCCGGCCGCTGGCGCCTCCATGTTGACGCTGTCGTCGACGGCGCGCGACATGATCGTATAGGTGCCGCTCGCCTGCACGACCCAGTTATAGCTCCAGCTCTCGCGGCCGGTGGCCTTGAACCAGTGCTGCCCGCCGTCGGTGGAGATTTCGACGCCGGCGATGATGCCGCCGCCGAAATCCTGCGCCGTGCCCGTGATCGTCACATGCTGGCCTTCGAGGAAGCTTGCGCCGACGATCGGCGAGCTGATCGTCGAGGTTGGCTTCAGCGTGTCGGTCGATTGTGTCGCCAGGATCAGGCTCGCATCCAGCGTCGTCGGCTGGATCCCCATGTCGGCGAACATGTTGACCATTGCCTGCTGCACGTTGCGATCGGTCGATGTCGTCGGACCCTGGTGGTTGTCGCTCAGGCCCCACGACCAGAAGACGGTGCCGGCGCCGAAGACCAGCGCGCCACTTGCCGCCCGGTACATGGTCAGACTATGGGTCGCCACCGCATCGCCGACCGTGGTGCCGTAGTCGCGCAGGTAGGTGCTCACGGAGACCGTCGACAGTGACAGGTTGATCAGTCCATCGGGACGAAATCCGTTCTCGACATCGGAATCCCATTCATAGCCGAGCAGGTTCTGCACGAGATTGTAGGTATCGCCCTCCTGCAACTCCGAAACGTCGGTGTTGCGCCAGAAGCGCAGATTCGAATAGTCGTAGGGGATGGAGATCGTATCCTGGCGGTAGCTGTCCACCTGGAACATCGTTCCCGTCAGCGAATTCTCCGGCTCCTGCCCCGGATCGGCATAACGCGGGTCGCGCCAGGTGCCGGTGCCGACATTGCTCGGATCCGTGCTCGTGCCCCATGTCTCCTTGTAGCAGACCATGGTGCGATAGGCCTGGCCGCTGCCGTCGATGCTGCTTTCCCAGCGCACCTTCCAGTAGCATTCGTTGCCGCTCCAGAAGGCGAGGTTGACGCCGGCATCGCGGGCGGCCTCGACATTGGCGCGCTGTTCGGCCGACCAGTATTCGTCATGTCCGACGGAGAGATAGGCATCGTGGTTGAGCAGCAAGCTGCCGCTGCGCGCGGCATCGACGCCTGAAATATAGGACACGTCGTAGCCGTTCTGCTCCAGCCAGGAGATGGCGGAGGATTCGGCGCCGAAGATGTAATCATGCGAGCCGCCGATCGGGCTCGTAGTGGTGATGATCGGCCTGTTGTAGCTGACCGCCGAGGCGCGGCCGATGGCCTGCAGGCCGCAGCTGCAGTTCGGCGGCAGGTAGCCGATCATGTTGGCCGGATCGACGGGCACTTCGCCGTAGTAGAGGCTGGCGCCACCCCAGGCATTATAGGCCTGCCAGGTCGTGTCCGACGTCTGGAAGACGATGTTGCTGGTCGAGGCGTCGTCGCGCACGACGAAGGGGATGATACTGGCATCCTCGGTGCCATCCTCGCGCACGAGTTTAGCGAAATAAACGCCGGAGACCGCGTCCGTTGGAATCTGCCAGCTCGCTGAAACCGACCAGTTGCCGCAGTCGATAAGACCTAGCGACATGTCGACAATCGGATGCGGCTGGATCTGCGCCGTGGTCAGCTGCTGCTCGATCGAGTCGACCTTGCGCGCGCCAAGCCCGCCATAATAACCCATACGGTAGATATCGATGCGGTAGTGGGTGGAGTCTGTGGCAATCTTGAAATCGACTGTCTGACCGATATTCGTGCTGATTTCGGTGGCAAAACCCTGGATGGTGCCGTTGCCGTCGCCCTCCAGCCCCCATTCGCTGATCGGGTTGCCCTGCTTCAGGTTTTCCAGCGCGATCTTGTTGGGCGTCGCCACTGCCGAAGGCACCGCCGCCGGTCCCGACAATGCTGCCGGGGCCGCTGTAGTCTCGGCAGACGAGTCCTGGTTCGGCGCGACCGAGAGGGATGCAGCCGAGGTTTGAAGGCGCAGCGAAGCCGTGGCGACACTGCTGGAAGAAGGAACAGGTGCTGCCGTTTCGGCGCTGCCGGTATCGCTGGTAATACCCGTCAGCGCGGGAGCAGCAGGCAGCGTCGCAGCCTCCTCGTACGGATCCGGGCCGAGCACGGTGCGCTCGGATGTCGAGGGGGACGTGTCGAAGACCGCGGAAGCCGACGCCGTCTTCGTCGATGTGGCCTGCGTGCCGCCATCGGCCGCAGGCGCCGGCATCGATGTCGACGATTGAGGGGACGATTGCATGCCACCTGATGATATCAGGGAAGATGTGACCGTGCCGGTGAAGGAGGACTGGACGGTTGCGCTATCCTGACTGGCAAAACCCGAGGATCCGTCAGTGCTCGTCGAAGACACGACCATCGCGGATCCAAGGGTTGCCCCCCAGGCAGGGGGCGCACGCCAGATACTCAACGCTCCACCAAATATACTCAGGTACTCACGATTACTAACATGAATTCTCCGCATCAGCGGCGTCCCCATCCCGTCGATCGACACTACAAGACTTCATCCTGCCAGCTTTCGTAAGGGAACGGACGACAGCAATCTTGGGTATATGGGTGGTACCCCCATACGTCGATATGATGACCCTCACCCGCACCCGGCCGATAAGGCCCCAAAGCCGCCTACGCAGCTGGCCGCGCTGGTTGGTCGGGCCGGTTAACTCGAGCGCTGTCGTTCGCCGCCCCGTGCTACCAGGCCGGAAACGGATCTTCGAGGGCGGCCCAGTCGCGCGGATCGGCGCTGGCAAGGCATCCGTCCAGCGCGGTCCGTACAGCTGTCTCGTCCATGCCCACGCCGATAAAAACCAGCTCCTGCCGGCGGTCGCCCCAAGCGCTGTCCCATCGGCTCTGCAGCTGTCGATGAAACTGCTGGTGGTTGGGCCAGTCCTGCCGGGGCACGGCTGCCCACCAGAGCCCCATGGGTTCGCAGCGCCGCTGGATCCCGGCAGCCGACATCAGGCCCACATGACGCGGGCGCGTGGCAAGCCAGAAATGGCCCTTGGCGCGCAGCACTCCCGGCCAGGGCTCGTCGAGGAATGCCCGAAACCGCGTCGGATCGAAGGGACGCCGGGTTCGATAGACAAAACTCGAGACCCCGTATTCCTCCGTCTCCGGAACATGCTCATCCGGGCTGTACAATTCCTTGTGCCACAGCGGATGGGCCGCGGCCTTTTCTTCGTCGAAGAGGCCTGTATTCAGAACAGTTTCGAGAGAAATCCTGCCGAAATCCGTCTCCACCTGGAGCGCGTCCGGATTGAGCGCAGCCACTGTCTTGCGGACATCCGCTCGGATATCCTCGGTCGCCTCCGAGATCTTGTTGATCACGACGACATCGGCAAACTCGATCTGGTCCACCAGGAGGTCGATCAGTGTGCGCCGGTCCTCACCGTCCCGCTGCTGGCCGCGATCGGCAAGCAGATCGCCGCAGCTGTAATTGGCCAAAAGGCTTGCAGCGTCAACGACGGTGACCATCGTGTCGAGTCTGGCAAAATCGGAGAGCGAAACGCCGTACTCGTCGCGGAAGGAAAAGGTCGCCGCGATGGGACGTGGCTCGGCAATGCCCGTTCCTTCGATCAGCAGATAATCGTATCGCCCCTCTTCGGCCAGTCGTCGCACTTCCGTCAAAAGGTCGTTGCGAAGGGTACAGCAGATGCAGCCATTGCTGAGCTCGATCAATGTCTCCGTCGTATACGAGAGGTTGCAGCCACTGTCGCGAATGAGGCTGGCGTCTATATTCACTTCGCTCATATCATTGACGATTACGGCGACCCGCAGGCCTTGACGGTTGTTCAGCACGTGACTGAGGAGCGTCGTCTTGCCGGCGCCGAGGAAGCCGGCCAGCACGGTCACCGGGAGTCGCTCGACCTTGTTCATCGGTGTCCCTTGAAGGGGAGCGGAGGCAACGCCCCTCGTTGCGACCTGCGTTTGCGTCCTATTAGCCTCATTCGCAACCGATCCCTAACCTTAATCCCTTGCGTCACGCCGCGAGCTGCGGCCGGAAGACAACGTCGGCGTAGTAATTGCTTGAATTGAAGCTGTTGGTCGGGAAAAGACCCGCTGTGGCGGAACCGCCATAGGCATAGACGCCGTTGCCGCTGGCGGGCGCCGTCAACGGACCATTGGTGACTGGGGCCGTGAAGAAATTGTTGGTCGCCACGTAAGCGCCTGTCGTGTGATAGGAGGCGACATAGGTGGTGTTGGCGGCGATCGTGACCGGGGTCGCGAAGTTCACTGTCTGCCAGCCGCTCGCGGTAGTATTGGTGAAGGTGGCGGTGGCGAGCTTGGTGCCCGTTGTGGTCCACAGATCGACGAGGTTCTGGCCGTTGTCGTTGGCGCTCCGATAGAACTTGATGCCGGTAACGTCACCGGCGACGTTCGACGTGAACTTGACGCCAAGCTCAAGCTGCTGACCATCGTTGAGGTTGGTCTGGGCCGGCGTGCTGGAGGCGGAGAACAGGCTGTAGGTGGTCGACGAAGTCGTCGACACGGCGATATTGAAGGTCTCGTTGGCGGCAAGGCCGCCAAGGTCGGTCGCCGTCACCTTGACGCCATAAGTGCCTGAGGTCGTCGGCGTGCCGGAGAAGGTCCGCGTCGAGGCGTTGAAGCTCAGCCATGAAGGCAGCGCCGTACCATCGGCGGCCGTTGCCGAATAGGTCAGCGTCTCGCCGCTGTCGACATCGCTGAAGGTCGTCGTCGGCAGGGTGAAGGAGAAGGCGGAGCCGACGGTGGCATTCTGGGTCGTCGTCTGGACGGCCAGCACCGGTGCATCGTTGGCGCCATGGATGGTGACGGTCAGGTTTGCCGTGGCGGTGGCGCCGGCACTGTCGCGCATCGTGTAGCTGAAGACATCGCTCAGCGTATTGGTCGACTGCCGCAGCCCCTGGACGGCGGTATTGCTCTCGTTGATCGTATAGGTATAGGCGCCCGATGCATTGAGCACGAGACTGCCGTAGGTGCCGTTCAGCGCCGAGCCGAGCGTGCCCGACGTCGCGCCGAAGTTGACTGCCGACACCGTCTTGGTGTCACCGGCATCCGGATCGGTGTCGTTGGTCAGCACGTTGCCGCTTGCAACCGCGCCGCCCGACCCATTGGCTACCCCGCCCTTCTCGGTCGCATCCCCCGCATCGGCAACCGCCGTCGGCGTCGTGTTGCCGGGCGTGCCCGATCCCGGACGGAAGACCACATCGGCCCAATAATTGGTAGCACCGAAAGTGGCATTTGGGAAAATGCCAGCGGTGGCGGATCCGCCATAGCGGTAGACGCCGTTGCCGCTGGCGGGCGCCGTCAGCGGGCCGCTGGTGACGGCGGTCGTGAAGAAATTGGCCGTCGCCACATAGGCCCCTGTCGTGTGATAGGAGGCGACATAGGTCGTGTTGGCGGCAATGGTGAAGGGCGTTGTGAAGTTCGCCGTCTGCCAGCCGCTCGCCGTGGTATTGGTGAAGGTGGCGGTGGCAAGTTTGGTGCCCGTGGCGCTCCACAGGTCGACGACGTTCTGGCCGTTGTCGTTGGCGCTGCGATAGAACCTGATGCCGGTAACGTCACCGGCGACGTTCGACGTGAACTTGACGCCAAGCTCAAGCTGCTGACCATCGTTGAGGTTGGTCTGGGCCGGCGTGCTGGAGGCGGAGAACAGGCTGTAGGTGGTCGACGAAGTCGTCGACACGGCGATATTGAAGGTCTCGTTGGCGGCAAGGCCGCCAAGGTCGGTCGCCGTCACCTTGACGCCATAAGTGCCTGAGGTCGTCGGCGTGCCGGAGAAGGTCCGCGTCGAGGCGTTGAAGCTCAGCCATGAAGGCAGCGCCGTACCATCGGCGGCCGTTGCCGAATAGGTCAGCGTCTCGCCGCTGTCGACATCGCTGAAGGTCGTCGTCGGCAGGGTGAAGGAGAAGGCGGAGCCGACGGTGGCATTCTGGGTCGTCGTCTGGACGGCCAGCACCGGTGCATCGTTGGCGCCATGGATGGTGACGGTCAGGTTTGCCGTGGCGGTGGCGCCGGCACTGTCGCGCATCGTGTAGCTGAAGACATCGCTCAGCGTATTGGTCGACTGCCGCAGCCCCTGGACGGCGGTATTGCTCTCGTTGATCGTATAGGTATAGGCGCCCGATGCATTGAGCACGAGACTGCCGTAGGTGCCGTTCAGCGCCGAGCCGAGCGTGCCCGACGTCGCGCCGAAGTTGACTGCCGACACCGTCTTGGTGTCACCGGCATCCGGATCGGTGTCGTTGGTCAGCACGTTGCCGCTTGCAACCGCGCCGCCCGACCCATTGGCTACCCCGCCCTTCTCGGTCGCATCCCCCGCATCGGCAACCGCCGTCGGCGTCGTGTTGCCGGGCGTGCCCGACGTCGTGAACATCACATCGACCCAATAGTTTGTCGACTGGAAGGTGCTCGAGGGGAACAGGCTGTTGCTGCCATAGCGGTAGACGCCGTTGCCGCTGGCGGGCGCCGTCAGCGGGCCGCTGGTCACATTTGAGGTGAAGTAGTTGGTGGTCGTCGAATAATGACCGCTGTTCGTGTGGTAAGACGCGGTGTAGGTTTGCCCGGCCGTCAGCGTCACCGGACTGGTGAAATAGGCGGTCTGCCAGCCGCTGGCCGTCTCGTTGGTGAAGGTGAGGGTCGCAAGCCGCGTGCCGGTGCTTGACCACAATGAGCCGGTATGCGTGCCCGTATCCAGGTTGCCCTTGTAGAAACGGATGCCGGTGACGGTGCCTGCGACGGAGGTCTGGAATTTGACGCCGAGCTCAACGGCTGAGGTATCGTTGGTGTTGACGACCGCTGGCGTCGCCGCACCGAAGAGTGAGGTGTAATTCGGCCCGCTAACAGTGACCGTTCGCCCCGCGGAGGGGGTTTCCAGGTTAACGTTATCGTCGACTGCGCGAGATCGGATGGTGTAGGTGCCCGAGGTCTGCGGCGACCAGGTATAAGTCCAGTTCTCGTCGCCCGTGGCCGGATGCCAGCTGGCCCCGTTGTCGGTCGAAACCTCGACGGCGGCGATGACCCCGCCCCCCGCATCGCTAGCGGTGCCGGTAATCGTCACGGTGGATCCAACGGTCGCCGTGGCGGGCACCGTGATGAGCGAGGTCGGTGCGGTATGGTCCGACGAAGCGGTTGCTGCGACGAGCCCGGATTGCAGTGTTCCCGGCTGAATGCCCATGTCGGCGAGCAGATTGACCATCGCCTGCTGCACGCGGGGATCGGTCGGGGTCGCCTGATTGTCGTGATTGTCGCTCAGGCCCCATGTCCAGTAGACAGTGCCAGCGCCGAACACCAGCGCCCCGCTCGGTGCGCGGTAAAGCGTCAGATTGTGGGTCGCGGTGGCATTCCCGGTCGTGTTTCCGTAGTCGAGCAAGTAAGTGCTGACTGGAAGCGTTGTCGATGACAGCTTGACGAGACCCGCCGGATCGAAGCCGTTGTCAGACGCTTCATCCCACTCGTAGCCAAGATAGTTCTTGGTGAGCGTTGCCGTCTGGCCGGGCTGAAGATTCGCGACGCTGGTATTGCGCCAGAAGCGCAGGTTGGCGTCGTCATACCCGACCGTGATCGCGGCGAGATTGTTGCCGACATCGTCGACCTTGAATAACTGCCCGGTCAGTGAGTTTTCCGGGTTTCCGCCGCCGATGGCGGGTGGGCTGAAGCGTGGATCGCGGAAGGTGCCCGTCCATTCGTTGGAAGGATCGATGCCGGAGTTGGCCCACGTCTCCTTGTAGGTGATGAGGGTGCGATAAGGCGTGCCATCGGCGCTGTAGGCATTACCCCAACGGGTGCGCCAATAGACCTCGTTGCCGCTCCAGAACATCAGGTTGACGCCGGCATCGCGCGCGGCTTCGACATTGGTTCGCTGTTGACCCGACCAATATTCGTCGTGCCCGGCATCGATATATGTCTTGTGATTGAGCAACAGGCTGCCATAACGGTCGACGTCGACACCGGACATGTACGAAACATCGTAGCCGTTCTGTTCCAGCCAGTAGATGCCCGCATATTCGGCGCCGAACAGATAGTCCTGCGGACCGGCAAAAGTGCCGACCCCGCCGCGGGTCGCAATCGGTCTGTTGTAGCTCACCGCATAAGCGCGACCAGCACCCTGCCCCGTCGCCGGGCCGTTGCCGCCATAGAGGTTTGCGCCGCCCCAGCCGTTGTAAGCCTGCCAGGTCTCGTCTGCCGTCTGGAAGACGATGTCGCTTTGGCTGCCGTCATCGCGCACAATGAACGGGATATGATTTTCGCCGAAGGTGCCGTCTTGTCGCACGAGCTTGGCGACATAGACGCCCGAGACGGCATCATCGGGGACGGCCCACGAGGCCGAGACAGCCCAGTTGCCGGCGTCGACCGTGCCCGTCGTGGAATTGCGCAATGGATTCGGCTGGGTCTGCAAGCCGGTGTGCTGCATGGTCGCGACCTTGCGGGCGCCCATGCCGCCGTAATAGCCGAGCCGATAGATATCGATCCGGTAGTTGGTGGAATTCGTGTTAATCTTGAAGCTGATCGTCTTGCCGTTGTCGACGCTGATATCGGTCGCAAACCCTTCGATGTTGGAGCTGCCGGCACCGTCGATGCCCCACTCGCTCTCCGGATTGCCTTGCTTCTGGTTTTCCAGGACGATCGCGTTGCTGGCGGCCGCCGCCGCGGCCAGACTTTGTGTCGTCATCGACCGCTGCGTAGTCGTCGTTGCCGTCGTCACCGAGCCAGAAAGGATGCCGGTGCCCTTCGTAGTGGTGCCCTTTCCGGTCTCTCCGCCGCCCGGCAAGGATCCGTTCAAGGCCGCTGTTTCCGTCCAACTTGCGGTTCCGCGCCAGCCCGAGAGCGGAGACAGGTTACGATCGAGAAGCGGGTCGCTGATCGAGGCAGCGATCGCCCGCTTGGCCGTAGATACAAAGTCCGGGCCCTCGGTCAGCTTGGTCCCCGGCAATTGACCGTCCTGTTGGAGCATGCCGACACCATGAGCCCAGTCGAGAATTCGCGTCGGGGATGTATAGTAGCCGCACCCGCACACACCAAAGGGCATGCCAAAGGCCAGTGAATTCGCCCCAGCATGCTGGGCGGTCGCCTGCGCTGACGGGCTCGATTCGAGAATGACGACTTTGCCCGAGTGCGCACGTTCGCCGGCCACCGCAGAATTCTGCCCCGAACCTGTCGGTGCCGGGCTCTGCGGCAGATACGGCGCCAGTGGATCGTCGCCAATGAGGCTCATATCAGCGGAGCTGCGATAAAGCGGCGATCGAGGTCCGAATGCAACTCCGTTCGCGTGCACGTTGAATCCCGAAAAGCCCGGCCCATAAGTAAAAAACCGAGATGCAACGCTGTTACCTTTCCGGTCTCCGGTCTCGCGATCTGCTGCGAAAGGGTCGGACAAGGGCGGCAGTGGGTGGGTGATACTATCCTGAACGTCAGGGTCGGCGATCACCCCCGTCCGATGTTCCGCCTCGCGCTCGGCGAACGCCGGGTTATTGTTGGAATCGTCCACAAGCTTGCCATCAAGCTTGGGTCCACCCGCGGTATGCGCGGATGCCGCAAGTTGAGCACTGTCTGCGTGCCTTTCGGCAGGCTTGCGCGGTCTCACCGTCTCGCCGGCTGCAAACCACCGAGGAAATAGCGAATCCACCAGGAGTGAGCGCGAAGTCCACCGACGAGCGTTGCGATTCATGGCAGGCACCTCTCGCGAAAATCAGCAGGATCAAATCTATCAAGATCGTTTTGGTACGCGGCCTTGAATTGTAGTCGAAAACGACCAGGGTATATCCTACGCCTTTCGCTCTACAGGCGGCATCCTTTGGGCAAACGGGCCGTGTTGCGTCGCGGACGCGCTAAATGCGATGCACGAGGGCGACAATTCGCCCTCCCGCGCGAGTTTCGAAGCCGCAGCGGTGGCTAGGCCGTTTGTCATCCGGCGAAATCGACGATCCGACCAGAAAGCCTCTGCCGGCAGGGTTGCGGTCCCTCCAAGCGAGCGCGCCTATTCCTGCATGCAGAACCTGTTGATTTTTCCGGTCAATACCTTCGCGTCGCGCCGAAGATATACGTTTCTACTCGATTTAGGCGGAAGTACCTCCCACCTCATCAATATTGATATGGCAAAACAAACGACCTCCACCTTCCTCAAGGCTTCGCCAGACTGCACACTGGCGATGTAGCCTCGGACTTGGCGTCCGGTGGTCAAGCAGCGTTCAAACGTATTGTATTAGCGTCCGTGTAAGAATGTTTTGCAGGCGAGACATGTACATGAATCTACCACACCGCGCCCCTCGCGTGTTCCTCCGCGCGATGTCCGTCATCAGTGCACTCGTCTTCCTCGCCGGAGCTGTACCGCCAGCTCTCGCCGGTAGCTTGGCGCCACAAACGAAGATTCGCCTGACGGTCGTTCAATGGATAGCCTCGAAAGGGCAATTTGAACGATGGGATGGGATCGGCGGCGAATATACGGTTTCCGATGCAGGTATCGTCTCCCTGCCATTCCTAGGGTCGCTAGCGGTCGGCAATCTGGACAATGAGGGTCTTACCAAGGAGATCGGCAAGCGCCTTCAGGCAAAGATGGGTCTGGCCCAGGCACCTGCCGTGACCATCGAACTTCTCGAATATCCGCCGATCTACGTCGTGGGGGACGTAACGACCCCGGGGCAGTACAGCTTCCGCCCCGGACTGACCGTCCTCCAATCCGTGGCGATGAGCGGCGGGCCGCGTCGCGCCAAAGATCAGGAGAAAACGCATTCGACCCAACTCGTAGGAGAATTGCGCGAAATCAATCACTCGATCCTGCGCAGCACCGCGAGATTGGCGCGGCTCCAGGCGGAGATGGATGGGGCGCAGGAGATTACCTTCGATCAGGCGACCGGCGCCGATCAGCAATTTGCCGCCGGGGTATACAAGGAGGAAAGGATTATCTTTAGGGCTCGCGCAAATGCGCTGGAGAGGCAGGCAAGAGCATTCACCGAATTGCGCGATCTTTTGACCACTGAGATATCGACGCTGGAAGAGAAACTGACGGGCGCAGACGACAATATCAAGTCCGTCGAGGACCAGTTGCTCAGCGTCAAGTCGCTAGTTCAGAAGGGCCTGACGGTCTCGTCGAGGCAGTTGGATCTGGAACGGTTGCTGACGACTTACCGCTCCGACAAGCTCGACCTTGTCACCGCCGTCATGCGGGGCCGCCAGGCGATCAGCGAGACGACACGGAACCTCGAGGGACTTTACGACGCACGCCGGAGCGAAGTGGCGATCGAAGCACAGTCCGAACGCGCAAGTCTCGATCAAATGAAGATGAAGCGCGACACAACGCAGAAGTTGCTCATCGAAGACCTTGGAAATGACGGCATTAAAAGCCTCGGCGAGGACCTTCCGCTTACCTTCAGCGTGACCCGTCGGAACGGAGGACAAATCGACCAGTTCCAAGCCTCGGAAACGACGACGCTGGCGCCGGGCGATGTCGTGAGGGTCGTTCAGCCTCGCATCTTGGACAGTTCGCTTCAGACCAATTCGAGCCGATCATCAGAAGCCCCCGCGCTCGCAGATCGAGCCGGCCAGTGACCCTCGACGAGCACCTATTCTCATTCAGCTGCAGCGGACGTTTGAGCGCGGCCAAGGCGCTAAGGCCGCCTGTCTCGAAGGAATGGCGCTTGATGGGGACCGGCCTGACCCGAGCGACAAGGGTTGAATGATGACTTTGCGCATGATCCCACCCAGCGGTCAGACTTATACCCAAATCCTCAAGTCGACGATGCTGATGGGTGGTTCCTCGCTGGTAAATGTCGCCCTGAGCATCATTCGCAACAAGGCGCTCGCCGTTCTGCTCGGCCCTGAAGGCGTGGGGCTTCTCGGCCTTTACACGGCAATCCTCGATATCGCCCAAGCAATAGCTGGTCTGGGCGTGAGCAGCAGCGGTGTGCGCCGAATCGCCGAGGCGGCGGGCGGCGGCGACGAAGAGAAGATCGCGCGGTCGGCGACAGCGCTCAGGCGCATCTCGGTGGTGCTCGGGTTGCTTGGCGGGCTTTTACTTGCTGCGCTGGCCTTTCCGGTGTCGAATTTCACCTTCGGCGACTACCAGCAAGCCGGCGGCATCGTGCTGCTGTCCCTAGCGATATTCTTTCGGATCGTGTCTGCCGGGCAGGCTGCGTTGATCCAGGGCTTGCGGGGCATTGCAAATCTTGCCCGCATCAACGTGCTTTCGGGGCTCTTCGGCACGATGATCAGCATCCCGCTGATCTATCTGTTCGGCGAGCAGGCGATCGTACCCTCTCTCGTGGCGATCGCGGCCGTGTCAGTCCTTCCCACCTGGTGGTACAGCAAACAAATATCCACGCGCCCACCGCCAATGTCGGCGCACCAGTTTGGCTCGGAAGCCAAAGCTCTGTTCAGGCTCGGCGTCGCTTTCATGGCAAGCGGACTCCTGACCTTCGGCGCGGCCTATGCCATCCGCCTTATCGTGCTGAATGAAGGCGGCATCGTAGCGGCTGGATTGTATCAGGCAGCCTGGGCGCTCGGGGGGCTGTATGCCGGTTTCATCCTTCAGGCGATGGGAACGGATTTCTATCCGCGCTTAACCGCAACCGCGGACAACAATGCCGAGTGCAACCGGCTGGTCAATGAGCAGGCGGAAATCAGCATGCTGCTGGCAGGCCCCGGCCTGATCGCCACCCTGACCTTGGCGCCGCTCGTCATGAGCTTGTTCTATTCGGCCGAGTTTCATGGAGCCGTGGAGCTTCTGCGCTGGATCTGCCTTGGAATGATGCTCAGGATCGTCGCCTGGCCGATGGGTTTCATCGTGCTGGCGAAGGGTGCGCAGACGATCTTCTTCTGGACGGAGGTCGCAGCAACGCTGGTGCATGTGGGGCTGGCGTGGCTCTTCGTATCAAAGTTCGGTACGACAGGAGCCGGCACGGCGTTCTTCGGCCTCTACGTCTGGCACAGCATCCTGATTTACGTGATCGTGCGTCGGCTTACCGGTTTTCGCTGGTCGCGCGCCAATCGCAGGCACGCGCTTCTGTTCCTTCCTGCATCGGGATTGGTCGTCTCGGCCTTTTTGCTCCTGCCGGCATGGTCGGCGACGGTGATCGGTTGCGTCGCCATTATCGTGACCGGGCTTTACTCGCTGCGCATGCTGGTGGAGCTGCTTCCACCGGAGTCGATGCCCCCAATCGTCAGAGGATGGATCACGAAATCCGCATGAGAAAAAGCGCGCATTGGGCAATGCGCGCTTTGTGATGTTGTATTCCGCCGCGGGCAGGCATTCGCTTCAGGCCGGTACGACGTCCTGCTCGGGCTGACGGACGACGCGCCCGGAGTCGGCAACGGCCTGGCGCAATGCCTCGATGACTCTTTCGATATCGACCTCCGTCATCTGGGCGTAAAGCGGCAGGATGATGGTTTGCTGCTGCGCCGAAACGCTTCGCGTCAGGCTGGTGGCCGCGCGATGGGAGTTTTGGCCGGAATAGGCTCCCTCCAGATGAATGTTCATCACACCGCGTCGCGTCGATATTCCTTGATCGAGCAGCGCTTGCATGACGGCCCGCTGGTCGATTTCATCAGACAGTCTCACGCAGAAACTTTGCCAGTTGCTTCGAGCCCAGCGCGGCTCGGTGGGAATCGACAGACCTTGGATCATGGACAGTCCCTCGCAATACTGCGAGGCAAGCCGTCTCCGCTGCGCAATCAGTTCCGGCAGCCGCCGCAACTGCACCCGTCCCACCGCGGCCTGGAGGTCGGTCATCCGGTAGTTGTAGCCCAGCTCATCATAGTCCTCAAAAATCACCTGCTTAGAGCCGTGGCGGACTGCGTCGGTGACGCTCATACCATGCTGGCGCCACAGCCGGAATTTTCGGTCATATTCCGGGTTCTCCGTCGTCAGCATAGCGCCATCACCCGTGGTGACGACCTTTCGGGGATGGAAGGAGAAGCAGGCGATATCGCCATGCGGTCTGCCAATCTTTTCCCAACCGCCTTCCCACAGGATTTCGCTTCCCGTCGCACAGGCCGCATCCTCGATAACCGGCATCGAATATTTCCTGGCGATGTCCACAATCGAACGGAGATCGCAAGGCATGCCGAGCTGATGCACGCACAGGATTGCCTTGGTGCGGGGCGTGATTGCCGTTTCGATCAAGCTGGGGTCGACATTGTAGCCATCGACCTCGATGTCGACGAAGACCGGCACTGCACCGCAGTATCGAACAGCATTCGCGGTGGCGATGAACGAATGGCTGACCGTGATGACCTCATCGCCAGCGTTGACGCCGATTGCCATCAAGGCGAGATGAAGCGCCGTTGTGCAGTTGGAAACGGCACAGGCGTGCCCGGAGCCGACAAATGCCGCGAATTCCTGCTCAAATGCCGCGACTTCCGGCCCCTGGGTCACCCATCCCGATAGAATAACGCGGCGCGCCGCCTCAGCCTCTTCCTCTCCGAGAACGGGTTTGGCGACAGGGATTGTGGATAATGACGGGCTCATGCAGCTTGACCTCCGGCCGCAGCAGTCTTCGACTGCCACCACGCGACAAGGTCACGAAGCCCCTGCTCCATCGAGATTTCCGCCTTGAAACCCAGAAGTCTTTCGGCCTTGCTGATATCCGCAAGGCGACGGGTTACGCCATTGACCGCGCGCGCCTCTTTGTGCTGCGGCTCGAGTGAGGATCCCATGATGTCGCTCAGCATCTGCGCGAGTTGCAGCAAGCTTATTTCCCTGCCGCTCGCGACGTTGAAGACCTCATCGGTAACGTCATTCTTTGCCGCCAGCACGTTTGCCCGGGCGATGTCGCGTGCATCGACGAAGTCCATCGTCTGGCTGCCGTCTCCATAGATCAGCGGCGGCATTCCGGCTGCAAGGCGTTCCATCCAGCGGATCAGCACTTCGGTGTAGGCGCCGTAAACGTCCATTCGCGGCCCGTAGACGTTGAAATAACGCAGCGCGACATAGCGCAGACCATACATGTCGGCGAAGCTGCGCAACAATCCCTCGTTGAAGGTCTTTGCCGCGCCATAGATCGTCCGGTTGTTGTAGGGATGATGCTCTTCGGTCGTCGGAAAACTTTCGGCAAGCCCCAGTACGGAGGCGGAAGAGGCGGCAACGACCTTCGAAACTCCCGCTTTCACGGCAGCTTCGAGAACGTTGAACGTGCCTTCGGCAAGGACTTCGAAAGCCAGTCGTGGCTCTTCGGCGCATTGGGTGATGCGGATGGCCGCCTGATGAAAGACGATATCGACGCCGTCGAAGGCTTTCGCCAGCAGTGCCCTGTCGCGGATATCTCCGTCGATGATGTTAAGGGGCGCGCTGCCGATTGCCGAGCTGAGATTGTCCCGGCGCCCGCGCACGAAATTGTCGAGGATGATGATCTCGCGAGGTTTTTCCAATGCGACAAGATCGGCAATATGCGAACCGATCAGACCGGCACCGCCGGTAATGAGTACCCGTTTGTTTTTCATGATCTTTCCTCACGCGACATGTTCGTCATCGGATCATTCTCCGAACGCCAACGAATAAATTTCGCAGGGACCCCTGCGACAACCGAGAAGGGCTCGACGTCCGAGACGACGACGGCTCCCGCTCCAACGATCGCCCCCTTCCCGATCGTCACGCCGGGAAGAATGGTCGCATTCGTTCCTATATCGGCCTCCGCGCAGATGCGGACCGGCCTGATTTCAAGATCCGTACGAATGATCGGGACATCCACCGGCAGTGCCGTGTGGCTCGAGCCAAGCACCTTGGCGCCAGGTCCCCACCCGACGCAATCCTCGATCACCAGATCGCGAGCGTCGAAATAGGCCGTCGGTCCGATCCAGACATTGTCGCCGATCGTGCATCGGCCGTCGAAGCGTCCCTGGATATAGGCCTGAGCCCCGATGAACACCCCGTTGCCGATCTCGAACGTCTCCGGGTGTTTGAAGCCGGCGCCGCCTGCTACCTGCAATCCCGTGCCGCAGCTGCGCGTTATCGCCTGCCAGATGGCTTTGCGCATCATGGTGTCGACGACACCATCCCCCGTCGCGAAGCGACCGTAGAGCTCGATTAGGCCGGCGCGTCCATAAGATTGCCTGAGTTCTTCGACGAGCCCCGCTTGGTAGGCCGGATCCGCCGGTCTTTCTTGACGGCCGTGCACCGCATGCACGATCCGAGTCTGGCCCGCACGATCAACTGACATAAGCGTCTTCCAACGCAGCTGCCACCTGATCGACGTGCCGCGCGGGCATCTCAGGATAAATCGGCAGCGACAGAACCTCTTTTGCGGCGGCCTCCGAGACCGGGAAATCTCCGACCCGGTAACCGAGATCGGTATGGGCCTGCTGCAGATGGACGGGGATCGGATAGTGCAGCCCGGACTGAATGCCCTCGGCGCTCAGCACGCGCTGAAGCTCGTCGCGATCGCGGCTTCTGATGGCATAGACGTGGTAGACGTGGCGCCGGCCGGCTTTCTCGACAGGCGTCGTTAAATGCGTCGATCGCCCAAGCAGCGACGAGTAGCGGCCTGCATGAGCGCGCCGCGCCTCGGTCCAGGCCTCAAGGTGCCTGAGCTTGATCCGCAGGATCGCGCCTTGAATGGCATCCATGCGGTAGTTGAAGCCCTTCAGCAGATGATGATAACGCTGCTCCTGGCCCCAGTCGCGTAGCATGCGCATTGTTTTTGCCTGGTCGTCGCGGTTGGTCACGACGATGCCCCCCTCGCCGCAGGCTCCGAGGTTTTTACCCGGGTAGAAGCTGAAGCAGCCCGATGCGCCGAGGCTGCCAGCGCGCGCACCTTTGTATTGCGCTCCATGCGCCTGGCAGGCGTCCTCAATAATCGGTATCCGGTAGTGGTCGGCAATCGCTTGGATCGCATCCATATCGGCCATCTGCCCGTAAAGATGGACGGGAATGATGGCCTTGGTGCGGGGTGTGATCTTTGCCTCGAGCTGAGCCGGATCCATCGTCAGCGTGACCGGCTCGACATCGACGAATACTGGCCGTGCGCCCGCATAGCAGATCGCCGATACGGTCGCGACGAAGGTAAATGGCACGGTGATGACTTCATCGCCGGGGCCGACGCCGGCCGCGAGAAGCGACAGATGCAGGGCGCTGGTCCCGGTATTGACTGCGATCGCATGTTTGACATTGCAATAGTCCGCGAATTCCTGCTCGAGGCGGGCGACCTCTTCGCCCAGTATGTATTGCCCCGAAGCCAGGACGCCGAGCACCGCGGCGTCGATTTCGCTCTTGATGGAATTATACTGTGCCTTGAGGTCCAGGAACGAAATCATGCAATGCGCCTCGCCTCTTCGAGCTCGATGATACGACCGCGCTGAGCGAGCGACCGGCTTGCGGCTTCAAGGATGCGGACGACACGCAGCCCGGCTTGGCCGTCGGTAATCGGCCGCGTATTCTGCTCAATGCAATCGACGAAGTGATCGAGCTCGCGTTTCAACGCCTCGGTCATATCGAGCTTGGGCGCCCACATGTCGCCGCTGCGGTAGCCGACCAGCATCTGATGGACCTTCTCGCCATATGCATCGGAATTGGGGCACATGGTGATGCCCTTGTCGTAAACCTTGATCTTTTCGCTGGGCTCCAGATCGTCATAGACGATCATCTTGTTGCTGCCGCCGATCAGCGTACGGCGCACCTTGACCGGCGCCAGCCAATTGACGTGGATGTGGGCGATGAGCTTGCTCTCGAAAAAGAGCGTCAGATAGGCGATGTTTTCGGGTTCGCCGAGCACATGGCTCATGCCCGTCGCGGAGACCGCCACCGGTCTTTCCTGCAGGACATGGTCCAGGATGGACAGGTCGTGCACGGCAAGATCCCAGATGACGCTCACATCATGTTGGAACAGCCCAAGATTAACCCGAACCGAGTCATAGTAATACATGTCGCCCAAGCCGCTTTCGACCAGTTCGCGCATTTTGCGGACGGCGCCGGTGTGGACGAAGGTGTGATCGACGGCGAGCACGAGGCGTCGCCGCGCTGCCTCTTCGACCATCCGGGATGCTTCCTCCGTCGTCGATGCCATCGGTTTTTCGACGAAGACATGCTTTCCGGCCATCATGGCCTGCATTGCGAGCTTGTAGTGGGTCGAGACCGGCGTCGCGATGGCGATTGCATCCACTCTCGGATCACGCAGGACTTCCTCGAAATTATCGGTGATCGTTACCGCCGGATAGCGGCTCTTCACGGCCGCCAACCGATCGACATTGAGATCGCAGACTGAAATGAGCTGTGCGCCGCCCGCCTCCGAAATATTGCGGACCAGGTTTGGACCCCAATATCCATATCCAACAACAGCAATGCCGATCATCGCATTCCTCCAAACGCTTGCATGTTTACTGACCGGTCATGAACGTGACCGGTGATCCTGGCCGGAACACCGGTAACAATGGCGCCGTCAGGCACATCCTTCGTTACGACAGCGCCGGCGCCGACCTGCGCGGCCTCTCCGATGGTCACGCCAGGCAGAATGGTAGCGTTGCTGCCGATCGACGCGTGGCGCTTGACCAGCGTGGGAATGACAACCCAGTCGGCCTCCGTCTGCAGGCTGCCGTCCGGATTGACGGCGCGCGGGTAAGTGTCATTGGTGAACATCACCCCGTGGCCGATAAAAACGCCGTCCTCCAGCGTCACGCCTTCGCAGAGGAAGGAATGGCTGGAGATCTTGCAGTCTTTTCCGACGGTGACGTTTTTCTGGATTTCAACGAAGGTGCCGATGCGCGTTCCCGCGCCAATCGTGCAGCCGTAGAGATTCACAAGATCTCGATGGTGAATAACGCAGCTGTCATCCAGCTTGACGTTCGAGGCAATCATGCCGGCTCGTTCCTATTCAAACAGGCCCTGATCTGGCTGAAACCGGTCACAATCGTATGAATGCGCAAGATTTCATTTCAACAGAGCAAATATTTCTCTGCCTCCAAAGAGAATTGTTTTCGCCCTCTTAGTAAAGAAACAATACGTCGAAGCTTATTCACCAAAAGGCGTATATGCTTACGAAAATCGGATGACGAGGCTCGCGATCGTCTATGGCCATCGCTCGACAGCAGAGGCCGTTAGCCGGCGGACGATCCTGCCTCACATCAAAGACGGGGCATCGATTGCATATGTTTGGTGAGTTTATTGAAAATATATAGTAATGTCATATATCTCCATGCAAATTGCTTAGAAATATATTGATCAGTTCCAAAAGTTGATCTATTGATATCCAATCATGGAACAAAGGTGCAGGCGTAACCACTATTAATTAGTGTAACGACCCCAGAATTGTGGTAATAAATTAGCACTTTTGTTAATCAAACTCTCCTTTTTTGCGAGGGGATGTCACGTTCGACTTTGCGTACCGCGTGGAAAAAGACTGGGAGGACAAGGCGTTGGATTCAATAAACATAAACCATAGGCAGGAAAATATATCACTTCCCCTAGAGATAGAAAACGGCTCGGCGGCGCTTGCCCGACCGGCAAGTCCAAAGCACTCACTTGTTATACTCGACAGGAGAGAACTTGATCGGCATTGCCTCGCGCAATGCATGGCCGCCCACACGGCAGATTTCGAGATTCTGGCGTTTGGATCGATTGAGGAGTGGAAGCAGAAGCGCGAAGAATATCCCCCACTTTCGGCAATTCTCTTGAATGTCGGAGGCAAGATGGTCGACGACCCTGCCGTTTCGGAGCAGATCAAGAGCCTTTCGTCCGAATTCGTCTCGACGCCCGTGATCATCCTGTCAGATAGTGATGATTTCGCCCAGATCGTTAGGGCGATCGACTGCGGAGCCAAAGGTTACATACCAGCCTCCGTCAGCATTAGCGTTTGCATGGAGTTGATCGCACTGTCGGTAGCAGGGGGACTTTTTGTGCCTGCAAGCGCTCTGTTTGCTATGCGCCACTTGCTGCAGTCGAGCGGCTCGCCAGCCCAGCCGCTGGCGGGGATATTCACCGATCGTCAGGCCGAAGTCGTAGCGGCGCTGCGGCGCGGCAAGGCGAACAAGATCATTGCCTATGAGCTCAATCTTCGAGAAAGCACCGTCAAGGTGCATGTCCGCAACATCATGAAAAAGGTTAAAGCCACCAACAGGACGGAAGTCGTGTTCAAGCTCAACGACCTTTTTCAGAATAATCTTTCGGGCGGCTCAACGGCAAGCAGCCTGTGCTGATGCGGCAGGCGGGGCTCCTATCGTGCCACGCACTGCGAGCACATTTTTTCCTAAACATCTCGGTGGCGGCACGGAAAATGCGCCACCGAGTCGATAATCTGACATCATGGATTGTCATCGGGTGGCGCATAGGCTCAGTTGAGTTCTTTCCCACGCGCCTTCCAGGTGTCGCTACCCACACCTACATTTTTCGCTAGTTAATTACGGATGTTCCTTGGAGGCCGTGAAAGCGCCATTTGAATCTTGCGCAAAGAGCCTCTCTGCGAGTGAGGAACTAGACCCCGCGCCAGGTGCCAGAAATATCGGAACTCCGGCAGAGGCGGCACATTCGGCCGCAAGCCGTTCAGGCGCAGTTTCACCATCAGACCATCGATGCCTGAATAGAGTCGCAGGCGCAAACCGGCATCAGCTTCGAAGTGTGGAGCTTTCGTGTTCTCGCCGGCTGCGCTGCCCCCAAGGGTGGCAAGCCGAAGACCATTTGCAAGATCAGGCCGCTGACACCGCTCAAGAATATCGGTGAACCACACGAGCCACTCGGAATCTGTCCGATCGGGAAGCTGATGAACGCTTTTCCGATCGCTGCCATCCGATCTCGGGACAACCGCATCAGCCGAACCACCGAGTTGCGCGATGACAAGGTGCGCGCGCCTGATTTCGTCGTGAAATAGAGATGGATAAAAGTCTTGCAGCTTGGACGCCTGCTTAAGCTGGCCTCTGCAGATCAAAGCGAGCAGGAAATAAGCCCATTCGACCGGATCCGGGTCGGGCGCCCCATAGTCTGTCATCGTTACCTTTACGAGGTCTATCAGAAGGCCGGAGGCACGATCGGCGTCGCCCTCTTGCAATGCACATAAGGCAAGGCGGAATTTCGCTTCGGGCAGGTAGGAGACAAAGTCCAGGCAGCGTTCGTAGCAGTGCTTGGCGTCCTCCACTCTGCCCTGCTCGAGGAGCAAGTCCCCCTGCTTCAGCAAAGCGCGATCGCTCGCTTCCCCAACGATATGGACGCTCTGTTGCATTGAGGTACGCCCTACCTTCGCAAGTTCGCCGAAGGGGCCGGATTGGATGATCTTTTCGCCGACCTGCAGGCCTTTGCTGAGCATGAACCACTGATATATTTGCGGCCTGTGGGTCAATGTATGACACGAATGGACCAAGTCGTAACCGGCTGCGGTGATCCGCCGTATTTCGTCGGGATGAGCAAAAAGGTAATCCAGTTTCTCGACCACGTTGCTGCTGTCGACAAAAACACAGTTCTCCATGTCGACAAAGCCAGCCGCCTCCACCGCTGCCGTTCGTTCCGCCACGAGACAGGACTTTGCCCCGGGGATCTCAAAATGCTTGCGCACGACCTCGCCGCCCATGGTGCCGCATGTGGGGGCGATGAGGCTTGCGTTAAGCGCGCGCGCATAGGCCTCTCCGGATAAGAGCCGGGACGCCAGCTTGCTCTCATAGGCGTGTTGCGGTGAGACCAGGCAGGGATAACGGTCGCGGATGATCGGAAAAATCGTCTGTCGCCAGGGATAGAGACCGTAGGCCTGACCTGTGAGGGTGACCGGGATGACCTTTTGCTGCCCATAGTCGTGGTAGACTTCGGGATCGATGAAATTTGGCCAGACGAACAGATTTTCCTTTACCGCCGGCATGTATTCTGGAGTCATCGTTGCGATTGCGAAATAGGTCTCGATGCCCCACTGCTCCATATCGGAAAGGAAGCCGGCGCGCCGATCGCACCATGGGTCGGCATTATGAAGGCCAAGCTTCGGGACCGCGATATTGGTAGTGGTGTTGGTGATTTTTATCCGACGTGAGCCGTGCGACCGATAACCGCTTTCAAACAGCGTCAGATCCGGTTCGTACCTGTCGCATATCTCTGCATAATCGCAGTCGCGGTTAACGACGACGACATCGAAATGTGTTGCCAGGCACTTGACCTGCTGCTGCATGTGCAGCAGCAGGTAACCGGCCGCGTTCGCATTGGGTTGGTGGTCCCATTGGAAAAAAACGAGGCGCGGTTTTCGATGATCAACCTTGCTGTTCATGTCCCTATCGGATGGCTCCAGGAGCAGTGACTTCGACGCTCGGAGCTGCCAGATGTGGATAGGGCTCTTGCCAGGAGTTGACACCAATCCTGTTCTTTAATCCACCAGAAAGCTTCCACTCGAAGTAAGCGATCGTTCTCTCAAGCCCCTCACGAAGGTTCACCTTCGGTTGCCAGCCGAGGTCCTGCTGTGCGCGGGAAATATCGGGCTTGCGCTGCGTCGGATCGTCCATCGGCAAGGGATTGTAAACGATGCGTGATTTCGAGCCCGTCATCTCGATGACCATTTCGGCCAATTCCCGGACCTGGAATTCTCCTGGGTTACCGAGATTGATCGGACCGGTAACACCGGCCGGCGCACCCATCAGGCGGAGGAAGCCCTCGATCAGATCGTCTACATAGCAAAATGAACGCGTCTGCGTGCCGTTGCCGAAGATGGTGATCGGCTCGTTTTGAAGCGCCTGAACGATGAAGTTGGAGACGACCCGTCCGTCATTGGTCTGCATGCGCGGCCCGTAGGTATTGAAGATCCGCGCTACCCGAATTTCCACGCCATATTGGCGATGATAGTCGAAGAACAGCGTCTCGGCGCACCGCTTGCCTTCGTCGTAGCATGCCCGCGGACCTATGGGATTGACGCTGCCTCGATACTCCTCGGGCTGGGGGTGGACGGCCGGATCGCCATAAACTTCACTCGTCGATGCCTGGAAGATCTTCGCCTTGGTGCGTTTGGCCAGGCCGAGCATATTGATGGCCCCGTGCACATTGGTCTTCACCGTCTGCACGGGGTCGTGCTGATAGTGGACCGGAGATGCCGGACAGGCAAGGTTGTAGATCTCGTCGACCTCCACATAAAGCGGGAAGGTAATGTCATGACGGAGCACCTCAAAGCGAGGATCGTCGAGAAGATGCAGAACATTGTCGCGCGAACCGGTGTAGTAATTATCCACGCAGAGGACGTCATTGCCTTCTCGCAAAAGCCTTTCGCACAGGAATGATCCCAGAAATCCAGTGCCGCCGGTAACCAAAACTCGCTTGTGTCCGTGCATTGATGTGCTCCATTGTTGATGATTGCGCGCAGGACGAGAAACAGGTCAGCAGGCTCCCTTGCCCTTCAGGACCGCAGGAATTGTGCTGAGAAGAATGTGCCAGTCGAACCACAGGGACCGGTTGTCGATATAGAAGCCGTCGAGTTGCTGCTGCAGCTCGATATCCGCATCGCTTCGTTCGGATATCTGCCAGAGGCCTGTCAGCCCCGGTACTACTGAACGCCGCTTGTCACGAAATTCGCTATCCATCGCCGAGAGGTGATACTCCGGAAACGGACGGGGTCCCACCAGGGCCATTTCCCCTGCAATGATATTCACCAGCTGCGGGAGTTCATCGATGCTCGATGCGCGAAGGAGATGTCCGATCACCGGCAAAACGCGCGGGTCCTCCCGAAGCTTGAAGTGAGTGGACCATTCTGCTTGTGCGGCTGGATTGTCTCGGAACAACGCTTCGAGGCGTTGTTCCGCATCTCTGTACATCGTCCTGAGCTTCAGGACGTGAACCGGCTTGCCAAACAAACCTTCCCTGGCGTGCCTGAAGAAAACCGGCCCCGGATCGATGGCATAGATCGCCGCAGCAGCAATGAGAATGATGGGCATAAGCACCAGCACCGCGGGAATGGCGATCGCCAGATCGAGGGCGCGACGTACCAGGTTCGAGTTTGCCGCCCCCCCGCTGCTCGCCAGGCGAACACCGATCTCGCCGCCGATATCAGCCGGCCGCAATCCGGTGATCTTGAGGTTCGGCGTGTCGGAGAGCAGGATGACCTCGTCGAAGCTCTTACGCAATGTCGCCAACTCGGTGGTTAGCGGGCCCGTATCATCGGCGATCAAGGCAATCGATGGGCGGTCATCAACTGACAGTTCCAAAATATCAGGCGCGCAGGATTCGGTGCGAATGCCGTACTGCCAATGATCTGTGAAATACGCCATGAGCGCGGGAATACGGTTGCGGCCACCGATGATAACCGCCCGCTCTCCCCAGAATCCAAGTCTTCGCGACAGACCGCGGGCAACCCCATGCATGGCAGGCTGAACAATCAACCCGAGGCCTAGAAGCCCGAAGATGGGAAGCAGCAGTCGCGTCCCTTCCGGTAGAAGGATCGCTCCAAGCGCTGCGATGACAGCGACCTTGCCCGACGCTGTCGTGCGGCGGCGCAGATGCTCGTGGTCATGGAGCCGATAGCCGGGATAGAGCGCGTTCGACGCATAGAGAATGATCGTTGCCAGGGCAGCGACGGCGAAAGCACGCTCCAACACCATATTCTCCGAACCGTCGGGAAGAAACGGCAGAAGAAGAAAATAGGCTATCAGATAACCCGCAATGTCGCCGGCGACCAACAATGACGACGTAGCGAGCCGAGGTATGCTGCGCTTGAGTGGAGCTGGCATATTCAGCCTTAGCCCGCTGCTGAACGCGGCGCCCGGCGTGGCGTTTGCCAGCGGCGGGACAGAATTTGCCGGACCCGTTCGCGTGGCGGCCACATCATTTGAGGTGATTGCCTTCGGCAGGTCGGATATCGACGCTAGTAGGGACATGATGGCTTTACACCTTTACGGCTGCTGCTTTAGGCGCGGTCGATCCAAAAACCTCGTCTTCGATCGGAAATTTCCGAAGTCCCAGTCTCTGGAATGCTGTCAGTGAGATGAAGGTCGGCACGACCAGCGCATAGCGCCGCCACAGCCGCCGCGGCTCGCATAGAAGGCGAAACACCCATTCGAAGCCGCTTCTTTGAATGATCCTGGGAGCCTGTCGTTTCAGGCCGGCGTGGAAGTCGAAAGCCGCTCCGACACCGATGAGCATCGATGCATCAAGACGATCGCGCATGCGAGCCATCCAGAGTTCCTGCTTGGGGCTGCTGAGACCAACCCAGATAATATCCGCGCCTGACCGATTGATCCGGTCTGCAATATCCGTCTCTTCTTGCAGCGACAATTGATGAAACGGTGGTGCGTAGGAGCCGACTATCTGCGCTTCCGGGAATTTTGCGAGAAGGCGTGCCTGCAACCGATCCAGCGTCTCGGTTGTCGCTCCATAGAGGAAATGGCGCACGCCTTTGGCTCTGCCAGCGTCGAAAACAGACAGCATCAGGTCGGGTCCGTAGACCCGGTCGCTCTCCAAATGGCCGGCGCGTTTCAGTGCCCACACCAACGGCATGCCGTCAGGGGTTACGAGGAATGCCCGGTTATGTATCGACCGAAGTTCGGCATCGTCCTGGCATCGGACGATGCCGTGCGCGTCGCGAACGCACACATATCCCTTCCTGCCTTCTTCAATCGCGGTTTGAATAAGCCCGGTCGCGCTTCTGAGATTGACCGCCGAAACGCGAACACCAAGGACATTCGTCCATCCCAAGGAGCCCTTCGGATGGAGAACTGAAGTTTGGCTGCTGTCTGCTGATTGCTTTCTCATGACCTGCGCTTTCGCGACCGAAACTGTCATCAGAATATCCTGGCAGACCGATTGCCTCCATACTTGCCGCTCCAGCTATTGGACGTAGAACAGACTTGTCGTTTACGTCTTACGCCGAGATGACGTACAATATTTGAAGTAAGTCTGTGTACCCCATAGCTTGCCACGTTGCTCCTTATGATGAACGCGGCCCCGAAATTGCGGTTTGACCCTAACGGAACTGCAGAAGATACCGTTTCGTGCGAGCAAAGATGGTTAGGCTTGAGCACTAACAAAGCCGGGAAGAGAGAACATGGTGAAGGGGGAGATGACAGCTCCGGCCGGCGAGCCTTCGGTTCGATCGCCGCGCTCAACTCGTCAGTTGCCGGCACCAGGCAACCATCCTTGATCGGCAGTACAAGTTGCCATAGCCAGGCTTAATCGACGCAGAATTCTGCTAGTGGCGGCGCCCTTGTTACTCGGGCGCGACCACGCTTCCCGAGTCCGCGCCGGCCTTCTGAAGATCCGCCAGACTGCCATATTCTCCGGACCGCATGATCCTCGGATCTACTCGGAAGCTCTGGTTGCTCAAATTGCCGATGTAGCGGTTACCCGCGAACTGCACATATCCAGGCCCGTGATCAGGAGCGTGGACGTATGCCGCAAGCCCGTTGCTACTGTCGATCGACACGACATTGTTCTCGATACGATTTGGCTTGGCCCATGGTGGGTGCCAGCCTCTGCCGGTTCCGTCATCGACGCGAAAGGCTGCACCCGATCCGCCGGTGATCACGTTTCCCGTCACCAAGTTGCTCCAGCCGCCGTTGATGCCGATCGCCGATATGTTGTCCGAGAGCGAATTTTCTTCGATGCGGATCCCGCTCGCCTTCCCATCCGTGTAGATCGCCCAGCTGATGGGAGTGGGCCATTCGCTGGTATTTTCGTATCCGGGAGGCCAGAACGTCCCGTCCGGCCTGTTCATAAGGTAGCCGGTCCCGGTCACGACATTGGAGCGGATGGTGCTGTTCAAGGGGTCGGCTTGCTCGCCCATCATCTTGATGGCGCCGCCATCGGCAGTCTGCTGGTTGGCGTTACGGACCACATTGTGCTCGATGACGGCGTTATAGACCGCGTCATT
Organism: Rhizobium mulingense; assembly: GCF_029194105.1. Taxonomy (NCBI): domain Bacteria; kingdom Pseudomonadati; phylum Pseudomonadota; class Alphaproteobacteria; order Hyphomicrobiales; family Rhizobiaceae; genus Rhizobium; species Rhizobium mulingense. The sequence goes on along the minus strand of NZ_JARFVE010000003.1, from coordinate 710,430 downwards.
AGAACCCCACAGTGAACCGCCGGCGATCCCGAACTGCGCGGTGTTCTCGATGAGGTTGTCGGCGATCCTGACATTGTCGGCAGCCTGGAACCATACACCGGCTGTCTCAATGTAAATCTTTCCAATGTCATGGATGTAGTTTGAAAGGATTCTGGCACCGTCCGACTTGCCGAAGGTGCCATAATTCGTGCCGACGTAAATCCCGTTGCCAGCCACATCCGCGATCACGTTGCCGGCAATCAACGCGTCCTTGCTTTCCGTCACATGGATCCCGACGCCGACATTCTCGATATTGTTGCCAAGGATTTTAACACCATCGGCGTGTTCGATTCGGATGGCGCCGAATCCTCTCGTATCCGTAAAAAATTTGCCGCTGCCTTGGGGCGCTCCGTCTCTGAACTCGAGCCCCGATACAACCACCCCATTGGCCCCGTCCAACTTCAAGAATGTCGGCAATACGCCAGCAACGACGACGGAATCGGGGAACGACTGATCGATCGGGGTATAATGAAGCTGGCCCGCGGCAGCGTCGTGCCACCACTCTCCAGGCGCGTCGAGCAAGCTCTTGGCGCCGGTCAGGAAGTAGCGGCTGCCTTCGGCGGTAAAGAAATAACTTGTGCCTTTGGTATGGACGGTCCGGCCGCCGCCATCGATGGATACGACCGGAAGCGTATCATTGCCCCACTGGCTTCCGGGTTGATACCCACCAACGATGTCGACGACCAGCCCGCTCGCATTCCCCACATCCGGAAGATCGCCGGCACGGAAACAAAAGCGCGTGTTTCCTTCCCACATATCGATTGCAGGTTCGCACTTTGCCGCGAATAACCACCCCTTGCGGGGGTCGCCATCAGCCGGAGCATTGGGAAATCGAGCCCGAGTTTGCCGTATCCGATTGACGAAAAGGTCACCGACGCCTTGCTCCGGCGGCAATGTCAGCGGCGCCGTCCAGCGGCCATCGGACTGCCGCGCCCAGTTGCCCACGCGTGGCCCTCCATGCAGAACCGGCGCTTCATTGCATCTTGCCGTGAGGATCAAACCGGTATCGCGGGCGTCAAAGACGATCGGCTGGGTAAGGTAGTAATCGCCTTTACGGAGCGCAATTATATCGGGACCGCCTTTCTCGCGGGCAGCATCACGGGCTCGTTCGATACTGGCGAAAGGGCCATCGTTCCCCTGCTGATTTGCGGTCGGAAGCAGGCCGCTCCAACTGTCTTTTCCATCGGGAGAAACATAGAATATTGTCCGCGCGGTGCTGCTGCTCAATGCACCGCGTAAAGAAGTCCCATTCAATTTGGCTGCCGAAGTCGCAGAAGCTTCCGCGCAGGTCGCTTCCTGGAGGAGTATCTGCAGGCGCTCTGGCGCAACTCCCTCTGTCCCGGCTGGAGCCGGATTGCCGGGCTGCGCAAAGAGCATGACAGGCAAGATGCTCAGGATCAGTCCAACACGCCGCGTCATAATGTCTGCAACCCGCTCATGAGGCCACGCGAGACGCCTGCCAAGATGGCGAAGCGCTGATCGAAACGACGGGCTCGTACAGCGAAAACATGATGATGGCTGTGGTGAACAGGATGAAGATGGCGTCATTTTGAACGAAAAAAATACTCTCGGTCAGATTCATCACCAGGATCATGATTGTCAGGACATTGAGCCAGAGCCACCCGTACTGCACATCATGACAATGAAGCACCGCGCCTTGGCGGATTGCATGGGGAAGCATTAGAGCAAACGGGATCATTCCTACGATTCCAAAGCTCAACAAGATATCGCGATAACCATTATGGGCGTGGGGCGCGGCCCATCCGCTCTTTAACCATATCTGCGTGGCTTCGGGGTTCGCGTCTGTCCAGAAAGCCTGGTAACCATACCCAAGCAACCAACGATCGGATATCTCGCGATCAACCAGCTCCCACAATGGCACCCGGCCCGTCAAAGTCGCATCCTTACCGAGCGCTTCAAGGGCCGGAACCAGGAATTCGTGAAGTGAAATCAGAATGCCGACAGACAGCTGAATGAAAAACAGGACGATGACGACGCGGCCAATGCTGCTGCTTCTTTGCAGGAGGGAATAAAAGCCGATCAGGCAAAACGCGACTGACGTTGCAATGATTGCGGTCATCGATCCGGAGCGCGCGAGGCAGATGATACCCAAGGCCAACAAAATGAATGCGGTTCGCCGCAGGCCGAAAGTCCCGTCGATCAGCACAGCGGTCGCCACCAAGATCATCAGCGCCGCGTACCAGCCCAGCACGTTCTTGTGAATGAAGATGCCCCGCATAGCACCATCCGGCATAGTGGCGAGGGCTGGTGACACGACAGAGATAACCACACTGAGGACGATACAGGCACCCAAGGTCATAATTAACAGGAACAGCAACTGCCTTGGCGTGAAACGTATCGCCAGGACGTAGGAAAGAAACACGCAAAACAAAAGGCCGATTGCGCGCCTCAAGGTCGATGAAGGTCCTATTGACCACAGGGTGGACAAAAACGGCAGGATAAGAAACAGGGGAATAATCAGATTCCGCCTGAGCGCCGTCAGAAATTGCGGAAAATTGCGTATCAGAATTACGATTGTAAACGCATATACCGGAAGGCAAGGAAGACGCAGTATAGATTTGGCATAATCGCTGAGCGTTCCGTCCGCATCTAACAGGATAAGCGGCAGAAGGGCGCCTGTCTGAAGAAAAAGGGATATGCCGGCGCCCCAGCATTCGATGGCCCGCCAACTGAGGGTTGGTCCAGTGGTAGTTCTGAGGCTGTCTACTCTCATTATCCGTTCCGACCGAATTGAACAGACAAGCGACTGTTGATCGCGAGATCAAACAACAGGTGTCGGCCCGCGTGGCTACGCTGCTTTCAAGCAATCATCCGGCCACGTCAGCAGTCAACCTGTCCTAGCGAGGGCTGAGCTACGCCTAATGCACCCTCTCTCCACCCAAAGGCTATGTTGTGGTTAAGCTCCGAGCTTGCATCTACCCCAAAGGCGGGTCGTCGCGTCCGTATGATTGCCCTTAAGAGCAGGTGTTGCGCATGTCCGTTCACCGGTACCGTGGCGATGAAAGTGTTGTGAAGCGTGGTGGATACGCCGCGCTCCATTGGACCAAGGCAACAATTGGCTGTCTCTGCAGTCGAAGCCTGGAACGTTTAGGATTGCTATGTTCCTGCGTCATGATCCTAGTCCTCCATGCAACGCGACGGGCGCTCCACCCGCCGCGGCATTGTCAGCGGCGATCTTATTGGCTCTGCCCAAGGCGCTGTTCGGCCGACAAGGTCTTTCGGATATTGCGATCACCGCGGCACTGGACTTCGTTGGCTGCGTGAAGGTCGGCCTCCTGCGCAACTTTGCGCCGCTGCAGAGCGTCGCATGGCGACAACCTGCATGAGAGCGCGCGTCATGGAGCTGCCGACCCTCAGTGTCCTCATTAACAATTACAACTACGCACGCTTTGTCGGGCGGGCGATAGACAGCGTGTTGAGCCAGGCCGAGGGCAACGTCGAAATAATCGTTGTCGATGACGGATCTACCGACGACTCGCGCTCTGTTCTGGAAGCATACGACAGCCGGGTCAAGGTGATTTTTCAGGAAAACGCGGGACAGGCGGCTGCGATTAATACCGCGGTAGGATCGAGCGCCGGCGAGATCCTCTGTTTTCTGGACGCCGACGACTGGTGGGCGCCGAGCAAGCTGTCGGCGACGGTTGCAGCCTTCCGCGCAAATCCTCAAGCATCGCTTGTCTATCACCGGTTGCAGCCGACGCTTGTCGATGGCACGCCGACCTCCAAGCCGATCCCTCGAACTCTGTGTTCAGGGGCGTTGTCTTCGCTGCTTACAAGATCGGCAGGCTGGTGGCCATTTCCGATGACGTCGGCCATCGCAGTGCGGCGGAGCAGTTGGAATGCCGCGGGCAGCATCCCAGAACAGTTCCGCATATCGGCCGACGCTTGGCTGGTGGGCATCTATCCGTTTCTGGGGGACGTGATTGCCATGCCAGACCCGCTGGGATTCTACCGCATCCACAGTAACAATTGGTATCGCGCTGCCGAAGATGCTGCCACGCTCCGGAGACGGATGACGCACTGGCAGCAGACCGTTGAAGCAACGAACCTGTTTCTCTCCGCTCGTGAACTGCCGGCACAATTACATCTGAGGGACCACTATCCCTATCGCGTCGCGTCGGCAAAGCTGCAGGGCGCCGATGCGCTCACGCGGTTCAGGCTTGCCATCGAAGGCCTCTTCTTTGCCGGCGAACCGAACCTGCTCAGGCGGACGCGCGACAGCTTGCGCTCGGCGCGCAGTCTGTCTCGGCTTGGTCAGGACGTCGGCCTGCCGGGGGTAGCGAAATGAAGGCGCTGCTGTTGGTCTCTGAACTGGAAGACTATACCATCTCCTTTGCCAGCGGCGTTGCCCAGCACCTCGATGTCGTGCTTGCCGTGCCGCGCCGGCGCTACGCGCATCTCGCCTCTTCCTTCGACCCGGCCGTCGAGCTGCACCTTCTGGACTGGCCGAGACACCGCTCTCTCTCCAATCCGTGGTTTTTGTACCAGCTTACGCGGATGATCCGGCGCGAACGGCCGAACCTTATTCATCTCCTCAGCAATTCTACGCTTTGGCTGAACCTCGCAGTGCCGTTCTGGCGCCCGATCCCGCTTGTGACGACTATCCATGACGTCGAAATACACCCGGGCGACTCCGATACGCGTACCTTGCCCGGCTGGGCCCCCGAACTGATGGTGAAGCAATCCGGACACCTTGTCGTGCATGGCGAGGGACTGAAGCGGATGGTCCTCGACCGATATGCAAAATCGCCGGACTGCGTCCATGTTCTGTCGCATCCCTCCATCCTTCGCTATGCGGAACTCGCCCGGCGGCAGAAGATGGCGCCACGCGTAGCGGATGGAACGATCCGCGTCCTGCTGTTCGGACGGATATTTGCCTATAAGGGCCTGGAACATCTGGTCCGGGCCGAAGCGATGCTCAAGGACGTGCTTCCCAACCTGCGCGTCACGGTCGCGGGCCGTGGCGACAATCCGGCGATATTCCTGCCTCTCATGGGGGATGCCGACCGCTATGATATTCGCAATCGTTTTATCGAGGATGCAGAGGTCGCCCAGCTTTTCCTGGACACCGACATCGTCGTGCTTCCATATACGGAAGCCTCCCAAAGCGGCGTGCTCAACCTTGCCGCCGCATTCGGCAAACCCGTCATCGTTACTGATGTCGGCGAGTTGCGGGATACCGTTGAGCCCAACGGGTTGGGGATGGTGGTCCCCCCCGGCGATCCCAAAGAGCTCGCGGCAGCGATCAGGACATTGGCAGACAACGGCGAGCTTAGAATCAGGTTGGGCGCCAATGCGCTCGAATGGGCCCAGGGGCCGAATTCGCCTGAACGGGTCGGCGGCCGGGCCGCGGCAGTTTATCGGGAGGTGGTCGGGTCATGCTGATGGAAGCCCTCACAGACAGAAGCCGGCCGGCGGCCCGCAGCGCGGCTAGCGTCCGCCATTATCTTCCGGGCGGCTGCGAGAACGGCGGCGGCATCGGCAGGCTTGTCGGCTATATAATAGAGACGGCGAAAGAGACCGGCGCGAAACATTTCGTCACCGATACAAGAGGGGCTCGATGGTCCAAACTGACTTCGCCGGCGCGACTGGTCGGGGCGATCCTGACAATGGCAAAGGACCGGATCGTTACGCCTGATCGCATTCACCATATCCACATCGCTGGCCGCGGCAGCACTTCTCGCAAACTGATCCTGACCGAGGCTGCCCGCCTGTTAGGGTGCTGCCACATATTGCACCTTCACGACTACGATTACGCCGGCGATTTCGCGCAACGCTCGCCGCGTCAACAACGGCTCATACGTCGAATGTTTCAGAATGCCGACCGTGTCGTGGCGCTGGGCCAGCGCGATCGCGCGACGCTGACGACCCTTCTGGGTGTTGACGAGCGCCGCGCGGTCGTCGCCCATAATTGCGTCCCCGATCCCGGGACGCATAATATTTGCGACGGCGGGACACCGCTGATCGTATTCCTCGGCCGGTTGAGCGAACGCAAGGGGGTCACTGAGCTTCTATCGGCCCTGAACCACCCGCTTATGAAAGAACTCCGGTGGCGGGCCGTACTGGCCGGCGATGGTCCTGTCGAGCATTATCGCCGTCTGGCTGACGCCATGGCGCTTTCCGATCGGGTCGAGATGCCCGGCTGGCTTGACGCCGGTGAGGCGCGAGCCTTGTGCGCGCGTGCAGATATTCTGGTCCTGCCGTCGCACGCCGAAGGGCTGGCAATGGCCGTGCTCGAAGGACTGTCCCATGGGCTCGCCGTCGTAACGACTCGTGTTGGGGCGCATGAGGAAGTCATTACCGATGGTGAGACCGGGATTTTCGTGCCGGTGGGAGACCAGAATGCCCTGGGCGCAGCTTTGGCAAAGCTGGTATCTGACCGCGAATTGTGCATCCGCCTCTCCGTCCAGGGGCGCGCGCATTATGTCAACTATTTCAGCATGATGGTCTATATGCGCTCGCTTGAAAAACTTTACGAAACCGTATCCGCGAAACACCAAGGATGGGCTGCCGCACGATGACGATTTCCACTGTTCCGCCGGACCGCAACCTTCCGATCTCGCCAATGCGGTATGATCCTCGCGCTCAGGTCGAGACCAAGGCGGATAACCTAGACCTCGCATCCGCCTTTCGTATGCTGCGGCGAAGAATGGTCATGATCATTGCGATAACCTTGCTGCTGGTGGCGCCCGCGGCGATTATGATCTCTGGGTTGAAGCCCACCTATCAGGCCTCGGCCCGATTGATCGTCCACCAGCCTCTCGCGACATCACTTGGTGCGGAGGATACCAGCCGCGGCAATCCGCTTGACGTGAAATCGGAGACTGAGCGGCTTTTATCCAGAAGTATTGCAGAGCGAGTCGTGCGCGAAATGCGGCTTAACATGCGGGACGAGTTCAATCCAGCGCTGCGGAAGGTCTCGTTTTTTGAGAGTATCCGGGCAAACCTGCGAGGCCTGTTCGACACGGAAAAGCCCGCTTCGGCGGCACGAGACAGCATCGAAGCCACTATCCGGGAATATTATCAAGCACTCGGAGTGTGGCACGAAGAGAGGAGCGAAGTTATCCAGATCAGCTTCACGGCAAATGATGCTGAACTCGCAGCCGCTGTTCCTAACCGTGTCGTCAGCATTTATCTCGACGAGCGGAAGGGCAGTGTCGGTGCCCGCCTGGATGCAGCGGAAACATGGATCCGACAGCGCATTGCCGAACAGAAGGGTCGCGCGGTTATTGCTCGCGACGCTGCCCGCAACTATCAAGAATCGATGGACATCGTCTCGAAAGAGGACGCTCAGGATGAACGTATCAAAACCCTCCTGGAACTCACCGGGCGCGAAGGTAAAATCGAGGAAAGCCGGCTTGAGGTAAAAGCGACGATATCGGCGCTGGAAACCGCGGATAATCCTTCGGCTGCGGTGCAGAACATCGCCGTCCCCGATAGCATCTCCACGAAGCAACGCGATCTTCGCGCACAGGAGGAAGATCTTTCCCGTCTGCTTGAGCTATATGACAGCAATGCCGAGGCAGTGGTGGATTTACGCAGGAAGATCGAACGATCCCGTATCGATCTCGACCTCGCAACCAAGCAATATCTCCAATCAATGCGCGCCAAGCTTGCCGCCCTTGATCATGAAGCCAACGCAGTGCAATCCATCTTGGCTGTCGCTAAGGAAAAACGCACACGCGATGCCCTGGCGCAGACCGAATTGACACGACTGCAGCGTATTGCCGAAAACGAGCAAGCCGCACTCGACAAGCTTGAGGACCAGCGTCGGGACCTCGCCGCCAAGGCCACACTGCCGGGCGCGGAATTGGAGGTTTTCTCACCGGCTTCGGTGCCGCTCGTGTCACAGGGACGTGGAAGGCTCTTCTATCTGGTGGGCGCCCTCCTGGCTGCAATCTCGGCAGCCGTGACCGCTGCTTTCGTACTCGAGATGTGGGACCAGTCCGTCCGGAGTTTCGATCAGATAGCAGGAATGGCCCGCACGATACCGGCAGGACTTATCCCACGGCTGGCGCGGAAGGAAAATCCGAAGACGATTTTCAGACTTGTGCAGGTCCCGATGTTTGACGAGGCAATTCGCACCGTGATCCTGACGCTCAAACAATCCAACGGGGGCAAGGTGCCGAACAGTATCGTCGTTACGTCGGCGCACAGCGGAGAAGGCAAGTCGCTTGTCGCAAGATCGCTGGCTATCGAGCTCGCCGCCGCGGCAATTCCGGTGCTGCTGGTCGACGGCGACCTTCGACGGGGAGAACTCGATTCGTTCTTCAGGTCGGGGCTACAGCAGGGTTTGAACGAATACCTGAACGGCCAGGCAGATATCCGCGACATCGTCTACCACCATCCAAGCGGTGTCGACTTCATTCCATCTGGCAAATTCAGTCTTCAGCGACGCGTTCGTCCGAACGGCCTGACAGATATCATCGAGGTGGCGGGCGCGGCCGGCCGGATTGTCATCTTCGACAGCGCGCCCGTGCTCGCCTCGACAGACACCGTGCTTCTGACTGCGCTCGCGGAAAAAACACTGGCTGTTGTCAGATGGGGAAAGATGAGCCGTCGCGCGGTCGAGTTCAGCCTGCAGCAAATGAAAAGCCCGCGAAATTCGGAAATCCTTGTCGCGATCAACAATGTAAGCCCCGACAAACACGCGCTGTATAATTTCAGTGATTCAGAGCTTTTTTCCAAATCTCTGATGAAATATTACCAGCCTCACACCGACGATACTCCGAAAGCAATAATTAATAATATATTTTCTTTGAAATCGAAGATAATACATAAATGAACTGCCGCACTATTGTTCGAGTTGGAGGGCAGTCATGGATATGGGTATGACAAAGAACCAAAAAGTTGCACTGATTACGGGCATAACAGGTCAGGACGGTGCGTATTTGGCCGAAATGCTCCTGGACAAGGGCTATATCGTTCACGGCCTCAAACGACGCTCATCGTCCTTCAACACCAGTCGTATCGAGCATCTGTACGAGGATCCCCATGTCGAGAATCCTCGCTTCATTTTGCACTTTGGGGATATGACGGATTCGACCAATCTCATCCGCGTCATCCAGGAAACGCAGCCGGACGAGATTTATAATCTCGCCGCACAGAGCCACGTTCAAGTTTCGTTCGAGACACCGGAATATACCGCAAACGCCGATGGAACCGGCACCCTGCGGCTGCTGGAAGCAATTCGACTCCTTGGGTTGACCAAGAAGACCCGCTTCTATCAAGCCTCCACCTCGGAACTCTACGGGAAGGTTCAGGAAGTTCCGCAGAGCGAAACGACACCCTTCTACCCTCGGTCACCCTACGCGGCGGCCAAGCTCTATGCCTATTGGATCGTCGTCAATTATCGCGAGGCATATGGCATGCATGCCTCGAACGGGATTTTGTTCAATCATGAAAGCCCGATCCGCGGCGAAACATTCGTAACGCGTAAAATCACCCGGGCGGCGGCGGCGATCCATCTTGGATTGCAGGACAGGCTCTATCTCGGCAATTTGGATGCGAAGCGCGACTGGGGACATGCACGAGAATATGTCCGCGGTATGTGGCTGATGCTGCAACAGGACGAACCGGGGGATTATGTCCTTGCGACCGGCGAGACGCATTCGGTGCGTTCCTTCGTTGAAAAGGCTTTTGCCAAGGTGGGCATGCCGATTGATTGGCGTGGGAACGGGGTCGAGGAAAAGGGATTCGACAAGACTTCAGGTCAGTGTGTCGTGGAGATCGATCCGGCCTACTTCCGCCCGACCGAAGTTGATCTTCTGATTGGCGATCCGACAAAGGCGCACACGAAGCTTGGCTGGAAACACGAGACCAGTCTCGATCAGCTGGTCACGGAGATGGTTCGCGAGGATCTCAAAGTCATGGCACGAAATGTTCCGTCCGTGGGCGTGACGAAAAGTTTTGCTTATGCCTGAAGAGCCCCACGGGCTCGCCGATCAAAAGGGAGTTGCGCCTGCGTGCCGTGCGCGCTGCAATGTCAATCGGCGTCATACCAGTCTTCCGCTCCCATGATCAGATTCCGGAGAGGCACAGCTCTCGCCGTCGCCTCCTCATTCGCTGCTTCCTGCGTCCTCTCGACGTCCTGATGATGAACTGCTCCAACGGCAATTGAAGGGAACGAAATTCAAGCGGTCTGGTTTGGTCCTTGGAAGCGCCTGTCGAGCCCTGGCGACAGGGCGGCCCGAGGAGCACGTTGCTGTGAATGTTATAAGGTTCCCCCGCAGTAGAGAGCACTCCGACGATCCGGATCGCGCTTTCGTAAGCAGCGACGCAGACGCGCGACGTCTCTACAAATTCGCCCTTCAGTACGAGATGGATGGCAAGAGCTGGGCCACCGAAATCTGGGCCTATTCCTCCAAAGACGCCGAAGACCGGGTCGCTGCCATGCAGCGATCGCTGACGATGTGCGGCCAGCTCTATGCTGAGGTGGAAGCCGAAGCGCCGACATCACCCTGACCGCCTGCGACATTGTTTGAGCCGCCAGGGATCTTTCATTCATCCCTCAGTCCCGGCAATCGTCAGGCGCCTCCGCCGGTCCGCCGGGAACAGTACGTTCCCCGGAGAGTTCGGGCCGCGAATACCTTGCGGGATTCCCGCTTCGGCACTGTGGGGAGTTAGAGATGTCAACGAAATCAAAACAAAGCCCAACAATCGGTGAAAATGCACGGACGGCGGGCGGCTGGGGAGCGGCGAGATCTGTGGGAGAAATCCTTCTGCGCGAGCACGTCCCGCGATCCGGGTCGTCGATGCTTGCCCATCACAACAAACCGGACGGCTATATGTGCGTGAGCTGTGCCTGGGCCAAACCTGCAAAACCGCATGCGATGGAATTCTGCGAGGAGGGCGCAAAAGCAACTGCCTGGGAGATCACCACGCGCCGTGCGAACCGCGCTTTTTTTGCCGCCCATACATTGCAGGAGCTGGAGCAATGGAGCGATCACGATCTCGAGGAGCAGGGCCGGCTTACCCACCCGATGCGATGGAATAGCGCGACGGATAGATACGAACCGGTGAGCTGGGACGAGGCCTTTGACGAAATCGGCAGAGAGCTGCGCGCCATTTCTCCGCAGCAGGTGGATTTCTACACGTCAGGTCGCGCCTCCCTGGAAACCTCCTATATGTATCAGCTTTTCGCACGCATCTTCGGCAGCAATAACCTACCGGACTCGTCGAATATGTGCCACGAAAGCACGTCGGTCGGGCTTCCGGAAAGCATCGGAGCGACCGTCGGAACGGCAATCCTTTCGGACTTCCAGAACTGCGACTGCATCTTCTACCTGGCGCAGAACGTCGCCACCTCTTCGCCCAGAATGCTGCACGATCTGCAGGATGCGGCCGACAGAGGCGTCAAGATCGTCACCTTCAATCCGTTGCGCGAAGCCGGCCTTGAGCGTTTCATCAACCCGCAAATGCCGAGCCAGATGCTGACCGGCCGATCGACATCAATTTCCTCGGAATATTTCCAGGTGAAGAACGGAGGTGATATCGCAGCCCTGTTCGGGGTCTGCAAAGCCTTGATCGAAGCCGACGATGCCTTGAAGGCGATGGGCGCGAGCAAGGTTTCAGGCTCCGACGCGGCCCCCGACAAACCGGACAACGCTGCGGCGGTCGCGTTTGCCGCTTCCATCGCCGCAGCCGACAAGAAGCACGTGCTCGACCACGATTTCATCAACACGCACACGTTGGGCTTCGAAGAGTTCGCCGAGACCGCCCGCCGCCACGATTGGGCCGAGCTGGAGCGTGTTTCCGGCCTGACCCGCGAACAGATGATCCAGGCGGCGCGCATCTATGCTCATTCAGAAGCCGTGCTGATGATCTACGGCATGGGATTGACCCAACATGTGATGGGCGTCCAGAACGTCCACATGGTCGCCAATCTCGCGCTGTTGCGCGGGAATGTTGGTAAGCCGGGCGCAAACATCTGCGCGGTGCGAGGACACTCGAACGTTCAGGGACAGCGAACGGTCGGAATAACCGAGAAGCCCGCCCTCGTTCCGCTCGACAAGCTGTCGGAACTCTATCAATTCGATCCGCCGAAATGGGAGGGTCGCTCGACGGTCGATACCTGCAAAGCCATCATGCAAGGTGAGGCAAGGGCGTTCGTCGGGCTGGGCGGCAATTTCCTGCGTGCGGTCCCGGAAACGGACGCGATGGAAGAGGCATGGCGGAAGCTGCGCCTCAGCGTCCAAATTGCAACCAAGCTCAATCGCAGCCATGTCATCCACGGCGAGATCGCCTATCTCCTGCCCTGCCTCGGTCGGCTCGAGATCGATGAACAGGCGAGTGGCCCGCAAGCCGTCTCCATCGAAAGCTCGGTGGCGCATTTCCACGGCTCACGCGGAAGGGCAAAGCCGGCTAGCCACGAGCTGCTGTCGGAACCCGCAATTATCGCCGGCATCGCCAAGGCGACACTGACGAGAGGCCAGGTGCCCTGGGATGAATGGGTCGGCGACTATTCGAAGATCCGCGACGCGATCGAAGCGACCTATCCCGAGACATTCAGGGATTTCAACAAACGCATGTTCCAGCCAGGCGGCATTTCGAGACCCGTACCGGCGCGAGAGCGAAAATGGACTACTGCGAACCAGAAAGCCAACTTCATCACCCCACAGCGGCTCTTTCCCGAACTCGATATCGGTTCCGACGCCGGGGAGGTTCTCAACCTCACCACCCTGCGCGCGAACGATCAGTTCAATACGACGATCTATGCCTACGGCGATCGCTACCGGGGTGTGAAGGGGACCAGACAGGTGGTCTTCATGAACGAGGAGGACATTCTGCGGTTGGGCCTCAAAGAGGGTGACTTGGTTGATCTGACGACGGCCATCCATGTCGTAAAGATGCGCCGCGTCATGAATTTCAAAGTCGTGCGGCACGATATTCCGGCCGGCTGCTGCGCAGCCTATTATCCGGAGGCGAACCCGCTCTTTCCGCTGGCCCATCACGATGCGAAGGCCAAGACGCCGTCTTACAAGCTGCTGCCGGTGCGTCTCAGCCTCTCCGCCCAATCCTCGCGGTCTTGAACCGGATCTCGGCGATGGGCCAAAGCAAGAACGGAAGCTGGTTTATGGTAGCGACGCTTTTCTGCGTGGCCGCCGCAGCGGCAGCTATCGGCTGGGCAATTCGTCCACGGCAGGATCGAGCCTACCCCGCCATGTTGGGAGCCGTGGTGCAGCTACCGCCGCCTCCCGACCGAGCAACCGAAAAAAAGCCCGGAATTTGGTTCGCCTCGACAGCAATTCTCTGCGTGTTTGCTATCGGCGCCGTGATCGGCTGGGCAAGGCATCCCAGGCAATATCGCGCCGATCCCCCCGTGACCTCAGCGCTCGACCAGTTCCGGCTGATGCCCAACAAGATCGGCGGGACACCTCCCGACGTCTATTTCGCCCTCGACAGCCCCTATGAAACCACCGCCTACGATCTAGGCCAGGGCAAGCGTCTTTATTCCTGGTTCGGGTGCCCTATGTGCCATGGAGATGGGCGAGGCGGAACCGGCCCTTCATTTCTCGATGGCTGGTGGCTGTACGGCTCGGAAATGGTCTCGATCGTGGCATCTATCCGGGACGGACGACCTCATGGCATGCCCTCCTTCGCCAACAGAATGACGAGCGACCAGATCTGGCAGCTCGCGGGCTACGTCAGGACGATCGGCGCCTATTCGGCGCTCTATACCGCGCCGAGCCGGAACGACGACAAACATACCAGACCGGCCGAGAACCGGGCGCCGGCAGCAAGCCATTTCGAGGAGGGACCGACCGGCGTCCGTTCCGATCGAGGTGTTCGGCCTTGAATATCCCCCGCGCCTCCCTGCTATTCCCCCATCTCCTGTTTTTCTCTGGCTGCACTAGCGATCCGCAATCGGCTCTTAATGCCGATGGACCTTCAGCCATGGAGCTTCGAGAGTTGATATCGCTGTTTGTCGCGGTCTGCGGTGTCGTCTTCGTGCTGGTCATGGTCGTCATGACGTGGGCCCTGGTTCGCAGGAGGAAGCCGGCGCCCGGCAGGCCTCAGACCGAGCGCTCCATGGGCAGGGCCGTAAGCGCGGCAATTGTAGGGACCGTTCTCGTCATAACCTTTCTGACCGTTTCGAGCTTTTACGCCACGCGCAGCATCGACTGGCGCGAGGCTGATCCTGCGACGGTCGTCGTTCGGGGCCAGCAATGGTGGTGGAAATTCACCTATCTTAATGCGGATCCGGCGAAAACCTTCCAGACCGCCAACGAACTGCATATTCCGGTGGGAACCGACGTCCGGCTGCGTCTGGTGGCAACGGACGTCATTCACTCATTCTGGGTACCTAACCTGACGGGAAAGCAGGACCTGGTTCCCGGCCGCGAGAATGGACTGACGCTTCATGCCAGCAAACCCGGCGTCTATCGCGGTCAATGCGCCGAGTTCTGCGGCCTGCAGCACAGCCACATGGCTCTGCTGGTGGTTGCCGAGGAGCCTGACGATTATGCCCGCTGGCTGGAAGCGCAGCGAAACGCAGCGGTCGAGCCGGCCGACGGCGACGCGGCGGCGGGCAAGCTGGTCTTTATGAGCAAGCCTTGCGCCGCCTGCCACACGATCCGCGGCACGGCGGCGGGCGGCACTTCAGGACCGGATCTTACCCATGTCGGCAGCCGCAGCATGATCGGAGCGGGGCTGCTGGAAAATACGCGGGGATCGATCGCCGCCTGGATCGCCGATCCGCAGACGCTGAAGCCGGGAAACAACATGCCCTTGGTTCCTCTCACCAGCGAAGAGCTGCAGCAATTGAGCGCCTATATGAGTGAGCTCCGATGACGTGCCAGGACAAGACTCCGTCACCCGCCGATCTGGCAGCCGGCAATGAACCGGCCGAAGCCTTTCTCAGGCGAACTTGGTCGACGCCGTCGGGGCTGTTGGCCGCGCTGTCCACTGTCGATCACAAGGTCGTCGGACGGCGCTATATCGCGACAGCCTTCATGTTCCTGCTCCTCGGCGGCGTGCTTGCGCTGGCGATGCGCCTCCAGCTCGCTTTCCCGGAGGCGCGCTTCATCAGCGCGGACCGTTACAACCAGATCTTCACGGTCCATGGGAGCAACATGATGTTCCTTTTTGCCGTGCCAGTGATGGAGGCGATGGCCGTCTATCTGGTCCCGCTGATGGTCGGTACCCGCAACATCGCCTTTCCCAGACTGAATGCCTTTTCATATTGGATATTTCTGGCCGGGGGGTTGCTCCTCTGGATCTCTCTCCTGCTCGATACGGCCCCTGACGTCGGATGGTTCGCTTACGTTCCCCTAGCCGGCCCGCAATATGGCGCAGGGAAGCGGGTGGACATTTGGGCGCAGATGATCACTTTCACCGAAGTGTCGGCCCTTGCCGTCGCCGTCGAGATCGTCGTCACCGTCTTCAAGCTCAGAGCGCCAGGCATGTCGCTCAATCGCATTCCGCTTTTCGTGTGGTCGATGCTGGTGACGGCCTTCCTTGTCATTCTGGCGATGCCGGCGATCATGTTCAGTTCTTCGTCGCTCATTCTCGACCGGCTGGTAGGCACGCAGTTCTACAACCCTTCGGAGGGTGGCGACGCCCTTCTCTGGCAGCACCTATTCTGGTTCTTCGGCCACCCCGAGGTTTACATCATCTTCCTGCCGGCAGTGGGTATGGTATCCGCCATGATCTCAACCTTCACCCGGCGGCCTGTTTTTGGATATCTGCCGCTAGTCTTGGCAATGATCGCGACCGGTGTGCTGGCTTTCGGCCTCTGGGTGCATCATATGTTCGTCGCCGGTCTGCCGCGTCTTGGAAGCAGCTTCTTCACCGCCTCCAGCATGGCGATCGCCATTCCCGCAGGAACCCAGATCTTCTGCTGGCTGGCGACGCTGTGGGACGGACGTCCCATCTTCAAGACACCGCTGCTTTTCATCATCGGCTTCCTGATCACCTTCGTGATCGGCGGAATGACCGGGGTGATGGTGGCCTCCGTGCCGCTCGACACGCAAGTTCACGATACTTATTTCGTCGTGGCGCATTTTCATTATGTGCTGATCGGGGGGTCCGTCTTCCCGCTCATCGGCGCTATCTACTACTGGTTCCCGAAAATGACCGGCCGCATGATGAGCGAAAGGCTCGGCCGATGGGCCTTCGGCCTCATCTTCACCGGCTTTCACCTGACCTTCTTCCCGATGCACATCCTCGGCCTTCAAGGCATGCCGCGCCGCGTCTACACCTATCCGCCGGAATTGCCCTGGGCAGGCTTGAACCTCTTCGTCAGCCTCAGCGCCATCATCCTGGCTGCCGGCTTCCTCATCTTCTTCACCGACGCCGTGCGCAGCTTCAAATTCGGTCCGGCCGCAGGGCCGAACCCCTGGAACGCCTCGACGCTGGAATGGGCTACGTCCTCGCCCCCTCCCCCCTACAACTTTCGCCACATCCCGGTTGTTCAATCCGCCGAACCGCTCTGGGCGGACGGAGAGACCTTGCCGGTGGCCACAGGCCTTAGACTCGACCGACGGGAAGTGATTGTCAGCAGCGTTACGGGAGCCGAGCCGGAAGCGCGGGAATCCATGCCAGCCAATTCGATCTGGCCGCTCCTGGCAGCGATCGCCACCAGCGTCATGCTGATCGTTTCGATCTTCACCCCTTGGGCGGTGATCTGGGGAGCGATCCCGATAGCCATCACCCTCACGGGATGGTTCTGGCCGAAGCAGACTCCGGAGGACGAGTCATGAAAGAACGTATCGCACTCGACCTGTCGAAGCTTCCCCTGCATGGCATGGGCAGTGCGAGCCTGACCTTCTGGGGCACCGCCGCGTTCATGTTGATCGAAGGCATGGGATTTGCACTGACAATTGCGATCTATTTCTACCTGATGAGCCTGGCGCCGCGTTGGCCGATCGAAGCCCCTCCTCCGGATCTTCTTCCGGGCACGGTCCTCACCCTGCTGCTTCTCGTCAGCATCGTGCCGAATATGCTGGTGTCGCGGTGGGCGCAACGCAAGGAGCTGCGCAAGGTGCGCCTGGGGTTGATTGCCATGGCCTTCATGGGCGCGATACCGCTCATCCCCCGCGTATTCGAATTTCCTGCCCTTCATATCAGCTGGGACGACGACGCCTACGGATCGATCGTCTGGACGATTCTTGGTCTGCACACTACCCACATCGTCACCGATCTCATCGACACGATCGTTCTCGCCTGCCTGATGTTTTCCAAGCATGCAGACAATACCCGCCGCTACGGCGACGTCGAAGACAACGCGCTTTACTGGAACTTTGTCGTCCTCGCCTGGCTTCCCCTCTACGGATGCATTTATTGGGTGCCGCGGCTATGAGAACAGGAACAACGATCGCCTTGCTGGCCATTATGGCGGCACCGGCCTCGGCCCATGACGGCCATGCCCATTCCGGCTCTTTTCCGTGGACCATCGACCCCTGGATCGTTGTACCGCTGGGTCTCAGCGCGGCCTTATATGCATGCGGCAGCCTTCGCTTCCGGCCGCGCTCCCTAGAAAGCCGCCGTTCCTTCGTCCAAAGGCTTGTGACCTTCTGGACCGGTTGGTTCATTCTCACCGGCGCGCTCGTGTCTCCCCTGCATTGGCTGGGTCAACAGCTTTTCAGCTTCCATATGGTCGAACATGAATTGGTCATGGCCATTTCGGCGCCACTAATCGTGCTATCGCGGCCCTCGGCGATGCTGCTCTGGGGACTACCGAAGATCGTCAGGCGCCAGACGGGACAGGCACTTGCTTCAAACGCGATGCGCAGCGCGTGGAACTGTCTCAGCAACGGCACAGTGGCGACACTGCTGCACGGCGTGACGATCTGGGCCTGGCACGCGCCGATCCTGTTCGACGCCACGATTGACAGCCCGCCCCTCCACCGCCTGCAGCACCTTTCCTTTTTCGCGAGCGCCGTCCTGTTCTGGTGGTCCGTCATCTGGAAGAAGAATCGGGGGCTGGCCGCCTGGCACGTCTTTTTGACCATGCTGCACATGAGCATTCTCGGTGCGCTCATCACACTTGCGCCGAGAGTGCTCTATGGGGTGCAGACGCGAGCCTCCGAGACCTGGGGGCTGTCGCCGCTCGAGGACCAGCAGATGGCGGGCCTGGTGATGTGGGTACCTGCAGGGATCATCTACGCCATCGCAGCGCTGACGCTGACCGCATTGTGGATCAGCGACTCGGGAAAAGGAGGCGCAGGTGGAACGCACATCGTTGCCCCGTAACTCGCTTCGGCCTGCTTTCGTCGCCGCTGCCTGCATGGTCAGCTTGGCGGCAGCGGTTTTCTTGACAGACATCTATCGCCAGCGCTCCGAACGCCAAGCCGCTGCGATCTCGATGACGAAAGGCGATCCCGCACGCGCACCGGCGATCTTTCGCCGCTATGGCTGCGCCGGATGCCACACGATTCCGGGCATAGAGGGCGCCGACGGCAAGGTCGGCGGCGATCTGTCCGGTCTGCGCGAACGGGTCTACATTGCGGGCGTGCTCAACAATTCCGCCGATAATCTGGTCGCCTGGATCGTTACGCCGCAAGCCTATTCGCCACAGACCGCAATGCCGGCCACGGGCATATCCGAAGCGGAAGCGCGCGACCTGGCCGCCTATCTCTTTGGGCGTTAGGCACTGAGCGACCGATTCAAGGACGAGGCGTCGGCCGCGGCGGCAATGACTTCAGATATCGAGCCATGGCGATGCGGTCCGACTCGGGGAGTTCAGACGTGTTTTCCACGACGTCCGCCATCGACCAGCCGACATAACCGTGATCGGGCGTCCTGCCGCTCCGAAGCATTTCGGCGATTTCCTGCTCGGACCACGAGCCAATGCCCTCCGGCGTGATGTTCGGATTAAAACCGACACCTTCGGAACTCACCCCTCCGGCAAATCGCGTCTTGGGCTTGATTGCGCCAAAGATGTTGCGGGAGGAATGGCACTCGGCGCAATGGCCGAGCGCTTCGACCAGATAGGTCCCGCGATCATGCATCGGATCGCCGATCGCATTTCCTTCCGGCCGACCTTCATGGAAGAAGAGCAGCTTCCAGAAGCCGACGAAGCGTCGAATGCGAAATATCGGATCGATATCATGCGGCTGCGGACGTTCCGCGACCGGTCGGAGCGTATGCAAATAGGCATAGAGGTCCCTGACATCGTCAAACGTCATGCCGGTATAGCTGGCATAGGGAAACACGGGATAGTAATGCTGTCCCGACGGAGACACGCCGGCGATCAGCGCATTGGCCAGATCTGCGACTGACCATGAGCCGATGCCGGCCTGCGGATCGGGCGAAATATTAGGTACGCGAAAGCTTCCATAGGGGGAGGCCAGAGCGAGGTCGCCGCCCAGTTTCAGACGATCCGGCTGGCCCGGTGAAGCATGGCAGGAGGCACACCCGCTCGCGGCAAATACCAGCCGGCCGCGCTCAGCATCCCCGGGCGTCAGCCCGGAATCGCCGGCCGCAAAAAGCGGATGCGGTCTGGTCACGAACCAGACCAGGGTCGCAATGACGAGGATCGCAACAATGGCAAACGAAACCGATCCCGTACCTTTCAACATTCTGGACCTGCGTTCTCCTATCGAGCGATCGCCTCAAGAGGGCGGCGGCTCGACCATCTAGGGCCGTCGGCCTCGGCGACAAAGATAAACGTCGCGCTCGGGATTTGTCTCCAACACAAAGCCGGAGCTTCGCAACTTGGCTTCGACCGCTGCCTTGTTTGGGATGAACCAGTTGGTAGGATCGGCTGCATAGCGCTCTTCGACGAAGAAAAGCGTCGGGTAGTCCCGCCGGTCAAAACGTTCCATTGCGAAAATTCATAGTCAACTTGAAGCGTGGATATTGTGGAACCAGGCCCCAGTTCGTTGATGCGCCATTTCAAAGCCGGATTCATCATCGTCTGCATCCGCCTTACGATCAGCTCTCCAGAAAGGCAGTGTGCGAGGCTGCCATTCTGCGACGATGGCGAGGCGCTCCTGTTCGCCTTCGTGGGCGATCGTCCAGATTTGCTGCGAACCAGTCGATCGTATATCTGAGCCCTTCGGCAAGCGGCACCGTCGGCTGCCAATTGAGAAGCTCCATTGCACGGGAAATATCGGGCCGGCGACGCTGGGGATCATCCTTCGGCAGCGGCCTGTATGCGACAACGGTCTGGACCGGCATCATTGAACGGACCATCTCGGCGAGCTCGTTGATGGTGAACTCCCCGGGATTGCCGAGGTTGACCGGCATGCCGGGGTTGGGCCGAACGTCCATGAGTGCTATGAGACCGCCGACAAGATCGCTGACATAGCAGAAGGATCGTGTCTGCGTGCCGCTTCCATAGATGGTCAGAGGCTTCCCGGAAAGGGCCTGCACGATCAGGTTGGAGACGATCCGGCCGTCATTGGCCTGCATGCGCGGGCCATAGGTATTGAAGATGCGGGCGACCCGCGCGTCGACTCGGCCCACGCGAAGCATGTCGAAGCAGAGAGCTTCGGCGGCGCGCTTTCCCTCGTCGTAGCAGGCGCGTGGCCCCGTGCAGCTGACATTGCCGCGATAATCCTCCCGCTGCGGATGCTCGGCCGGATCGCCATAAACCTCGCTTGTCGAGGCCTGTAGAAAGGAAGCCCCGTGCCGGTCGGCCAGCGCGAGAAGGTTGCCCGTGCCGGCGACGCAGGTCATCATGGTATGAACGGGATCGGCCTGATATTGTGGCGGCGATGCGGCGCAGGCCAGATTGTAGATCTGGTCGACAGGCTCATCAATCTTCAGGAATTCGCAGATATCTTGTTCGATCAGCCGGAAACCCGGATGGTTCACCAGCGGCCTGACATTCTCCGGCGATCCGGTGATATAGCTGTCGACGCAAATGACGGTATCGCCACGGCCGAGAAGAGCATCACAGAGATGCGAGCCGACAAAGCCCGCGCCCCCTGCGACCAGGACAGTCTTGCCTTTGCCGCGATGATTGACTTGAAGCATCGATACTCTCCTTACGCTGAGATACGGTCCAAAGCTGGCTTGGCGGGCAGTTGCGAAAGAGCGCGAGCGAGCTCACCAGCACGCGCGGCGCCCGTATGACCGCTCATCACCAGTTTCCTGGCGGCAGCGGCGACCGCCAAGCGGTCGCTGTCGGGAAGGTCCGTCAGCAGCGCCACAACATCTTCCGGCGCGCGTGCGATGAGAGAGGCCTCCCCGTCCGGCAACAGTTCGTCGAGGCCGCGCCAGAAATCGCTGATGATGGGCGTTCCGCAGGCGGCGGCCTCGAAGAGGCGCACGCTGGGCGACCAGCCGGCGGCAATCATGTCGCTGCGGGTCACGTTCAGCGTGAACCGCTGCCGGCTGTAAAAACTTGCATGATCGGCGGGCGCCAGATGCTTGATGCGTTCGACATTGGCCGGCCAGTCGATCTCGGCAGGATATTGCGGCCCGGCGACGACGAAGCGCATGGCCGGCAGGCGGCGCGCCGGCTCCAGAAGGAGACGCTCCAGCGTCGGCTGCCGGTCCGGGCTGTAGGTTCCGAGATAGCCAAGATCCCAGGCGGGGGCCTCTCCCGTGTTGCCATAGCGCTCCTGATCGACGGAGCAGTAGAGCGCAACGGCGCTCTGTGCACGGTAGTTCTGCTCCAGCCGCGCCAGCACCTCTCCTCCCGAGAAGGAGAAGTAAGCATCGAACAACGGAATCTGCCTCAGCGCCAGATATTCCTCATCGCCGCGGTCGAGCTTGGCTAAGGTCACCGGCGTGTCAATGTCGTAGAAGCAGAGGCGTTTCAGATTCAACGCGGCGAGCCTGTCGATCAGCGCCACGCCATCGGGTACATAGGATCCTGCAATGACGGCATCGGCCGTGCGCAACCTTTCCCCGTAAAGCTCGATCAAGGCACTCAGATCGGAATAGTAACCGAGCTCGCAAAAATCAGGCGAAGCGAGATCCCTGTGATCGGCGTACCAGGGCACGTCCCGCTCCAGGAACAGAATGCGGTGAGCATCTTCCCGCAAGCCTTTAATGAGCGCTCGATACGTCGTGGCGTGGCCGTTTCCCCAGGATGAGGAAAGCGAAAGGCCGAGGAACACAATGTCGAGAGGTCTTGTCATTCCGCCGCCTCCCCGCGCGCGCCGAGGCGGGCGCGAAAGATCGCATCCACCGTTTCGGCGCGATTGGCATAGGTGTGCTCGGCCAGCACGCGCTGGCGCGCCCGTTCTCCGATCTCCTGCGCGCCCCGGCGCGACAGACCCGCAAGCAAGGTAGCCACCTCTTCTCCATCCCGCGCAACGAGGATCTCCTCGTCGGGTTTGAGGAACAAGTCGATGCCTTCCCAATAATCGGTGATAAGGCAGGCGCCGGCGCCGGCCGCCTCGAAGACCCGCGTCGCGGGCGAAAATCCGGTCTCAGCCATGCTGGCGCGCGATATGTTGAGAACCGCCATCGGAGTGACGTTGAAGGCATTGTGATCGCGCGTCGGCACGTGGCCGATATAGTTGACATTGGACGACATCGGCTTGTCGTGCCAGCCGGAGCCACCAAGCAGGAATTTCCGGTCCCGCAGACGAGAAGCAGGCTCCAGGAAGAAGTGCTCGACCCGCGCCTCCCGGTCCGGCAAGCGATTGCCGAGGAAACCGAGATCGGCGACAAAACGGGGGTCCTCCGGCACCGGGTGATGCGTTTGCGGGTCCAGCGCATTGTAGACAGGTATGCATTCGGCCGCGCCGACGGAGCGGTATGCACTCACGACAGGATCGCCGCCACCGTAGGTCAGCACAAGATCGATCCTGGGGAGCGCTCGGCCCAGCGGATGGTCGGGATTGACCCTGAGTTCGGCAAGCGTGGCCGGGGCATCAACGTCCCAGAAGATTTTGATGGCCTTCGCCCGCGCGTTGCGAAGCACTTCCTCCAGCAACAGATCGTCTTCGAAACCGACGCCGCTCGCCTTGACCACGATGTCGGCGCTGGCCGCTTCGCCGGCAACGGCCTTTAATGCGTCGATCGTTCCCTCGTAGACGACGACCCTGCACCAATCCGGCGGATCGATGTCGCGGTTTTTCTGCCGATCGTAGACATCGGGCTCGTAGAAGGTGATCTCATAGCCTTTCCCCGACAGCGCCCGCAGCAGGCCGCGATAGTAAGTAGCGGCACCATTCCAATAGGCGGAGACGAGGCTCGAACCATAAAACGCGATTTTCATTCCGCCGCCTCCCGTGGCTGAAGCTTCGCGGTGACCTTGCTCGTGCCGCAGTTCGCCAAAATTTCCAGCAGTTCATCAACGCGGTGCCGGCAGGTGTGACGCGCCTTGATGGTCGCAAGACCGGATGCAGCGAGGCTCGCGGCCAGATTCGTATCGAAGAGGACGGCATGCAGGCTTTTCTTCATCTCCTCGCCATCGCCGACAGGCAGATAATCCAGGCCTGGGGTGAAGAGATGCTCGATATCAGCCCAAGGTGCAGAAATCAGGGGGATGCCGCAGGCTAGCGCCTCGAAGACCCGGATCGTCGGAATACCGGGCAGATGCTCGATATAAGGCCGCCGCGGGATGTGTACCGTCACTTTGTGGCGAGCAAAGGCGGCCGGAACATCGGCGTTAGCGATCCAGCCGCCATAAATGATGCCGGCATTGCGAAGTTGGTCCAGCGCATGGTCGGGGTATCGAACGCCGCGAACCATCGTCTTGAGCGCGAGATCTCTGGCGGGCCGGATCAGGAACTGGGCAATCTCAGCCGATCGCTCGTCATCGCCCCAGTTGCCGATCCAGATGAGGTCTCCTGACTTCTCGACATTCGGCAACGGCCGAAACAGCGAATCGTCCGCTGCCTCATGCCAAGTGAAGACGGACTTTCCCCAGCCTGCCCGACGATAGCGCTCACGCAAGGTCTGCCCAAAGGCCAGCACACCATCGTAGTCGTCCAGCATGAGCGACGCGATGTCCCCTTCCGCCGAGACGGCCCGGTGATGCGTATCGTGGAAGAGCAGGGTGAAGGCAGCGCCTTTGCGCCGGATGCGCCCGAGGCTCTCGACCAATCGCGGCTCCGTCCACTCGTGCACAATGACGACATCGGCATCGGTAAGTGCTGCCTCGTGGTCGAAAGCCTCGTCGTAGATCTCCGAGCGATGCTGCGGAAAGGCCTGATGAAAGCGCTCGACGGCAGCCGGCCCCTGATCGCTGATGAGATTGGTGCGGCTCCAGGCGCCTTCCGGCTCCAATGCCAGCGTTTCGTGACCTCGCCGCTGGAGGTCCCGCATGACGCCGCGAAGGAAATGTGCATTGCCATGGTTCCAGTCGGAAATCAGCGAATGGGTATAAAAGACGAACTTCATGATCACTCCGCTGCTGTTGAAAAGGGCCGGCCAAACATGCCTGAGTAAATTCTGCACATCGCCTCCGCTTGAGCGTCGAGACCGAAGCGCTCGGATCGCACGCGCGCTTTCAGTCCAAGCGTAGCGCGCCGTTGCGGATCATCGGCAAGAGTGTTGAACGCATCGGCGAAAGCCTCAGGATCACGCGGATCGGCAAACAGCGCGGCGTCCCCCCAGTTCTCGCGATAGGTCGGTATATCCGCGAGGACCAATGCCGCGCCCGCCCTCGCCCCCTCGAGAGCTGCAAGGCCGAACGGCTCGTAGATCGAAGGCGAAGCCACAATGGCGGCCTGCCGCATTGCGGCTGCCATCTGGGTGTAGGGAAGCTCACCGCGATGGTCTGCATGGCGAAACTGCATCGATTGTCCGCTGGGCCCTTTGCTTGCCCCGGCCACCACCACCGGCCAGCGCGTCATTCCTGCCGCAGTATCCAGGACGGCACCATTTTTCCCGTCATCCCACCACCGCCCGGCGGCCAGAACGAAACTTCGCTTCGGCTCATCGGACGATTGAAGAGCGCTCGCATTGTGAACGACATGGAGATCCGCAATCGGCCCGTAGACCGCTTGCATTGCCTCGGCATGGCTGCGACTCGGCGCTATTACTTTATCCGCGCGCGCAAAGCCGGCCTGGTTGAGCCGATATTGCCACTGCCAGTCCTGCGGCACGTGGCTGCGGCGAACGGCCGCGAACCAGGTGACGACGCAGGAATGGCAAGCCACCGTAACCGGCAGATCCGTTTCCATATAAGCCGCTTGCGACGGCAGATTGACATGCAGAAGGTCGGCCTCCTCGCAGCGAGCAAGATCAGCAATCAGGCGTGGGACGTCTGCAACTGCCCTTTCGTCCTCCACCATCCAGTCGAGTGGCGCGTCCAGCCAGACGAGTTTGCCGATCCGATTTGCCTCCGCCGCCTTATCCTTGCCGGGGCCGGGACCAAGCCCTGCGAAGACCATCTCAACCTGCTTCGGCCTGAGCGCCGTGGCGAGATCCATAGCATAGCGCCAGACGCCGCCCACGGCATCGACCGTCATCACCACGCAGCGATGTCCCTTGCGTCGTTCCCGTCGGATCATGCCGACACCTTCCGCTTTTCCCTGCGGATCTGCCGACCGCCTAAACGATTGGCAATCAGCCATTCAGCGAGATGCCGCAGGCCGTCTCTCCATCCAATACGGGCCTGCCAGCCGGTTTCGCGTTCCAGCTTTTGAGTATTGGCCACGAAATAGAACTGGTCGCCGGCGCGCCACGGGCCGAAGCTCCTTGCGACGGGATGTTCCGTCAGCTCTCCGATCGCGCGCAGCACCCCCAGCACGCTGACGGCGTTGCGCGGCCCCCCGCCGAGATTGAAGGCTTTACCGCTGACGCGATCAATATTCGCAAGCAACGACCGATAGGCGGCGACGGCATCGTCTACGTGGAGGATATCGCGCACCTGCTTGCCGTCGCCATAGATGGAAATGGCTTCTCCGCCGAGAGCCCGGATCAGGAAATGCGCCACCCAGCCTTGGTCCTCGGTGCCGAATTGGCGTGGCCCATAGATGCAGCTCATGCGCAGGACCGCGGAGGGTATTCCGAATGACTTGGCGTAGTCGAGAATATATTGGTCGGCAACGCCTTTCGAGCAGCCGTAGGGAGTGCAGAAATCGAGGGGCCGGTCCTCGCCGATACCCTGCGCCCTGATGATCTCGCTTTCGGGAAGGTAACGATCGTCGAGTTCGATCATACCGAGATCATCAAGAGCACCATAGACCTTGTTGGTGCTGGCGAAAATGACCGGCGCGCGCCTGCCCGCCTTGCGCACCGCTTCCAGGACATTGAGCGTGCCGCGAGCATTCGTTTCAAAATCCTCCAGCGGATCGACGAGGCTCGTGGTCACGGCCGTCTGGGCGGCATAGTGAAAGACAGCCTTGGCATCACGAAAGGCAGCTTCGATCCCCATCAGATCACGAACGTCCGCAAGAACCGGATGCACCCGCTCGCCATGCCGTTCTATCAGCCACGAAAGGTTCTGATCGACTCCCGGTCGTGCCAGACTGTCCAGAATGACGACGTCCTCCCCGTCGTTCAGCAAGCTGTGCGCCAAGTTGCAGCCAACAAACCCGCTCCCGCCGGTGACCACTATCGGCGCGGCACCGGAGGCGATTTGAGGGGTGGCCAGCGAAGCGACCGCTTCCAGCCTGTTAACGCCTCCCTCCATCAGGAGGCGTGCAAGCAGCTTCGGCTTGTTGTCGTGGGTGACCGCGCCGAGATGATAATGCCGCGGGTCGAACCACAGGCCTTCCTGAACCGGAACATCCGGCGGAACGTCGCGCCAGGAATACCAATACATGCGGTCGGCCGGGACAGTGAGCGCCTTGATGAAGCGTCGCGCCTGCTCGATCTCGTCGTTGCGCCATGTGGAATAACCGGCCTCGGTAATCCAGATCTCGGCATCGGCGTTATAGCGATCGATAATCCCGCGCATCTCCCCCAGATGCATGTCCCAGCCGCCCCAGGTGGCCTCCTCGCTATCCCACGTCCCGGGAAAGCCGTGGAAGCCAACGGCATCGACGACACCGAGCACTCCGCGCGTGCCCATCAGGTTGAGCCAATAGGGATCGAAGGGGCACGGGCCGCCAAGCACCGGTTTGTAGCCTCGCTGCTTGGCCCAATAGGCGGCACCGCCGATCATCTCGCAGAAGAGCAGAAAATCGCTGTCCTGGCGCCAATCCCAATCGAGCAGATTATTCGGCTCGTTCCACAGTTCAATATGACGAAAATAGCCGCCGTAACGAGTCAGGATATGATCGACGAAGTCGGCGTAGGATTTGAGATTGACCGGCGCGCCGGAGGACTTGCCCGTCCGCGACAGCGATGGCGGCGTGTAGTGGATGCAGGGCAGAAGATCGATTTCGCTGCCGACGCGGGGGATCAGCCAATCGAACCATTCCTGGCCGCCCGGCGCGAGATATTCCGCCCAGGATAGATGTGTCCTGAGATAACTGGCGCCGCTCGCCAGAATATCCGGCAGCAGCGTCTCGGTCCGCTCATGTTCTCCCGGTCTGAACCATTCGACGAAGCCGAAGCGCCGAGTCTCACGCTGGCTGGATCCTCGAGAACCGGTCCTGTTCATGAAACCAGCCCCCGTTCTTCCAGTTCCCGCTTCATCTCGGCGCCGCGGTCGATCGCCCCAGTCTGCCGGACCCAGTCGACGAAAGGAGCGAGCGAATTTTCGAGATGGTATCTCGGCTCGAAGCCGAGCAGTTCACGCGCCTTGGATATATCGGCAAAGCAATTGCGAATGTCGCCGGAACGCGCTTTGTTCATGATATCGGGGCTGATCTCCGGAACGCCCATCGCGTCGGCAAGAAGCGTTGCGACGTCGGCGATCGAATAGACCTGGCCGCTGCCGATATTGATCACGTGGCCCGATGCCGCGGGCTTTTCCAGGGCCAGCCGGAAGGCCCTCGCCACGTCGCGCACATGGACGAAATCGCGACGCTGCTTGCCGTCCTCGAAGATCATCGGCGGCTGCCGGTTGGCCAGCCGCGAGCCGAAATTTGCGAGCACGCCGGTATAAGGATTGGAAAGGGCTTGCCCGGCGCCAAAAACATTGAAAAGACGCAGGGCGACGGCATCCACACCATAGGCTTCGCCGAAGATCAGGACCTGTTTCTCTTGGACATATTTCGTCAGGGCGTAGATCGAAGCCAGATCGACCGGCTTCTCCTCGTCGGTGGCGACGGGCGTCAATGGCTCGTCATTGGGTCCGAGCGGATCCCATTCACCACGCTTGATATGATGGTTTCGTCGCCTGACATATCCGAGCCGTCTGCCGTCTCCGGTCAGATAAAGCCCTTCTCCATAAACGCTCATGGAGGAAGCGACGACGATCTTTCTGACAGGCATGCCGATCATGGATTCGAGCAGCACTGCCGTTCCGAGGTCGTTGCAGCCGACATAACGGGCAATTTCATACATTGATTGCCCAACGCCGACTTCGGCGGCAAGATGGATGACGCCGTCGACATTCGCCAGCGCAGCGCGCACTGCGTCCTTGTCCCTGACGTCGCCGCGAACGACCTCGGCACCCTCCGGCACGACAACCTCGGCGTCGGCATGCACCTGGTCGATCAAGGCATCGAGGACGCGCACATCATAGCCGCTTTGCAGAAGTTCGTCAGCAACATGGCGGCCAATGAAGCCGCACCCACCTGTTATCAAGATCGTCATTATAGGATCCGTCCGGTTGAAGAAATTGCTTCGGAGACAGCGGCCGAACCGAGCGTAGGTGGAAAAGTTCCTTCTTCAATGACATCTTTATTGACTTCATCATCTATGACTTCTTTGACATCTAGCGGGAACTCTTCACAGGACCCACGGTTCTAGGGATGCCTTACCTGGAGGATATTCCATGGACACTGCGGCGAGCCGAAAGGCCGAACTCATGCGGGCTGCGATCGTCACCGGCCCCGGACAGATCTCACTGGAGACCCGCCCCTTACCGGAACCCGGTCCGGGCCAGGTCAGAGTAAGACTGGAAGGCTGCGGCGTCTGCGCTTCGAACCTCACGCCCTGGGCGGGACCGGAATGGATGACTTTTCCGACCGAGGCCGGCGGATTGGGCCATGAGGGCTGGGGCGTCATTGATGACGTCGGTAGCGGCGTCACAGCCCTTCAAAAGGGCGACCGGGTCGCGGCTCTGTCCTACCACGCCTACGCCACACACGACCTCGCGGATGCCGCCATGGTTGCCGTGCTGCCAAGAGAATTGGATGGTCAGCCGTTTCCAGGCGAGCCGCTTGGATGCGCCATGAACATCCTCGGTCGCAGCGGTATCGAAAGCGGCAAGACCGTCGCCATCATCGGCATTGGTTTTATTGGCGCCCTCCTGACCCGGCTCGCCGCGGCAGCGGGAGCAAAGGTGATCGCCATCTCTCGGCGGTCCTATTCGCTCGAGGTCGCAAGGAGAATGGGCGCTGCCGAGGTCATCCCCATGGAGGATCACTGGCGCATCATCGAGGACGTCAGGACGTTGACGGACGGAAATTTGTGCGACTGCGTCATCGAAGCCGTAGGCAAACAATGGCCGCTCGACCTGGCGGGCGAGCTTGCCAAGGAGCGGGGGCGGCTTGTGATCGCCGGCTATCACCAAGATGGACCTCGTCAGGTGAACATGCAGCTCTGGAACTGGCGCGGGTTGGATGTCATCAATGCTCATGAGCGTGATCCCGCCATCTATATGAAGGGCATTCGCGAGGCGATAGAAGCGGTGCGCGAGGGCCGGATCGACCCCCAGCCGCTCTATACGCACATTTATCCCCTGGAACGGCTGGACGAAGCGCTGAACACCACGCGCGATCGCCCCGACGGTTTCCTGAAAGCCCTGGTGCAATATTGATGAATGAGCTGGTTTCGGCGCAGACGGCGACCGCCCTCAAACAGGTGAAGCTCGGCTTTCTCGGCGTCGGATGGATCGGCCGACACCGGATGAAAGCGATGCTCGACAGCGGCTTCGCCGAGGCCGTCGCCATCGCCGACCCGTCGACGGACATGTTGCGGCAGGCCAGGACACTCGCTCCCGATGCGATGATTGCGACCGATCTGGAGGAACTGCTCGATCAGCAGCTCGACGGCGTCGTAATTGCGACGCCGAGCGCCAGTCATACCGAGCAGGCCATCCGCGCGCTCGAGGCCGGTATTGCCGTCTTTTGCCAGAAGCCGCTCGGCCGAACGGCGTCGGAAGTGAAAGCCGTCGTGGATGCCTCCAAGACAGCGAACAGATTGCTTGGGGTCGACCTTTCCTACCGCCATACGGAGGGCATGCGGCAGATCCGTGAACTCATCCGCTCCGGTGCTCTTGGAAAGGTATTCGCGGCGGACCTGACTTTCCATAACGCCTATGGCCCCGACAAAGCTTGGTTCTACGACAAGACACTGTCCGGCGGCGGCTGCCTTATCGATCTAGGGGTTCATCTCATCGACCTCGCCTTATGGTGCCTCGATTTCCCATCCGTCGCCACGGTTACGAGCGAGTTGCGAGCCGGCGGAAAAAGGCTTGAGGAAAGCGGCTCCGTCGAGGACTTTACCGCGGCGACGCTCACGCTCTCCGACGATCGAGTGGTGCGTCTGACTTCGTCCTGGCGGCTTCAGGCCGGCTGCGACGCCGTGATCGGCGCCGATTTCTTCGGAACCGAAGGAGGCGCCTCATTCAGGAATGTCGACGGATCGTTCTATGGCTTCACCGCCGCAAGGCTATCAGGCACGTCGCGCGAAATCCTGGCGGAACCGCCGGAGGAATGGGGCGGACGAGCCGCCGTGGATTGGACGAGCAGACTTGCTCGAGGACAGCGCTACGACCCTGCCGCTGAAGAGTTCGTCGCGGTTGCTTCGGTGATCGATCGCATCTACCAAGCGGGCGGTTGCGATCTCAGGACCCCTTGAAGAGGCCGTAGAAGACAATCGTGGCATAGAGGATGAATGCCACGACGCCGACCGCGCCGACCAGGATGAGGGCAATTCTGCCAGCATTGAGCCTGGTGCGTTTGCCCGCCGAAGAGGATGATGGTCGCTGAACAGGATCTTTATCCCTCTCGCTCATCGTGCCTGCTCCGTCGCCGGCACGGGTGATTTCCCATTGGGTTCGCCCGTATGTGTCGTCAGCGTGAAAGCCAGAGCGGCCAGACAAGCGACAAGAAAAATGCTGATGACGAATATCATCATTCGCCATGACGGCTTTGCATCATCGTAGCCCGGGCCCGAGGGGGAAGGGCCGACTTTTCTCACCTCGGTCAAGGCGCGCCCCTTTGTGGAAGATCGATCTGCTCATCGAGCTCGTCCTTGAGATCGTCGAGCCGATCGCGCAGCAGCGAAGCGTTCGTGCGTTTGATGTCCTCATCCGTCAGCTCGACCATGCGGCCGCTGTCGTCGGGAATACCCGGGCCGCTTCCGGAGACGGTTTCGTTTCTCGGCCTGTCGTTCGCGCCCGTCGATATCTTCGCTCGTCTGTCCATGACATCCTCCAATCAGCACCTGGGGCGTTTCCGCAGACGCGACATGCGTCCAAGGGTCAAACAACGCGGAGATGGTGAAGTTCCTGACAGATCCGGTCCGCGCGCCGAACAGCTCCCACCTCGGGGCCACCGCCTTCAGCGACCATTTGGAACATTGAACGACTCCATGTGTTGCTTTGCGTAGCAACGCAGGAATCGACGATGACCGCGCGAACAGCCGGACAAGGCAGACACAATGATGTGCTGATCAAAGCGAAGGCAGTTCCGCAACTCATCGATCCGGCCGCCGAGCCGTTCGTTACCGAAGTCATTCGGGAGCTCGTCAAATCCCGCATCCCTTTCCTCGTCGCCGGTACCTATGCCGTCTGCGCCTATACCGGCATCTCGCGCCAGACGAAGGATTTCGACATATTCTGCAAGGCCGGCGACTATGCTCGCATCCTCGGTCACTTCAAATCGAAGGGTTACACGGTCGAAGTCGAGGACGAGCGCTGGCTTGGAAAAGTGCTGAAGGGTAATCACTTCTTTGATGTGATCTTTGCTTCCTCGAACGGAACCATGCCGGTCGGCGACGACTGGTTCGACGATGCACGCAGGGTTGAAATGTGCGGTCACACGGTCAGAATCGTCGGCCCTACGGAACTCGTCTGGTCGAAATGTTTCGTCCAGCTGAGACACCGCTATGATGGCGCCGATGTCGCGCATGTCATCTTGAAGGCCCATGATGCCATCGACTGGCGCAAACTGCTCGCTTATCTCGAAGTGCATTGGGAGGTGCTTCTCATCCATGTCCTCAACTTCAGGTGGATTTACCCGACCGAGCGGGACAAGATTCCCCGGTGGCTGCTGGAGGAGCTTTTGGACCGCCTCAAGGCGCAGCAGGAACTGCCCCTTCCGCAAATGAAAATATGCCGAGGCCGGATGTATTCCCGCATCGATTTCGAGATCGACGTCAAGGAATGGGGCTTTGCCGACGTCGGCGGCGAAGGCGAACTGCGACGCGATTAGGAGAAACGCCATGGATGATAAGCCAAAGAGCGTGACGGTTGCGGCGGTGGCCGACCTCCATGTGACGGAGGATGGGGCAAAATCCTATAAGGAACTGTTTGCCGAGATTTCCTCGGTCGCCGATGTCCTGGTCATTGCCGGTGATCTGACCGATCTCGGCAAGCCTAAGGAGGCCGAATTGCTCGCTAGTGATCTGCGCCATTGCACCATCCCGACCGTCGCCGTGCTCGGCAATCATGATCACGAAAGCGGCCAGGTCGATGACGTCTGCAAAATTCTGACTGACGCCGGCGTCAAATTGCTGAACGGCCATGCAGCCGAGATCTCCGGTGTCGGTTTCGTTGGTGTCAAGGGTTTTGCCGGCGGCTTCGGGCGCCATATGCTGGGTTCGTTCGGCGAAGCCGCCATCAAGGCGATGGTCGCCGAAAGCGTCAAGGAATCGATGCGCCTCGAAAACGCTATGCGGCAGGTGCGGTCCAATCGCTCCCTCGTCGTATTGCACTACGCCCCGATCGCCGAGACCGTGGCAGGCGAGCCGTTGGAAATCTATCCGTTCCTCGGCTCCTCGCGGCTTGCGGAAACCATCGACCGGTTTCGGGTCAACGCCGTCGTCCACGGCCATGCCCATCGCGGATCCTATGAGGGCCGCACACCGGGCGGCGCCCCAGTTTATAATGTCGCGGCCCATGTCGAAAAGCCGACCGGCAAGCCCTACGCGTTGCTCGAGCTTTGACGTTCCGCCGACGCCAATGTTTGCGGTTCAGCGAAGCGCCACGGCAGATTTGCCGTTGCTGGCGCCCTCAGGGCGAACTCGTACGGCGAGCCTCCCGCACCGCGGCGCTCCGATCGGAAGCTCCGAACAACGGGAACATTTCGCAGAAGCTGAGGTTGGAGCGCCGTCGACGATCGCAAGCTAGATACTGCGACCGGCCAGTCAAAAAAGGATGTTGCGGGCGAAGTCGCGCGCATCGGCTGTGACGCGATGATGGATGGCGAAGGTGATGTCGTCAGCGGCTGGAAGAACAAGCTCCAGGCCGCCGTTGCCAACGTCACCGCCGCAAGTGTGCTCGCGCACCAGCATTCGAAGATGGTGGACCCGGGCTCTGGCCGTAAATGACACCGGCCCTCAGCACGAACGCGGCGATGGGGATCGCCGCGTGAGGCATTCAGTTACGCTCGACGAATTTATTGAAGCGGCTTGTCTTCCCGTCCTTGGTCTTGTCCTGGTAGAGAAAGGCAAGCTTGTTTTCGTCGAAGATCTTGAAGAACTCGTCCCAGTCGATTTCGTCGAATTCTTCTTCCTTCTCTCCAAAATCGATGCGCAGGACGCCGCCTTTGCCGCGGGTGCGGATCGCCGCCGGCCTGCCTTTCCTGTCTTCTGCCCATTTGCGGATCTTCTTGTGGTCCGTCGTCGTTTCAGAGCTGCTCATCTCTACCTCCGTCTATTCTTTGCATTGCGCAAACAGTCACAGCAGCGGCTGCCTTTGCTTCCAGTCGCGATATGGCGCGAGCAGTCGGCCAGGATAACGACGCTCAATTTCGCTTTCTGTCAAGCGATGCGGGACAGGACCTCCGCCGCCGCGTCGTGCTCGGCTCTGTCGCTCGCTTTTTCCAGCTCATTCATGCTTTCGAACAGCTCGTCGTCCGTCATTGCTTCCAGGCGGTTGGCGAGATCTTCGACCGGTTCGCTCAATAAGGGATTGGTGGACATTGGCGCCTCTTGCTGATGCCTGTCCAACTTCGCTCTCCACACTAAGTTCCGCAGAGAGCATGAACGAAAGGTGTTATCCCGCCGGCTGCTCCTCCCGATAGAGCCGCCAGGGAACCGTGGCCACCGTTAGCCGCGGACCTCCGAGCTTGACGAGCTTTGTCCGCAGCCGCCCTGCCCTGTTCATGTGCAGAAGCTTCTGCCACCATCTGTCTTTGACGGTTTCGGGAATGAGAACCGCGACACGCTTCTCCGGACTGTCCGCATCCAGCTTTTCGATCAGCCGCAGCAGCGGTTCGTGCAATTGCCGATAAGGAGCAGGGATGAGCATGAGCCGCGGCGGCCTCAATCCCAATGCGGCGATCGGCTCTTCGACCTCGACACGCCATTCCTCGCGGAGCGCCTTTTCGCCCTCCTCCCGATCAGGTCCGCCAAGACGAATGAAGTGAACCGCTACGACATCGGGCGAGATGGTCAGGGCAAATTTGATGGCGCGTTCGCTCAGTCTGTTCCATGCTTCGGTTATGACGAGAACCGTCGGCGGCTCGATATCTTCGAGGGTGATCGGGCCGGGCTTGCGCAGTTCGCGTTGAAGCGAAATATAGTAGCTCTTGATCATCTTCAAAACGGCTATGGCTACGGGAACAGCAACCAAAGTGATCCATGCACCCTCAGCAAATTTCGCGATCAGAATGATGACAAGCGCTGCCCCCGTCGAAGCCGCGCCAACCGCGTTCATCGTGAGCTTTGCCCCAAAGCGCCTGGACCGGCGGCGCCAATGCTGGGTCATCCCGGCCTGAGAAATCGTGAACGTCAAAAAGGCCCCGATCGCGAAGAGGGGTATCAAATTGTCGGTAATCCCCCCGAAGGTGATGAGAAGCAGCGCGGCGGAGCCGGAGAGAAAGAGGATGCCGACGGTAAACACCAGCCGGCGCCCCGGCTGAGCAAAGGCCTTTGGGAGATAACCATCGGCGGCGACCATCTGGCAGAGCCTGGGAAAACCGACAAAACTGGTATTGGCCGAAAGGCAAAGAACGCTCAGAAGGCTTGCCATGGCGATATAATAGAAGGCGCCATGACCGGCGATGACGGCAAGCAGCTGCGATAGCACGCTCTGGTAGCCTTCCTTCGTCTGATCCATTGCACCGATCTCATAGGCGCTGGCGATGGTCGCCACACCGCCGAGCAGCAAGCCGAGAACGACGACAATAATCGTAAGAGTGAGATAGGCGTTGCGCATGATCGGCTGCCTGAACGAGCCCATTCCGTTGGAAACAGCCTCAACGCCGGTCATGGCCGTGCAGCCGCTGGCAAATGCATGCATAAGGAGCCATAGAGTTGCGCCTTGTGCCGCCGGGTGAAGCGGCGGCGGCGCGATGGCGGGTGCTGGCTTGTCCCCCAGGCCGAGTCCGACCAGCCCATAAGCGATAGCGCCCAGAAAGCAGATGATGAAGAGATACGCCGGCAGCGCGAACAGCCAGCCGGCCTCCCCCGTTCCGCGTAAGTTGGCCAGCATGACGACGAAGACGATCACGAGGCAGAGCGGCAGGATATAGGGTGAAAACTCGGTATCGCCGAGACGAGCGCCCCTACCCCTGCCGAATCGCCAACCGCAACATTCAGCACGTAATCGATCATCAACGCTGCGGCGGCAAGCAAGCTCGGATATTCTCCGAGATTTTCTTTCGCCACCACATAGGCGCCGCCATTCGTCGGATAGGCCGCGAGAGTCTGCCTGTAGGAGAAATAGAGGATTGCCAGCAGAGCGACGATGCAACCGATTACCGGGCCGATATAGACCAGGCCGAACGCGCCAAGTGGAATGAGAACGGTGAGCGTTGCTTCCGGGCCGTAGGAGGACGATCCCAGGCCATCCAGTCCCATCGCCGGCACGGCTTCGATCCAACCGATCTTCTTGTCTTCGTACTCGCGATTGGCAAGACGCCGACCGAATACGAGGGTGCTGAGGTTCAATTTCCATTCCTTATTCAGGCTGGGCGATAACCAACAACCGGAGACCGCCCCGGTTCCCGAGGCAAAGCGATGGAAACCAGAGGCCCTGTCGCCGATCCTCCGCAGCGCGCAAATCAGTGCCGTGCGGGCTGGCGGGCGCGGCGATCCGGCTGCCCGCGGAGACCATGGCGACAAACGAGCCCAAGCCATAGCCAGCCAGCCCACCGGCCGACTGCTTCGGAACAACCACCTGCTTTCCGCTGTTTTCTTCGAGAGTGGAGGTGATCCGATGGATATGACCCGCAAACGAGACCACATGGTGGAACATCATGTCATTCGCCGCGGCATCCACGATCGAAGCGTCACCAGGGCGATGCGCATGGTGCCCCGGGAAAAATTCGTCGATCCGAGCTTCGAGGAGTTCGCCTATGAGGATGCGCCTTTGTCGATCGGCGAGGGTCAGACGATCTCACAGCCTTTCATCGTCGCGCTGATGATCGAAAAGGCCGCTCTGGATACAGAAGACCGGGTTCTCGAGGTCGGAACCGGTTCCGGATACGCCTCTGCGCTCATCAGCCGGATTGCGCGACACGTCTATTCCATCGAACGCCATGAAAGGCTGGCGCTTCAGGCCAGAGAGAGGTTTGAAAAGCTGGGGTACCGCAACATCGACGTCAGGGTGGGCGACGGCAGCAAGGGCTGGGCCAAAGCCGCTCCTTTCGACGCAATTATCGTTTCCGCTGGTGCACCAGAGGTGCCGGCTGCTCTGAAGGAGCAGCTGGATCTCGGTGGGCGGCTCGTCATCCCGGTCGGCCGCAGCGACGAACAGCGCCTGAAGCGCATCACGCGCACGGGGGCGGCCAGCTTCGAGGAGGAAGATTTGGGCGGCGTGCTCTTCGTCCCGCTGATTGGCGAGGATGCCTGGACCGCGGCACATCCGATGTACACAGCGACAGCTCGCTCATGGCCCAAGGAAGAGATCCCCTGCAAGATGATCTCGGCAGCGGCGGAAGAGTTTTCATCGATCGAGGACAAGAGCTTTGCCACCCTCGTCGATCGATTTGCTGACAGCCGCATTGTTCTGCTTGGGGAATCCAGCCACGGCACAGCCGAATTTTATGAGACGCGGGCTGCCATCAGCCGACATCTGATAGCACATCACGGATTTAATCTGATTGCCGTCGAAGCGGATTGGCCGGACGCAGCCGCTATTGACCGCTGGATCAATGGCCAGAGGCTGAAAGATGGCCAGCCATTCAGCCGTTTTCCCAGGTGGATGTGGCGGAACCTGGAGTTTTCGCGGTTCATCCGCTGGATTAAGGAAGAAAACGAACGGCGCAAGGCATTACACGGGGATCCGGTGCGGTTCTATGGCCTCGATCTCTACAACATGTCGGGATCGATCCGCTCCGTCCTTGACTATCTCGAAAATGTCAGTCCGGAAACCGCCAAGACTGCCAGAGAGCGCTACGGCTGCCTCAGCCCTTGGCAGAGCGATCCCGCCACCTATGGCCGGGCCGTGCTGACCGAAGCCTACAGATCATGCGAGGATGCGGTGCTAAAGCAATGCACTGAACTTCTGGCCCGATCGCTAAATGATGCGGCCTCAGAGAACGATGATTTCCTGAACGCCGTCCAGTCTGCAAGATTGCTCGCCGCCGCCGAACGCTATTATCGCGTCATGTATTACGGCGGTGCCGAAGCCTGGAACCTGCGCGACACTTATATGGCCGACACGGTCGAGCATCTTCTCGACTTTCATGGAGCAGCGGCAAAGATCATCATCTGGGCTCACAACTCACACATCGGCGATGCCCGCTACACAGACATGGCAGCGGCCCGCGACGAACTCAGCCTCGGTCAGCTGTGCCGGCAGCGCTTCGCAGAGACGACAAGCCTCGTCGGACTGGGAACGCATTGCGGCGAAGTGCTCGCTGCCGACGATTGGGATGGGCCGGTGGAGAGGAAGCAACTCAACCCGTCGCTTCCGCAGAGTTACGAGCGCTTATGTCATGACGCCGCGAAACCGCAATTTCTCCTCGACCTCAAGGCCGATGAGGAACTGCACGCAAGCTTGGTCGAACAGCGGCTTCAGCGCTTCGTGGGGGTGATCTACAGGCCGGATTCCGAACGGCTGAGCCACTACATGTCGACATCACTGTCGCGACAATACGACGCTTTCATCTGGTTCGATGAAACGCACGCGCTATCACCGCTTGTCGCTGCACAGTCCGGTAGGGGCGACCAGGAAACCTTCCCGTTCGGTTTGTAGCCCGGCACCTCTACCGAAGCGCGCGAGACCGCTGTCGTGCGCGATAAGTGGGAACTCTCGGCGCATCCGTAAGTTTAGCGGATGACCAACCCAGGAGATCCATATGAAACGCTTTGTTGTCGCATCGCTCGCCCTTTCGCTTGCCGTTCCCGTTTTCGCGCAGTCGGCGGCTGAAAAAACCGG
Source organism: Rhizobium mulingense (assembly GCF_029194105.1). Lineage (NCBI taxonomy): Bacteria > Pseudomonadati > Pseudomonadota > Alphaproteobacteria > Hyphomicrobiales > Rhizobiaceae > Rhizobium > Rhizobium mulingense. The sequence goes on along the minus strand of NZ_JARFVE010000003.1, from coordinate 671,960 downwards.
CGTCAATTCCCTGATGGGCGTGCCGCCAAAAACGGAGGATTTCGTGAAGGAGGCTGCCGCAAGCGACATGTTCGAAATCGCCTCCAGCAAGCTCGCGGTCGAGCGCGGCGACGATGCGACGAAAGCCTTTGCGCAGCAGATGCTGACCGACCACCAGAAAACCAGCGAGGAACTCAAGGCGCTGGTATCGGGCGGCAAGGTCAAAGCGACCCTTCCTAACGCAATGACCTCGGATCAGAAAAGCATGCTCGACAAGCTGAACGGCCTTAAGGGCGACGATTTCAACAAGCAATATCACTCGGATCAGGAATCCGCCCACGAAGACGCGGTCGATCTCTTCAAGCGCTACGGCGACGAAGGCGATAATCCGGAACTCAAGGCATGGGCGGCAAGCACGCGGCCTGCTCTGGAACACCACCTCCAGATGGCCAAAAAACTCAACAAATAGCCACAGACCGAAGGGTTCAGGGCAACACAAGTCGGCCGGGGCACAGAGAGACGGAAGATATGCACGAATATGTCAGCTATCCCGCAGGCGCCGTTCCGGCCGGCTCCCTGGTCGTCAAACTCTATCGATCGGGGAACAAGATCAGAGGCTATGTCCGCAAGGTCGCGGATATTTACCAGGACGATACGCTCTTTCCCGCGAGGAAATGGAACTGAGGCAGCGCTCAAGCTTGCGGAAACCCATCGTGGCAATGCTCCCATCTTCGTCGATCTTGTCGAAGACGTTGCGTGGGATCCGTCCTGGGGGCGCCTCAGGCACTAGGAGAACCGACAGGCGGAGCCATCGTTAGCCGGTGATCTGATCTCGCAGTGCCCTAGTCGGAGCTGCTAGCGCGATGACTATTCCGCAATGAGGATATCTTCCATGGCGAAAACGGTCGGCGATTTCATTGTGGCACGGCTTGGCGAATGGGGCGTGCGGCGTATGTTCGGCTATCCCGGCGACGGCATCAACGGCGTCTTCGGAGCGCTCCACCGCGCGTCTGACAAGATGGAATTCATTCAGGCACGACACGAAGAAATGGCGGCGTTTATGGCCGCCGCCTATGCGAAATTCTCAGGCGAAATCGGTGTCTGCATCGCCACCTCGGGACCGGGCGCAACCCATCTGATCACAGGTCTCTACGACGCCCGCATGGACCATCAGCCGGTTCTGGCCATCGTTGGCCAGCAGGCGCGCCGTGCGCTCGGTGGGCATTATCAGCAGGAGCTCGATCTCGCCGCCCTCTTCAAGGATGTCGCCAGCGATTTCGTGCAGCAGGCCGCAGCCCCCGCCCAAGTGCGTCATCTGATCGATCGAGCCGCCCGCATCGCACTCGCCAACAGGACGGTAACAGCGATCATCCTGCCGAACGATCTGCAGGAAATGCCTTATGAGGAGCCCGCGCGAAAGCACGGCACCGTGCATTCGGCCCCAGGTTACCGGCCGCCGAGGGTCTTTCCGCATAGAGACGATCTTCAGGCTGCGGCCGATATCCTCAACGCCGGAAAGAAGGTGGCGATCCTTGTCGGCGCGGGTGCGCTCAATGCCGCGGACGAGGTCATCGCCGTAGCGGATCGCCTCCAGGCTGGCGCTGCCAAAGCCCTGCTCGGCAAGGCGGCACTGCCGGACGAGCTCCCTTGGGTAACCGGTTCGATCGGACTTCTCGGGACAGAACCCTCATGGAACCTCATGCGGAATTGCGACACCCTGCTGATGATCGGCTCCGGCTTTCCCTATTCCGAATTCCTGCCGGAGGACGGTCAGGCGCGCGGCGTGCAGATCGACATCAATCCCGACATGCTGTCGCTGCGTTATCCCATGGAGCTCGGTCTGACGGGCGATGCAGCCGAAACGCTACGGGCGCTCTTGCCTCTGCTGCGCGAAATCCCGATCGCAGCTGGCGGGAAACCGTCGAGAAGGACGTCACCGCCTGGTGGAAGACCCTGGACGAGCGTGCGCATGTCGAGGCAAATCCGGTCAATCCGCAACGCGTCGTCAGCGAGCTCTCGCTGCGGTTGCCGGATAACGTGGTCGTCACCAGCGACTCCGGCTCCTGCGCGAACTGGTACGCGCGCGACCTAAAGATGCGCCGCGGAATGAAAGGGTCTTTGTCCGGCGGACTGGCCTCGATGGGCGCTGCCGTCCCCTATGCGATCGCCGCGAAATTCGCCCATTCCGAGCGACCCGTTGTTGGTCTGGTGGGCGACGGCGCTATGCAGATGAACAACCTCGCAGAGATGATCACTGTTGCCAAATACTGGAAGACATGGACCATTCCGACCTTCGTCGTTTGCGTCTTCAACAATCAGGATCTGAACCAGGTAACCTGGGAACAGCGGGTGATGGAAGGCGATCCGAAATTCGATGCGTCACAATCCATTCCGGATCTGCGCTATCACAAATTCGCCGAGCTTATCGGGCTCCGCGGCATCTTCGTCGACCGGCCAAATCAACTCGGCGCCGCCTGGGAAGAAGCCCTGGCCGCCGACTGCCCCGTCATTCTCGAAGTGAAGACCGATCCCGAAGTGCCGCCGCTGCCGCCGCATATCACCTTCGAGCAGATGCGGAACATCACCTCAGCCCTGATGACCGGAGATTCACATGAAGCCGGCGTGATCGCCGGCACCTTCCGCCAGCTCTTTGCCGGAATCTTGTCGCGGCGATAGGCCTCGACCATTCGCGAGCCGACGTCTCACGGTCTCAGAAGGACAAATCGAGCGCCCTGCCCTCGAACAGACGGTCTCGGGATCCTTCGAGATGCGCCTTCATCAGCCTTTGCGCATCATCCGCGCGGCCATCGGCAATCGCCTTGTAGATGGCGTTATGCTCTTCATAGACCTGCTCCAGCCCCTGACGCGGGCCGAGCAGGGAAAGGCCGTGCAGATGCATGCCGACGGCGATATGGGCTTTGAGCGCATCGATCGAGGCTGTGTAATAATGATTGTTGGCAGCTTCGGTCACTGCGCGATGGAAGATGAAATCGGCATCGGTGCGGTGAAGCTGGTGGCTGGTCGCTTCGCGCAGGTCCGCAAGAGCGCTGGCGATCTTCTGGATCGCCTGCTCATTGCGGCGCTTGGCGGCGAAATAGGCGGCGGCCGGCTCGATGGTCAGGCGGAACTCGTAGCAGCGCTGAATATCGGCAATGGTCTTGACCGGCGAATAGGCAAGCTGTGTCGTCGGCGAACCATGGGCGCTGACGAAGGTGCCGGCGCCTTGGCGGGCATAGACCATGCCCTGGTCGCGCAGACGCGCCAGCGCATCCCGGACGATCGGCCGTGAAACACCGAGCATCGAGGCAAGTTCGTGTTCGCCGGGAAGGCGTGAATCCGGCGGATAGTTTCCGCCGCGGATCCGCTCGAGCAGCTGGTCGAAGACGCGATCGACCAGCTTGACGGCCTTGCCACGTTCGGGCTTGCCCGGCGGGCCGGCTTCCGCGTTCAAAGATTCGCCATTCGCTTCAGTCACGTCATTCTCCCCGACGGTATCTTACTATGCCGCCTGATTCCGAAGTACCAGTCTTAGCAAACTATCAGGCTTGCCGAAGCCCCCCGATTTGACGGCGCACCGGAAAGGCCGGCCGTCGGCTGCCGCGACATCGAACCACGGAATACCGGCCTCGATTTCGCCCTTCGGTGTGAGCACCTTCACGTCAAGCGCACGGAGGATTGCCAGCGCCGTATCGCCGCCGCCGACCATCAGCATATCGGGCCTGGTATCGCCGATCACCCTTTTGACACCTGCGGCAAAGTCATGGGCGACGTGGGCCGCATCGGCCGTCATATCGCCGGTGCAGCGCAGCAGCACCGGCAGCGCCAAGCCCTCCCCGCATTCAATCTGCCCCATCGGCGCGTCCACCACCATCCGCAAGGCGCCGGAGGCTTCGAGCCGGTTCATCTGGGCGCCAGTTATCGGATCGCGCGAACCGAAGGCAAACAGCGTGCGTGGGGTTGTCACAAATTCGCTCACCGGCCGCCGCTCGCTCTCGCCCAGCCGGCGGGCGAAGGCCGCACCGAGGCCCCGCGCACCGACGGCGAGCGTCGTCAGCCAGACATGACCCGCGACGATCTGATCGAGATCGGCATCGTCCGCGGCATCGGCAACGATGATACTGTTCACGCGGCTCTCGAACAGATCAGAGATCGGCAGCGGCTTGTTGACGCCGCGGCCGACGACGCAGCCCCGGTAGGTCAGGCGCTCCTGATCGGGAATGGCGGGCGCCACGAGGATATTCTCCAGGCCGAGCGCATCCGCAAGCGCCAGGCTTTCGGCCGCGACATTGCCCTTCAGCCTGGAGTCGATCTTCTTCATGACGACGCCGGGCTTCACGTCGCGAAACATCCCGGCCGCCCACCGCACCCTTTCGGCGGCTTCATGCCCGCTCAGCGCGCGCGAGGCAGTATTGACGACGACGACATCGCAGCCGGTGACAATAGCATCCTGCGCCGCTTCGACATCGACGGCGACCGCGACCGAGAGGCCGGCCGCAACGAAGGGGGTGCCGGTATCGAGCGCCCCCGTCAGATCGTCGGCGATGATCGCGGCCTTCAGCGTCATGCGATCTCACCCGTATTGACGGCGTGGCAGGCGACGAGATGGCCGGGCTTGGCTTCCTTCCAGACAGGAATGACCTTGCTGCAGACATCCATGGCGATCGGGCAGCGGGTGTGGAAACGGCAGGCGGACGGCGGGTTCAGCGGGCTCGGCACGTCTCCCTGCAGGATCTGGCGTTGACGCGTGCGCTCATGCTCCGGATCGGTCTCCGGAACGGCCGACAACAGCGCCTTCGTATAGGGATGCAGCGGGTTGTCGAAGAGTTCCTCGCGGGTGGCAAGTTCGGCAAGCCGACCGAGATACATGACGCCGACGCGGGTGCTGATATGGCGCACCACCGCAAGGTCATGGGCGATGAAGAGGTAGGTCAGCCCGTATTTCTCCTGCAGATCGAGCAGCAGGTTGATGATCTGCGCCTGGATGGACACGTCGAGCGCCGAGATCGCCTCGTCACAGACGATGAATTTCGGCTGGCAGGCGAGCGCCCGGGCAATGACTACGCGCTGGCGCTGGCCGCCGGAAAGCTCATGCGGGTAGCGCTGGGCAAAACGTGTCGGCAGGCCGACATCGGTGAGCAGCGTCGCCACCCTCTCCTTGAGCTCGGCCTTGGTGCACAGCTTGTGAAAGAGGATCGGCTCGCCGATCGCCTCGCCCACCGTCATGCGCGGGTTGAGCGTCGAATAGGGATCCTGGAAGACGATCTGCAGGTCGCGACGGAACGGCCGCATCTGCTTTTCATCAAGCTTGGCGAGGTCCTGGCCCTTGTAGACCACCTTGCCGCTGGTCGCCTTGTAGAGGTTGAGGATGGTGAAGCCGGTCGTCGATTTGCCGCAGCCGGATTCGCCGACGAGGCTCAGCGTTTCGCCTTCCATGATGTCGAGATCGACATTGTCGAGCGCATAGACGGTTGCCGTGCGTTCGCCGAAGGCGCCGAGCTTGACGTGGAAATGCTTGACCAGATTTTCGACTTTGAGCAGCGGTTGCGCAGCCATCACGCGGCCTCCTGCATTCTCTGGACGACGAAACAGGCGGCGCGATGATTGCTGCTGCCGCTCAAGGGTTGGAGTCGCGGCACCTGCTCATGACAGATCGCCTCGACGAGCGGACAGCGCGGCGCAAAGGGGCATCCCTTCGGCCGACGACCGGGCTCCGGCGGCGTGCCGCCGATCGAGCTCAGCCGGCTTGCCGGCGGATCTGACAGTTTCGGGATCGAGGAGAGCAAGCCGCGCGTATAGGGATGGCTCGGGCGGGCATAGAGCTCGTCGACCGGGGCGTCCTCGACGACCGTGCCGGCGTAAAGCACGGCGACGCGATCGACGAGGCCGGCGATCAATGCCAGATCGTGGGTGATCCAGACGACGGACATGCCGAGCTTAGCGCGCAGATCCTTCACCAGATCGACGATCTGGGCCTGGATGGTGACGTCGAGCGCCGTCGTCGGCTCATCGGCGATCAGAAGCTTCGGATTGCAGGCAAGGCCGATCGCGATCATCACGCGCTGGCGCATGCCGCCTGATAGTTCGTGCGGAAAGGCCTGCAGCCGCTCTTCGGGGCCGGGAATGCCGACGAGGCGCAGCAGTTCGACGGACCGGGCGCGGGCTTGCGCCTTCTTCATACCGCGGTGATAGATTAGCGGCTCGCAGATCTGATCGCCGACGCGCATGACCGGGTTGAGCGAGGTCATCGGGTCCTGAAAGACGAAGCCGATATCGCCTCCGCGCACCTTGCGCAGCTCGCGATTCGACATCGTCTGCAGATCGCGCCCGGCGAAGGTGGCCGTTCCCTTGGTGACCTTGATCTTGTTCGGCAGGAGCCGCATCAGGCTCAGCATGGTGAGGCTCTTGCCGCAGCCGGATTCGCCGACGACGCCCAGCGTCTCGCCCTTGTCGACATGGAGGTCGATGCCGTCGACGACGACGGCCGGACCATTGCGGCCATCGATCTCGACGGTAAGCCCCCTGACATCGAGCAGGCGTTCTCTGTTTTGCGTGTCCATCATTTGCTGCCCCGCGGATTGAGCGCGTCGTTGAGGCCGTCGCCGAGGAAGCTGAAGGCAACTGAGGCAAGGCCGAGCACGGCCGCCGGAGCGGCGAGAAGATGCGGATAATGCTGCCAGACGCGAAGGCCGTCCGAGATCATGTTGCCCCAGCTCGGCGTTGGCGGATTGACCCCGACGCCGAGGAAGCTGAAGGCGCTTTCCAGCACCATCGCGGTGCCGAGACCGGCGCTGACCGAGACGATCAGCGGCCCGAGTGCATTCGGCACGACATAACGCTTGATGATGACCCAGTTCGACAGGCCGAGCGCCTGGGCGGCGGTGATGTAGGGCCGGCTGCGGATCGATAGCACCTGGGCGCGCACGAGGCGCGCATAGGGCGGCCAGGAGATCAGCGCCATCGAGCCGAAGACGAGGATGAAATCGACCCATATCGTCTGGCGATAAAAGGGATTGAGGGTCTCTAGGTAGCGCGCTTCCATCCAGCGGGTGATCGGCGATTTCAGCGAAGCGTTGATGACAACGACGAGCAGCAGGTTGGGAACCGACATGGTCACGTCGGTCAGCCACATGATGGCGCGGTCGAAGGGATTGCCGAAGAACCCGGCGACGGCACCGAGGGTGAGGCCGATCAGCACCGCAAAGAAGGTGACGATGACGGCAACGAGGAAAGCGGTCCGCGTGCCGAAGACGACGCGGCTGAAGACGTCGCGGCCGAGGTCGTCGGTTCCGAAGAGGTGGCTCATCGACGGCAGTGCGTTGCGGGCGTTGAGATCCTGGCTGAGATAATCATAGGGCGTGAGGTAAGGCCCGAAGATCGCCGTGAAGGCGAGGATCAGGACGACGATGAGGCCGAAGACGGCGAGCTTGTTGCGTTTCAGCCGGTGCCAGGCGTCGCGCCACAGGCTGACCGGCGGCTCCTCGATGGTCTGGGTGGTGGAAAGAGGGATTGCGGACATGGTCAGCGGCTCCTTCTTGAATCATTGGCGCGGGGGTCGAGCAGCGGATAGAGCACGTCAACCAGCAGGTTCGACACCATCACCAGGAACGATCCGATCAGCGTGATGGCAAGAATGACGGGATAATCAGAATTGATCAGCGCCTGCACCGTCAGGCGTCCGAGCCCCGGCAGACCGAAGACCAGTTCGACGAAGATCGCGCCGTTGACGATGGTGATCATGATCAGGCCAAGTTGCGTGACGACAGGTGTCAGCACCGGCCGCAGGATATGGCGTAGCGCCACGATGATCTCCGGCACGCCCTTGGCGCGGGCAGTGCGGACGAAATCCTCCGACAACACCTCGATGACGGCGGCCCGAGTCTGACGCACGATCAAAGCGATCGGCTGGAAGGACAGCACGAGCAGCGGCAGCAGGATGCGGACATCGAAGACGCCGCCCCAGCCATAAGGCACGCTCGTGCCCGGCAAAAGCACGATGAGGCCGACCATCAGCAGCGGACCGGCGACATAGGCGGGGATCGCCCAGAGGAAGAGCGCCGAGCCCAGAATGGCATAGTCGAGGCGCGAATTCTGGTTCAGCGCGGCGATCATGCCGAGCGGGATCGCGACGACAGCCGTCAGGATGATGGCGCAGAGGGCAAGCTGGAACGAGACCGGGGCGGCAGCCGAGACCATCGCCCAGACGGCGCGGCCCGATGTCAGCGAATTGCCGAACTGGCCGTGCAGCAGGTTCCAGATGTAAAGGCCGAACTGTTCGATGAAGGGCCTGTTGAGCCCCGCACTTTCGCGGATGGCCTCGATGCGCTGCGGATTATAGGCGACGTCGCCCGGCGCGCGCAGGAAGATGAGCTTGATCGGATCGCCGGCGCCGTAGAAAGCCATCGCGTAAACGGCCAGCATCACCACCAGAACGGACGGAATCCAGATGGCAAACCGGGTTAGCACGTAGCGCAGCAAGGCCACCTCCCACCTGTTGTCGATGCGGTCCGTCCTAAAGCCAGGCGGATCGCATCTCTTCGTCTTGAAACTTGCGCGAAGGCCTTGCAGCCTTCGCGCGCTTACTGCCGGGCGACTATTGTTCCGGATCAGCCGATGGAAATGTTCCACGGTTCGGCGATCTGCCAGTCGAGGTTCTTCTCCATGCCCTTGACCTCCTTGGTGGCCCAGCGCGACATCGCCTGAGAATACCATGGAATGAAGGCCCAATCTTCGCGGAACGCCTTCTGGGCCTCCTGGGCGAGAGCAACGCGCTGCGGATCGTCCGCAGCCTTGGTCGCCGCTTCGGCAAGGGCGCCGTCGACCTTGTCGTTCTTGTATCCGCCGAGCTTGTTCTGCGCGTTCGACGAAGTCGAGGCGATGCTGCCCGTGAGATAGGAGACGGCGTCCGGGACACGGGTGCCGACGTCGTCGCGGAAGATCTGGACCGAGTTCTGATCCGGACCAGCATAGGCGTCCTGCTGCGGTTTCATGTCGACGGCCGTGATGCCGAGGTTCTGGCGCCACTGCTCCGCGATAAACTGGGCGGCGGCCTGAATGGCCGGCGCCGAAATGCCGACGAACAGGAGCTTCGGCAGGCGCTCGGGCCCGCCGTAGCTCGATTCGGCAAGCAGCTTTTTGGCGGCTGCCGGATCATAGGGAAAGGGCTCGAAGCCGGAATTGTCGGCGCCGGGAACCGAGTTGAGGATCTGGTCGGCCTTCTTGTGCGGCCCATCCGGATAGGACGCCTTGAAAAGGCCGTCGCGGTCGACCGCCATGATCAGCGCCTGGCGCACCTTCGGATCATCCATCGGCGCGCGGGAGATATTGAACCAGAAGTGCTGGCTGGTCGGGATCAGCGGGCCGGCCGAGAATTCCGGGCCGAGATCCTGGATGATCGTCGAGGTGACCAACTCGGTATGGGCGTTGAACTCGCCGGATTGGATCAGCGATGTCGCGGTGACATTGTCCTCGATCGAGGTGATGTCGATGCGGGCAAGCTTCGGCTTCGGCCCAAAGAAGTTCTCATTCGGCTCGAATGTGATCTTGCCGGCATCGATATCGATGCTCGTCAGCTTGAACGGACCGGAGAAGACCGGCTTGTTCTCCGGCTTGTACCAGTCGATAATCTCCTCGCCGTCGCTGCCGCGCGACTGCGACGCCTTGGTGATCGGTGCGATGTGGTTGGCGAGGCGCATGAAGAAGATCGGATCGGCAGCGGTCAGCGTCACCACCACCGTTCCCTCGTCGGGCGTCGCCACGCCGGTCAGCTCGTTGCCCGAGCCGGCGGCGATTTCGGCATAGCCCTTGACCTTGCTCAGCACCTGGTCGGCGCGCTGGCTCTTGGTGTTCGGCATTGAGGCGACTTCCCACGACCCCTTGACGTCGGCAGAGCTGATCTTGCTGCCGTCGGAGAAGACCGCCTTCGGGTCGATCTTGAAGGTCCAGACCGTGTTGTCGGCCGATTCCCAGCTGGTGAAGACGTAGGGCTTGATATTTCCCTGACTGTCGAAATACATGGGCGAAGCCCACCAGATCGAGTTCCAGCGGAACGTTCTGCCGCCGCCGCGCAGCGGCGACCAGTCCTGGTCGAAGGCCGGATGGGCGACCTTCAGGACCTGGCCCTCGTCGGCCAGCACGATGCGGGCATTCATCCCGAATACGGTCAGCCCGATGCCGGCGGCAAGGCCGAGCTTCAGCGCGTTGCGACGCGATAGATTGGTTTCATCCGATTGATCAAAAGACATGGCATTCCTCCCAGGTGAAATCGGCAGCGCTCTCCCTGCGCTGCCAGGCGCAGCACAATCCGTCGCCTATCGTTCTCTCGTTATTGTAAATATGTCAACAAAAAATCACGATTTTCATTCGAACAAAATTTATCTCTGAAAAAATGTAAGTAATTACAGTCAGATAAGCTTTCGATTTCAGGTCAGGCCATTTTGTCTTCTTGACAAAAGCGCCGCAATGGAAAAGTTCTTAGCACTCCATCGCAGATAGATGCATGACAATCGGGCGCAGTCGCGCGGTTCGGACACGGATCGGCAAGCCGGGACGCACTGGAGGAGGAGAAATGAGCCATCACAGGATCACCGGTGTCTTCAGCGCGGCGGCAACTCCGCTGACCGCAGACAACACCCCGGATCTCGCGCTTTTCACCGACCATTGCCAGCGGCTGCTGGCCGAGGGATGCCACGGCGTGGCCCTGCTCGGCACGACCGGTGAGGCCAATTCCTTCTCCGGCAACGAGCGGCGCGCCATTCTGGAAGCGGCTTTGAATGCCGGCATACCGGCCGACAGGCTCTTGCCGGGCACTGGCGTCGTCGCCATCCCCGAGACCGTGGAACTGACCCGGCACGCGCTGTCGCTCGGCGTCACCAAGGTGGTGATGCTGCCGCCCTTCTATTACAAGGGCGTCTCCGACGACGGCCTGTTCGCCGCCTATTCGCAAGTGCTGGAAAAGGTCGCCGACACGCGTCTGCGGGTCATTCTTTATCATATTCCGCAGGTTTCTGGTGTTCCGCTCTCCCTCCCGCTGATCGGCCGGCTGATTGCGGCCTTCCCGGAAACCGTCGTCGGCATCAAGGAATCGGCCGGCGATTTCAACAACATGCAGGCCATCATCGCCGCTCATCCCGGCTTTTCCGTCCTGGCCGGCGCTGATCCGCTGCTGCTGCCGCTGATGAAGGCCGGCGGTGCCGGCTGCATCACCGCCACCTCCAATCTCGTGGCGGATTCGCTCCGCACCGTTTACGATCATGTCCATGACGAGGCCCGTGCCGCCGATGTCGAGGCGGCGCAGGCGCGCATCAACGCCTATCGCACGCTTTCCAACTCCTACGTCCAGATCCCGACGATCAAGGCAATGGTCGGGCTGAAGAGGGGTAACCCCGCCTGGAAGCGTACGCGCGCACCGCTGATGCCGCTGAGCGAGGCCGACTATGCCGCACTCGCCGATAGCTACGCCAAGCTGCCTTGAGGAGATCCACCATGACATTTACCGGCCTGTCTCCGGAAGCCGTGCCCGCTCTGATGACCGGGACCGTCACCCCTCACCCCTCTATCGCCGGCCGCGCCGATGCCTACCTGCCCTCACCCTGCATCCAGAACCATGCAGCAAATCTCGCCTTTCTTCCCGACGGCACGCTGACCTGCGTCTGGTTCGGCGGCACAATGGAGGGCATGGGAGACATTTCGATTTACATGTCGCGGCTGGCGCCTGGCTCCCAGCGCTGGTCGGAACCGGAAAGGATGAGCGACGATCCTGAGAAATCCGAGCAGAACCCATTGATTTTCAGTGCGCCGGACGGAAAGACATGGCTGCTCTACACATCGCAGACCTCAGGCAACCAGGATGGCTCGATTGTCAAATGCCGTATATCGGATGACGGCGGCAAGACATTCGGCCCGGTCAACATCCTCTGCGGCAGTCCCGGTACCTTCGTTCGCCAACCGATCGTCGTCAACGATCGGGGCGACTGGCTGCTGCCGATCTTCCGCTGCGTCGGGCTTGACGGCCAACGCTGGAGTGGCGATGCCGATACGGCAGCGGTGCTGATCTCGCGCGACGGCGGCGCGAGCTGGCAAATGCGTGATGTTCCGGACAGTCTCGGCGCCGTGCACATGAACATTCTTCCGCTTGGCGGCGACGAGATGATCGCTTTCTACCGCAATCGTTTCGCCGAAACCATCCTTTCCAGCCGGTCGGCGGATGGCGGCGAAACATGGAGCCCGCCCGAGCCGACCGGACTGCCGAACAACAACTCCTCCATTCAGGCCACCGTTCTGAAAAATGGGGGGATTGCAATGGTCTACAACCATTCGAACGCGACGATGTCGGACGCGCGGCGGCAGTCTCTCTACGACGAAATCGAGGGTGACGAAGCTGGAAAGAGTCCTGCAATCGTTGCCGACGCCGGCCGCAAGGCGGTCTGGGGTGTTCCGCGCGCGCCGCTCAGCGTGGCGATCTCAAGGGATGGCGGCAGGACCTTTCCGGATCGCATGGATCTCGATACGGGCGACGGCTTCTGCCTCAGCAACAATTCCAAGGATTCGCTGAACCGCGAATTCTCCTATCCCTCGGTCATTGAGGGCAGCGATGGCACGTTGCATGTCGCCTACACCTATTACCGGCGCGCCATCAAATATGTGCGGCTCGCTCCGCAGGCGCTGCCGTAGGCAAGATGCGGCGTGGAATTGTAAATCCGCCTTCCGATCCGGCGTAATGCGAATGCGGGAACCGAGGAGATTGGGCGGCCACGCCGAGTATTTGACAACAGATTTGGCTCCCCACCACCGCCGCGACGGCGGCTGACCTTTTAACTGCCTGTTTGATCCGAAAGCATACTAAATATTTGATTTATAAGAATATATTGATGCAATGCGATCCGCTGAAACGTGTTCTGCCGCATGTTCGGCAATAAAATATCCCCGAGCCGGGAAAGCTGGCTTGACATTGATCTTACAACTTTACAATAAATGGGGTAACACTATCGCCGCAAGATCTTGCAGGAGGACTGGTTCATGGCCAGCTTGGATTCGCCAATCACGATCATTCGGCCGCATCTGATCGAATTCGGCATCGGCACGGCGGCAAAGCTCGGCAAATGGGCCGCGGAAAAGGGCTATAGGCGCACGCTTGTCATCTCCGACGCGTTCAATGCCTCGCGCATCGACCTGCTGGAATTAAAGGGCGAAGTGACGGTCTTTGCCGAAGTAACGCCCGAGCCGGATACGGCCAACCTCGAAAAAGTCCTGGCGGCGGCCAACGGCGCCGACGCCGAGCTGATCGTCGGCTTCGGCGGCGGCAGCGCCATGGATCTGGCAAAACTCGCTGCCGTTCTTGCCGGCTCGGCGCAGACGCTGCATGACGTCGTCGGCCCCAACAAGGTGCATGGGCCGCGCAAGGCAGCGCTTGCCCAGGTGCCGACGACATCGGGCACCGGCAGCGAGGCCGGTATCCGCGCGCTCGTCACCGACCCTAGGACAAAGGCCAAGCTTGCAGTCGAAAGCCTGCATATGCTGGCAGATATCGCCGTCATCGATCCGGCCCTGACCTTCAGCGTGCCGGCCCGCACCACGGCCGCCACCGGCATCGACGCCATGGCCCATTGCGTCGAGGCCTTTACCAACCGCAAGGCCCATCCGATGATCGATATCTACGCGATCGAGGGAACGCGGCTGGTCGGCAAATATCTCGCTCGCGCCGTCAGGGACGGCAACGACGCCGAAGCGCGCGCCGGCCTGTCACTGGCCTCGCTTTATGGCGGCTTCTGCCTTGGCCCGGTCAACACCGCCGGCGGCCATGCGCTCGCCTATCCGCTCGGCACGCGCTGGCATGTGGCGCATGGCGCGGCCAATGCGCTGATCTTCCCGCATGTTCTCGCCTTCAACACGCCGTCTGCGCCCGAGAAGACGAAAGCGGTGATGGCAGCGCTTGGATGTCAAACCTCGGAAAACTCAGGCTCCGTCTTCGATGCGGCCTACGCTTTCTGCGCCGGACTTGGCATCGAGATGAAACTGTCGGGCCTCGGCGTGGCGGAAAGCGATCTCGACGCCATGGCCGACGACGCGTTTGCCATCCGGCGCCTGCTCGACAACAATCCGCGCGACCTCACGCGCGCCGACATTCGCTCGATTTACGCGGCCGCCTTTTAGGCGACACGGTTTTCAGAAGGGACTTTGATCATGGACAGGAATGCGAAAGTCGCCGTCACGCTCGGTGATCCCGCCGGCGTCGGCCCCGAGGTGATCGCCAAGGCCCTGGCGGCTCTTCCGAGCGAAGAGCGCCGCGATTTCGTCATCATCGGCAATGTCGAAGCGCTGGAACGCGCCGACCGCGTCAGCGGCACCGGCCTGAAATTCGGGCCTGCCGATGCCCCCGGCGATGACAGGATCGCCGTCGATGAAGTTCCGCTCGGCGCGGCCCTCCCCGAAATCGGCAAGGTCAGCCCCGTCGCCGGCGATGCCTCGGTGCGCTACATCACCCGCGCCGTCGATCTCGCCATGTCAGGGCAAGCCGATGTCATCGTCACCGCGCCGATCAACAAGGAAGCGATGAACCTTGCCGGCCATCACCATGACGGCCATACCGGGCTGCTCGCCCATCTCACCGGTTCGAAAAGCTCCTTCATGCTGCTTGCCTCCGAGCGGCTGAACACCATCCATGTCTCGACCCATATCTCGCTGAAGGGCGCGATCGAACGCGCCAAGACCGAGCGGGTGCTGGCGACCATCGAAGCCGGCCACCATCATTTCCTGCGCCTCGGCAAGAAGGCACGCATCGCCGTTGCCGGCCTCAATCCGCATTGCGGCGAAAATGGCCTGTTCGGCACAGAGGACATGGAATTCCTGGCGCCGGCGGTCGAGCAGGCCCAGGCCAATGGCATCGACGTCGTCGGCCCGATCTCCGCCGACACGGTCTTCGCCCGCGCCTATAATGGCGCCTTCGACCTCGTCATCGCCCAATATCACGATCAGGGCCACATCCCGATCAAGCTCGTCGCCTTCGAAACGGCGGTCAACGTCTCGCTTGGTCTGCCGATCGACCGCGTTTCGGTCGACCACGGCACCGCTTTCGACATCGCCGGCACCGGCAAGGCCAACCACGTCAACATGCTCTCGGCCATCGCCTATGCGCGGCTGATGGCGCGCTCACCGCGGCAGGAGATGTGATCGGAGCGTCCGAGGAAACAAGAAGGGCGCCCAGGCCTCACGAAAACACAATATTCTACTACCGCCTCGTCAATAGACCGAAGAGACGGCGGTTCGTGAATGCTCGCCGACGCAAGTTGCCGGACAGGGATTATGTCGCTATCTTGCAGAAAGGCTCGAACAGCAAAGGAGGTTGCCTATGTCACAGCGGGACGCCTGATCCAGCACTATCAAGACTTCTGCCTTTCCAAGGGTATCAATTTCACACGCATTGATTCCGTACGGCCGCATGACGATACAACGCTCTTCTGCAGCGCTGGAATGCAGCAATACAAAGCCCTCTTCTCCGATCCCTCCTATAGTGGAACAGTCGCAAACAGCCAGGCTTGCCTGCGCATGGGCGACCTCGACGAGATCGGCGACGGAACTCATCTCCTCCATTTCACCATGCTCGGCCTTTTCTCTTTCAGGGAAATGACCGTCGGCAACGCCATCGACTTCTGGCTCGAACTTCTGGCAACGCTTGGCCTCGTGCCGGATCATGTGACGATCCATCCCGACCGTCTGGCCGAATGGACGCCGCTCTATGACGGGCGTGCGGCGATCGTTGCAGATCCGGAATGCATATGGAGTGATGGCAGCATCAGCGGATACTGCACCGAGTTTTACAAGGATGGTGTCGAAATCGGAAACATCGTCAATCCGCTTGGAACCTGCATCGACGTCGGCTTCGGCACAGAGCGTCTCGATATGATCGTCAACGGCACGCCGCCAGACGATGCGCTCGGGACATTGTGCGAGACGGTGCTGACAATCGTGGAAAGCGGCTACCGGCCTGGCAACAAGGAGCAGGGATACGTCCTGCGAAAACTGCTCCGTCGCATCCACAAGATGGGCGGCTCACTCGATCATCCCTTCTTCGCAGAAGAGATCGAACGCCAGCTGCGGCTCAGCGCTAAATATCTGCGCCTGCGCGACCGGCACCCGGATATGAGTCCCGGCTGGTGGTTCGACAACCATGGCATCGATCTCTCCGACATCGGTGAGACGATCGACGAATAGCGTGAACAGGCCTCCCGAGAAAACCGGGAGGCCTTAGCCGCTCCGTCCGTCGCTACCCCGCAGCGGTATCCGAAATCATCCGCGATACGGCATTTTTCCAGCCGATGATCTTGGCCTGACGCTCGCCCTCCTCGATCGACGGGCTGAAGCGGCGGTCGCAGGCCCAGGCTTGCGCAAACTCCCGCCGGCCGGGCCAGATGCCGGCCTTCGAGCCGGCAAGCCAGGCCGCACCAAGTGCCGTCGTCTCGCGGATCGCCGACCGGTCAACTGGATTGCCGGTCATGTCGGCCAGGCATTGCATCGTCCAGTCGGAAGCCGCCATGCCGCCGTCGACTCGCAGCACGGTTTCCAGCTGGTTGACACCCCAGTCCTTCTTCATCGCCACAAGCAGGTCGAGCGTCTGATAGGCGACGGATTCAAGCACGGCGCGGGCAAATTCCGCCGGCCCGCTGTTTCGCGTCAGGCCGAAGATCGCGCCGCGCGCCGCCGGGTCCCAGTAGGGCGCGCCCAGCCCGGTGAAGGCCGGAACGATATAAACCTGCTGTCCGGGATCAGCCTTGGCGGCAAGCACGCCTGCCTCGGACGCCTGCTCGATGATGCCGAGCCCATCGCGCAGCCACTGCACGGCGGCGCCGGCGATGAAGATCGAGCCTTCGAGTGCATAAGTGGTCTCGCCGTCGAGCCGGCAGGCGATGGTCGTCAGCATCCGGTTGGACGAGGAAACACGGTCCCGGCCGGTATTCAGCAAGGCGAAACAGCCGGTGCCATAGGTGGATTTCATCATGCCGGGCTCGAAGCAGGCATTGCCCATCGCGGCTGCCTGCTGGTCGCCGGCGACCCCGAGGATCGGAAGCGCCGCGCCGAAGAGAGCCTTGTCGACGCGGCCGAAATCGTCAGCGCATTCCTTGACCTCGGGCAGCATGGCAGGGGGAATACCGAGAATGCCGAGCAGTTCCTCGTCCCAGGCGCCGTCATCGATATTATAGAGCAGCGTTCGCGATGCATTAGTTGCATCTGTCGCATGCACGCGGCCGCCGGTTAGCTTGTAGATCAACCAGCTGTCGATCGTGCCGAAGCAGACATCGCCCTCTTCCGCCTTCTCCCGCAAGCCATCGACATTGTCGAGCAGCCAGCGCAGCTTGGTGCCAGAGAAATAGGGGTCGAGCAGCAGGCCGGTCTTGGCGGAAAACAGCTTCTCATACCCATCGGCTTTCAGGCTCTCGCACATTTCGGCAGTGCGCCGGTCCTGCCAGACGATCGCGCGGTGAAGCGGAGTACCCGACCGTCGATCCCAGACGACCGCCGTCTCGCGCTGATTGGTGATGCCGATCGCGGTTATGTCGACAGCGTTAAGACCGGCGTCGCCGATCGCCTTGCGCGCTGTGTCGACGACGGAGTGCCAGATTTCCGCGGCATCGTGCTCCACCCAACCAGGCTGCGGATAGTATTGCATGATTTCCGCCTGAGCGGAGCCTGCCATTTTCATGTCGCCGTCGAAGATGATTGCACGCGAAGACGTCGTGCCCTGATCGATCGAAAGAATATAGCCGCTCATATCCGTCTCCGGCTCGCACGAGATCGCTCCGCCTGCCGGCGATCGGCAGGACGCGGATGTTTCATGAGAGATAGATTGTGAGTGCCACGGGCTTGTCGCCGGTGGCAGGAAGTGATGGCCGGAGGCCTCGTTGCCTCCGGCCGGGTCCGCCTTACTTCTTCTGCCAGCTCTTGACGAGTTCGTCGTAGTTGACGGTGAGCGGCTTGTCCTTCTCGTTCTCGATCTTCAGCTGCGGAGCGAGGTTGCCCTTTTTCACCGCATCAGCGTTCCAATAAGCGAGATCATGCTCTTCGGCGAGCTTCGGGCCGATATCGCCCTGGACCTTGGCGCGTTCCAGGCGCTGCAGCACCTTTTCCTGCTCCGAGCAAAGCGAGTCCATGGCTTCCTGTGCCGTCTTGGCGCCGGAGGAGGCGTCACCGATTGCCTGCCACCAGAGCTGCGCGAGCTTCGGATAATCAGGAACGTTCGTACCGGTCGGCGACCACTGCAGGCGGGCCGGAGAACGATAGAACTCGATCAGGCCGCCGAGCTTCGGCGCGCGGTCGGTGAAGGACTTATGATCAAGCGTCGACTGACGGATGAAGGTCAGGCCCATATGGCTTTTCTTCACGTCGACGGTTTTCGAGGTGACGAACTGGGCATAGAGCCAGGCCGCCTTGGCGCGGTCGACGGGTGTGGACTTCATCAGCGTCCAGGAACCCGCATCCTGATAGCCGAGCTTCATGCCGTCCTTCCAGTAGACACCATGCGGGCTCGGAGCGAAACGCCATTTGGGGGTGCCGTCGGCATTGACGACTGGCAGGCCTTCCTTGACGAAATTGGCGGTGAAGGCCGTGTAGGTGAACATCTGCTGGGCAACTTCACCCTGCGAAGGCACCGGACCGGATTCGGAGAAGGTCATGCCCTGAGCGGCAGCCGGTGCGTATGCCTTCATCCAGTCCAGATATTTCTGGATGGAATAGACAGCGGCCGGGCCGTTGGTATCGCCGCCGCGAGCGACGCACGAACCGACCGGACGGGAGTTCTCATCGACCTTGATGCCCCATTCATCGACCGGCTTGCCGTTCGGAATGCCCTTGTCGCCGTTGCCGGCCATCGACAGCCAGGCATCGGTGAAGCGCCAGCCGAGCGACGGGTCCTTCTTGCCGTAGTCCATGTGGCCATAGACCTTCTTGCCGTCGATCTCGCGGCCGGTGAAGAACTCGGCAATATCCTCATAGGCCGACCAGTTGACCGGCACGCCGAGATCGTAGCCGTACTTCGCCTTGAAGTCGGCCTTGTTCTTCTCGTCGTTGAACCAGTCGTAGCGGAACCAGTAGAGGTTGGCGAACTGCTGGTCCGGCAGCTGATAGAGCTTGCCGTCAGGCGCTGTCGTGAAAGACTTGCCGATGAAGTCGTCGACATCGAGGCCCGGATTGGTGACATCCTTGCCTTCATTGGCCATCCAGTCGGTCAGCGAACGGGCCTGCTGATAGCGCCAATGGGTGCCGATCAGGTCGCTATCGTTGATATAGGCGTCATAGATGTTTTCGCCCGACTGCATCTGCGTCTGCAGCTTCTCGACCACGTCGCCTTCGCCGATCAGGTCATGGGTGATCTTGATGCCGGTTATAGCGGTGAAGGCGGGCGCCAGCACCTTCGATTCATAATCATGCGTGGTGATCGTTTCGGAAACCACTTTGATGTCCATGCCGGCGAAGGGCTTCGCGGCATCGACGAACCATTGCATTTCCTTTTCCTGATCGGCGCGGGAAAGCGTCGAGAGATCGCCGACTTCCTTGTCGAGGAAGGTCTTGGCCTCGTCCATCCCGGCATAGGCCGATGCCGTCATCGCCAGCAGCAGGCCTGCTGTCGTCGTCAATAAGTGCCGTCGCATAATATCCTCCCAGGGTTTGCGATTGCAGTCACATAGTCAGGCGGCCAAGGACCCCCGGCCATCTGTTTTCTCCTTGCCGTCACACGTAGCGGAAGACGCCGATGGCGTAGACCACGGAGAGGGCAAGAGCCCACCACAGGTTGGGCCCAGCGAGCCCAAGCCATGCAAGATGAATGAAAGCGCTGCCCAGCAGCGAAATGAAAAGCCGGTCGCCGCGCGTCGTTTCGAAACGCAGCACGCCCGTGCGCGGCGAGCCGCCCGGAGAAAAATACTCCCCGACGCTCATGGCGATCAGCAGCGCCAGGATCGTCAGGAAGAACAGCGCCGTCGGCAGCGTCCAGGCCATCCAGGAAAAGGTCATGTCCGGTCCTCCTCAGACGCGGCCCAGGGCAAAGCCCTTGGCGATGTAGTTGCGGACGAAATAGATGACGAGCGCGCCCGGAATGATGGTCAGCACGCCGGCAGCCGCGAGCACGCCCCAATCCAAGCCGGCTGCCGAAACCGTTCGTGTCATGATCGCCGAGATCGGCTTTGCCGCCGTAGTCGTTAGCGTGCGGGCCAGCAGCAATTCGACCCAGGAAAACATAAAGCAGAAGAAGGCCGCCACGCCGACGCCGCTCGCGATCAATGGAATGAAGATCTTGATGAAGAAGCGCGGGAAGGAATAACCGTCGATATAGGCCGTCTCGTCGATTTCCTTCGGCACGCCGGACATGAAACCTTCAAGGATCCAGACGGCCAGCGGCACGTTGAACAGGCAGTGGGCCAGAGCTACGGCAATATGCGTGTCGATCAGGCCGAAGGCCGAATAGAGCTGGAAGAATGGCAGTGCGAAGACCGCCGGAGGCGCCATTCGGTTGGTCAGCAGCCAGAAGAACAGGTGCTTGTCGCCGAGGAAGCGGTAGCGCGAGAAGGCATAAGCCGCCGGCAGCGCCACGGCAACTGAGATCACCGTGTTCATCACCACATAAATGATCGAGTTGATATAGCCGTTATACCAGGACGGGTCGGTGAAGATCACCGTATAGTTGTGCAGCGTCGGGGCGGCCGGCCAGAGCGTGAAGGCGCCCGTGATTTCGGCATTTTCCTTGAAGCTCATGTTGATCAGCCAGTAGATCGGAAGGAGCAGGAAGACGATATAGAGCGTCGGCACGAGCCAGGAGAGGCTGCCTGCGGGTTTATATTTTCTGGTCATGTCTGCTCCCCCTTAGCTCGCGTCGCTGCTGGTCATCACGGTGTAGAACACCCAGGAGAGCAGCAGGATGATGAGGAAATAGATGATCGACATTGCCGCCGCCGGGCCGAGGTCGAACTGGCCAACCGCCATCTTCACAAGGTCGATGGAGAGGAAGGTCGTCGAATTGCCGGGGCCGCCGCCGGTGACGACGAAGGGCTCGGTATAGATCATGAAACTGTCCATGAAGCGCAGCAGCACAGCGATCAACAGAACCCGCTTCATCTTCGGCAGCTGGATGTAGCGGAAGACGGACCAGCGCGAGGCGCCGTCGATCTTGGCAGCCTGATAATAGGCGTCCGGGATCGAAACCAGGCCGGCATAGCAGAGCAGCACGACGAGGCTCGTCCAGTGCCAGACGTCCATGACGATGACAGTCACCCAGGCGTCGACCGGATCGCGGACATAATTGTAGTCGAGACCGATCGCTGCGAGCGTATGACCGAGCAGGCCGATATCGACGCGTCCAAAAACCTGCCAGATGGTGCCGACGACGTTCCACGGAATGAGCAGCGGCAGCGCCATCAGTACCAGGCAGACCGGGACGCCAGGCCCCGACTTCGGCATGTTGAGGGCGATGAAGATGCCGAGCGGAATCTCTAGCGCCAGGATGATGAAGGAGAACAGCAGATTGCGCTGGAGCGCTTCCCAGAAGCGGTCGGAATGCAGCGTCTGGACGAACCAGTCGGTGCCGGCCCAGAAGAACTCGTTATTGCCGAACGTATCCTGCACCGAGTAATTGACGACGGTCATCAGCGGAATGACCGCCGAAAAGGCCACGAGCAGCAGCACCGGCAGCACCAGAAACCAGGCTTTGTTGTTCCACGTCTTCTGCATGGCTCAGGCCTCCCTGCCGACACGCCAGCTGTCGGCGTAGATGCTGATGGCGAACGGATCGAAGGTGACGCGGGCATCCGCGGGAATGTCGTCGTCTTCAGAGACGACGATCGCGATCGGCTGACCGGCGAAACGAGCGCGCACGATCTTCTGCCGGCCGATATCCTCGATCTTGTTGATTGTAACCGGCATGCCCTCCCGCCCGAGGCGGATGAATTCGGGGCGAATGCCAAGTTCGGTCTTCACCGCGCCATTGGTATTCGGCGCATAATCCAGCGTCACCACCTCGTCCCCGACCTTGACGGCGCTGCCGTCGATCTGCGCCGGCATGACGTTCATGCCGGGCGAACCAATGAAATAACCGACGAAGGTGTGGCTCGGCCGCTCAAAGAGCTCGGCCGGCGTGCCGATCTGGACGATCTGGCCGTCATACATGACGACGACCTTCTCGGCGAAGGTCAGCGCCTCGGTCTGGTCGTGGGTGACATAGACCATGGTGAAGCCGAACTGCTTGTGCAGCCGTTTCAGCTGCGAGCGCAGCACCCATTTCATATGCGGATCGATGACGGTCAGCGGCTCGTCGAACAGGATGGCGTTGACGTCGTTGCGCACCAGCCCGCGGCCGAGCGAGATCTTCTGCTTCTGGTCGGCGGTCAGCCCCTGCGCCTTGCGCTTGGCCCAGCCGGCAAGGTCGATCATTTCGAGAATGTCGCGCACACGCCGGTCGACATCGGCCTCGGCCACGCCCCGGTTGCGCAGGGGAAAGGCGAGATTGTCGTAGACGGTCATCGTGTCGTAGATAACAGGGAACTGGAAGACCTGGGCAATGTTGCGACTCTGCGTCGAAAGGTTCGTCACATCCCTGCCGTCGAAGAGAATGCGGCCATGCGAAGGCTGCAGCAGACCGGAGATGATGTTGAGCAGCGTGGTCTTGCCGCAGCCGGAGGGGCCGAGCAGCGCATAGGCGCCGCCGTCGTTCCACTCGTGATCGACTTCCTTGAGCGAATAATCCTTTTCCGTCTTCGGATTGGCGCCGTAGGCGTGGCGGATATGGTCGAGCGTGATGCGTGCCATGATGCTCTCCTATGCCTTTCCGGCTGCAGCGACAGTGCCGACCGCAGCGATGGCGCGGCCGTCCGCGCCGAAGGCCATCAGGTGGCGGGTGTCGAGAAAGGCCTCGATCTCGATGTCCGGATCGATGTCGTGAATGCCATGCGCCAGCATCACCCAGCGCACGCCATCATATTCCAGATGCACGAAGCTCTCCGAGCCGGTGATCTCGGAGACGAGCGTGCGCGCCTGCAGGCGGGCCGCATTGCCGGTCTGGGCCTGAAGGCCGAGATGATGCGGGTGAAAGGCGATCGTCACCGGCCCATTCGGCACTGCGGCCAGATGCGAAGGGACGGGAAGCGTGGCCCCGCTCGGGCGCGTGAAGATATCGCCCGATTTCGTCACGCCGAGCGTGTTCAGCGGCGGATCGGCGAAGATGCCGGCGCTGTCGAGATCGACAGGGCGCCGGTAGACGTCGATGGTCGGCCCGAACTGGATCACCCGACCTTGGTTCAGGGTTGCCGTATTGCCGCCGAGCAGCAGCGCCTCGGACGGTTCGGTGGTGGCGTAAACGAAGATCGCACCCGACTGAGCAAAAATCTTCGGCAGTTCCTCACGCAGTTCTTCGCGCAATTTGTAATCGAGGTTGGCAAGCGGCTCGTCCATCAGCACCAGGCTGGCATTCTTGACGAGCGCGCGAGCAAGCGCGGTGCGCTGCTGCTGGCCGCCGGAGAGGTTCAGCGGCGTGCGGTCGAGATAGGGCGTAAGCTTCAGAAGTTCGGCGGCCTTGCGCACGTCTCGGTCGATCGTGGTGGCATCCTTGCCCGAAATGCGCATCGGCGAGGCGATGTTTTCATAAACGGTCAATGCCGGATAGTTAATGAACTGCTGGTAGACCATGGCGACATTGCGCTTCTGCACCGGCATGCCGGTGACGTCGGCGCCATCGAAATGGACAGAGCCGGCGGTCGGACGGTCGAGCCCGGCCATCAGCCGCATCAGCGACGTCTTGCCCGACAGCGTCGGCCCGAGCAGGACGTTCAGCGTGCCGCGCTCGAGGACCAGATCGGTCGGATAGATGTGATAGTCCGCGCCCACCATCTTGGCGGCGTTTCGCAATTCCAGCATTCCCGTTCCCGTGCCTCCACGCAGCGGGGATCACACGCTGCCTATCCGGCCATCGCCGGCATGGCAGCCATGTACTCCTCCAGTGACTGAGCCTGCTCCTTCGAAAGGCGCAGACCATCCTTTGTTCTCCTCCACAGCACGTCTTCGGCGTGCCGGGCCCATTCATGTTCGACCAGATAGGCGACCTCGGCCTCGTAGAGATCGCCGCCGAACAACCGTCCAAGATCGTTGATGCCGCGGGCATCGCCGAGCAGCGTCTCGGCCCTGGTGCCGTAGCGACGCACCAGCCGGCGAGCGTGCTGATCGGCGAGGAACGGATAGCGCTGCTTCAGCGCGGCGACCTGCCCCTCATAACCGCGAACCGGGAAATTGCCGCCGGGCAGATGGCTCTTGGCCGTCCACGGAGCACCCTTGACGCCGATCGCAGCCCCGATCTTCTCCAGCGCGTGCTCGGACAGACGGCGATAGGTGGTGAGCTTGCCACCGAAAACATTGAGCAGCGGCGCGGTCTGCCCCTCGCCTTCCAGCTTCAGCACATAGTCGCGCGTCGCCTCCTGCGCCTTCGAAGCGCCGTCGTCATAAAGCGGGCGGACCGCCGAATAGGTCCAGACGATATCTTCCGGCCGCACCGGCTCCTTGAAATATTCCGACGCCGCATTGCAGAGATAGACGGTCTCCTCCTCGGAGATCCGGACATCCTTGGGATCGGCGGTATAGTCGCGGTCGGTCGTGCCGATCAGGGTGAAATCGCCCTCGTAGGGAATGGCGAAGATGATGCGATTGTCCGGATTTTGAAAGAAATAGGCGCGCGGATCGTCGAACTTCTTCTTCACGACGATATGGCTGCCCTGGACGAGGCGGACATTGTGAGCTTCGTTCTGACCGAAAGCGGAACGGATGACGTCATCGACCCAGGGGCCGGCGGCATTGACCAACATACGGGCCTGGTGGCTGTCATTGTGGCCGGTGACGGTATCGACAGTCTCGATATGCCACAGGCCGTTCTCACGCCTTGCCGAGACCACTTTGGTACGCGGCAGGATGGTCGCGCCCTTGTCGGCGGCGTCGCGGGCGTTCAGCACCACCATGCGGGCATCGTCGACCCAGCCGTCGGAATATTCGAAAGCCCTCGTAAACAGCGCCTTCAGCGGCTTGCCGGCCGGATCCTTGCGCATGTCGAGCACCGACGTCGCCGGCAGCAGCTTGCGGCCGCCAAGATGGTCGTAGAGGAAGAGCCCGAGCCGGATCAGCCAGGCTGGACGAATGCCGCCCTTATGATAAGGCAATACGAAACGCAGCGGCCAGATGATATGCGGCGCCATCGCCCAGAGGATCTCGCGCTCCATCAGCGATTCACGCACCAGCCGGAATTCATAATGCTCGAGATAACGCAGGCCGCCATGAATCAGCTTGGTGGCGCCGGATGAGGTGCCGGAGGCGAAATCGTTCATCTCCGCCAGCGCGACGGAATAGCCGCGCCCGACGGCATCGCGCGCGATGCCGCAGCCGTTGATGCCGCCGCCAATGACGAAAATGTCGTATATCTCCCGGCCCAATTGCCCCTCCGAGCCCTGCTGCTGATTTCGCATCGCACAAAATTTGCGCGATTGCGAAAGTGACATCAGTTAAAACGAAAGAAATACGAATGTCAAACGAATGTTGACACGTTATCGGGATCTGCTGTTTGTTTCGATCAGCTTCACATTGTTTTCCAGGCAGAGATTGCGGATCGACGGCACCGGACAGTGGTCGGTGATGAAGGTGTGAACCTGGGAGAGCTGGCCGATCCGGACCGGCGCGGTGCGTTCGAACTTCGTGGAATCGGCAACGAGAATGACGTGGCGGGCATTGGCGATGATCGCCTGCGCGACCTTCACCTCGCGAAAATCATAATCGAGAAGCGCGCCGTCGATATCGATCGCCGATGCGCCGATAACGGCATAATCGACCTTGAACTGGCGGATGAAATCGACCGCCGCTTCACCGACGATGCCGCCGTCCGAGCCGCGCACCACCCCGCCGGCGATCACGACCTCGATTGCCGGAAAGAGGCGCAACCTGTTGGCGACGTTGATATTATTGGTGATCACCATCAGCTCGTGATGATTGGCGAGCGCCTCGCCCACCGCCTCGGTCGTCGTGCCGATATTGATGAAGAGCGAGGCCCCGCTCGGGATCAATTCGACGGCCGCCATGCCGATCGCCTGTTTCTCCGAAGCGGCAATCTGGCGGCGCGCCTCGTATTTAACGTTTTCCGTTCCGCTCGGGAACGTCGCGCCGCCATGGATGCGGGTCAGCACCTGCGCATCGCAGAGATCGTTCAGATCCTTGCGGATGGTCTGCGGCGTCACCGAAAATCGTGAGGCGAGCTCTTCGACCAGAACCCGGCCGCTCGATTTTGCGATCGCCACGATTTCAGTCTGTCGGTCGGTCAAGAACATCGGCGCCCCTTTCGATCTGCTTTCGTTTTTAAAGAAAGCGAACGGCGGCGCAACGCCTATTTGTCGGCGGCGAGCTTTCGCCGCCGAATTTGGGGCTGGCGTCGCGGCGCCGTCACCGTTTCCGCATGATATTGACCACCAACACACCGAGGATCGCCATGGCGCCGCCAATCGCGCCGAGTGCCGTCGGCGTCTCGCCGAGCCAGACGAAACCGATCAGCGTTGCGACCGGCGGCACGCCGTAGAGGAAATTCGAAGCGCGACCTGCCGTCAGCCGCTTCAATGCGATTGCCCAGGTGAGATAGCCGATCGCGGTCGGGAAGATGACCAGATAGGCAACGCCCCAGTTGACCTCCGCCGGTGCGGCGGCCAGCGCGCGGACCGTCGCCGGGACGGCCGGAAACAGCGGCACGGAGCCGATCAGCAGGATCCAGGCGGTGACGGCAAGCGCCGGCAGTCGGCCGAGCAGCGGTTTCTGCAGCACGCTGGCGATCGCCGAGCAGAGCGCTGCGCCGAGGATCAGGACTGCATTCGGATCGAGCTTGAAGCCGTCATCCGAGGCGACCGCGATCAACGCCACGCCGCCGAAGGAAACTGCGGTGCCCGCCCAGCCCCAGCGGCCGAAGCGCTCGCCGAGCGCGAAGGTGGCGATGAGGGCGGTGAAGACGGGCATGGTATTGATGATGAAGCTTGCCGGTCCCGCCGCAACCGTCTGCTCGCCGGTGTTCAGTAGAACCGCATAGGCGGCGATGAAGAGTACGGCCGCAACGGAGAGGCGCAAGACGTCACGTTTTTCGGGCATCGGCCGATAGATGGCGAGGTAGATGAGGGCGAGCGCGCCGGCTGCCACATAGCGCGCCGTCGCCAGCTCGATCGGCGTCAGCGGTCCGAGGCAGATGCGGATCACCACGAAGGAGGAGGCCCAGAAGAGAATAGTGACGACGATCGCCGCAAAGGCAACCAGATCGAACCTGCCCTGCTCCTTCGCCGAAACCGGTGCGCTTGCCGCCATGCTCATTGTCGCCTCCATTGGTGTGTTGACCAAGGATTAAGCTGACGATGCGTGCTTGAAAAGCATCTCAATCGATGATCAAATGTGCACATGGTTCACAGCTCGCCCGTTCTCCCGCCACTTGATACGCTCGAAACCTTTGCCCGCGCCGCCCGGCTCGGATCGTTTTCCGCCGCCGCGGAGGAAAGCGGCATCACCCATGGCGCCGTGTCCCGCCAGGTGTCGAGGCTCGAACGCTGGATGGGCGTGCGCCTGTTTTCGCGCGAAGCCCGCGGTGTGCGCCTGACGCCGGAGGGCATGCGGTTTTTCGCGCGCGCCGAGGAAGCGCTTTCTTTGCTCGGCAATAGCGGCGAGCGCTGGCTGCCCCGGCCGAACAAGGCGGTGGTGCGCCTTTCGGTGACGCCTTCGGTCGCATCATTGTGGCTGTTCCAGCGTCTGGCGAAGCTCGAAGGAAACGAGTTGCATGTCGAGCTGACGCTCGAGCACCGGTTGGCGGATTTCGGCGAAGGCACGGATCTTGCCATCCGCTGCGGCAAGGGGCCTTGGGCCGGGGTGCGCGCCCTGCCGCTCTGGCAGGAGAAATCCTTTCCGATCGCCGCCCCGGCGCTGGCCGACCGGCTCGAGCGGCGCTCCGATGCGCCCTCCCTGCTAGCGTTGCCGATCCTTCACGACTCCAATATCGAAGGCTGGCGCCGCTGGCTCTCTCGCGAAGGTATCGATTATGCGCCGCGCGGCCAGGACCGGCGCTTCGAGGATTACAATCTGGTGATCGATGCTTGTGCGCAAGGACTCGGCGTCGCGCTCGCCCGCCCTCCCCTATCGGATGGGGCACTCGCCGCCGGCCGGGTCGTGGCGGTGTCGAACCGTACGCTCGACTATCACGTCGCTTTTCACCTCATTCGACCGGACGATGCACTGCGAAGTCCCGCCGTCGAATTTGCCAGCCGCTTCCTGCACGAAGCCGGTCATGACGAGGCGACGATCAGCGCCTTTGTCTCACCCGGCAGGGCGAAAGCGTAGACTCGCCGCCGCATCCTTTACGTTTCGGCGGCTTGTCACGGCCGTCCCAGATTTCGGATAATCGTCCATTCCGGCGCCCGCAAACAGGCGCGGCTTGACGCCCCGGCCGCGTCGCGGCAGGGGCGCGTCAACAACCGGTCAATCCGCCGGAGTGAGTGTCATAGATGCGCTGCCGGCCGCAACGTTCAGGCCGAGTTGGCCGGTCAGGCTTACCGTCTGCAGATGGATTGAACCGGAGGTGCCGCCGACCAGGAGGTTGGCGCCGACACCGGCCCCGAGCGTCGCCTCCGCGCTCGCGCCGACATAAAGGCCGGCGAGCGACCCGCGGTGATAGCCGGCCGTCGGCGCAAACACCGCCCAGATCAGCCGGCTGCGCGTGGTGAAGCCGAGATCGATGCCAAGCTTTCGCATTTCGCCGGTATAGTGATCTAGAACCTCATTGCCGACGATCGACTGGAAGACGCAGTCTGCTTCCTTGGAGGAGCCCAGCACATAACCCGTGCCGCCGCCGATATCGCAAGTGAGATAACCGATCTTCACGCCATTGCGCAGGTCCGGCTCTTCATATGTTCTGGTGACGGGATCGGCGGCATTGACCGCCCCCGCGCCGACAAACGTCAACGATACCGCGGCAAACGCCGTCGCAAGAGTTTTATTCATAAGTCTCTCCTTCTCAAATCGTGACGGGAACACCCGGCTGGCCGGCACCGGATAACGGAGGGGATCGCAAAACAATCCCAGAGCGGTGCCGTTTTGGTGCCGCAGTCAAAGCGCATGGGAAGCGCAAGCGACGCGCTTACGGTTCAGCCCCATTAGGACATTTCGAAGGCACCATGCGGGCCGCATGCGCCATTTCACGATCTTGTCAGGAATGGTTGCACAAAAAACACATTCGCCCAAAGCGAGTTGTCACCGGCGCGTGGGCGACAACCAAGAAAAGGAAAACCCGGCGATGGTTGTCACCGGGTTTTATACTTCATTTCTCCTCGCTATACTCTGCGCATGAAGCGCATGACGAGCGAGACGACGAACAACACCAGGAATATGAAGAACAGAACCTGGGCAATGGAAGCTGAGGCCCCTGCGATGCCGCCAAATCCGAGGACGCCGGCAATCAAGGCCACAACGAGAAACACCAGAGCGTAGTAAAGCATCGCAATCTCCTTTTACGTTGCTGCTGAAGATAACGGAGACCGCCCGGTTTGGTTCCCTGTCTATCATGGCCGGCAGGGGGAGCATCGCACGGCTTTCGTTCAGCCGAAATGAAAGACGCCGCTGTACGTCCGGTCGCCTTCGGTCGGCTCGGGAGGCTCGGCCGCGTCCAGATAGGTCTTGAGCGGCCCGGTTAGCACGAACCAGACGCTTGCCCCCAGCATGAAACAGGCGCCCGTCGGATCGTCAATGCGAGCGATGAACGGAAGGCAGGCCGACGAGAACAGAACAATGATCCGCACCGACCACTCCGCCTCACGTTTTGCCACGGCGCGCGCCCTTAGCGACTTGTACTCCCGGACGCCATAGGCGCTTCCTCGCGCCTTTGCCGCCGAAAGCAGCTTTCTGGCCGACGGCAGGGCCAGCATGACCAGCGCGGTGACGCTGAGTGCGAAAGGCCTCCCGGCCATCACCTGCCCGCTCGCGACAAGGAGAAAAGAGAGCACGACGAGATTCCACGTCGGCTCCAAAAGTTCCGGCGGCTGCCGCGTGCGGATGTGCCAACTCCGCAGCAAGCCCGCCGCACCGTGCAGTAGCGGCTGATCGATATAACGATTGATCCAGTCCATACAGACCCGCCCGTCCCCGATTGAATGAAGAGGGCTCCGAACACCACGGAAATAGGTCATCATCGTGGCAGAGCGCCGGCAATATCAGCCGAAGCTATGCGTCGCTCACAGAAAACCGCCTATTGCAGTTCCCGCACAACTTCCCAGACATGGCCCGACGGGTCGGTGAAGGCCGCCTTGCGGCGCGCCCCGAAGATAGCCGTCAGCTCCGCAGGCCAGGTGCCTCGTGACCGGTGCGCGCCACATATTCCGTATAACCGCCTCCATATTGGTGGACACCCTCCGGCGTCAGTTCCAGCACGCGGTTGGAGAGCGCAGCCAAGAAGTGTCGGTCGTGCGAGACGAAGAGCATGGTGCCCTCATATTGCGAAAGCGCCTTGATCAGCATCTCCTTGGTGTCGAGGTCGAGATGGTTGGTCGGCTCGTCGAGCACGAGCAGGTTCGGCGGATCGAACAGCATCATCGCCATGACCAGCCGCGCCTTCTCGCCGCCGGAGAGCACCCGACACCGTTTCTCGACATCGTCGCCGGAAAAGCCGAAACACCCGGCAAGCGCCCGCAATGGCCCCTGCCCTGCCTGAGGAAACCTGTCTTCCAGCGATTGGAACACCGTCCGCTCGCCGTCGAGGATATCCATGGCGTGCTGGGCGAAGTAACCCATCTTGACGCTGGCGCCGAGCGCGACGATGCCTTCATCCGGTGTGGTGGTGCCGGTCACCAGCTTCAGCAGCGTCGACTTACCGGCGCCGTTGATGCCCATGATGCACCAGCGCTCCTTGCGGCGAACCATGAAGTCGAGTCCCTCATAGATGCTTCGGCTGCCATATTTCTTATGGACATTCTTCAGGCTGACCACGTCCTCGCCAGAGCGCGGCGCGGCCTGGAACTCAAAAGCGACCGACTGGCGGCGCTTGGGTGGCTCCACCCGGTCAATCTTTTCCAGCTTCTTCACCCGGCTCTGGACCTGTGAGGCATGCGAGGCCCGCGCCTTGAACCGCTCGATGAATTTGATCTCCTTGGCGAGCATCGCCTGCTGACGCTCGAACTGGGCCTGCTGCTGCTTCTCGTTCTGCGCCCGCTGCTGCTCGTAGAATTCATAGTCGCCGGAATAGGCCGTCAGGCCGCCGCCATCGATCTCGATGATCTTGTTGACGATGCGGTTCATGAACTCGCGGTCGTGCGAGGTCATCAGGAGAGCCCCTTCATAGCCCTTCAGGAACTCTTCGAGCCAGATCAGGCTTTCGAGATCGAGATGGTTGCTCGGTTCATCGAGCAGCATAACGTCGGGGCGCATGAGCAGGATGCGGGCAAGCGCCACGCGCATCTTCCAGCCGCCCGACAGCGCCCCGACGTCACCGTCCATCATCTCCTGGCTGAAGCTCAGGCCTGCAAGCACCTCGCGGGCGCGGCCCTCGAGCGCATAGCCGTCCAACTCTTCGTAACGCGCCTGCACCTCGCCGTAACGCTCGATGATCTCTTCCATGTCGCCGGCCCTTTCCGGGTCGGCCATGGCGGCCTCGAGCTCGCGCAGTTCGCCGGCAACGATGCTGACCGGGCCGGCACCGTTCATCACCTCGGCGACGGCGCTGTGACCCGCCATCTCGCCGACATCCTGGTTAAAGTAGCCGATCGTCACGCCCTTCTCGCAGGAGACCTGCCCCTCATCGGGCTGCTCTTCGCCATTGATCATCCGGAAGATCGTCGTCTTGCCGGCGCCGTTCGGGCCGACCAGACCGATCTTCTCGCCTCTGTTGAGGGCGGCCGAGGCCTCGATGAAAAGGATCCGGTGGCTGAGCTGTTTGCTGATATTCTCGATACGAATCATGGTGTGCGCGGGTGTCCGGGAAGTTTCGGCGCCCTTATGCCACGCATGGAAACGTCGGGATAGGGCCCGCTTCCACCCTCTCGATCTCCGGCTTCCGATTGGATAATATCGCCGCCTACGCTGATTTAAGGATTTCCAAACCAATGAGCGTTCGCCTACCGCAGTCTTTCAGGCAGTCGCAGCAGGACGCCAATGGCTTCAACGTCCTCGAATATGGGCTGATGTCGGAACGCGCCAATTCGCTCGGGCGGCATGGGCTGAAGGTGGAGGCAGCGCTGGCCGCGTTAAAAGCCTGGGCCGTCGAGCGCCAGAGCGCGGAGGAACGCGAGAGGCTGCTCAACGAAGCCTCCGATGCCGTCTGGGCATTTTTCGTTCAGCGCGAGAGCTGCGGTTTGCGAAACAATCGCGACGCCATCCAGCGTTACGGCATCCCAAACGAAGTGCTCGCCAGACTGGGCGCCATACGAAAATGACGTAAAGGCCGGCCCATCAGGGCGAAAGGAAATTGCGATGCCAAGCTCAATACGGATCGGCAATCAGCATCTTGCCGTCGACGTCTCCTCTCTAGGTGCCGAGATGCAGGCGCTCACCAGCAACGATGGGCGCTCCTGGCTGTGGACGGGCGATGCGACCTATTGGGCCGGACGGTCGCCGATCCTGTTTCCGATCGTCGGCAAGGCGGCTGATGACAAGCTGGCGATTGGCGGCACGGTCTACCCGATGGCCCAGCATGGCTTTGCCCGGCGGAGCGAGTTTAGCCTCGCCGCGTCCACGCCGACCATGTGCCGGCACGAACTTCCTGCCTCGGCAGCCACGCGGGCGGTCTATCCGTTCGATTTCCTGCTGGCCGTGGAACATGCGGTGCGAGGACGCGCGTTGACGGTGACGGCAGAAGTAAACAATCGCGACGCAAGGGCGCTGCCCTTCGGTCTCGGCTTCCATCCGGCCTTCGTCTGGCCGTTGCCTGGCGCTGCCGGGCGCCCGCACACCATCACGCTCGACAATGAAGGCGAGCCAGGGCTCGTGCGGCTGGAGGGGGGCCTTATCAATCCGGCCTCACTGCCCTCCCCATTCGATAAAGGCCGGCTGGTGCTGGATCACGCCATGTTCGAGAAGGACGCGATGATTTTCCCGAAGGGTGCTGGCGCTGGGCTGCGTTACGGCGGCGAAGGCGGGCCGAGCCTGCGGTTCCAATTCGAAAACCTGCCCAACCTTGCCCTGTGGACCAAACCAGGCGCGCGCTTCCTCTGCGTCGAACCGTGGCACGGAACGGCGGCGGAAGCCGGAGGTTCGGCCGAGCTATCGCAACGGCCCTACACCACCATCCTGTCGCCGGGGGCCACGGCGCGTTTCGCCTTTACGGTCGAGATCTTGCCATAAAGGCTTCGCGCGCCCCGTCGGCGCGCGAAGCAGTTCTTATTTCGGAACCGTTGTTCGTTAGTCGGTGCCGATTGTCAGTGGGCGCCGGCGCCAGCGCCGGGCCGCGGTTTTTGAGTGAGCAGCAAGGCGACTGCAGCAATGGCCAGCACGACGCCGATGACGGCGAAAGTATCGGCAAAGCCCAGGATGAGGGCCTGGCGCCTGACGATCTGACCGAGAGCGGCAACGGCCTTGTGTGCAGCGACGGCAGGATCGGAAATCCCGTGCTGCATGAAATAGGCGGTCGTTTGTGCAAGACGATCGCGGACTTCATCGCGGCCGAGCGTTACCGACTGACCGATTATGTTGGAATGAAACTGCTCGCGTTTGGTCAGCACCGTGCCGAGTGTTGCCGTGCCGACGGCGCCGCCGAGATTGCGCAGCATGTTGGTGAGCCCCGAGGCGGCGGCGGCATCCGCGGCTGCGATGCCGGCGGTGGTGATGGCGGTGATCGGCGTCAGTACCAGGGCCTGACCGACGGCACGCACGATGTTCGGAATCCAGAACTGGTCGCCGGCGGTATCGGCCGAAAGCGTGATGTTGAGGAAGCAGCTGATCGCAAAGATCGAGATGCCGAGAAAGCCGATATAACGCGCATCGAAGCGCCTCATCATTAGGGGCACGAGCGGAATCAGCAGCAGCTGCGGCAGACCGGTCCAGGCCAGCACGTTGCCGATCTGCTCGGCATTGTAGCGCTGCACTTGGCCGAGATATTGCGGCAGGATGTAAACAGTGCCGAAAAGCGCGACGCCGACCAGCACGTTGACGGCAACGCCGATGCCGAAATTGCGCTGCGTCAGCAGGCTGAGCTTGACCAGCGGCTTCTTGACGGTCAGCTCGATCCAGATGAAGGCCGCGAGGAAGACGAAGGCGAGGATGCTGAGCTTGACGATGAAGGGCGAGGCGAACCAGTCCTCCTTGTTGCCTTCCTCCAGCACCGTCTGCAGCGCCGAGAGGCCGATCGCCATGGTGACAATACCGGCCCAGTCGCCCTCCTTAAGGAGGCGAAGCTGCATCGGCTGCTTGTTGAGCGTCAGGGCAAGGGCGCCCGCCATGACGGCGCTCGGGATGGCGTTGATGAAGAAGATCGTCTGCCAGCCATAGTTTTCGGTGAGATAACCGCCAATGGTCGGGCCTATCGCCGGTGCGAAGGTGACGGAGAGCGCGAAGATCGCCAGGCCGAGCGGCTGCTGCGGTTTCGGCAGCTTGGTCAGAACCATGGTGAAGGCCATCGGAATCAGTACGCCGCCGGCAAAACCCTGCAGGCCGCGCAAAAGGATCATCGTGCCGAGATCATGCGCGAAGGCGCAGGCGATCGAGAACAGCGGAAACAGGATGGAATTGACGAGAATATAGCGGCGGAACGAGAAGACGCTGCTGAAATAGGCCGTCAGCGGAATGACGACGATCTCGCCGATCAGGTAGGAAGTGGAGATCCAGGCGCCGTTGTCGACGCCCGTTCCGATGCCGCCTTCGATATCGAGCAGCGAGGCATTGGTGATCTGGATGTTGAGGATTGCCATGAAGGCGCCGACATGCCAGCGAGGACGGCGATCCAGTCTCTGGTGCTGGCGCCGGTTTTTTCCCGCGGAACGGCGATGGCTGTTGCTGCAATGGTGGACATGACACGAACTCCTCGTCCCCGGCCTAGCTACGGTCGTTCCTGGTATCGATATCAGGCTGTACCGACATGCCGGGGCGCAGGTCGCCGTTTTCGGCAGCGTCGCCGTCGAGCACGATCTTGACCGGGATGCGCTGAACGACCTTGGTGAAGTTGCCGGTGGCGTTGTCAGGCGGCAGCAGCGCGAATTCCTGGCCGCTTGCCGGAGCGAGACTGTCGACATGGCCGCGATAGGTGCGGCCGGGGAACATATCGACCTCGATATCGACCGGCTGGCCGGCCTTAACGTCGGTCAGCTGTGTTTCCTTGTAGTTGGCGATGATGTAGGCCGCCCGCGTCGGCACGACCGACATCAGCTGGGTGCCGGCCTGGACATATTGGCCGACGCGCAGCGTCCGGTTGCCGGCGGTACCGTCGACTGGGGCTGTTATCGTCGCATAGGAAAGGTTGAGCTCGGCCTGGTGCTGGATGGCCTGGCTGCGCGCAAGGGCCGCCTTTGCCTGGGCCAGCTCGGCGTTCAGCAGATCGAGCTGCTTGACGGCGGCATCGAGCGAGGCCGTGTCGCGGACGATCGAAGCCTGGGCAGCGGCGATTTGCGAGGCCGCCTGCTGCGCCGTTTGGACCGGGGCATAACCGCTGGTGGCGAGGTTCGAATAACGCTTGTTGTTCTGCTCGGCGAAGGTCTCGTTGGCGCGATCGACATCGACGGTGGCGCGGGCGGCAGCGATCGTCGATTGCTGGATATCGAGCGAAGTCTGCTTGGCGTTGACGGTCGCTTCCGCGGCGGCGACGTCGGCCCTGGCCTGATCGAGGGCCGCCTTGAAGTCACGGTCGTCGATGCGGGC
Organism: Rhizobium mulingense; assembly: GCF_029194105.1. Lineage (NCBI taxonomy): Bacteria > Pseudomonadati > Pseudomonadota > Alphaproteobacteria > Hyphomicrobiales > Rhizobiaceae > Rhizobium > Rhizobium mulingense. The sequence goes on along the minus strand of NZ_JARFVE010000003.1, from coordinate 636,131 downwards.
GAGCGGCTGGCCGGCCTTCACCGTCTCGTTGTCCATCACCAGGACCTCGGCGAGATAGCCGGAAATCTTGGGGGCGATGGTGCTATTGTCGGCCTTCACATAGGCATCGTCGGTCGAGACGTGGAAGCGGCCCACCGTCCAGTAATCATGGCCGTAGTAGCCGCCGGCGGCAATCAGCACCAGCGCCGTGGCGCCGACGAGCAGGGAGCGGCCGCCGTGCCGGCGGGCGGGACTTTCCTCGACAGCGGCAGCATCGGCGATGCGCAGCGGCTGGCCGGCATCGAGGCTTGCCGGGGCGGCTTCGGCAGCAGTTTCGGGAGCCGCGTTGTTGTTGAGGGGATGCAGCATCTTGATGGTCATTGTCTTCTCCTGATGACGGTCGCCGTCTCTTGGGCTGCGGCCTCTGAATTCGCCTGGAATGCTATTTAGGAAACTTGATACTTTCCAAAATATGCACTATAAAATCGATGTCAATCAGAATTTGGAAAATAGTCATGGTCCAAAATCACAAAATCGAGAAGAGACCGAGGGGCCGGCCGCAAATCCGTTGCGACGACGATACGAAAAGCGTGATCATCGAGGCGGCCAACCGGCAATTCCACCAGAGCGGTTATGCCGCCGCCAGCATTGCCGCGATCGCTCAAGAAGCGGGGGTTTCGACCAAGACGCTGTACCGGCTGTTTCCGACGAAGGCCGATCTCTTTTCCGAAATGATCACGGAGCGGACGGGACGATTCCTCACGGCGCTTGACCCCGGCACGCTCGCCGCGGCGGATGTCCGACAGGGACTGGAGCGCATGCTGACGGCCTATGGCATGCTGACGCTGTCGCTGGATACGATCACCGTGACCCGGCTCGTCATCAGCGAATCCGACCGTTTTCCCGAGATCGCCAGTGCCTTCTATGAGAAAGCGATCGTCAGAACCAACACCTTGATGGAGAATTGGCTGCGCAAGCAGATCGACCGGAAGCTGATTGCGCTTGACGATCCGCATGCTGCCTGCGGCATGCTGCGCGGCATGATGATCTTGGAGCCGCAGCGCGCGGCGATGCTGCGCCAGCAACAGCCGCCTGGGAATGAGGAGATCGCCGCCAGGGCGAAGATGTGCGCCGATCTTTTTTTGAAGGGTTGCGCGCTCTGAAGCGTTGCTCAAGCTTCAGAGCGCGTTGATTTCCGATGAAACCACGGGACGCCCTCAGGTCGGCGGCGCGCCCAACGCATGCAGGATGCCGCGCAATTCGGCAAGGCCGCGCATGCGGCCAATCGCCGGATAGCCGGGGGTGACGACCTTGTCGAGATCGTCGAGCATGCGGTGGCCGTGGTCGGAGCGGAAGACGATGGTGTCTTCGCCACCCCGGCGCTTGTCTTCCGCCACCAGCTCCCTGAGCACCGCGACCATATCGACGTCGCCTTCGAGATGCGCGCTTTCATGGAAGGTCCGGCCGTCGCCCTCGCGCGTCGTGGCGCGCAGATGGGCGAAGTGGATGCGCGAGGCGAAGCGCCGGGCGATGGCCGGCAGGTCGTTGTCGGCGCGCACGCCAAGGCTGCCGGTGCAGTAACACATGCCGTTCGCCGCCGACGGCACTGCATCGAAGAGCGCGGCATAATCATCCCCTGTGGAGGCGATGCGGGGAAGACCGAACAGCGAACGCGGCGGATCATCGGGATGCAGCGTCAGCTTGACGCCGCGGGCTTCGGCAGCCGGCGTCACCGCCTCCAGGAATTCGATCAGATGGCGGCGCAGCCGTGCGGCATCGATGCCGCTATAGGCGACCAGCTTTTCCCGGAAGGCCGGAATGGTCAGGGGCTCGGTGGTCGAGCCGGGCAGAGCCGAAGTGATGATGCGGGTGATCTCGGCAATCTCCTCCTCCGACATCGCCTCGAAGACGACACGCGCCCGTTCGCGGTCTTCCGCCGAATATTGCTGTCTCGCATCCGGCCGTTCCAGAACGAAGAGGTCAAAGGCTGCGAAGCGCTCGTGATCGAAGCGCATGGCTGTGGCGCCGGTCGGCGTCACGAAATCGAGTTCGGTGCGGGTCCAGTCGACGACCGGCATGAAATTATAGCAGACGATCGGGATGCCGCAGGCGGCGACCGCTTCGAGGCTGGCAATCCACGCCTCGATTTCGGCCTTTGCCGCCCCGCCCTTGCGCTTGACGGCGTCGGGAATCGGAATGCTTTCGACCACCGACCAGACGAGCGGCGACCGATCGGCAGGCGTAGTCTCGATCAGCGATTGGCGTTCGCGCACTTCCTTTTCCGTCCAAGCCCTGCCGATCGGCACCTGATGCAGCGACGAGACGATATTGGTCGCGCCCGTCTGACGGACCTCATCCAGCGTCACCGGCGCTTCCGGCCCGAACCATCTCCAACCCTGCCGCATCTTTCTTCCTTCCCTTGCTTTTCGTTTCGTGGTGATCCTGCCGTCAGCAGAAATAATCGGGGTAACGCGAGCGCAGCTCGTCGACATCGGGAATAACGGCGCTCAAGTGGTGGATCATGGTGCTACGGGCGGCCGCTGCATCATGGGCGGCAAGGGCGTCGCGGATGATCATATGCTCGGACACCACGTTGCCCATACGCCCAAGCGCCGGCAGCGTCAGCCGCCTTGCCCGGTCGATTTGCACCTTGACCGTCTTCAGGATCGCCCAGATGCCGGGATAACCTGATATCTGCGTGATCGCCTCATGAAAGGCCTCGTCCTCCTCGTGGAAGCTTGAGGCGTTGCCGGCCGCGGCATGCGCGCGCTGTCGGGCGATAATGGCATCGAGGCGGGCGACATCGGCGGCGGTGGCGGTCTGAGCCGCCATTTCGGCGGTCGTGCCTTCGAGCGCTTTTCGCACGATAACCGCCTCCGGAATCGCCGAAACCGGCACGCGCGACACGACGGTGCCCGACTGCGGGAAGATATCGACAAGTCCGCCTTCGGAGAGCCTCAGCAACGCCTCGCGCACCGGTGTGCGGCTGACGCCGAATTCGTCGGCAATCCGCTTTTCCTGCAAAAACAGACCAGGCGGCATTCGGAGCGAGACGATGTCGGCATAAAGGCGCTCGTAGATGGCGCCGGCCGTGGTGACGCGGCGTAGCCTGCGGCCGGCTTCCTGCGAGCTCGGGCCCAAAAGCGCGGCGGTTTCTGCATCTTGTCTCATAAACGGTACCGGACATTCGTTGTGGCATACTAGTATATCAGTCGTGACACGGTTGCCAAGGCACGTGGATACATTGGCGTTCAAAATGCAGCCAATGGGAACTTAGATCAGCGGAATTGGTTGAGATCCCATCAAGGAGGCGCCGATGAAAAATCCGTTACGACGCAGAAGAAACGAAATCGCGACCGACGACACGCGGCTGAAGGCTTCACCCCCAGCCGGCGCAGGCAAAGGGAAGACGGCACGTCGAGCCATTCAGGAACCCGCAGAGCAGAGCATCGGTTCTCAGCCAGCCACCCGCGAGGACGAGATCCGGAAAAGGGCATACTCGCTGTGGGAGAAGGAAGGAAGGCCGGAGGGCAAGCATCGGGATCACTGGATCCGCGCCGAGCACGAGCTCGATGCACGGGGTGAGACGGACAATCCTCCCAGGCTCGAGGCACTGCGAGAGGCGTCGCGCGAGCATCGCGACACCTTCCTCGTCAAGACGGATCTCGAAGACGCGGATCAACGCGAAGCCTCACCCGGCACACGTGAGCAGGATTGAAACTGCAGTCTCGATCAAAATTTAGGATGGGCAACACAGGAAAGGTCCCGACATGGCTGACAAACAGGATTTGGACGCCGGCTTCACCGGCACACCCGTCGAACAGCCGGAAGGATTGGCCAAGGCCGCCCAATCGGCGGCTGGCCGAGTGAAACGCGGGGCCTATGCAGTAACCGCCGGCGCGAGAGACCACCCGCACACGGCAAGCGCATTGTTGCTTGGCATCGGTATTGCGGCGTTCGGCTTCGGTTATCTCCTTGGTCGATCATCGGCGGAAAGCTCGGCCCGCTCATATTGGCGTTAGCTGGAGACATCAACGAATAAGCCGCGCCAGCGGGAATAACGATAAAGCCGGATCGTGTGCTTCCATACGCGGAAATGACAAACCCACGGCAAGGCCGCACTTCAAACGTCTTTCGTCATCGCATCAGCTTTGCCGTTGCCGGGCGCTGCGGCGCATCACCGATAGAGCAAGAAGCATCCGGGTTTGCTGTTGCCGGAATACAATAGTGAGAAAAGCGCGAGTTAGGCCCGCGCGCACAGCTTGACAGCGGTGACATCGGTCCTTAGCGAGGCTGGATCAATGACACCTCAGGATCAGCAAAGTGAATTATTTCAGGCAACTCGTGATTGCGGTACTTCATCCCGGCAGCGGGTCCGGAAGCGCGCTTGATCGAACCAACGGCATTGCGGTTTTTCTCTTCGCAATCCTGCCCGGACTTTCACCTAATTTCAACGGGTTCATCCTCCTCGGGTCGATGCTCTCGGGCATCTACTTACTGGCGACGGCCCGCTTTCCGCTGAACTTTTCGAAATCGGACCGGGCAGTCGCCATCTGCATGACGATCTACCCGCTGGTGATGATCGCCAGCATCTTCATTAACCCGCCTTACTCCGAAGTCGCAGACTGGATATTCCGGCTCCTGCCCTTCTTTTCGATCTGGCTGATATTGCCGCGAATGCGCCAATCTCCCGATGGCCGTCTCGTGCCGCTATTTATCCTCGGCGCCGGGATCGGCATGATCGTTACCTTTCTCGTCAGCCTGCTGCAGATCATGTTTCTGATGGAGAGAGCAGAGGCTGGGACGTCGAATGCCGCACTCCTCGGAATCATAGGCCTTCTTTTCGGCGGCGTTGCGCTTCTTAACGTTCAATCTCCTAAAAGCGTCGAGCAAAGAATTGCGATCTTGGGATATGCCGCTGGCCTCGGCTGCGTGCTGCTTTCGGGAACGCGCTCGGCGTGGCTGGCCATTCCCGTCCATCTCGTCATCCTTCTCTGGTATTTTCGCAAACACAGCTTCCATCTGAGTTCGCGCAGTCTCGCTATCACCGGCTCTTTGCTGTTTGCGGGACTTATCGCGCTCGGCAGCGGCCAGATCATCCACCGCATCCACGCGCTGCAGGAAAATATGGCAGCGCTTGAACGCAGTGAAGGTGAGATTACCTCACTCAGCGCACGAGTCGCTTTATACAAAGGCGCACTGTCAGCCATCAGCAAGGACCCGTTGACCGGTTATGGCCCGCAAAACAGGATGGCCTCGGTCTTGGCGGAACTACCCGACAGCATGCGGCCATACTTGACCTTCTCGCATGTCCATAACGGCTTTCTGACAGCGGGAATCGACGCCGGCGTTGTCGGCATCGCGGCGCTTTCGCTGCTGCTCCTGACGCCCTTGATAGCCGCGTGGAAAAAGGAACCCGGTCCCGGCAGGGACCTGTCCATGGCGCTCGCTCTTCTGCTCACCAGCAGCTACATTGTTACCGGCAGCGTCGGCATCATGTTCAACCAAAAGGCACTGGATCCGATCTTCGCCTATATGGTCGCCCTGATTTGCTTGGATCGGGGTAGCACAGTCTTCACGCCCGTCGTGTGAAGCTGAATTCCTGCGCTCGACGCTTGCGCGTTGTCGTCTTTAGGCCGCCGGAACGGTCTCGGCGCCGGTGAAGGCAAGATCCGAAACCTCACCGGTTGAGGAATAGCCGGAGACGAGCTCTGCCAAGGTCGCGCGTGCCGCGACCATATCGTTGCGATCCAATGCCGCGTTGAGCAAGCTGAGCTTCTTCGAAAGCTCCGGCCAGAACAGGAAATCCTCGCGCGCCTTCATAATCCGGGGATGTTCGGTTGTTTCAGGGTTATCCCCGATCAAAAGTTCTTCATAAAGCTTCTCGCCGGGCCTCAGGCCGGTAACGGAAAGCTCGATGTCCCCTTCGGGATTATCCTCGTCGCGGATGGTCAATCCTGAAAGCTCGACCATCTTGCGGGCGAGGTCTGCGATGCGGACGGGCTCGCCCATGTCGAGCAGGAAAACATCCCCGCCCTCGGCCATGGCGCCTGCTTGAATGACCAGTTGCGAGGCCTCCGAAATGGTCATGAAGTACCGGGTTATTTTCGGGTGCGTCAGGGTAACCGGCCCGCCGTCCTTGATCTGCTGCCGGAACAGCGGCACGACGGATCCGGAGGAACCGAGCACGTTTCCGAACCGGACCATGGAGAATTTCGTGCGCACTCTGTCAACGGCCGGTTCTGCTGCGAGCGCCTGCAGAACCATCTCCGCCAGCCTCTTGCTGGCGCCCATCACATTCGTCGGACGCACGGCTTTGTCCGTGCTGATCAGCACAAAATTCAAGACGCCGCATTTGTTCGCCGCGCGTGCGGTGATCAGCGTCCCCATGACGTTGTTCTTGATGCCCTCCACGGCATTATGTTCGACGAGAGGCACATGCTTGTAAGCGGCCGCATGATAGAGCGTCTGAGGCTGCCAGCTCTGCATGATATGTTCCATGCGGTCCTGGTCGCGGACGGAACAAAGGATCGGAACGATCTGCACGCTTTCCTGCTGGTAAAGTTCGGCCAGCTTTAGCAATTCGGCGTGAATATTATAAAGCGAAAACTCATTCTGATCGATGAGGATGAGGGTCGAAGGCGCATTGCGCAGAATCTGGCGACAAAGTTCCCCGCCGATGGAACCGCCGGCGCCCGTGACCATCACCACCTTTTTGCGCATCGCCTTGTCGAGCAATTCCTGCCGCGGCGCTACCGCTTCCCTGCCCAGCAGGTCTTCGATCTCCAACTCGCGAATGTCGGAGACGGCGACACGGCCCTGAGCAAGCGCCGTCAGATCCGGCAACGTGCGAACATTCACCCTGGCTTTGCGGATGCGCTCGAGGATTTCGTTGCGCCGCTGCCGCGATGCGGATGGAAGGGCAAGAAGCACGTTATGCACGCCAAGAGCTTCGGCGAGCACCGGAAGGTCCGACGGGTCGTAGATCGGCAAGCCGCCCATGATGCCGCCCTTAAGACGCGGATCATCATCCAGGTAACCGACGACATTGAGTTCGGCGCTGTTCGTCAGGGCGCCGGCGAGTTGCCGGCCGGCATTTCCTGCCCCGTAGATCAGCACCTTGGCGAGCGTATTCTGGTGAAGGATCCGCTGATAGGTATCGCCGAGCCAATAGCGGATACCCAACCGCGACAGTCCGATCGCAATCAGCAGCAGGAAGGGCTGAAGAATACCGACCGTTCTAGGAACGCCCGGAACGCTCAGCGCCGTAAATATCGTCATGAAGGCGACGCCGTAGATCGCAATAGCCTTTAGAACCGCGATGAAAGCGGCAAGACCGGCGTAACGGAAAATTGCCCGATACATGCCCATGACGATGAAGATCGGAAGGGCCATGCACAGGGACACAAAGACCGGCAACCACTGCACGCCGGTCAGAACGGTCCATTCGTTCAGGCGGAAGCAATACGCCAGCCAGATCGTCAGGACGCAAAAGCTTGAATCCACCAGCAAGGCGAGCGCGCGTTTGGCAGCACGCGGCATCGCCAGCAAAGGGGCGACGAGCGCCTGCATCGGCACTAAGAACCATGCTGAGCGTGGCGTCTCAGTGGGGGTATTTTCAGGCATTGCTTCCCAGCGTCTCGCAGATCATCAGACAATCACCTTCTTGTCAGTTTCTACAATGAGCGCAACTGAAATAATCGGGAATCAAGGTCTTCCGCACCGCTTATCTATCGGAAGTTGGTAACTTAATGCCTTATTCCCTTGCGGCCGATCACCTTGCCGGCGGTCAGAAACAGAATGCGCATGTCGAAACCGAACGAGCGCCGCTCGAGATATTCGACATCGAATTTCACCTTCTCCAGAATCGGCAACTCGTCGCGGCCGTTGATCTGCGCCCAACCGGTCAATCCGGGCAGGAGTTTATCGACGCCGTGGGCTGTCCGCAGTTCGATCAGGTCATACTGATTGTAGAGCGCCGGCCGAGGCCCGACAAAGCTCATCCTGCCGCCCAGAATGCACCAGAGCTGCGGCAATTCGTCGAGGCTTGATTTGCGCAGAAACGAGCCGATGGGCGTCAGAAACCGATCCGGATTCTCGAGCAGATGTGTGGCAACCGTCGGCGTGTCGACGCGCATGCTGCGAAATTTCGGCATCAGGAAGATCTGATTGAAGCGGCCGACACGTTTTGACCAGTAGAGGATTGGCCCCGGCGAGGTCAGCCGAACACACAGAGCGACGACAAGGATCGGAACGAGCAGGATGACCGACGCGATCACAGCCAGAAGAAAATCGACCGCCCGTTTCAAACCCATGCTCCGCACTTGTTCCACCGCCTCATGGGGATTTCGCCATACGCCCCACCGCGCCGTATCGTCAAAAAGGCGTTTCGCGTCAACTCCGGTTGTTGCCGCTTTCGTCAATGACCGGCCAACTGATCACGGCCAGTGTCCCCTGCTGAATCAGAAAACCGTAACCCGATTAGGCTCGAGAGAAGATTTTTACGCGCCGTTGCTCAGCTCCCTGCCCCGGGTTTACCACGGTAAACTCTCCGCTCATTTCCGGCCCAGCCCTTGTGGATAAGATCGATTATTTCGGTGTTGACCGAGTCCATTGGCTCGCGCCCGCGCAGGGTTACGCTAAGCCCGGACATTCCTGAGAAAGAGACTTACCAGTCCAATCGATGGAGAGCTTCCCAACCGGCCCCTTGGATTGTTCGCGATAGGCTTCTGGGACATCGTCAATACTGAATTGCTTGGCCACCACCAGAACGATCTTGGCAGCCTCGATGGCCTTCATAGCCTTGCCGAAGTCCCCCGCCGATCCCGTGTTGTTTCCTTGAATCCGTAGAGCCTTGAGGATGATCGGCTTGAGATCGATCTGCAGATTTGTCCCGGTAACGAAGCCGATCGTGAAGATGATACCACCATACGTGAGCTCTGGTCGGCTTTTTGTTCCATTGGTGAGCGGGGTCGCAGGTCAGCTAGCTGGACATTGGAATTCTACACCGGGAGGGTCAGTTGCTCCCATTCCCATTGATGACCTCAGAGCTGGCTGCCTTACTTGCAGTCCGGACTGTCGGCATATAAATTATCCCAATGCTTGATCGTTCATCCCAGTCTCCGACGCAAATTCCTACGGACGCACTCAGCGAAATTCTCCGGGACTTTCGCCTGAGTGGAGTCAATTACGGCCGCTGCGAGCTACGTCATCCATGGAGCATCGCCTTTGCGCAGCAACAGCTGCTTCGCTTTCATTTCGTCAGTGAGGGGCCATGCTGGATCCATACCGAAGCGCAAGGATGGCAGGAGTTGCAGGACGGCGATCTGGTGTTGTTGCCACAAGGTGTCGAACACCGACTGGCCAGCAAGCCCGATGTTGTCGGGGACTCGCTCAAGAGCTGCCAGGTCACCAAGCTGGGGGGCAATGTCTGCGAAGTGGTGCAGGAAGGAACAGGAGCGACGAGCACCTTGTTCTGCGGTTCCATGGCCTTGGGTGCGAATGCCCTCAACCCGTTGATCGCTTTGATGCCACCGATCATCAAGGGTTGTGATGTTGCTGGCAATGATCCGATCGTCGGCCCCCTCCTCGCCGCCATGACGGCAGAGGCGTCGCAGCCCCAGCTAGGCAGCGCCACGGTCTTGTCACGCATGGCGGACGTCCTCGTCGCGCGGCTTATTCGCTGCTGGGTCAATTGCAGCGGCGCCTCGACCAGTGGCTGGCTCGCCGCGATCCGTGATCCTCATATCGGTCGTGCGCTGGCAGCCATGCACCGAGATCCCGGCCATGACTGGACGCTTGAGACCCTTGCTGGCGTGGCAGGTCAATCGCGCTCGATCTTCGCGGAACGCTTCAGCGCCATCTTAGGGGAAGGCGCGGCACGGTATCTCGCCCGTCTGCGAATGCAGCTTGCACGAGAGTTGCTCGGTCAAAACATGTCGGTTGCCGAGGTCGCTTCCCAACTGGGCTATGAATCTGAAGCTTCTTTCGCTCGCGCATTCAAGCGAATCACCAGCGTTTCACCTGGCGTTGTGCGTCGCACCATTTCCGGACGAATGGACATAGAATTCGGACTTTAGGACACATATCATCCTGAAAGACTCCGCTATTAAGACCCTCCAAACCTTGGAGGTACTTCAATGACGGACACAACATCCCAGCTTGACGGCCCCGCGATTGGCCTCGATTCTACCGTTCCGAGTACATGGAGCCCCACGACCTGGTTCGCCGTTATTTCAATGGCAGCCACAAGCTTTGCGCTGGTGTCAGCTGAATTCTTGCCGGCAGGTTTGTTGACCCCAATGGCGCGTGACCTTGGCGTCAGCGAGGGAATCGCCGGTCAGGTTGTCACCGCCACCGCGTCTGTTGGCGCGGTGACGGCCTTGTTGAGCAACGTTCTCATCGGCAAACTGAACCGGAAGACTGTCCTGGTTGGCCTAAGTGCCTTGGCTATCGGCTCCAATCTGGTGGCCGCGCTCGCGACGGATTTTTGGCTATTGTTGTTGGGCCGAGCCGGGCTTGGCATCGCGCTCAGTGGTTTCTGGGCGCTTTCAGTTGCCGTCGTGGCGAGATTGGTTGGCACCAATGCGACAGGCCGGGGTATGGCTATCGTCACCCTCGGTGTCTCTCTTGCCACCATAGCTGCACCATCCATGGGCGCCTTGATCAGCGATTGGCTCGGCTGGCGTGCCGCCACGGCCATGACCGCAGGGCTCGCAGCGATTGCGATGCTGCTGCAGATACTCAGCTTGCCGACGCTACCCGCAAGCACAAGCAACAGTCTTTCCGACGTCTTCCGGCTGACGAAACGGCGCACTGTGCAACTCGGAATGCTTGCTATCCTCTTGCTGATGACTGGACATTTTGCCGGCTCGGTCTATGTGCGACCCTTCCTCGAACAAGTGACGCTCCTTGGCACCGGCCCGATTGCCCTAGCGCTCCTCGGGTTTGGCATCGCCTCTGTGATCGGCAATGTCGCCGGCGGCCGACTGGCAGACGCAAATATCCACATGGCGCTCGCTGTCGCCGGCGTATTGATGGCGTTTTCGGCGCTTGCTCTCGTACTGTGGGGTGCATATAGCGGCATCGCGTTTGCCCTCGTTACACTTTGGGGTTTCGCTTTTGGGATGGCTCCGGTGGTACTGCCCACCAACTTGTCCCGGGGCGCAGCAGACGCCTTGGAGGCTGCTGGCAGCCTGATGGTCGTTTCGTTCCAGGTCGCCATCAGCATAGGTGCGCTGTTCGGCGGCTATGTGGTCGATCACTTTGGTGCCTCAGCGCCATTGACATTTACAGCCGTCTTGGCGGCATCGACTGTCGTTCTGGCGTTGCTTCAGCCCCGCAGCTGACTCTTGGAGCTCCGGCCAAGGTGAGCAGAAGAGGCGAGGTCTCAAGTGGCCGGAGTGCCGGGTGAGGCAAATCCGTGACATGGCGGAGCTTTCTCGTTCCGGCGAGAGCACCGTCCGATCGCCGATAACCGCGACAACAACAATCTCGATTAAAGCGGCGTGGAAGATCGGCGCTCACGCCTAGCAGGGCCGGTGTGCGCCCCAGGCGGGAAAGCGTGGTGGGGTCGCTTCGCAAGAGCAGACGCTCCCTCCAGGCGATTTCCCCGACCGGCGCTACTTGCCTATGCTGGACAGCAATTCGTCGAGCTGCTCCAACTGTTCCGGCAATGCGGCCGCCGAGCCCTGTAGGGCTTCCTCAAGCGCCTCCTTGGACGGATAGACTTCGTGGAAAGTCAGGAGTGTCTTCCCGCCTTGATCCGCGAAGGTCACGGTCGTGATCGCGCCCTCTTCCCCCTCGTCGTTGGTCCAGACGATGCGTTCGTTCGGCACTACCTCGAGATACTTGCCGTAGAAGGCCATGGTGTCGGAATCGTCGGCGCCGAACTCCAGCCGATATTTGCCGCCGGTACGCACGTCCATCTCGCATGAGACGAGCGAAATGCCGGATACCGATTTCGGCACCCACCAGCGCCGGAACAGTTCGGCCTGGCTCCACGCCCTGTACACCGTGCTCGGCGGCGCATCGAATGTCCTGGTTACCAGGAGTTCGCGATCGCCTCTGCGCTCGACCGACGTGCGGTTCTCAGAACCAGCTGCACCGTTAACTCGCTCAGTCATCGCTTCCCTCCTGTTGCATCTCGCTGATGATCTCGTCCAAGGCTTCGAAGCGGGCCTCGAAGAGCTTGCGATGCGCCTCCATCCACGCGGCCTCCGCCTTGAGGCCGCGTGTCCCAAGCTTGCAGGTTCTCACCCGTCCGATCTTCTGCGTGACGACGAGCCCCGCCCGCTCGAGAACCTGGACGTGCTTCTTCATGCCGGTCAGCGTCATCTGGAACTGATCCGCCAGACTGGTGATCGACGCGTCCCCCCGCCCAAGCTGATCGATGATCCCGCGGCGGGTTGCATCGGACAGCGCCGCAAACGAGAGGTCGAGGGGACTTGCATACTGAACCATCTGGTTCAGTGTTTTAGCCTGCCTGTGCAGGAAGCGCAAGCGTTCCGAACTTTCCAGGCCGTAGACCGATCATCCGAGGAAGTCCTTGACGCCGGAGTGGCGGGTGCAAACCAAGCCGGTCAGAGAGAGATAGACTACGTCGCCGACAGGCGACGTGACCGTTTGCCGAGCGCGGTCGGCCATGCAGATTGGCCGTTTTCCGCGCGATCGAACGATCGCGTCGACGCTGCGGCTGCTGGGAGATAGGCCGTCACCCGAATGCGCGGGACTGCTTGCGGGCACCGTGAGCGGCAGCTCATAGCACCGTCCGCCGCAGGCGGCTCGCCCGAACAGTCTGCTCTGCAATGCATCACGGTCATGAATCAATTGCGGCTGACTGATTCAAATGTCTTGTTGGACGCGCAATCGGCAATCGGCGATCCTCTCACCATGATCGCGCAGCCTTATCAGCTTTATATCGAACGCACGGACGCCACGAAGAACATGGCCCGCTATTATGCCATGTCGATCGAGCCGACGCTGTTTGGGGACGCATGTCTCATCCGTCGGTGGGGACGCATCGGTGCTCGCGGTCAGAGGCTGGTGCATCATTTCAAGTGCGAGGAGGAGGCGGTCGGGCTCTTCCTCCAGCTCTTGCGTCAGAAACGGATGCGTGGCTATCGCCCGAAACCGTATCAACAATGACGCGGAGACGTAGGATGACCACCACGAATGAAATCGCCGACAAGATCGCGGGTGAACACAGCCTGACGAAGGCACAGGGCAAGGCCATAGTCGAAGCGGTGATCGCCTCGATCACTCAAGCCGCGATTGCCGGCAACGAAACCTCACTGCCTGGATTTGGCAAGTTCAAGGTGAAGGCAACGCCGGAGCGCGAGGCGCGCAATCCGGCGGCCGGCGCGACCATCAAAGTCGCAGCAGCCAGGAAGCTAGCGTTTACGCCGGCCAAGGCACTTAAGGACGCATTGAACAAGTAAAGCGGTCTGAGCAAGCACATCCGGTCCGCGGGGGACCAGGTGTTCGTTCTTCCACGCTCGATTTTATTCCGGAGGCCCCCTGCCCTGCCAACTAGCGAAAGAACGTATCGACTGGCGCATCGCCGTCATGTCTGCACAGACAATCATGGATTATCCATTCCGTGTTGGCGGCCGCACGGCGCTGGCGCTTCGTGGTCATGTGCACTACTTGGCACTGGGGGCGAGAAAATCTTCATCTATGGCGATGCGCCGCGCTGGCTCGCGAACTTCCCAGCCAATGGCCTCCCTATCCTCCGCAGCACGCGTCTCTTCAAGACCGCGGGTCTCGGCATTGAACCACTGGCGGCGGAATCAGATCGCAACCACATCCCGTTTTTGCAGAGCTGGACGATACGCGCATCAACGACGGAGCAGGTCATCATCGAGGCACTGGACGAACTGCCGGAAAACGAAAGCTTTCACAACATCGATGCGATCTTCGAGGGGCTTACCACCCTTCGTCCGCGCCGCATGACCGAACTTCTCACAGACTGCACAAGAGTCCAGGACGAGGGGCCGACTGACCCGCTGTTTCGTACCCTCCTTGTTTACGTGGCGAGTTCCGGGCGGCCCCGCACGAAATGCTGGATGTCCGGAGCGGTTCCCGAACGACATCCAGTCGCGCCTTGATGCTAAGGCCCGAACGTTTCTCCTCTCTCTTCACGATGGTGAACCTGACATCGAGGTTATACGCTTGCCACACGCCCGCGACTTGTCGGCCGTCCGCTGGAAGATCCCCACCCTGCAAAAATTAAGAAATGACAATCCGCCCAAACACGCCGAACAACGCGAGGAGATCGACCGGCTATTCACATGATGCCTTAGCCACCCCACTCGTCGTCAATCCCACAGCTGGCGCCGCTGAATGCGGAGGTCAGCCGCTCGGTCTAAGTGGAACGTCTTATTCCGGCCGGTGATTTTACTCCAAAATCCCGAAGTTCGAAAAGTGAACGACTGCAAAGGTTTAGAAGAGTTGGTCGCGACCAACTCGTTTTCCAGGCATTGAAGTGAGCGCGATTTCGTTCGCGTCGAAATTGGCGCGGCCGCTCTACCCCGCTTTCGCTTGCGCCACACCATTTGCCTTCAGCAACGCCATGATCATAGGTCCCAGCGAGAATTCCCCACGCTCGGTTCGCCGCGTCAGGTCACGAAGATACCCGCCGGGCGAGTTAATCATGTTGACGCGCTCCAGGATGCCGGCAACGGCGACCGCCGCATTTTCCGGCCCCATGACCTCGCAGGCCTCCTGGTAGGCCGACGGGCTTATCCCCAGCATCGACCGGACGACGACGGCTGCGCGCTCGAGCGAGTAGCTGTGCCCCTGCATGGAGGCCAATTTGTCCGCAGATTCTGCCGATCAAGCTCGGCGAACAGGTGATCGACGCCCGTAATGCCCTTGGCCCGAGCGAACGTCTCGATTCGCGCGCGGTGGAGCTCCGCCATCACCACGACCAAGGGCTTCTCGGCAGGCTCCGGGTCTTTTTTCCGCCTCTCGTTGCGGACGGCGTCGATTAGTTCTTGGTCGGAGCTACAGGACTAATCGCCGACTACGAACCAGTCGGCTCAAGCCGCCGTCGGGTTGATCACATTCATATCGATTTCAGTCAGCTCGACACGCCGCTCAAACGCAATGCCTGCCTCGTCGAAGAGATGGCAATCGGCGGCATTGATGCCGGTGGCAACCGGCGTGTCGGGGCGGATGCCGACGCTGCCGGGGAGCATGGCGCAGAAATTCTCGGCCTCTCCGTTGAGCGAGGCATAGGCGACAGTGTTGGCGCCGAGGCGTTCGATGACCGTCGGGGTGACGGTGAAGACGATGTCGCCGCCGTTCAGCTGGATGTGCTCCGGGCGGATGCCGAGCGTCAGGGTCTTGCCGGCCATGCCGTCGCGTGGTGTCACCGGCAGAAGGGCGGTCTGGCCGAGATAATCGACTTCGACGCCGCTCGCGCTGACGCCCTTGCAGGTGACGGGGAGAAAATTCATTTTGGGGTTGCCGATGAAGCCGGCGACGAACTGGTTGGCGGGCTTGTGGTAAAGCTCCAGAGGCGCGCCGGTCTGCGAGATATTGCCGGCGTCGAGCACGACGATGCGGTCGGCCATGGTCATGGCCTCGACTTGGTCATGCGTCACATAAATCATCGTCGCCTTCAGCTGCCGGTGCAGCTTGGCAAGCTCGATGCGCATGTCGGCGCGCAGCGCCGCGTCGAGGTTGGACAGCGGCTCGTCGAACAGGAAGATCTTCGGTTCGCGCACGATGGCGCGGCCGATGGCGACGCGCTGGCGCTGGCCGCCGGAGAGCATGCCGGGTTTCTGCTGCAGCCGCTGGTCGAGATGCAGGATGCGCGCGGCGTTTTCCACCTTGGCCTTGAGCTTTGCCTCTTCCATCTTTTCGACGCGCAGGGGGAAGGCGATGTTCTCGAAAACCGTCATGTGCGGATAGAGCGCGTAGGACTGGAACACCATGGCAATGCCGCGCTTGACCGGCGGCAGGTCGTTGACCCTGACGCCGTTGATGACGATATCGCCCGCCGTCGTCGCATCGAGGCCGGCGATCATCCGCAGCAGCGTGGACTTGCCGCAGCCTGACGGCCCGACGAAGACGACGAATTCGCCGTTCTTCACCTCGAGCTGCACGCCCTTCAGAACTTCGTAGTCGCCGTAGAATTTCTGAACGTTGTTGAGAAGGAGCTGTCCCAAAAATCTGTCTCCGCCGGCGGTCTTCGTCGCACATTCGATAGAGGGGTGGGGGCCGCGGCTTGCACCGCGACCCCAGGGAGATTCAGGAGGGCTTACTTGAACGCTTCGATTTCGCCGGCAGCCTTCTTCAGCGCGGCTTCCGGTTCGGCCTTGCCTGTGACGACCGACTGGATCATCTCGATCATCGAGTTCTGGAAGCCCTTATAGTCAGTGAAGAGCGGCTCGGGACCACCATAGCTGATGCCTTCGATGAGCGGCTTCCAATAGGGGTCCTTGGCGACGAATTCGTCGACCTTCTTCGAGGGACGCAGGGGCGTGAGGCCGGCGCCGCCCTGCAGCTCGTATTCCGACTGCACATCCGGCGAGGTGATGAACTTGGCGAATTCGGTCGCCTTGTCCTCGACGCCGGAACCCTTGAAGATCGCCAGGCTGTCGGTGATCAGCAGCGTGCCGGGGCCTTTGGCATCGGGGCCGAGCGGCAGGGTCGTAATGCCCCAGTTGATCTTCGTCTCCTTCAGGCGGGAGGCCGCACCCGATCCGGCCTGGATCATGGCGACCTTGCCGTCGAGGAAGATGGCGCGGACTTCGTTCTGCTCATAGGCCGTCGGGCCTTCTTCGGAGTAGGGAACGATATCCTTGTAGGCCTTCAGCGCGGCGAGAATCTGCGGGCTGTCGAGGGTGATCTTGCCGTCGGCATCGATCACGCTGCCATTGTTGGTGTAAACCCAATGCATGAACTGGTGCATCGTGTTGTCGAAGGTCTTGGCCGAGAGACCGAAGCCCGGAATGCCGGTCTTTTCCTTGATGGTCTTGGCCATCTCGATTTCTTCGGCCCAGGTCTTCGGCGGCTTCTCGGGATCGAGGCCCGCCTGCTTGAAGAGGTCCTTGTTCCAGTAGAGCGCCTTGGTGGAGAAGGCGATCGGAACGCCCCACTGGGTGCCCTCGAAGGTCACCGTGTCGACGATGTGGGGATAGTAAGCCTTCTTTTCCTCATCGGTCATCGGCACCTTGACGATGAGATCGTTCTGGGCGAACTCCTTCAGCGTGCGCGAGCCGACATAGGCCATGGCAACCGGCGTACCGGCGGCGGCGAGCGTCGTTGCCTTGTCCTGGCACTGCGCCCAGCCGACAACTTCAGGCGTGACCTTCCAGCCGGCGTTCTTTTCTTCCCACTGCTTGATGTATTTGGTGTGGACCGGGTCGATCGTGTCGCCGCAATAGATCCAGCTGATTTCCTTGTCGGCGGCATGGGCAGTGACCGCGGTCAATGCCGTCGAACCGAGCAAGGCGAGCGCCATAAGGCCTGTCTTGATTGTTATGCTCACGTCGTGACTCCCGTTTGGTTGTTAGCTGTTCACTCGTTTTTATAATCTTATTGTTTCACCGCACCGGCGGTCAGACCGCCGACAAGGTAACGCTGAAGGAAGAAGATGACGACCATCGCCGGCGCGATGCCGACGAAGGAAGCCGCCATCAGTTCGTTCCAGATGACCTCCTGCTTGCCGAAGTAAGCAAAGAGCCCCACCGGCAAGGGCATGTATTCACTCTTCGAGTTGAAGGTCAGCGCGAAGATGAATTGCTGGGCGTAAGCGCCGATGAAGGTGGTAATGGCGACGACGATGATTCCCGGCATCGCAATGGGCAGGATAACGCGACGAAGCGTGTAGAAGTGGCTGGCGCCATCCATGAAGGCGGCTTCGTTGAGCTCCTGGGGAATGCGGATCATGTAGGTGCGCAGCAGCCAGATCGCCGACGGGATAAGGAAGGCTACTCCCGGCACGATCATGGCGAGATAGGTGTTGAGCACGCCCATGCTGCGCATCAGCCGGAAGAGCGGGATCAAGAGCACGGCTCCGGAGAACATGTTCACCGTCAGGAAGGCGCCGAGCAGGATGCCCATGCCCCTGAATTCGAACTTGGCGAAGGCATAGGCCGCCGGAATGACGAGGCAGAGCACGATCAGCGTGACGATGATCGAGATGAAGAAGGAATTGAAGATATAGCGCCCGAAGCCCGGCACGCTGATCCACATCGTCCGGTAGGCTTCGAACGAGCCGTTCTCCGGCCAGAAGCGGTAGGGCGAGGAGAAGAGCTGGGCGAGCGGCTTCAGCGACACCAGGAAGCCCTCGACGAAGGGCGCCAGCACGAAGAACAGGAACACCGCGATGCCGCAATAGATCAGGATGATCTCCCACCAGCGGTAACGGTCGATCATGGCAGCACTGCTCATGCGCGCTTCTCCGGATTGAGGCGGCGGGTGACGCGGAAATAGGCGAAGCAGAAGAGCGACAGGAAGATGCAGATCAAGACGGCGCGTGCAGCACCTTCACCGTATTTCTTCGAGCCGATCGCCGTCTGGTAGGTATCGATGATCATCGTCGTCGTCTCGCCGCTCGGCCCGCCCTGCGTCAGGATCCAGATAATGTCGAACGAATTGAAGGTGGCGATCAAGGACAGCATCGACATGGTGATGATCGCGGGCACCATCAGCGGCAGGGTGATGCGGCGGAAGCGGTACCAGCGGCCGGCACCGTCGGTCCAGGCGGCCTCGTAGAGATCCTTGGGGATCGACTGGATCGCCGCCAGGAAATAGATCGTCACCAGCGGCACGCCGATCCAGACGTCGGTGACGATCGTCGCCCAGAAGGCGGTGCTGCCATAGGCGAGGAAGGCGACCGGGCCGTCGACCAGGCCGAAACGCTGCAACAGGCCGGAGATCATTCCGAACTGGCCATTATACATCCAGCCCCACATGAAGATGCCGATTGCCATCGGCACGATCCAGGGCGGCATGGTCAAGAGCCGGAACAGCGAGCGGCCGGGCACGGCGGCGTTCAGCATGCAGGCGCCGAAGGTGCCGATCACCATTTTCAGCGCGACCGAGAAGAAGGTCCAGATGAAGGTGCGCAGGATCACCTCCGCAAAGGTGGCGTTGAAGATCTTCTCGTAATTGATCCAGCCGACCCAATTGGTGGTCTTCTTCAGCGACGCGTCGGTGAAGGAGAGAATGAACGTATCGACCAGGGGATAAGCGACAATGGCGAGAACATAGAGAACGGCCGGAAGAAGAAGGATCCAGGCAAAGATGAAGGCGCTTCGTTGGACACTCATCTTGCCGCCGTCCTCAAGCCGCTCTTGCGTGAAGGGCTTCGTCGAAGCGGTCCCAGATGGGCCTGAGGTCGACGACCGTTTTCTTCATCCTCGCTGCGTCCATCGCGAGCGCCAGAATGCCTGCCTCGAGCGCATTCAGCGTCGAGACGGGAAGTTCGAGCCCGGTGCGCACGCTCTCCAGGAGGTCGCTCGCCATCTGCTCGTCGGCGCCGTAATGCTGGGAGAGTTCGGTGGCGGCATATGTGTTCGCAACGATCTTGTTGCCGGTCAGTTGCTCGTGCACATCGAGATAGCCGCGGACGAAATCACCTTCAGCCATGCCGCGCGAGCCCATGATGGCGAAGCGGCGGAACTGGTCGGGCACATTAAGATTGGTGTGGAAGTCCATGCCGACGCCGTTTTCATATTCGACAATCGCAACCTGGTAATCGATGATGTCGGCATCGCTGTCGAAGACCTTGTCCGATCCCATCCAGCCGCTCGGCTTGCGGTGGAAAAGCTCGAGGTCGTTGATGCCCTCGCGCGCCGGATCATTGGCCGGGATGAAGCTCTTGCGACCGCCGAAACTGGCGACCCGCTCCGGCCGCGCGCCGACAACACCATTATAAAGGTCGAGGTCGTGGCAGCATTTTTCCAGCATAAAGCTGCCGGAATAGCGCTCGTAGCGGCGCCAGTCGCGCATGAAGAAGGCGCCGTGATAGGGCTCGATATGTTCGGATGCTTCGATCGAGACGATCTGGCCGAGCTTGCCCTCGGCCTGGATGGCGCGCAGGTCCTTGTAAAGAGGGGAGTAGCGCAGCACCAGGCCGACCATCAGCCGCTCGTGGCCGAACTTCGCCATCAGATGCGCCAGCTCGATGCTTTCGGCAATTGTCGTGACGATCGGCTTTTCGCAGAAGACCTTGAGGCCGGCCTGCAGCCCGAGCCTGATATGGCCGAGATGCATGTGATTGGGCGAGCCGATCATCAGCAGATCGAGCTTTTCGGAGGCGAGCAGCTCTTCCGGCGAAGCATAGGCCTTGCCGGCCGAAATGCCCTTTTCGGTCAAGCCGGGAAGGCCGGCGGGATCGGGATCCACATAGCCGACAATGTCGAAGCTGCTATCAATCGCTTTGAAGACGTAGCCGAGGTAGCCGAGCCGGAATCCGAGCCCGATGATGCCCACTTTCATGCCAATCAAGTTCCCGATTAAGTAATTTATTTTCTTTAAGTTGGGACAAAAAACGAGAGGCGTCAATAGAAAACGGGCCCGACGCGGCGAGCATGAAATTGATTTTCATAATTCGCCAGCCGGCTTTCGGTCAGGCACTGTCAACGTCGGGATGCGGAGGCGGACGCACGGTCAAGCCCAGGGGCGCAGACGACGGGCATGAGTGCAACCGGCGGCAATCGCGCCGGCAAGCTCACGCGAAACTCGCGAAATATTGAAAAGTCGAGCGCGCCTGCGCGTGTAGGATGGGCGAGAACCCGAGGCCAGGAGGAGCCATTATGACCCGCATGACAGCCAAGGATTTCCCACAGGAGCTGCTCGAACTCTATGATTATTATGCGCATGGGAGGATCACCAAGCGCGAGTTTCTTGACCGGGCCGGTAAATTCGCCGTCGGCGGCGTGACCGCGGCCGCCATTCTGGCGTCGCTGAGCCCGAATTATGCGCTGGCGACCCAGGTCGAGGCAACCGATCCTGACATCTCCGCCGAATACATCACCTATGCCTCGCCGAAAGGAAATGGCGATGTGCGCGGCTATCTCGTCCGCCCCAAAAACGCCACCGGCAAGGTCGCCGCCGTCGTGGTCGTGCACGAGAACAGAGGCCTAAACCCCTATATCGAAGACGTGGCGCGGCGCGTGGCGAAGGCCGGCTTCATTG
The DNA here is from genome assembly GCF_029194105.1 of Rhizobium mulingense. Classification (NCBI taxonomy): domain Bacteria; kingdom Pseudomonadati; phylum Pseudomonadota; class Alphaproteobacteria; order Hyphomicrobiales; family Rhizobiaceae; genus Rhizobium; species Rhizobium mulingense. The sequence continues at coordinate 614,996 of NZ_JARFVE010000003.1, read as the reverse complement.
CGCTGGCGCCGGACGGCCTCACCTCGGTCGGCGGCTATCCCGGCAATGACGAAAAGGGACGGGAGTTGCAGCAGAAGGTCGATCCGGAAAAGCTGATGAATGACTTCTTCGCGGCGGTCGAGTATCTGATGAAGAGCGAGCTCACCACCGGCAAGGTCGGTATTGTCGGCTTCTGCTACGGCGGCGGTGTCGCCAATGCCGCGGCAGTCGCCTATCCCGAACTTGCCGCCGCCGTGCCGTTCTACGGCCGGCAGCCGCGCGCCGAAGACGTGCCGAAGATCAAAGCGCCATTGCTTCTCCATTATGCCGGGCTGGACAAGGGCGTCAACGAAGGCTGGCCTGCCTATGAAGCGGCGCTGAAATCGGCCGGCAAGACCTACGAGGCCTATATCTACCCCGACGTGAATCACGGCTTCCACAACGATACCACGCCGCGCTATGACGAAGCGGCGGCCAAGCTCGCCTGGCAGCGAACGGTCGACTGGTTTACCAAATACCTTGCCTGAGAACGCAGCGACCCGACGCGACGGGGAGGCATCTCCGCCGTCCCGCCGGGCTGCACCAGCCCGGCAAATGTCGAGTACGGCTATCGCGAACGCTCGACCTTGCGCCGTCCCCGACTGACCATCATTCCAGCGACGATAAGCACAATTCCGCCGGCGTTCGCCCAGAACGACGCCGGCACGCCGCTGACATAATCAAACGCCACTCCCGTGACCATCTGCCCGCCGATGATCAGCAGAGCCGAGTTGACCGCGCCGATCCGCGCGATCGCCCAGCTGCCGGCCGCCACGAAGACGACGCCGAGCGGACCGCCGAGATAGGCATACCAGGGCGCCTCGGCAGCACCCGCAGGAAGCAGACCGCCGACGAAGAGACCGAGGCAGCTCAGTGCGGCGAAACCTATGGCGTGATTCCAGAAGGATGCGATCAGCGGCGTCGTCGAGAGGCTCAGCCGCCCATTGAGCTGGCGGCTGAGGCCGACGAGCACGCCGCCGAGGCAAGCAAGCAGAATGAAGAGCGTCATGCCGCACCTCGCCCGAAGAGGATGATCAGCGCCGCTCCCGCAACGACCAGGCCGAGTGCCGCGATGTCGCGGGTATCAGGATGCCGTTTCTGCATGCCGAACAGTCCCCAGCTGTCGGCCGCAACGCTGAAGACGACCTGGCCTGCCAGCCCGAGAGCCAAGGTGCCGGAGAGCCCGAGCGGTGAGTTGACCGTGGTCGAGGTCAGCATGACCGTTGCCGCGCCGGAGAGCCCGCCGAAATAGGCCCATAGAGGCGCGCGCAGGCCTTGTTCCGGCTTTGGCTTGCGCCGCCGGTGGACCAGCAGGAGAAGAATGACGGCAGCGACCATGCCGGTGCCGTGCGCGGTCCAGGAGGAAAACAGCGGATTCCCGTAGCGTGCCAGCTCGCCGTTCAGGTGCACCATGAAAGTCAGGAGCCCGCCCGTGGCAAAAGCGCCGGCAAAATAGATCGGATGCGGATTTCGTGCGGCGTCGATGGTCATTGGAGATCTCGTGGGAGAATCGGTTGCGGCGGATGGTTTCAAATTGCCACTAGCGCACGATGCCGAAAAGTGTGAGCGGTTTTCGGACGCATCATGCTCTGCCAGGGACGGTCGCGACCACAGGAACATCCGTCTGCAATCGTCATTCGCGCATTTCTTAAATGGCGGAGATTTCGCCAGATATGGCGGCGTTGTTGATAGCGCGCGCGTCTTTCGAAATCCGCGATGCAAGGCGAAAAATGGGGGATTGCCGTAAATCGCTTCCGCTTTTTGCAATTGTGCGGTAGCCTGTCCGTTCGTTCACATCCAGCGAAGATTTTCGCTGCCGCCCTAGAGACGCCAGGGGATGGACGAAGTTGCGACCGTCCAGAGTTTCGCAACAGTTTCCGTCAGCCGTGATACGGCCAAAAAATGCGATGTGGACGGAACAAGCATGCCTGCGATTGGGTTTCGAACCTTAGCGTTCAAAAGGAGGAGCATTATGCCTACGGTTGCTGCGACACCCATCACGCCGCCGGACCAGCACGTTGTCACCGCCCGCGAGGCTCTCGAGCCGCTCTATGAAAAGCTCGAACTGCAAACGGAATCGCTCGTTCTCTCCGCAGCGCTGGAGGCCGGATGGTCCCCGGACGAGGCAACGAAGGCGCTGGCTGCGCTCAGGCTGCAGGACGCGCTTTCCACTCTGGACGAACAGTCCGGCCAGTAAGGTCGAGAACAAATCGGCGAGATCGGGTGGTGGTATCTTAGGATAGCGGCCGCAGCTTCCTCGATCTCATCTTATGCGGACGATCAATCCCCTCGTGTAGGAGCCGACCGTTGCCACTCATCTCCGGCGCGGCGATTGATGTGATGGAAATCACTGCGGCGCGTGACAGTGCTACCGTCTCATCGAGACAGAACGGGATAATTCCCTGCGATCATTTTTCTTGAAGCGCGTCGCGTCAAAAGTGGTTCATGCGACGCGCTTTAGCTCCTTGTTTGGATACATGTCGGTATCCCGGAACCGCTGTGCATTTCCGAGACGCACTAATGCGGTCGAAGCTTTTTGGTCGCGATCAGCATGACGAGATCTTCGGAGGCATCTGCGAGCGCCAGGGCCAATTCCGCAGCCGACCATCCATGTTTCTGCAAACTGACGAGCATTTCAACCATTGCGACTTCGACCTCTCGTCTGCAGCTCGAAAGCGGCTTCAATTCGATATGTTCCTCATCACATGCGGTAGTCATCGTAGCCTCCATTCTGCCACATGGGCAGCGTTCGCAGAAATTCGCCAGTGGGTGGATATAGTAAGGGTTGCGTGCAAGCCTGGGGCTCATTACGCATCGACACAGACGGCCTCGGCCGCGCGCAACCCTTCGCGCGCCATCAGTTGCCGATGTCCGGCCTCAGGAGCGTCTCGCATGAATGTGAGCAGGGAAAACCCGCACGTTTGGCGACAGGAATTTTTCCTGGTGCCTGATGGTTGTGCGGAGAAGAACTGCTGTAAGCCGACGATCGTGCAAAGCGCGCACGAATATTGCCCAGATAGTTCACGACCTATCCTCCTGTTCTCGCATTTTTTGTTTTGAATAAAGTGTCGTTTCACGTTGAGGGTGCTTTGAAACTGCATTGCACCGGCAAGTGAGCTTTTTGGATTTCCGAACGTTTTCGGAATTAACCATTGCTTAATTAGATACAGCAACAGGACGCAATTGTCGTTATCGCCGCATCCTGAAAATTATCGGTGCGTCCATTTCTGCTCGCATAGGAATATGATAAGTAGCTTATGCACGTAGAGCTTCAGTCGATTCGGTCCATCGAATGGGTTGCGCGGACGTTTCAGCCGCGAAAACCCTTGCTTGCTTCAGTTTCAACAGCCCGGATCGGCTATGCGCTGGAGGATTGGATGGTTACGGAGTCTGGAGATGACCCCGCTGGTGGACGGGAGTGGCCGGCCCATTTGGAGCGGCGGCGCTGGCCGCGCGAACCGTCCCCGCAGAAAGAACATCGGGCGGACGTTCCGCCGGCTCTGGTGCCGTTGCGATTTTCGACGCAAGACCTGCCGGCGAAAGAACAGTTCCAGGCCTGGCGATCCCACATGGCGCCGCTTGTGGATGTTCATCTGCCGGACGGAAAATCAGAGGACGACGGTTTTCTTGCGGAACAGACCGGCTGGCATCTCGGCGATATCCTCATCGTCCAGCAGCGCGCGCAGGCATGCAGCTATATTCGCGATCAGGCCATGCTGCGATCGAGCCCAATCGATCACTGGAACGTCGGCGTACTGCGCAGCGGCCGGGCCTGGACCGAGGCCAATCGCCATGTAACGGAGACCGGCCCGGGCGAAATATTTTTCAGGTCGCTGGGTTATCCCTACCGCGGGCGGATGACCGATTCAGTCGCCGTGCTCGTCTTCCTGCGCTATGAACTGTTGACCCATGATGCGAGTCTTCTGCAGAACGCCAACAACACCGTCCTCACCGGCAGCCTGGCTGAATTGCTCGTCAGCTATATCAACGGCCTGGAAGCGAACCTCAGCAATTTGACGCAGGAGGAGGTACCGCGGATCATACGGACGATCGGCGATATGGTCGTTGCATGCGCTGCATCGTCCACAAGTTTGGATCGCGCTCAGGAACAGGCCAATATGGGGCTGATGGAGCGGGCGCATCGCTATATTCACCTCAATCTTCATTCCGATAGCTTGACGCCGGAGGTCATGTGCCGTGCGCTGGGCATCTCGCGGACGCGGCTCTACCAATTGTTCGAAACGAGCGGGGGCGTCTTCAATTACATCCGCAAACGTCGATTGCTGCAGGCATATGCGGATCTCACCAACCCGACCGACAACAGGCCGATCTCGGAGATTGCCGAGGCCGCCGGCTTTGACGTTGCCGCCAATTTCACACGCGCCTTCAGCCATGAATTCGGCCTCAGCCCGCGTGAAGTCCGAAAGACCATCGCCACCGAGCGTCCGGCCATCCCCGCAACACGTTCCATGCAGCATTTTGGGACAACGATCGGCGACTGGCTGACGCTCGCACGTTGATGCGGGTGAATGGCGAAGTTCAGATTCATTCTTCGCGGATCCGGTCGATCGCCAAGCGCTTGAACAGATGCTTCGTAACGGCTCCATGACGCGCGATGCAGCCAACATGATCGTTCGAGGCAACGGCTGGACCGACGCCGGTATTTACGGAGATCGAGGCGCTGGTCGCTGGATCGATGTGACCGTATCCGACTGATTTGCTAAGAGAAAAAAGAGTTCTGTTTGTTAGACGCCCGCAGGTTCCATAAGATAGATTACGCCACATCATACTGTAGCCGGGTACATTCTATTTCCAAGTGCGACATGCCAGAAAAACAACGGCTTCCCCTTTGAAGGTTTTGGAATGTCCCGATGCTATTTGAAACTGACCCTCGCCGATTGCCGTCGCCTGCACCAGATTGTCGAACGCAAGGCGCGGGTCAATTAGATGGCGCGCCAGCTCCAACAATTCCATCGTTCGCTGTCGCAGAACCTGGTTTGCGGCGCGCAGGAGCTATCGAATGGCAAGCAGCAGAATTTCGCAAAGACCAGCGATCATCATAGGCGGCGCGGAGCACGGAAGGCTGACCAAGCTCGCCGAGGCGCATGCGTCCAAGAACCCTGATGTGTCCGACGAGCCCCTTCAAGAACTGGAACGGGCACGCGTTGTCGAAGACGCCCTCGTCCCTCCCAACGTTGTCCAAATGGGCTCCACGGTGGCCGACAAGCCGATGCTGAGGTTGGTGCAAGAAGGCGGACCTGTGTGCAGCGGAAAACCGCCGGAGGAACCGGACGACCCTGGACCGTCGGGCGCTCAGCGTGCAGGCGCGTCCACGGGCGGGAACCTATTGATCTGGTAGTCGTCGAGAAAGCCGCTCGGCAGCGGGTCGATCAATTCGCAATCCGACAGTCGAGATGGCGAGCCCGCCAGCCGTCGGCAAAAATCGAACACGGAACGAAACCTCGCTCGCTGCCGGCGTCCTCCAGTTCGTCTCCGTGAGCTACAGCCTTGGCCAGTTCATTTGTAGTGGTCACGGATGACCGGGAGCAACCAGCGCCTACTGAATGGTCTTCGACTTCTCACGGCGTAGACTGCTTAGGCGCTTACCGATTTGCCAGTGCCTTTACGCAGCGCGCGCTGGCGAGGCCGGAGCGGTATGGCTGGTCGGTCCTGCAAACGAAATCGCAGGCCGCCCGCCAGCTTGCACCTTAAATCGTGAAATCAACCGGGATAGAGAAACGACTTCGTCTGCCAACCGGTTAGTGCTTGCGGTGGCCTCCTCCACCATGGCCGCGTTTTGCTGCGTGACCTGATCCATCTGATTGATGGCCGTATTGACTTCTGAGAGACCAGTCGTTTGTTCTCTTGCCGCAGTGGCGATCGACTGAACGTGTTCGTTTATCTTGGAAACCTGACCTTGGATCAGGTTCAGTGCTTCGCCGGTGGCGGTCACAAGTCTCACACCAGTCTGCACTTCGCTGCCAGAACGGGTAATCAGATCCTTGATGTCCTTAGCGGCGCGGGCGGAACGCTGCGCAAGCTCGCGGACCTCCTGGGCGACGACCGCAAACCCCTTGCCGGCCTCCCCGGCGCGCGCTGCCTCGACGCCGGCGTTCAGCGCAAGCAGGTTCGTTTGAAACGCAATCTCGTCGATGACATTGATGATCTGGCTGATCTCGCCAGAGGCCCTTTCGATACGTCCCATGGCCGCCACGGCATCGGTGACCACCGCGCTCGATTGATCCGTGCTTCTGCGCGCCTCGTCAACCATGTGACTGGCTTCGGCCGCGCGGTATGTGGAACTCTTCACCGCCGATGTGATCTCCTCCAGACTTGCGGCGGTTTCCTCCAATGCGGCCGCCTGCTGTTCGGTACGTTTGGACAGGTCGCCGGACGCATTGCTGAGCTCGCCAGTGCCGGAGTTGATCGCGTCGATCGCCGCGCGGACTTCTGCCATCACGGTTCTCAAACCGTCCATCGTTGCATTCACATCGCGCTTGAGTTCTCCGAATGAACCTTGGAATGCGCCTCGCATCTCATCGGTGAGGTCACCATGCGCCAATGCCGCGATGACACGCTGCACCTCACTAACGCCGCTGTGCACGGAGGTTACGAGCTCGTTGACGCTTCCCGCGAAACGATCGAGATCAGGATTGTCATAGGTTTTCTCAATTCGCCGGGTAAAGTCTCCGGCAACAGCCGCAGCGACGACGGTCGAAATATTTGACGACAGATCCGCGCTCTTTTCATGCAGGGCACGTTCCTGGGCATTGAGGTGATGCATCCGAATGCCGTTTTGCTTAAACACGTTCACAGCGGCGGCCATTTCGCCGATCTCGTCGGTCCGACTTGCGCACGGCACTGCGGTTTCGAGGTTACCGTCGGCAAGCTGCCTCATGCTCGCTGTCAACTGGCCGATTGGGCGAGCGATCGCCTTTGAACCGAAAATCGCCGAAGCGACTAGCGTCGCGACAACGAGAAACCCCATTCCAAGGCTGAGTTGCAGAGCCAAGGCCGATGCCGACGCCATCTGCACTCCCGCTTCGTCCGCTTTGCTTTTCGTCGCATTCACGCACTCATCGAGCAGCGCGCCAATTTGGTCGGCAATATCCAGGAGCTTGCCTTGTGCAGCTTTTTCCTCAGCAGAGGCTTCGACACCGTTGGCAGCGTTGCCTAATCTAACGTCGATTCTGCGTGAAAGAACTTCGTATTCGGTCATCCACTGGCCCGTCAGCTCGGCAACTTTTGCTATCCGGTCTTTGTTGGACTGAAGTGTCACATGAGCGCTTGCGCTTGCCAGGTATTTTGTCACCGATTCATGCCGTTTGGCCACATAGTCGCGCGCTTTCGTTACATCGGTCGAAGTCTCCGCGAGGCGCAATTCCAACATTCCCATCACCATGCCGCGCAGCGATGCTTTCGCGTCCACCAGATCTCGGGAAATCACCAGCTGCATTCGACCGAATTCGGAGCTTCTTCCCACCGAAGCGCCGCCAATCCAGACCGCCGCTAGCAAGGTGAAAACCATGAAGATGCCGACCGCTGACATGGCGGTCAGTTTAGCACTGATGCGGGTGAAAAATTTGGATGGCATCGTCTCACTCCCGTCGCACGGGCCGCCCAGGCTCCGGTCGACGCAATCGGTCAACAAGCTGGACAATCGTGTTCCAGCGGCACATGCATGCGGATCTCAAACATTGCTACACACACTCCGCGACGAGGTGATTGATTAGTATTATGACACAGTGCTTAAGTTTCCGTTGAGGCTATCGGCGCAATCCAAGGACAGTGCGCACTTCGACACGACGCCGCCTCCCGCGCTTGCCGGCGACTTTGCCATACGTTCGGCAGACCCCCTCGGGAGCGCCGCGTGCCCTACGCCGGGAAGACGGAACAACCATCTCCACAGCATGCCCCATGGGCAGTTCGCTGCCAAATGTCCCTACCATTGGACAATGACATAGCGACCGTTGTGTGACACTGTCAGCGCGGGTCCCTGGTGGAAGTCGCGGTCGTCATTGCCTTCCGCAGCACATGTCACCCGCCTAATCTGCGATCTTCTGCCAAACGGAGACATGTCGATCGCTGACTTTTGTGAACGGCTCCTTTTTCCATCCGCCCCATCGATCTTTGAGTTTCAAGCCGGCCAGCCGCGCCATAAGATCGAATTCCGCTGGCCAAGCATATCGAAACGGGACCGAGAAATGTCCATAGTTTCCGTCCCGGAACCAGATGTGATGTGACGAGAAGTTCTGGTTTACCACGTCGTATTCGTCGACGCCCCAATGCGTCTCGGTGCGGTCGAACGCCAGGAGCGTCTCGCCGAGCGGAAGTCGCTGAAGCGGCGGTACGCCAACCTCGATCAGGAAGTGCCCACCAGTTTCCAGATGCGCGGCCGCATTTCTAAAGCAAGCGACCTGGGCTTCCTGCGACGTCAGGTTGTTGATCGTGTTGAAAACCAGATAAACGAGGGAAAAGCGCCGCTCGACACGGGTGGTGGCCATGTCGCCGATCACCACCGCAATTTCCGCGCCGCCCTCTTTGGCGCGAAGGCGAGACACCATCGCTCTCGAAAGCTCGATGCCTTCCACCTGTACCCCTCTCCGCGCGAGAGGAAGCGCCAGGCGGCCAGTGCCGATCGCGAACTCCAGGACGCGCCCGCCTCCTGCGAACTCGGCGAGGATATCGACCGCCGGATCAACTAGTTCCGGAGCTGAGATGCCGCCATCGTCGTCGTAGGTTGCTGCAACCTCTTCGTCAAAAAGCCCGTCGTCGTGCATCTTGCTTACCTCTCTTATAATGCGGTTGCTTGAGGACCGGTATTGCCATCACCTTGCCCGCCGCTTCGCGGACATCGCATCAATTGGCGCTTGCGACCGCGCCACCTCGCGGATCTCATGGCGCGCGACGCCTATGTCTGCCAGATCACGGTCCGATAGCCACTGTAGGGCCTGTTCCGTTTCGCGCCGTTGCCACCAGCCAAGGACGACGGGCGCTCCAAACCGCAAAGCTGCCAGCTTCGTCAGCAAGCTTGGAGCAAAGCGATCCGAAATTTCAGTTTGTCGGCGCTCGAATGTCATAACTTACGTCCAAGTTGTTCTGCGGTGATATCAATCTAGTGAAATGCCATCCGACGTGTTATCGGCAGTCTGTCAAATTATGTCTATGAGACGCCATGATTGCCCGCGACAACCTCACTAACGTTTATCTGCCGGAAGACGAGTTTGGAGATTATCCGCACACCGCTGTCGCTCAGGGTGGAGCAGAGCCCGCCGGGCGAACCTACTCCTTCCACGTGCACCACCGCGCGCAGCTTTTCCAGATCGTGCGTGGTTCGCTAAGGCTGGAGACCGAGCGGGGCTACTTCATCGTTCCGCCTGAACGCGCCGTATTCGTGCCGTCCGGCGTCCTCCATGAAGTGACATACCTGCAGGAGACGGAGCGCAGCTACCTTTTCTTTCGCCCCGACGCGGTCGTGAACCTGCCCTCCCGGGTCTCCGTGATCGGTACGACACCGCTCCTCCGCGAACTGATCCTGGCGTTCCTGGAGATACCGCGTGCGGACGCCGGCAGTGCCCGTGCCGAACGCCTTGTCGCGGTCATTCTCGACCAGCTTGAGACGAGTCCAGCCGCGCCGCTGTCCCTTCCCTCGCCGGGATCCGAACGCCTCCGGAGCATCGCTTCAGACATCCGGAATGAACCGGGTGCCGATTGGCCGCTCGATGAACTTGCGTCACGTGCGGCCATGTCCCCCCGCAGCTTCCAGCGCCATTTCCAATTTGAGACAGGCATGAGTTTCCGCGCCTGGCGTCAGCAGGCGAAACTCCTCAAAGCAGTGGAGTGGCTCGCCGTCGGCCGAAGCGTCGGCGATATCGCCTTCTCGCTCGGCTACTCGAGCCCCAGCGCCTTCATTGCGGTGTTCAGGACGGCCTTCGGTGTCTCCCCAGGGCAATATTTCCAGCTGGAAGCAAGGGAGACTTGCTCTTGATCAGCCCGGTTGGCTACGTGCGCCTCGGCGGGGCGCAAGCTAGGGGATGGGATAAGCTACATCTATAGTCAACATATGTTATAATCAATTAGGAGTTGTGGATCACAATCAGGTCCGTACGACGCGCAGAATTGTCTGCGCGTATAGCGTTCGCTCCGAAAGCCTCGAAGCCCACAAAGTGCTGATATGACCGTTACCGCATCAACTTCAGAGCAATTCGATTTTGCACTCGCCCTGATCAAGTCATCCGACACCCCTCTGTTGGTGCTCGACAAGGACCTTGTGATCCTTGCTGGAAGCAGTTCATTCTGCAGCGCGTTTCAGATCGATCCGACAGCCGTAAAGGGCAATTCCATGTCGGTTCTGGGTTCCGGCGCGGCGGCATAAAGGGCCGGGTCATCGGCGTTGCTGCCTGGCTTAAGCCTCCTCCGAGACTTGCTGGACGGCGTGTCGTGGCTGCGACTCTTTGCCAAAGCAACGGCGTCCGGTATAACTCAAGATGAGGCCTTTCAGCCTTGCAGGCCCTGAAAGGATCAGGCCCATCACATGATCATGAAACTGTTTGCCAATTCCCGAGAGCGCTTTCTCGAAGCAATCCTGCAGAGCGCGATCGAGTATGCGATCATCTCCACGGATCTCGATGGCCTGGTGACTACGTGGAATGAGGGCGCGCGACGAATCTTTGGATGGGACGAGGCTGAGATGATCGGCAAGGCCGCAGCCGTAATATTCACCCAGGAAGACCTGCAGGCGGGAATTCTCCAACGGGAGATGACCGCCGCTTTAGCGGAAGGCCATGGCAACGATGAGCGCTGGCACGTTCGCAAAGACGGCTCGTTGTTCTGGGCCTCGGGCCAGATGATGGCATTGACGTCCGACGATGGCAAAGTCGAGGGCTTCGTAAAGATCCTCAGGGACCAGACCGAGCAGAGAGAAAATGAGGAGCGACAGCGGGTTCTCATGCACGAACTCTCTCACCGCATCAAGAATACGCTGGCCGTCATTCAGGCTATTACCAGTCAATCCTTCCGAAACGCCAGCTCTATAGAAGATGCAGAACAGGCGATCTCGGCCCGGATCAATGCCTATTCGAAAGCACACGACATTTTGCTGCAGCAGAATTGGCTGGGCACTACCATGGCGACGATTGTCGAGGCGACTGCGATTAATCTTGGACTTGAGACGTCGGGACGTTTCAAAGCAAGCGGTCCTGCAGTTGAATTGGGCCCGCAGGCCGCCCTTTGTTTCTCCCTCGTGCTTCACGAACTCGTTACCAACGCCAATAAGTATGGTTCGCTGTCGGTCGATCCAGGGTCTGTCGAAATCGAATGGTCCGTGCGCGACGAGGCCGGCGACAAGCGCCTGAGCTTCATTTGGCAAGAGGTTGGAGGTCCGGTGGTGGAACCTCCGTACAAGAAGGGGTTCGGCACTCGGCTCGTTAGCTCCAGCTTGTCCGCTTTCGGAGAGGTCTCTCTTGATTTCGCACCGACCGGGCTCATCCTCAGGCTGGATGCATCGCTTCAGAAGCTGCAATACAAGAACTATTCCGACGCGGAGGAATAATTTGATTGCAAAGCTGGGAGGGCCCTGGACCAAGCAGAAGCCGCCGGAATGCCGATAGCCCCCGATCCAACGTGAAGAAACACCCGAATGATGAAGAGGTCCCGGGTTGCTCCGCACAGTCGGATCAATCGAGCAGAGCGACAAGCGGATTGGGTTATTTGGTCTGGCCGCCGTTACCCCGCGGCCGCCTGACGCCAGGCAGCAATGGGCATTTTCTTTGCCACGCCTTTTTCGATGGTGAGCACGCTGTCGAAGAAATCAACGCCGCTTCCTGATCGGATGGGTGAAACGTCATGCATGATGGCGATCACAGTCACCTCCGGACAATGATCCATGATCGCCTGGTGAAATGCATGAACTGCTTGAGTGTCAAGGGCGCTCGTGGCCTCGTCGAGAAAGATGAGGCCAGGCCGTAATAAAAGGATCCTGGCAAGAACGAGCTTCTGCTTTTGGCCTCCCGACAGCAGCTGATCCCAGCTCTGGCCGTTGCGGCCTTCGTTGGGGAGCTCATCGATGAATTCGCCGAGTCCCGCCTCGTGCAACGCCACCGCGACGTGCGTCTCCTGATAATCGCTCGCCGGGTCTGGAAGGCAAGCGAGCTCCTTCAAGGACACGGCCTGAAGCTTGACGTCCTGGGCGGCATACAGGATTCGGGCGTGTCTTGGCGTTGCGACAGTACCGCGGCCGTGCGCCCAAAGACCGTTTATCGCCTTTATAAGCGAGGTCTTCCCGCTCCCTGACTCGCCGACGACCAAGGTCCATTCGCCGGGCAGGAACTGAAGTCTGTCGGCGGTCAGAAATGGGAGCTCGGTGCCCGCATGATGCAGGCCAATTTGCTCGAGAGTCAGGCCGAGCGCCGGGTCCTGCTCGGTATATTGGAATTCGTAAAGGCCTGTTTGGGCATAAAACTCCTCGGGTCGCTGAACGGTTTCGATCGCGTTCGCGAGATCGGTCATTCGCCGGGCGTTAGCCTTCAACGTCGCAATATCGGGCATGACGTGTATGAACCACGAGCATTCGTTGATCAGGGCAGTCGCCAGTTCGGCACCGGTTACGTAGTGCTGCAGGCTGACCTTGTTGTCCATGTAGGGGAGCAGGCCGGGTGCATAGGCGACAATCCGCGAGCCAATGAAATTATGGACCAGTTCGAACCCCATGTAGCCGGCAGTCACCCGATTTAGGCTGGCCCAAGTTTGATCGATGTCGAGATACCGGCGCTTGTTGACGACGTTCTGGGCTCTTTCTCCATGGAGGACGGCAACATGGAAGCTGCGGTGCAGGAGAGCGTTCAGTTCCGTGCGGTAGCTTCCCTCCGCCCATTGCATGCGTACCGACAGGCGCTGGAGAACGCCGCCGAGCTTGGCGGCAATAACGGTGTTGAGCGGTACATAAATCGCGACCGCCATGAAGGCCAAACAGGCGCTTCCATAGCTGCCGAGGAACTCAAGCCCCCCGACTTCGCTCGACATCTCAACAAGTTTACTGCCGACGAAGCCAAGGGACAGCACGACTCCCGCAATGCCCATCGCCAGCCCGATAGCACCGCCAGTCAAGCCTTTGATAGACTCCTGGACGCGCTGATCGATATTGTCCGGCGCCGGGACAGCGGACCCGGACGCATCGGAGCCCATTTGCAGAAGATGGAAATGCGTATGATTGCTGTCGAGCAGGGCTTCGTTAAAGCGTCGGTCGAGCCACGCGCGCCATTTGCGGTGAAGCGTGGTCGAGAAGAAATGGCGGACAGCGGTGAAACACACGTCCCTCATGATCGCGATCGTGGCAAGCGTTGCCGCTGTTTTCAACAGTTCCATGGGCGTCGTGGGCGTGGATGGATGGTGGAAGTAGGCGATCCGATTGATCAACTCGCCCGAGGTGATAGCGAACCAGACGCTGGCCTGGGCGGACAATGCCGTGAGGACAAGAATGGCGGATGTCAGCCCCCAGGCCTCGCGCCAGCTTTCGGAAAGCCAGTAGGCGCGCATTAGGCCCCAGAAGCTGCACATCGCGGAAACAGGACTTGTATGACTCCGTGCTTTGCGGGTGAGCATCCGCTCGACAAATGCGCCTATCTGCCAATCACGACTTCGCATGGCGGCTACACTTCTCCATACCGGTAAGAGCAGAGTTTTGGAGCATGTGTCGGGGTTGTCAACTCAACACAGCTGAGGCGAGAGGCAATCGCTGCATGGCTGCGATCCGGCGGCAGACGCACCTTCCTCCAGACGGATGGTGACCGGACCCGCCACAAACTCGGCGCGGGAGAATCTTAGCAGTTGGCGGCTCCGGCGTTCTGATCGGCACCGGTGCCTCGACAACCATGGCCGCGAATTCGGCTGCGTCTTTCCAGGCAAGACCAGCTTGCAATGCCGCGCCAGTGTTCGTCGGGACGACAGGTGGTTCGCCTTCAAGCCATGGCGTTCCGCCACTTCGTTCACCGTCACGCCCGCCGCAGACTCTCTGAAACGGTCCGCGCCTTGAGCTCATCCGGCCATTGGCGATGCGCCTCACCTCAGCTCCGCTGCGTTCTGAGACTCCAACATAGACTCCATGGTCAATCTCCGCCTCCGTTTGTCATACTTCCCTCATCATTATGACTTGGCGTCCAGCGCGGCCTCGATCCGCTTCACACGTTCGATTATACGGCGGTTGCGATCGTAGAGCCGCATCAGCAGCTCATTGTCCAAGTACACCGACTTGCCGATGTTGCGAGATCGCTTTCCGATCATTTCCTGTCTCGACAGGCGATCGTGGGCTCTCGCAGCCGTTTTCTTCGCGAATGTCAGATCTCTTAAGTGGTACCTTACTGGGGGCATGCGGGCCTCATAGAGTGGCAGGATGAACCAAGGCGACGGAATGGAAGGCAGGATCGGAAGAGGTCGAGACCCGGACGTCTGCACCAATGCACCGTTTCGCCGTAACGGGTGTTCTGCTTCCACGTTTCCCGTTGTCACCTGATCTGTGATCGACTTTCCATAGACGAGCGATAAGGAATTTGACCTGCGGAAATCGGCGATGAGGCGCAAGATCGTCGTGCCTCAATCTTCTCAAGACGTACTGGTCTTTAAGTCGAGCACTGGGCCAAAAATTGGTCGAGAGGAGAGCAACTCGTTTAATAGGTACTACAGCGTGAGCCATACTCAGAGCCCACGCTGCTTTCGACCACCGTCGAAACTCAGTGTTTCACAACAAGCCTACGGTTGAGGGCCAGTTGGCTCGTGCTATTTTGAGGAGATCTCTGTCGCTTCCGATTCCTTTGCCGTACATAGCGAAGCGAAGGCACGAAAGAGTATGGTGACCGTGATCGCGCTTGGCGACGGAGCCGTCGAAGTTTCCTTCGATGGTGGACAGTCCCAACGATTTTTTATGGCCGGTTCGGACGCCAAACATGGTTCGTCCTTTCAGGTTGGGGCGAAAGCTGGGCACTTCCAGGCGAAGCAGCCCGTGGAGGTTGGCTTCGATAGGGTGTTATGCGCGCCTCGCTGCCTTAGCGCAACGTTTCATTCCTAATCACTTCAGGCGAGCTCGATTGGGTGAGCCTACACCGCGCCGTAAAGCCGTACGCTCTTCTCTGCATCGACGATCGAAACTCTGAAGGATTTGGTCACGTACCGCAGCTTCTCGTCATGTGTCCAGGCTCGATGTTCGGCCTCAGCAACAAACTTGGGATCGATCAGTCGGAGTCGGAAGGCGGGGTGGGGTTACTGCGTTCCTCGACTTCGGCCATGGTCCACTCGCGGAAGAGGCTGTAGGCGGCCGCCAGCAGCGTTGGCCCAAGAAAGATCCCGATAAATCCAAAGGCGATGACACCGCCAAGGAGTCCGAAGAGGCCGAGCAACACCGGCAAGTTGTTGGTCTTGCCGAGGATGTAGGGTCTGATGACATTGTCGATGCTGCTGACGAGAAGTAAGCCCCACGCTGCGACGAAGATGCTTCTCCAAACGGCTCCCTGAGCAAGAAACCATAGCACCACGGAGCCCCATACAAGCGGGGGGCCTGCCGGCAGAAACGACAGGATGAAGGTGAGGAAGCCAAGCAGCAGCGCCTGAGGTACACCGGCGATCCAAAAACCAATGCCGGCTAAGAGGGACTGGGCGAGTGCCGTGCCTATCAAGCCATAAATGACGCCCTTGACAGTTGCGCCCACGACCATAAGCAGCTCTCGGGCCCGGGCCCCGGCGAATCTTTCGCCGACTGCGCGCACGTGGGCTGCCATCCGCCGGCCGTGAAGGAAGAAGAAAAAGGCGATGAATACGCTCAGCCCGAGTTCGAGGAGTCCGGCGCCGAGCACCGCCCCGCTGGCTACTGCTAGGTCTGTGGCCGGGCCGATTAGCTTCTTGAGTTCAACGGTGAACGCGGGCGCATTATGGGCCAAGCTCTCCCAGTAGGCAGCCAGGTTCTCGCCGATTACCGGCAGTCCTGCGACCCAGCGCGGCGGCGTCGGCGGGCCTTGCTCGAGAACCTGGTTCACAGCCGGGAGCAGGTTCCCCACGCTGTCCGTCAACGTCGGCACCACCACGGCGAATGGTGCGACCAAAATAAGGGCGACCAGCAACGTCATCACGGCGGCGGCCACGCTTTTGTTGCCACCGACTGCCCGCTCGCACCTCCTGTAAACCGGCCATGTTGAGAAACAGATCACCGCCGCCCACAGGATAGCTGAGAGGAAGGGCTGAAGCACGAGAGCGCAGCCGATCGCAAGGAGTAGTAGGGCGCCGACCCCTAGAATTTGTTCGATCGGCTTGCCGAGGGGTATCATGTCCAATCTTTCCTATTGCTTTAGGCTAGATTATCACGAGTGACGCGATGTGCAGCCAGTGGCTCATGCGTCGCAGCCAACGATCCTGTCCACCTAAACCTGGGCGACGCTGTCTAGAGACAGGTTACGGCCACTCTTACATTCCCCCGCAGCTTGCGGCACCGTGCATGCTGGCGTAAAACCCGTTCCCCGAGAGTCACGATCAAGCTCGTTTCCTCTGCGAGCGGGATAAACTCCGCGGAACCGAGACCCCGCTGAGGGTGGCGCCAACGCACGAGCGCTGGTTGCCGCGTGCGTCGAACTGGGCGCGGTGCTCTCCGAGATTGCCCGCGCGGCTGGCATCCATGTCAGACAGCTCTTCCATTAACGCGCAATGGGGTTTGCCGAGTTGATGCGTGTGTTCCCACGTGCAAATTGATCCCCTTGGCGGGGTAATCGGCGTCGAAAAATTGGACGCCGATCGACATTGATGCGGCGTCGACGCCGGCGGCGGGCACGTTGGTACCTGTGATCGTGTCCGAGACCGCACCGTCAACCTCGCCGATGCCCTCAGAACACCCGCCCCATCACCTTCCCGCCGGAAGCGCAGCGATGTGACGATTGGCGGTCGTGCCCAGGTGGACAGTGACATCGGACACGGACTGTGCGGCATGTTTGCCAAAACCGCATCAAAGCGACTGTTCTGATCGTTGAAGTTCTTCTTGATGGCCGTGAAAATCGAGATGTCATCGCAACTGATCAACCACCCGCCCTCCCAAACGAAGTGGCCGAGAAGATGAAGGCTCTGGAGCGGGAGAACCGCGACCTTCGACAAACCAATGAGATACTGCGCAAAGCATCCGCTTATCTTGCGATGGCGGATCTCGACCGCCTATTGAAGCGATGATCTCCTTCATCGACGAACACCGGTCGGTATTCGGGGTCGAGCCGATCCGCAGACTGCTGCCGATCCTATCGCATCTCGAATTCCGGATCGGGCGGAACCTGCATGGCGAGAGCGAGATGGTTTGTCAGTGCGGCAAGCCCGATGATCGTCAAGAGTTCGCCGTGCTGGGCATCGGTCATCCCGCGGGCGCGGGCGGCTGCGGTGTGGGATTGAATGCAGTACTGGCAGGCATTGGCCGTCGACACCGCTATGTAGATCATCTCCCGCGTCAACGGATCGATGGCGCCTTCGACCGTCATGACCGATTTGAGCGTCTCCCATACCCGCTTGAGGTTTGCGGGGTCGTTTGCAAGAGCACGCCAGAAGTTGTTGATGAAATCGGTCTTGCGTGTCGCCCTGATGTCATCGAACACGGCTTGGACGGCCGGAATGGCTGCGGCCTCTTGATCCGACAGAAGTTTGACTGTTGCCATCGAAAGTTCCTTTCCGGGCGCCGATCCACCGCCTCAAACATAATGTTGCTCGGCGATCCCACGCCGCCGGTTGAAGATACGAAGAAACGGCAATGGCCGCCAGCCTCCCGCCTGGCGAGGAAATCGAAGCGGCTGTTTCACGAAAACGGGCAAAATTAGAAATTATTGTCTACAGATTTTGTAGATTATGCGGTTCCATAGCCTGTCGACTTCAGCGCTGAGATTTCGAACGCCCAATGGATGCATCCTTGGGCGCATGTGACCTGCCGACTTCTTCCCAAATCAAACAGGAGATTTCCATGAGCAATCCGGTTCTCGTCAATCAGATCATTCCCGAGTCCGATATCGTCCCGCTGACCGGCCGTGTTGGCGCCGAAATCAAAGGCGTCCGCCTCGGCGGAGAGCTTTCGGACGCAGCGGTGGCGGCCATCAACCAGCTTCTCCTGAAGCACAAGGTGATCTTCTTCCGCGATCAGGGACATCTTGACGATCCAGAACAGGAAGCCTTCGCACGCCGCCTCGGCGATCTCGTGCCGCATCCAACTCAGGGACCGATCGCCGGTACGGCTTCTATCCTCAATCTCGATTCCAGCCGCGGCGGCGGCAGGGCGGACCAGTGGCACACCGACGTCACCTTTGTCGACGCCTATCCCAAATTCTCCGTGCTTCGCGGCGTCGTCATTCCGGCGGCCGGCGGCGACACGATCTGGTCCAACACCCACGCCGCCTATGAAAGCCTGCCGGCGCAGCTCAAATTGCTGGCGGACAATCTGTGGGCCATTCACAGCAATGCCTATGACTATGCGGCCGTGCGTCCTCGCGCCACAGCCGAAGAGAAGAAGCATTTTGAGGAGGTTTTCACTTCGACCATCTATGAGACCGAGCATCCTGTTGTCCGTGTCCATCCGGAAACCGGCGAAAGATCGCTGCTGCTCGGCAACTTCGTTCAGCGCCTGGTCGGCCTGTCAAAGAGCGACTCCGCAAAACTCTATGAAGTGTTTCAGTCCTACGTCACCGCCCCGGAAAACACCGTGCGCTGGCGCTGGCGGGCCGGGGATGTCGCGATCTGGGACAACCGCGCCACCCAGCACTATGCCGTCAACGACTATGGTGACCAGCACCGCGTGGTGCGCCGCGCCACCGTTGATGGCGATGTTCCCGTCAGCATCGACGGCCGCCGCAGCATAACCCATGTCAAGGCCGCCAAGCCGCAAGCGAAGGCGGCGTGATCGTGCACATATGAGTGTCGCCCGGAAGCAAAATGCGTCGGATGCCTTACGAGAAGGACAGCTTCTCGCTCGGCCGGGTCAGCGTTTCCGGGCGAAGCACCGCATCGAGATGCTCCTTTTGCATCAGCCCGCGCTCGAGAAGGATTTCGTAGACCCCCCGTCCCGAATGATGCGCTTCCAACGCAACCTCTGTGGCGTTGCGGTAGCCGATATAGGGGTTGAGCGCTGTCACGATGCCGATCGATTGCTCGACCATCTGCCGCAGCCTTTCGCGATTGGCGGTAATGCCTCGAATGCAATTCGCCTCGAGCGTCAGGCAGGCATTGGTCAGATGGCTCAGGCTGCGGTAGAGGCTGTAGAAGATCACCGGCTCGAAGGCGTTGAGCTGCAGCTGGCCGGCCTCCGCCGCCATGGTGATCGTCACATCATTGCCGATCACTTCGAAGGCGACCTGGTTGACGACTTCCGGGATAACCGGGTTGACCTTGCCGGGCATGATCGAGGAGCCGGCCTGGCGTGCCGGCAGATTGATCTCGTTGAAGCCGGCCCTCGGCCCCGAGGACAGCAGCCGCAGGTCGTTGCAGGTTTTGGAAAGCTTGACCGCCACGCGCTTGAGAACGCCCGAAAGCTGCACGAAGGAACCGCAATCCTGCGTCGCCTCCACCAGGTCAGGTGACGTCACCAGATCGACGGCGACGATATCGGACAGGCGCTCGCACACCAGCGCCGCATAGCGAGGATGGGCGGTGATGCCGGTGCCGATCGCCGTTGCGCCGAGATTGATCTCGCGGATCAACGACACCGCTTCGGAAAGGCGCGCCTCATCCTCCGCCAACATCAGCGCGTAGGTTCCGAATTCCTGGCCGAGCGTCATCGGCACGGCGTCCTGCAACTGGGTGCGGCCCATCTTGAGGACGTCGGCGAACTCGACCGCCTTGGCCTCGAACGCGCGGCGCAGGATCGCCATGGCGTCGACGAGACGGTGAACACCGATCCATGCGGCAAGCTTCAACGCCGTCGGATAGACGTCGTTGGTGGATTGCGAGAGATTGACGTGCTCGTTCGGATGCAGGTGCTGGTACTCGCCGCGGCGATGCCCCAGGATTTCAAGCGCCCGGTTGGCAATCACCTCATTGGCGTTCATGTTGGTCGAGGTTCCCGCCCCGCCCTGGATCAGATCGACGACGAACTGGTCGTGCAGCGCGCCGTCGCGGATTTCGATGCAGGCCGTGACGATGGCGTCGGCCCGCTCCTGATCCAGAAGGCCGAGGCTCAGATTGGCCTGAGCCGCCGCTTGCTTGATCGCCGCCAGCGATGCGATCAGATCCGCCGATTCTTTCAGCGTCTGACCGGTTATCGGAAAATTCTCGACCGCGCGCAGCGTATGCACGCCGTAATAGGCCGAGGCCGGCACGTCGCGATCGCCGATCAGGTCGTGTTCGACGCGGATAGCAGTCGTATCGGATGTCGTCATGGCGGGAACTTTCGAGAGGGGCGCACGCATTGCGGCGACAGGCTGGAGACAAGAATGGCTGGTGACGCGGCAGAATAGCCGCGTCCGCAGGCGTCATCGGGTCAGGCGGCAGGATGAGGATCGTCCCCGTCCGGCTTCGATCCGCGCAGTTTGAATGGGAAAGATACGCCGCCTGTTGTGACACCCATCGTGTTCACGCGCTGGGGATGATGGAACGGCGCGAGCTGGCTGCGGATATCAGGCGAGCCGATGCCGAGCCGCTCGAGGAGCTCCGTCACGACGGCGTACAGGATTTCAAGGTTGCCGTCCTCGATCTTGACGGAGATGCCAAGGGCATCGTCCGTCCCTAATCGCCGGGTTGCATCCGAGGCCCGCACGCCGATCGCGTAGCTCGCGTCGGCGCCGAGCTTGCCGATGAGGGCGCCGTCGAATGCGCACATCAGCAGCGTGCAGTAGCGCCCCTCGCCCGCGACCATGTCAGGGTGGCCGGCCATTGCATGGAAGATGCGGGCCAGTGCCGGCCCTCGCATCGACGGCCCCTCGCCCGCATCGTCGCCGTCCGCTGCCGCGGCAAGCTTGGCATAGATGCGGGCCAGGCGATCCAGCGGAAAGGCGGGAGTTGGGAGATTGCATCCGTCGATCCCCCATTCGACATCCCGAACGTCCAGATCGCAGAGTTCGGCGACGGTGCGCTTGACCCTCTCCTGCATCGGATGATCCGGCAGGTGGTAGCCTTCCATGCCTGCCCCGGTCGCCCGAGCGCCGGCAAGCATGCCGACGTGTTTGCCCGAACAATTGCTGCAGACTGCCGTCGGGACAAAGTCCTGCCTGATCCAGGAGCGGTTCACCATTTCGGACAGGGAAGGATGACCGCCGCAGCGAAGGTCGGCCTCCTCGGCCTTGATCTTCGACAGCATGGTTCGCGTCCGCGCGATATGCCGCTCTTCGCCGCTGTGGGACGCGCACATCAGCGCAATATCCGCATCATCGAAGCCGAAACGCTCGAAACCCTCCGTCTCCAGTATGGCAAGCGCCTGGGCCGGCTTGGCCGCGGACCGGGCAAGCGTCATACGCGTCGGATTTCCCAGCGCGTAGAGCAGCCTGCCCTTTGCATCGACGACAGCCGCGTGGACGCGATGGCTGTTCTCGACGATCCCGCCACGATCGGTGACGACGAAATCCTCACTCGGGGTCATGTCTCTCTCCATTCATGCCGCACCCCGGCGGCCTGCGCCGCCGGAGCAAGCTTGGATTCTCGATCAGTGTCAGGCGAGATCGAAACCGCCGCGATCGTCGCCTTGTTCGGCGGCGAGCATGTAGATGCGTTGACGCATCAGCAGCCAGCCGACCACCAGTGCCGGAATAATCAGGGCCAGCGAGGCGACCGTGTAGGTTCCGACGGGATAGTCGAGGGCCATCAGGATCACGACGACGGCAAGGAAGCCCAGCGTCAGCAGGCCGGTATAAGGCGCGCCGAACACCCGAAATTCAGGCCGCGCCAGCTTGCCCTGCCGCGACAGCTGCCACAGCTTGAGCTGGCACAGCACGATCACGCCCCATGCCGCAATGATGCCGAGGGCTGCGACATTCAGGCCGATTTCGAAGGCTTCCGCCGGAACGACGGCGTTCAGCACGACGCCGAAGGCGGTCACGACAGCCGTCACCGCGATACCCCCATAGGGCACGCCTGATCGGTTCATCTTCGCCAGCGCCGCCGGCGCCGAGCCTGATATCGCCATGGAATGCAGGATGCGGCCAGTCGAGTAGAGGCCGGCATTGAGCGACGACAGGACGGCGGTCAGCACGACGAGGTTCATGACGACGTCGGCACCCTGAATGCCGATCTTGCCGAAGAAGGTGACGAACGGGCTCTCGCCACCCTTATAGGCCGTGTAAGGCAGCAGCAGGGACAACAGCAGGACCGAGCCGACATAGAAGACCACCAGGCGCAGCACGACCGTGCGGATCGCCCGCGGCATGACTTTGCGGGCATTTTCGGTTTCACCGGCGGCGGTCCCGATCAGCTCGATCGAGGCATAGGCGAAAACCACGCCCTGTATCACCACCAGGGCCGGCAGGATGCTGTTCGGGAACATGCCGCCGAAATCGGTGATCGTGTTCACGCCCGGAACATGGCCGTCGATCGGCGTGCCGGTGACGACGAAGTAGACGCCGACGACCAGGAAGACGACGAGGGCCAGAACCTTGACGAGGCTGAACCAAAATTCCAGTTCGCCGAAGACCTTCACCGACAGAAGGTTCATCGAAAGGACCAGGACCAGCGCCGCGAACGCGAACACCCACTGGTCGATCATGGCGATCCAAGGGACATATGCCTTGAAGAAATTCATGTAGAGGGCGACCGCGGTGACGTCGGCGACCGCCGTCATCGCCCAGGTCAGCCAATACATCCAGCCGACTGCGAAGGCGAGCTTTTCGCCGTAAAATTCGCGGGCATAGGACACGAACGAGCCCGAGGTCGGACGGTGAACAATCAGTTCGCCGAGGGCTCTCAGAACGAGGAAGGCGAAAAAGCCGCACAAGGCATAGACCAGCACAAGTGCCGGACCGGCAGCAGCAAGCCGACCGCCGGCGCCGAGAAACAGCCCCGTGCCGATGGCGCCGCCGATGGCAATCATCTGGATTTGCCGCGGCTTCAGCGCCTTTTGATAACCGAGGTCCTCCTCGACAATGACCTGGCTATCGGCCTCGCTTCTGTTGGATTGCATCACTGTCATTTCTCCTCCCTATCGCGTGGGTTCGGCAACCTCCCGGCCGCCCCTCCGCGCAGATGCCAAAGATGTTAATCTGCTATGCGGTCTGACAGGTTTGGCGATAAAGGAAAAACTACCCTGCAGTCAAGGATTTTCTCTTTGCTATTTGTGGATGCGTAGCGAACGCCTGTGAGAAGGCAGGCCTTGGCGGCTGGTTACATTGAGCCGATAATGCGGCTGACCGCCGCCTCGACCTTCTTCAGATGAATTTCCATCGCCGCCTGGGCCTCAGCCTCCGCCCCTTTTCGGATGGCTTCGACGATGGCGCGATGCTCTTCGTTCGATTCCTGACGCCTCGGCCCCAAGGCGGTCAGCAGCCCGGATTGCTGCGCCATCGCCTCGCGGACGTCATCGACGATGTCGCGAAAGACGGCATTCTTCGATGCCTCGGCAATCAGCCCGTGAAAATCCGAATCCAGCCGCACCCAGGCCTCGGTATCTTCTTCCTGCTCCATCCGGTCGCAAAGCCCCAGCAGCCGGGACAACTCATCATCGCTCCGGCGCAGCGCCGCCCAGCCGGCCGCGGACACCTCGACGAAGGGGCGCGCCTCCAACAGATCACGCGCCGAATAATTGCCGTAGCGGATATCTCCGTCGCCTGCGGCGGCGAGCACATAGGTCCCGCTCCCGGTCCGCGTCTCCGTTAGCCTCAAAATCTGCAGCGAGCGCAGCGCTTCCCGCACGATCGGACGGCTGACACCGTATTTTACCGCGAGCTTGGCTTCCGACGGCAGCTTCGAACCGGCGGCAAAACGGCCGGAAAGAATGAGATTGCGCAGCTCCTCGAAGACCAGTTCCGAGGCGCTTTTTCGACTGAGGATCGCGGAGTCGGAAAGCCAGCTTTCTAGATCGTTCATCGCTTTGCATTCGATCGGCAGCGACCCGGATACCCGGGCGCGACATTGGAAATCATATCGTCAGCGGCGCTCTCTCTTCACCGGCAATGCCGATGATGGAGCGCTTGACCTCCAGCAGGTGCTCCGCCATGGCGGCGCGTGCATCCCGCTGGCTGCCTGCGGCGATAGCCTCCAGAATTCGACGGTGCTCGGCGTTGGAGGCTTTGCGCCGGCCGCGAACATGCTCCACCAGTTCCGACTGCGTCGAAAGCGCCCCGCGGACATCGGCGACGACTTTCCGGAAAATCGCATTGCCCGAGGCTTCGGCGATTTCGCCATGAAACTCCGCGTCCATCCGCACCCATGTCTGGACGTCCTCCTCGTCGTCCATCCGGTCGCACAAGGATGAGAGCGATGCGAGCTGCGCGTTCGAGCGCCGCAATGCCGCCCATCCGGCAGCCGGGATCTCGATGCAGGGACGCGCCTCCATGAGATCGCGGGCGGAATAGGCGCCGCCGCCGAGCTGCCGCGCCGGGCTCTCCGAAACGACGAAAGTGCCCCGCCCCGTCCTGGTTTGCGTGAACCCCAGCGTCTGCAGCGAGCGAAGCGCCTCACGCACGATGGCCCGGCTGACGCCGTAACGTTCGGCGAGCTGCACCTCCGAGGGAAGACGGGTGCCGAGAGCCAGTTTCCGATCGATAATGGCCGTGCGTACATCTTCGAAGACCGCTTCGGCAGCGTTTCTCCGGCTTATCTCTTTCTTCTCCGACAGCCATGAATCCATATCCTGCATCGAGCGACGATGCGGGCATTCGAAGGAGCTGTCAAGCAACCGGACAGGTGTGCGATACTGCCTACCAGAGCTTCATATGCCGGTTGACATCCTTGTAGAGGAGGTAACGGAAGCGGCCGGGGCCACCGGCGTAGCAGGCCTGCGGGCAGAAGGCGCGCAGCCACATGAAGTCGCCGGCCTCGACCTCCACCCAGTCCTGGTTAAGGCGGTAACCCGCCTTGCCCGAGCACATAGAGCCCATGCTCCATGACATGGATTTCCATGAAAGGGATCAACCGCGCCCGGCATCAGCGTGACGATATTGACGTGCATGTCGTAGCGCACATCGGCCGGATCGATGAAGCGGGTGGCGCCCCAGCGGCGGCGATCACCGAGAACAAGCGGCTCAGCGACGTTCTGGCTATATCAAGGAGTGCCAGGAGCAACAGTCAAAGCTAGTGGTGAAGACCAACAGCGAGAAGAACGGCTATGTGCGACGGGCTCATGCTCCGGGACGGTGGAGGATTTTATGACCGATCCGGCGACGATCGAACGCCGTAAAGCAGCGCTGGCAAAGCTTGATGCTGCCGACCCCACGCCAATCTGTTCCACGTTTCCCCGCCACGCCTCTCCTCTCACCATCATCGAATGTTGCGCTCAACGGCGAATGAACCTGTGGACCAAAAACGCTGGGGCTTAACCACCGATGGGCGGTTTCACCATAGATCCGTGGCCGACAGGTTCACAGTTCCGTCGGGCCATGTCCTCAGAACTTCACCCGGAACCCGGCAGTCCCAGTGAGGCTGTAGCTGTCCGAGAAGTTGGACAGGCTGGTGTTGATGGAAACCTCGCCATACAGGGAATATTTGTCATCATTCCAGTTATAGCTGCCGCCCGCGCCGATACCACCCCAGGTGCGGTCGCTCTCGTTGGCAAAGTCCACGCCTGATACTCCAACCTCCGTCCCGTCAAGGAACTCGTAATAAAGATTGGCAATGCCATAAAGAAGCGCGCGGGTCGTCGTTCCTGAAGCGCCCTCCCATGTATTTTCATAATCCGCCGAAAGTCCAAGACGGCCCTTAAGGCTTTCGCCTCTCCCGAGAGAAACATTGGCACCGAAGGAATCCGTGAAGTTATCAAAATTGACATTGGAATATGCGAGCTGAGCTTGCGGGGTAAGCGTCCAGCTCTGGTTCAACGCAAATCTTTCACCGGTTTCCAAGCTGAAGGCGTAGCCGAAACCGCCATTCCCTCTCGAGAGCCCACCCAGGAAGTCGGAAGACAGGTCACTATCATACCATGTCGCCTGCGCCTGCCCGTCAAGATAGAAACCATTCTGGCCATACCAGGTCAGCGTAGCGCCAACGCCATAGCCGTCGGTATTGACCGTGCCATCGCCGAAGACGGAGGACACATCTGCGGACGCTTTGCCGTACTGAGCCGTGATGCCTCCCATGAGTGTGCCGCTGCCGCTTTCGTAAAGCTGCTTTTCCAAGCCGCCTTGGAACTTCCATGTATTCAAATCGTAATCAGCGGAACTCGTTGACGTTCTCGGGTCAAAGCTTTGATGTGCGCCTTCGACGCGTGCCCACACGCCGCCTCCCTCGACGAGGGTCGGTCCGCCCTCAGACGGCTGCGGGGCCGGCTCGATCGTTCCAGGGCCGTCACCCTGGGACAACGTTCCGTTGCCAGCTCCTGACCAATAGCGGTTCCCAAGACGCTGTTGCAGCGTTGGCAGCCCGTTCAGGCCTAGCAATGTCTGCGCGTAGGCCTCATAAACGGGAACACCGGGTTGGTAGAGCGGCGATGATGCGGCGTCAGCCGCATCGACTAAAGCGGAACGCAGATACCAATCACCATCGTTTGGCGTTGCGATGCCATTCTTGTATAGCCGGTAGGCATAGGCGCCGCCGACAACGGCTTCTTCGCCCTGAAAGAGATAGTCTCCGTCAAGGGCAAAGCTGCCGGCGGAAGAGCCAGCAACATCGATCACCCGTATCCCTTCCACAGTCAGCGCTCCCTTGCCGCCAACATTGTTCACGACAAGCGTCGTCAATCCTGACGTGTTACCCGCAACCACAAGCCGGTCGGTCGTTGACGCGTCATTGCCCAGCGCCGTATTCAATCGTAAAGTGCCACCCGCGCCCACATAGTTACCGCTGACAGTCAGTGTTGCTCCCGGGGCGCCTCCCACAATGACCGATCCGGCATTGGTGAGCACGCTAAGGGTCTGATCGAATCCGGCCGCATCGAGGGTCCCGCCAGCAAGCACAGAAGTCGACGAAGTGGAGCTAAAGGCGTTCGTGGTCCCAGCCGCGAGCGTTCCAGCCTCGACCGTCGTTGCACCTGAATATGTATTCTGTGCGGTCAGAATTGTCGTTCCGCCGCCGATCTGCCTGACGTTACCCAAGCCGGATATCACGCCGTCGAAATTCATGCTGTCCGAGCGATTGAATGCAAGTGAACCGTCGTTGGCAACATCTCCGACAATAGAGCCCGACGTGCCGCCATTGCCGAGCTGCAGTGTCCCGGCGTTGATGGTGGTTCCGCCAGTGTAGGTATTGTTGCCGGCGAGGACCGTGGTGCCCGAACCGTTCTGTTCCACGGCACCCGAACCGGAAATAATCCCGGGCACTAAAAAAGCGTCCGAGCGGTTGAACGCGAGGAGACTGTTGTTCAACACATTGCCAGAGATCGAGCCGCTCGTTCCGCCGTTTCCAAGCTGGAGGGTGCCTGCTGAGATCACGGTACCACCAGCATAATCGCTGTTGCCCGTCAGGACCAGAGACCCTGATCCCGTCTTCGTAAGTCCGCCGGGCCCGGTTATACCCTGTGCCAAGGTCGAATCGAAGGCCTGTGTATTAATCGTGCCGCCCCCGACATTCAACGTCACTGCGCGAGTGGCCGATAAGTCGAAACTGCTGTTGAGTTGCAAGGTGCCGCCATTGAAACTGACACCGCCCGTCGAAGCACCTAGCGCATTGTCGGCGCCGACCGCGACAACGCCGCCATTGATAAAGGTTCCTCCGGAATAGGTATTGCCCGCCGCGACCGAGGGATCGAGCGTAAGGGTGCCCGCTCCGGTCTTTTCGACGGCACCGGTTCCGACGATCTGACCGACATAGGTGCCATTATCGGGCTGAGTAAACCGGACAAGGCCGTTATTGGTGATGTTGGCGATATTGTTTGCGGGAACAAGTTGCGTCGGGAGAGCCTGCGCGCGCGCTTCCAATATGCCGGCAGGATCGATGATAACCTGCCCGGTATAGTTGCTGTTCGTCCCCGTCAGGACAAGCGTGCCGTTCTGAACCGTAGCGACGGTGACGCCGGTAATGGTACCTGTCAGCGTCCACCTTCCGAGATCGTTTTTAACGAGGCTTTCAAACCCGGTGAAGTTGCCGGCCATGGACGATTGCCCATCGCCGCTGAGGAAGATCGCATCAGTCCCGCCGCCGCCGGTAAAATTGCCAGTGACACTCGATCCGGTATAGAGGCGCAAGATATCATTGCCATTGGCTAGATTGATACTGCCTCGAATTATGCCTTTGTTGGTGAAGTCGAGCGCTCCGGCGCCCGATCCACCGATGACGGTGCTGGTTGTTCCGTTGCCCGCTTCGATAATTCCGGTTTCATTGTTGATGACCGTGTTCAGGCCGGACGTGTTCTGCGACCAGATAGCGACAGCATTGTTCGCATCGATTAGGCCATTGTTGGTAAGCACATTGCCAGTGCCCTGGAAATTTACGGCTTCCGCACTGTTCTGCGACCCGAGGGCAAGTAGCTGCCCCCCCTGCTCAATCGTCACCGTACCATTGTTGTTGACCTCAATGGCGTTCCCACCCGTGTTGTAATTGCCAAGGGTGGAGACTGCCGTCGCGCTAACAAGGCCCCCACCGGAAATGGTGATCACCGCGCCGTTGCGCAGGCTGATACCATTCATGTCGCCGACTGCAATCTGCGCACCGGATCCAACATTGACGGTGATGTTGTCTCCAGCAGCAGAATTGCCGGCGCCGACCGTGGTTGTATAAGGATTGGGAGCAGTCGTGTCGCAGCTGATGACACCCCCAAAGGTGACGCAATCGGCAAACGCCATCGTCGGCGCCAGGAATGAGCCTCCGATGAATACGGCAGCGCAGATCGACAAACGGGAGGTGCACGAAGCAAAGGCGGAATGAAGTTCCTGCATTCATTATCTCCAAATCTTTTCCACCTCCTTAAACTAGAACGGGCAAAATGCCTGTGTTCGATCGGCAACAAAGAAAAAAATTAAAACCACCACGGGCACATATGCAGGATTAACGATCACAGGTGGGTGTCTGGCAAGGAAGTTCAGGATGTGGATCAAAAACGCGCTCCGTTCTGCAGGCCTGGCACGCTTCGAAAAACCTGACGGCGACGCTTATGGGCGGCGACGGCAGAGGCAACGAAGCGTCTGGTTTTTGAAATGCTCGAGCCACATTCGAACGCACAAGACAGACCGCTTCCTGCTCATCCGAATGTTTAGTTTTCCAGCAGATTTGGCGCACGATGGGTCTTCAGTAGCTGTTTCTCCGGGCGCTGCTGCGTGGAGGTCGTTGTTGCCTTCGCCCCAAATTGAAGGAGGACAGCATGTCTTCCAATCTCAACATCTCCGTGCGGACGTCTGACTTGGCTATATTGCAAGGCGTCCTCGACGACGCCGGATACGATTCCACAAGTAGCCTCGCAGATCCGAAACATTACAACATCGCCGTCAGACTGCTGTTCAAGCTTTATCGCGACGGAATGACCTCGCCCGCCGCCCTTTCTATCGAACTCAGCCGGCACTTCGGCAAAACACCACTGCCCTCGAAATCATCCGCGGAGTTCGAAAAAAATCGCAAACTGATACAGGGGGTCCGTTCAGCCGTTATAGTCAAGTCGCCCACCGGCGCCTGAACAGACACTTGGTGAGTTACTTTTCGCGGAAAAGAACAGCTTCCTGTCGGCACGCGCGAGTTTGACAGATCGGCATGACTGAACGTCGCCGCTGTCTGGAGCTCGACTCGGATCGCGGGCGAATTCTATCCGCTCGCTAGACCGGCTGCCGGTTCTTCCTTCGCGTTGAGCTCGGGGCCAAACCGACGCTGGTCAAACGTTACGGAATCCATCGTATCATGGCCGCGCGATGATTGGGTGCAACAGCGACCATCTCTCTGCTGACGGCCGATTTGATACGCCTCTCCCTCTCACGGATCAGCGAAAAGAGGCCCGGGAGTAGTCCCATTCGCTCCCAGAGCGAACGGCACTTATGCTACCAGAGCTTCATATGCCGGTTGACATCCTTGTAGAGGAGGTAGCGGAAGCGGCCGGGGCCCCCGGCGTAGCAGGCCTGCGGGCAGAAGGCGCGCAGCCACATGAAATCGCCGGCCTCGACCTCGACCCAGTCCTGGTTGAGGCGATAGACGGCCTTGCCCTCCAGCACATAGAGACCGTGCTCCATCACATGGGTTTCCATGAAGGGGATCACCGCGCCTGGTTCCAGCGTGACGATATTGACGTGCATGTCGTAGCGCACATCGGCAGGGTCTATGAAGCGGGTCGTGCCCCAGCGGCCGTCGGTGTCGGGCATGGCGCGGATCGGATGGTCGTCCTCATGGGTGACGATCGCCGGCGGCGGCTCCAGCTCCTCGACCTCCTGAAAGGCCTTTCTGACCCAGTGGAAGATCGCTGGGGCCGAGCCGTCGTTCTTCAGACGCCAGGCCGAACCGGCGGGAATATAGACGAAGGAGCCGGCGCGCAGCGTATGTTTGACGCCTTCGAGCTCCACCGTCATGCCGCCTTCGACGACGAAGAGCACTGCCTCGGCCCGCTTGTCCGGCTCTGGCCGGTCGCTTCCGCCGCCCGGCTGAACCTCCATCACATATTGCGAGAAGGTCTCGGAGAAGCCGGAAAGCGGACGGGAAAGAACCCATGCCCGCGTTCCCGTCCAATGCGGCAGGAGGCTGGTGACGATATCGCTCATGACGCCGCGCGGGATGACCGCGTAAGCCGTGGTGAAGACGGCCCTGCCGGAAAGCAGCTGGGTCTGCGGCGGCAGGCCGCCGAGCTTCGAGAAATAGTCTGTCTTGTTCATCGTCCGGGCTTCCAAGCAATTGTTTCTGCATCTGCTTTATGCGCCACGGGCCGGATAGGCAACTGCGAATAGGCCAAACCAACCTACCGGTCGGCCATCACCAGATGGCCCGGCCCGACTTCACGATACAAGGTGGCCGGAGGCTGGTAGTCCACGGCACGCATCGGGCTCTTGATTTCGTCATTCGCCACCATGCGTTTTTCGTGGCGGCGGTGGGGATCGGGCACCGGCACGGCGGCGATGAGTTTCTTCGTATAGGGGTGCTGCGGATTGTCGAAGACGGCGGCGCGCGGGCCGATCTCGACGATTTCGCCGAGATACATCACCGCCACGCGGTGGCTGACGCGCTCGACCACCGCCATATCGTGCGAAATGAACAGGAAGGCGAGGTTGAGGCTCTGCTGCAGGTCGAGCATCAGGTTGATGACCTGCGCCTTGATCGAAACATCGAGCGCCGACACGCTTTCGTCGGCGACGATGACCTTCGGCTGCAAAGCGAGCGCCCGGGCGATGCAGATGCGCTGGCGCTGGCCGCCGGAAAATTCATGCGGGTAGCGCGAAGCCATATCCGGGGAGAGGCCGACTTTGACCAGCAGGTCGGCGACGACGTCCCTCGCCTGCTGCGAATTGCCCATCCGGTGTTCGAGATAGGGCTCAGCGATCGCCGCACCGACCGTCATGCGCGGATTGAGGCTGGCGAAGGGATCCTGGAAGACCATCTGCACGGATTTGCGCATCTCGCGCAGATCCTTCCTGTCGAGGCCGACCACCTCCCTGCCCTCGACGAGAACGGAACCCGCCTGCGGCTCGATGAGGCGCATGATGGCGCGCCCGGTCGTCGATTTGCCGCAGCCGGATTCACCGACGAGCGACAGCGTTTCGCCGGCATGAAGATCGAAGGAGACGTTTTCGACCGCATGCACCCGGCTGGTCAGCCGGCCGAACAGGCCGGAATGGATGTCGAAGCGCTTGGTGAGGTTCTTGACCTCAAGCACCGGCCTCGCGGCGACGGTATCGGCGGCCTCGGCCGGTATGTCCGATTCGCCCGTCGCCGTATTGACCACGGGAAACCGCAGCGGCCGCTGACGGCCCTGCATCGAGCCGAGAACCGGCACGGCCGACAGCAGCGCCCTGGTGTAAGGATGTTTGCCGCGGTGAAAAATATCGGCGGTGGGGCCGCTCTCGACCTGTTCGCCGCGATACATCACCACCGTCCTGTCGGCGATCTCGGCGACGACGCCCATGTCGTGGGTGATGAAGAGAACCGAAGTCCCCTCCTCTTCCTGCAGCATCTTGATGAGATCGAGGATCTGGCCCTGGATCGTCACGTCGAGCGCCGTCGTCGGCTCGTCGGCGATCAAGAGTTTCGGCCGGCTGGCAAGCGCCATGGCGATCATCACCCGCTGGCGCATGCCGCCGGAGAAACGATGCGGATATTCGTCGAAGCGCGTGGCGGCCGAGGGAATGCGGACCTTTTCCAGGAGCCTGATCGTCTCGGCCCTGGCATCGGCCTTGTTCATCGCGGAATGGCAGAGCAGCGCTTCGGATATCTGGTCGCCGATGGTGAAGAGCGGATTGAGCGATGTCATCGGCTCCTGGAAGATCATCGCCACCTCATTACCGCGCACCTGCCGCATGGCCTGTTCCGGCAGGGCCAGCAGGTCGCGCCCTCCGAGCATGACGCGGCCCTCGATGCGGCTGACCTCCGCCTGCAGCAGCCGCATGATCGACAGCGACGTCACGCTCTTGCCCGAGCCGGATTCGCCGACGATCGCCACGGTTTCCCCGGGCGCCACGGTGAAGGAAACGTCGCGCACGACAGGCTTCCAGGCGCCGTCGACCAGAAAGGACGTCGTCAGCCCCTCGACGGAAAGAACGGGGATGGCGGTCTCGATCGATTGTGCTTGGACGCTGCCCATGTCGGCTCCTGTTGCGGCGGATGAGAACGGCGGATCAGTCCGGCCAGCGCAGCAAGCCGTCGAAGCGATGCCTGCTGCGGTTTTCGATCGGGGTTGCGATGATCTCGTTGGAAGCGCTCGCCTTGTCGAGTTCCTCGGCCAGGCGGTTTGCGACGATGACCTCCTGGCCCGGATGCAGGTTGCACGGGTCGAGATAGAAGTAGCGGTGCTCCACTTCATGGTCGCGCACGATGATCGGCGGGTTGCCCCTCGCCAGCGCACCGGCGAGATCCCAGGCGGTGATATGCGCCTGTTCGGGATCGACGATCAGGCGCAGCCGGTCGAGCGGATTGCTGGTCGGGTCGGGTTCGATCAGCGCAGTGATGCCGGGGCGACCGTCAAGCGTGCGTTTCCACAGGTTGAGATAACCGGTCTCGCGTTCCCGGATGCCGGCATGGTCGCGGCGTTCCCAGGCTTCCAGCGCCGCCATGACGCCGAAGATGCTTTCCTTGCCGACCTTCATGCCGCGGCCGATGCCCACATTCTGCAGGAAGGCATGGCGCACCAATTCCTTGCGGCCGGCGACGATGCCCGAGGTCGGGCCGCCGAGGAACTTGTGGCCGGAATAGAGCGCGATATCAGCCCCTTGCTCCAGGAAAATCCTCAGATCATATTCCGACGCCGCATCGACGATCACAGGCACGCCCTTGGCATGGGCGATTTCGACGAATTCCTTGAGGTTCAGCAGGCCGTAATCGACGACATGATGGGAGACGACATAGACGGCGGCGGCGGTCTTGTCGGTGATCGCCTTCTCCATGTGGAAACGGTGCGTCGAGGTCGCCTGCCCCACCAGCACGACCTTGCCGCCGGCAAGCCGGATCGCTTGATCGACCGGCGCGCCGTAGCTCACCACATGGCCCATCTGCACCAGCACCTCGTTTTTCTCGGGCACGGCATCCGGCAGCTTCTCGATCGCCAGCAGATCATCGCCGGTAATGGCGCCGGCGACAGCGAGAGAAATGCCGGCCGAGCAGGAGGCGGTGACGAAGCCGGCCTCGCCGCCGGTCAGCCGGGCGATGAAGCTGCTTGCTTTGCGCTGCAGGTCGTTGATCTCGACGAAGTGCGGCAGGATCGCGGTCATCGCGGCGATCGCCTCCGGCACGACGATCGAGGCGCCGAGGCTGGTCATCGTGCCGGATACGTTGATGACGGGGCGAAGGCCGAGCGAAGGTCTGATGTCATTGGGCATGAAGGTCTCCGGAAGTCTGGGGCGAGGAACGGGCCGTGGGTGGCAGCTGCTCCAAATATGCAAGCTCTCGTCAGCCATTCAAGGCGACGATCGCCTCGATCTCGACGGTGATGTTGCCGGGCAGCGAGCCGAAGCCGACGGCCGAGCGGGCATGTTCGCCGGCCGCGCCAAAGACCGCGATCAGCAGATCCGAGCAGCCGTTGATGACGCTCGGATGATCCTCGAACTCAGGCACGGCATTGACCATGCCGAGCAGCTTGACCACCCGCTTGACGCGGGAGAGATCGCCGAGCGCCTCCTGCATGACGGCAAGCAGGTTGATGCCCGTCAACCGCGCATGCCGGTAGGCCTCCTCGACACCGACGCCGCCGCCGACCTTGCCCGCATGCAGGAAGCCGTCGGCCTCGCGCGGCCCCTGGCCGGAGAGGTAGAGCATATTGCCCTCCACCACATGCGTCACGAAATTGGCGATCGGCGGCGGCGGCGGCGGCAGCTTGATGCCGAGGGCGGCTAACCGTTGGTAAGGCGAGTTCTCGACCTTGCCGGCGGCGTTGGGAAATTGATTCACGCAAACTCCTGTCATGCGAATTTTGGATTGGCGAATTTGGTTTCGGATTGGCCGATTTAGGTCGGCGGATTAAAGGTCCTTGCGAAGTCTCGGATCGAGCATGTCCCTGAGGCCGTCGCCGACCATCTGCAGCGACAGCACCGAAAGGATGATGGCGACACCGGGAAACAGCGTCATCCAGTCGGCCTGGCCGATATATTGCCGGCCGGCGGCGATCATTGTTCCCCAGGTCGGGATTTCCGGGCTGACGCCGAGGCCGAGGAAGGAGAGGCCGGCTTCGGCGAGCATGGCGCTGGCGAAAAGGAAGGTGGCCTGCACCAGGATCGGCGAGAGCAGGTTACGCAGCACATGCCGGGTCATGATGTGGAAAGTGGAGATGCCGAGTGCCCTCGCCGCCTCGACATAGGGCAGCTCGCGAATAACCAGCGTCGATGCGCGGACGATGCGCGCCAAGCGCGGCGCATAGACAATCGACAGCGCGATGATGACCGTAGTCAATGACGGCCCGAGGGCGGCGACGAGGGCGATCGCCAGCAGAATATCCGGGAACGCCATCATCGCGTCGATCAGCCGGGCAATCGGCGTATCGAGCTTCTGGAAAAAGCCGGCAAGCAGGCCGAGCGTCACGCCGATCACCGCCGACAGGCTGACGACCGCAACGCCGACGAGCAGCGACAGGCGGCCGGCAAAGATCGTCCGCGAGAAGACGTCGCGGCCGAACTCGTCCGTGCCGAAGAAGAAGGTGCCGCTCGGCGGCTTCAGCCGGTTGACGATGGAAAGCTTGGAGGGCGAATAGGGCGAGACGACAGGCGCGAAGACCGCCAGCAGCACGAAGATCGCCAGGATCAACAGGCCGAAGGCCACCGTCTTGCGCTTGAGCAGGCGGCGGACGAATTTGCTGCCTTCGCTCTCGGCTGATTTGATTGCGATATCGGCCATCAGTAGCGCACCCTCGGATCGACCAACAGATAGAGCATGTCGATCGCAAAATTGATCAGCACATAGAGGGCGGCGATGACGAGCAGCGCCCCCTGGATGACGGGGTAATCGCGCCGCAGCACCGCCGAGACGACGAGATTGCCGACACCCGGCAGACCGAAAACGGTTTCGGTGACGACGGCACCCGAGATCAGCACCGCCGCCGTCAGGCCGAGCACCGTCAGGATCGGGATCAGCGCGTTCTTCAGCGCGTGCTTGAGGATGACCTTGCGCTCGACCAGCCCCTTGGCGCGGGCCGTGCGGATATAATCATCGCCGAGCACATCGAGCATCGAGGCACGGGTGAAACGCAGGATCAGCGCCGAGGAGACGATGCCGAGCGCAATGGCCGGCAGCGTCAGATGATACATGCGGTCTAGGAAGGTCGAGCCCGGCCCGGCATAGCCCGAGACCGGGAAGAGATTGAGCCTGACGGCGAAGAACTGCATCAGGATGAGGCCGAGCCAGAAGCTCGGGATGCTGGCGGCAAACATGGCGAGCGTCGTTGCCGCCTGGTCGACGAAGGAGCCGCGCCGATAGGCGGCGTAAATGCCGATCGGGAGCGCGATGACGCTGGCAATGGCAAGCGAAAACAGCGTCAGGAAGAAGGTGGGCTCGGCGCGGTCGAGTAGCGCCGACGTGACCGGCATGTTGAGGAAGATCGACTGGCCGAGATCGCCCTTTAGCAACTGGCCGATATAATAGAGATATTGCAGGCCGAGCGACTGATCGAGCCCGAGCCTGCTTCTCAGATCGGCAATATCCTGCGGCGTCGCATCCGGCCCGAGCATGACGGCCGCCGGATCACCCGGCGTCACGCGCACGATGACAAAGACGATCGTGACGACGAGAAACATTACGACGATCATGCCGAACAGGCGCTGGAGGATGTAGCGGATCATCCGACTCTTGCTCCTAGGCTCGGTTCATGTGGCACTGTAGTGGAACTTACCGCCCCGCCCTCATTCCTGTCCTCGGGCTTGACCCGAGGGGTGTCACAGGAATCCAGCCACGGCGCGTCTGCGCCGTGATTGACTTTTATCCGTTCAAGAAGTCCTCCGCGCCCAAGGACTTGGGCGCGCTGGATTCCTGTGACACCCCTCGGGTCAAGCCCGAGGACAGGAATGAGGGAGCGAGTGGTAGGCACAAAAATCACTCCATCACTTCTTGATCGAGGCGTTCCAGAAATACGGCCACGGAGCCGGATCGACGCCTTCGAGCTTGACCGATTTCGCCGAAACCGCGTTGAAATCGCCGATCTTCATGAAGGGCGCATCGGCATAGATCGCCTTCTGGACATCGGCCCAGAGCGCCACGCGCTTCTTCGGATCGACCTCGGAGGTGAAGGCATCGACAGCGGCCTTGCGGGCCGGCGTATCCCACCAGCCGGGCGAGCTGGTCGAGAGCGAGCCGATCAGCGCCGGCTCCGGCAGGAAGGGGCTGTGGGTGATGTAGATATCCCAGAGCTTCGGATCGGTGCGGCGCTGCGTCAGCGTCGCCCAGTCGACCACCTGCATATCGACGGTGAAGCCGGCAAGCTTCAGATATTCGGCGGCGACCTGCGCCATCTTGTAGTGGAACTCGTACTGGCGGCTGGTCAGGATACGGATCGGCTCGCCGTTGTAGCCGGCCTTCTTGGCGGCAGCGGCCGCCCCTTCCGGATCGGCGACGTTATAGGCGCCTTCGACGCCCGCATCCGTCGACCAGGAGAATGTCTTCGGATAGCTGGCGCCGTCGAGCGCATAAAAATCCTTGCTGCCGAAAGCGGCGGCCAGCATGTCTTCCATGCTGAGCGCCTGGCGGATCGCCTTGCGAACCTCGACATTCCCAGCAACACCTTCCTTCGTGTTGAAGACGAAGACCGGATAACCGAAGGGCTTCAGCATCACCGGCTGCGAGGCGGTCGACGCTTTCAGCTTGTCGTAGGATTCGACTGCGATCGAATCGACATAATCATACTGGCCGGAGATGGCGGCCTCCACGCGGGTGTTCGGGTCCGGCACCGGTACGAAGCGGATCTCGTCGAGATATTGGTGGCGGGCGCCGCCGTACCCATCGCTGTCGCCCTCACGGGACTTGTAGCCGTCGAAGCGGACGAGCTGGATATATTGGTCGGCTTTGCGCTCCTTCAGCATGTAGGGACCGGTGCCGATGAACTCCTTCATCGGCTCGTCCTGCTTTTCGGCAGGGATGATGATCGCGGCCGAATTGTTGAAGGCAAGCAGCGAGGTCAGCGGCGCATAGGGCTGCTTCAGCGTGATCGTCACGGTTGACGGATCGGCAGCAGTGATCTTGTCGATGAAGCCCGCCACCTGCTTGCCGCGCGAGGCGATCTTCATCCAGCGACCAAGCGAGGCGACGACATCTTCCGAGGTCATGTCGCTATTGTCGTGGAACTTGATGCCGGTCCTGAGCTTGATCGTATAGGTTTTGCCGTCGGCGCTGATCTCAGGCAGGCTTTCAGCCAGAAGCGGCGTGACATTCCAGCTCTTGTCGAACGTATAGAGCGTTTCGAAAATATGCTGCGTGACGATGCCGACGAGATCGGCCGTCGACGACATCGGATCGAGCGTCGGCGGCTCGCCGATCGTCGCGACGTTGATGACGCCACCCTTTTCCTGGGCAAAGAGGGTCGAAGGCAGGGCGATAAGCGCAGTGCCGAGCAGGAATGCGACAAGCGTTTTCATATGAGGGCTCCCGGTTACGTTCCACAATTATGTAATTCATGTTTTTGTAACAGAATAAGAGATGAAATGATCGTGTCAAGCGGAAGCCGCGGATTATATCGTGAGACGAAGGTCGGAACGGCGGAAACAGCGCCGCACCATCGGCGGCTAGCCGTCCAGGACAAGGTTGCGCATTATGCGGGCGCGAAGAATCGGCAGCGGCAGAGCTTCAACAAAGCGAGGATGGAATGGACATCGATTTCAACGACGGAAAATGGCTGAACGAACCGGAAAGCTGGCAGGCCGACGCAACCGGCCTGACGCTGACAACCGGCGGAAAGACCGATTTCTGGCGGGAAACGCATTACGGCTTCACCCGCGACAGCGGCCACTTCCTCGCCTTCCCTACCACCGAGAGCTTCACCGCGCAGATCCGCGTACAAGGCGAGTTCCGCACCCTCTACGACCAGGCCGGCCTGATGGTGCGCCTCGACGAAAAACGCTGGGTCAAAACCGGCGTGGAATTCACCGACGGCGAAGCCTTCCTCAGCACCGTCGTCACCGACGGGAAGTCCGACTGGTCGGTCTCGCAACCCTTCAGGCAACTCGAGGACTTCCACATCCGTGTTACCCTGGCGGCCGGCGCCCTTCGCATCCAGGCCTCCAGCGACGGCCACCGCTGGCCGCTGCTGCGGCTAGCGCCCTTCCCGATCGCTGACCGATACGAGGTTGGGCCGACCGCCTGCACGCCGGAGCGCAGCGGATTGATGGTGCGGTTTTCGGAGTTTTCGATTGGGCCGGCGATTATGACGGATCTGCATGATTTGACGTGAGGGAGTCCGGAACGCGGTCAAGTTGCACTCAGAGGTACCAACGATAATAATCCGGCAACGGCAAACTATAAATCATGAGTCTCCTCGCGATAGCCCTTCTCAATTCGCTCAACCAGCAAGGGTGCACTGATGATCCCGTGGACCGGATATCTCTTTTTCCTCGTTAGAAAGGCCTCGAGTCAGCATCACTTCCGTTTCGCCATTCCATAACCACAAGGGCCCTCGCCGCCCGTCCCTATCCCGCGCACTGGTCCGAAAGATGGGAAAGACGGAATTCGCATCGGTGACGCTGCTATTTCCGACATTTGCCCCTAGGCCTTCGTTAACTGCTTTTTGGACAGGAAAAAAGGCAGAAAAGAACACCGGAGAGGCAACCACTTCGCTAAAATTATCAAGTCTGTCAGCGTAAAAGCCATCAAACGCACGGAGCAGGTGCCCATAGCGCAAATGCTTATGAGTAACCTGGGCGTAGGAAACTCCCTTCGACGTTAAAATTTGTACGACGTCGCCGATTTTTGTGCGCTTAGACATGAAGAATCCGCCATCTTTCTTATCCGAAGCCGCAGAGGTGAGGCTCTATCTCTAGCGGTCAGGGGCATGATCAAGCACCGCGACAATGGGGCATTATATCGGCCCTCCCGCTTCCAGCGCCGATGAAGTCGCCCTAGGCGAAGGTGCCGGCCGCCGCAATTACATGCTCAGTAATGCCACGTTGCCGGATCCGAACCACGGCGATCGCTAAAAGCTCAACTTACCAAGTCCCCGGTATCGAGATTAAAAATCGACTGACATTTCGACCTCTATTTTGGATAGGAATACACAAGTTTACCCTGTGTGGTGTAAATCGTCACAGTTGGCGCGTTTTTGTCGCACAAGCATCCGACATGACATTTTTCATGGCCTGTTCCGCGGCTCAGATTGGCGGCGCGACCGTCGATGACAATCGATGCGCCCGAGGCCTTGCGGGAGGAAAGCGCCCTTGATGCTGAGCTTGGTGTCGAGGGTCGCGGTGTCGGTGGCCTCGGCGATCGTCACGTTGCCGTCGGCCTTGAGAGCGACCTTGCCGTCGGCGGGGAGCCCACTACGTTGGAAATGGGATCAAGACGAAGAGGAACGTCTTACAGATATTAGGCGATCAAGTTGATGCAAAGATATCCCGGGACATCCTGCAAGTTTCCACGCATAAAAGTATTCTGGGTAGGGTGACAGTATCTTCCCATCTACGTCCACCGGATCCTTCCTATCCCCGTACTCAATGAAGAACTGAAGGTGTTGGAGCGCCATCCCCCGAAGCCTACGTGAATGCCTATCGAGGCTTTCAAAGGCATCGAGGTCAGCGAATTCGTTCTCGCCAATGAGCATTTTTACAATATCAGCCGCAAAACCGCGATCGACAAGCCAGTCTATATCGAAACCTTCCTTCATCATCATTCAAATCCAAATTTGAAGTTGGTTCTAGATCCTGTCGTTACTTCAACAGTGGTGAACCCAAGCTGTTTCATCGTCTTTCCAAGCGGCGTTCCCCACGCGGCACCAGTTGGCGACATGCCTGAGGAGGTAAGTTTGTCATAGGCCGATTTGTTATCAAGGCCAAACTCTCCGGAAACCGTTTTTACTTTCGAAGATCCAGCCGCTTCGATTGCGTTAGACACAAGTTCAGTCCCGATATTTTGGCCTTTCACTTCGGTTCTGTAAAAGTTAATTTGAAGGTTCCCATCAGAATACCTGCCATGAATTTCCGCACTGCGATAAGGCTTCGGAGTGCCACTGATTTCCAATTCAAGAACATCTGATCCGTCGTAAGTTTTGGTTTTTACATCGTATTTTGTTTCGGTGGACTTAAACGGCGTAAATCCACCCGATCCGGCGTCTACCTCGCTACCGGCATCATTTTGGCCACCTTTGCCGCCGCGTCCGACCCCAAGCGCCCCATAGGCCGCCTCAAGTGCAATCTGGCTCCCAAAATACAACAGCCCGCCATTGCGCTTGCAATTGTCGCCGGGGTTGCTTTCGCAATATGCGGCGGTGAAATAGGCATATGCGATATCCGTCTGTAGCTGGCTTTGTCCGAGAAGTTCGATCTGCTGATACGCCGTTGCAAGCTCAGCAGCCTGCCTGGAGTAATTCAATAGTTCAACGTAATCGCTCCCGAGCGTCGCCTGCGAATCTTGCAGAGACACAACGATGGCATCGACACAAGCCTTGGTCTTGCACGCAACGAGCCCGTTCTCCTGCGAGACGTTCAAATCGCGATATTTATCGACGTTTTCTTGGATGCACTTCTCATCACCATTACAAGCTTTCAGCTCATCAATCTGAGCCTGGCGCTGCGTGTGAGTCAGATAATTGTATTGATAATTGGCGGCCCCGTAGCCGGCGCCTTCGCCACCGCCCACGACCCCGCCCACCGCAGCACTCAGGCTTGCACCGATCAGAGTGGCAAGCTGTCTCTTGTCGTCCTCTGACAGCCTACTGTCTTTCAACATGCCCTTGACAAGCTCGGCTATGGCAGGTGCCATCAAGGTTGTGACAGCGCCGCCCAAGGCGGCTTTAATCGCCCCCTCCCAACCGTTGACGCCTCCAAGAATGCCGCCGCCGATGGCGTGCAGCAGCGCGCGGCCCTGGCCGCCTTCGGACCAGAAGTCGCGTTGGGCCTGGGTCGTCGCCCGATCGTACAATTCGGAAGCGATATCGCCAACCAACCCCGCCATCGTCTTCTGCGCTTCCTGCAAATCGGCCTGCGTCTTGTACTGGTCGCGCAGGATGTTCTGCAGGTCCGGCAGGCCGGGCAGCGAGGTGTTAGTGTTGTCCGTGTCTCGACGGATCGTGCCTATATCCTGCGTCTGGTGCTCAGGATCGGTGATGGCGATGCCGATGTTGCCGCCGATTGCCGAAAAGGCCTTGCCGGTTTCACTCTCCCCGTCATTAACCTTGGCGGAGCTCAGGCCACCGGAGCCGATCGAGCCGCCGTAGGTGTCGGCTTTCCAGCGCGAATGGGTGTCGACGTCGGAAACTTCGAGTGTTGCGGTTTCGAGGTGATTCTGACTGGCCAGCGCCTGGCTGGTGAGCAGGCCGCCCACCAGCGTGGTCTTCTTGTCGACCGTTAGATCGAGACCGCCTGTGCCCGCGTGAATACCCGACTGCTCAGAGACGATGGCGGCATCGCCCGCCGCCTTCTGTATCGCGCCGGAGGCACTGAATCCGTCCGTGCCGATCGAGCCGGAGAGGTTGAGTTGGCGGGCCTCGGCGGTCGCGGTATCCAACAAGCTTTCGACCGTCAGGTTGCGAACTGCGGCGGTCACCGAATTTCCGGTGACGGTGGCGCCTCTCATCGTGAGGTCGTTGGTGAGAATGGTGATGTCGCCGGTACCGCTGACGTGGGTATTGTAATTCGTCAGTCCGGTCGTGCCGTTATTGCCCTTGCCGTAGGAACCGCTGACGCTCACGCCGGGAGCCGCGCAGCCGGACTTTGTGCCGCACTCCCAACCGACGCCGACGCCGACGCTATAGGACGAGTTTTGACTCGATGTGTTCGACGTGCCCGGCGCTGCATTGAGGTTGATATTGCCCTTGTCCGCCGACAGGGAAATATCACCCACGAAGGAATCACCCGAGATGGTCGGCAGGCCGAACTTGTCGTAGCCGGCGGCGATCTGCGCGCCCTCGCTGGTGATCGAGCCATTCTCAGCCTCCAGCGCGATCGAGCGACCGGCACGGATGTCGGTAACGACCGGCGTCGAGGATGACGAGGACGAGCTGTTTTCCTGATGGTTGACGCCGGCCGACAGCGACACTGAGAAGCTGAGGCCTTCCGCTTTGGGAGAGGTATCTGTCAGTTGCTTATAGGCTTCCTTCAGGCCCTTGTAACCCTGATAGAAGCCGAGAGCGGCAATGGTGGTGTTGGTGACCGCGTTGACGCGGGTATCGCCGGCAAGGCGCTCGGCCGAGTTCATGATGCTGCTGGCGGCTTGGCTCACCTGACTGGAGACACTGAGCGTCACGCCGGCAAAGGTCTTCTCGTGTATCTCCTCGTAATTAGTCTTATCCGCAGCCGAGAGAAGGTTGATGTCCTTGCCGGCGAAGAGGTTGACGTCACGCTCCGCCGAGGCCCCCGCCGCCTGCAGGTTGAGATTGTTGCCGGCGGAGATGTTGAGGTCGCGGCCGGCCGACAGCGTCGACGCCGCATTGGTGTCGGACTGTTGCGCCGAGCTGTCCTTGCTCGTCTGTGCGCCGATGCCTACGGAAATGCCGCCATTGCCGGCGGAGAAGGACAGGCCGAAGCCGGACTTCTTCTCTTGTTCGGACTGCGAGAAGCTTTCCGCACCCGGCGTCACGTTGACGTCGCGGGCCGCCGACAGGTTGATGTCGCGCTCGGCATCGAAGGAGGAGCCCATGATGTTGAGATCGGTCGCCTTCGCAGAGAGGTTGACGTCCTCGCCGGCTGAAAGCGCTGAGCCGACATTGAGGGCCGATGCCTGGGCGCCCTTGTTCTGCTGACTGCCGTAGATCGAAATGAAGCCGCCACCGCCGCCGATGCCGAAGCCGGATTTCTTGCGTTGCTCCTCAAGCTCGTGCGTTTCCTGCGCCCCGATGACGGAGACACTGTCGCCGGAGATGCTGATGGAGCCGTCGGCATTCGCCTTCGAGCCGGCGATCACCGCCGCGCCGCCGGCGTTCAGGTTGATGTTGCCGGATGCGCCGAGCTCGGAGGCAACGGTCGTTTCGTCATAACTCTTATGGCTGGACGAGCCTTTGGAGAGGAAACCGCTGCGCGAGCCCTTGTCATCCTTGGCGCTGGTGTCCTTGCCGGATGCGATGACGAGGTCGCCGCCGGTGGTGATGTTCAGGTTCGCCTTGCTGGTCGCATTGCCGGCCTCGATCTTCGAGGCGGAGATGACCGTATCCTTGCCGGATTCGATGTCGACGCCGCCAGCGCCTGTGATGGCGGAGCCGACGGCCGTCGTCGTTTCCAGATGCGTGGTCGTCTTCTCGCTCGTGCCGAGGAAACCGCCCTTGCTGCTGAGCTTGGTGTCGAGGGTCGCGGTGTCGGTGGCTTCGGCGATCGTTACGTCGCCATCGGCCTTGAGACCGACCTTGCCGTCGGCGGCAAGCTTGCTGCCGACGATGTTGAGGTCGTGATCGCCGCTGCTGCTGCCTGCCGTCACCGAAAGGTCGCCGCCGGCCGATATTTCCGAACCGACATGGGTGATCGACGAGGCGGACTTTTTGCCGAAGGTAGATGCCGATTGCTCCTGCGCGGCAGTGATATTGACATCGTCGCCGGCGCTCAGCGCGACGTTGCCGCCGGCCTTGATCGAGGAGCCGGAGAGCAGGATGTCGTCGCCGGCCTTGATCGTCGCATTCGTGCCTGATGAAAGCTGCGACTGCTGCTGGTCGGTGGAGAGGGTCCTGGTGTAGCCGGATTGGTTGTTGCGGGCGACATCGGTCGACACGACGGCCACCGAGCCCTTGTCGGCGATCACATCGAGCGTCGTTCCCGCCTTGGCGGAGCTGCCGATGACGTTGACATTGTCGGTGGCCTTGATCGTCAGGGCTCCGCCGCTGGCGATCTGGCTGCCAGTGGCATTTTGCTGACCTGCGTTTTCGACTTTGGCGGCAGCCAGCGTCACATTCTTGCCGGTGAGCGTGGCGTTGCCTGTGGCATTGACCTTGACGCCCGTCAGCGCCAGATCGCCGCTGCCGCCGGCGAGCTGCAGAGCGCCG
Source organism: Rhizobium mulingense (assembly GCF_029194105.1). Taxonomy (NCBI): domain Bacteria; kingdom Pseudomonadati; phylum Pseudomonadota; class Alphaproteobacteria; order Hyphomicrobiales; family Rhizobiaceae; genus Rhizobium; species Rhizobium mulingense. Next base: position 570,211 of record NZ_JARFVE010000003.1, on the reverse strand, counting down.
CCCGCCGTCACGCCTGCATTGGTATTGACGACGTTCTGGCCGCCGATCGTCATCGTCTGGGCGGCGAGCGTGATGCCGTTGGTGGCATTGAGCGCCGTGTCGCCGCGCGACAGGAACGTGCCGCTGCCCTGGATGGAGTGGCCGGAGACGGTAAGGCTGCCGGCGGAGGCAATCAGGCCGGAATTGTCGAGATTGCCGACCGTCATGTTGACCGAGCCGCCCGCCATGGCCACGCCGGCGCTGGTTAGCTTCTGCCGGTCGGCGGTGGCGACGTAGACGACGGGCGCAAGCACCTGCACGCCGTCGATGGTCTGCCACTGGTAGAGAACAATCGACTCTTTGAGGGCTGCCGCCTGCTCAGGTGTCAGGCCCTGGCCAACGGCCAGGGCGTTATCCTGGGCATATTTGACGCCATTGTCGAGCAGCGTCTTCATCTGCTTGATGGCGCTGTCGCCGGCGATGAAGGTGCTTCTGCCGAGCCCTTCGCCGACGAGCTGCCGCAGTTGCGTATCGATCAACTGATTTTCGAAATAGGCGTCGCCCAGAAACGGAACTGTCGTCTCCGGCATGTAGCCGATTTTCTTCATGAAATAGCCGGAGCCGTAGAACTTGCTGACATCGAGGAAGTCGTCGCGAGTTTCGAACAGGAATATCTGGTGGGGTATCTTCCCGTCGACGCCGGCTGATTCCGGTTTGGCGGCGGCCTCAAGGGCTGCGCCATCGACGCGGATGCGGTCGGCGATATTGCCGAGCCCGGCAAGCAGGCTGCCGCCATTGGCGGTGACGCCGCCTAGCGACGAATTGACGTTGAACAGCGCGCCGCCGGCCGTCAGGCCGGAGAGCGCCGAGAGCGGATCGCCGGGATTGCTGGATGCCGCGACGCTGGCGCCACCGGCCATCGAGCCGGCCGCCGATGTGTTGCTGACGCTGCCGAAATCGACGGAGAGCGCGCCGCCGGCCTTGATGTTGGCCGAGACGCCGCCGATCGCCTGGACCGAGCTGACGATGGTCGAGCCGTTGGCGATGTTCTTCGAGGGATTGGCGGTGCCGTTGGCATTATAGGCGGTGCAGGCGCCCTGGGCGTGGCAGGTCGTCGTCGTCGTGCGGAAAAGGCTGACGCCGGTATTGGTCAGCGTCGAGCCTCGCAGCGTCGCGCTGCCGCCGGCCTCGATCGAGCTGTAGGAATTGGTCAGATTCGTGGCGTCGATAGTGAGATTGCGGCTCGCCCGGATCGTCGCTTCCGGGCTGAGCGTGCCGACCAACCGGTCTTCATAGACCGACTGGCTGAGGTGGGACGACCAATCCCAGGTGTAGGTGGTGCTTTCGTCCGAGCCGCTGAAATTCACCTCGTCGACGATGAAATGGCGCGACGGATTGTTGGGATCGACAACGGGATTGCCGTTCGCATCCCGCGGCACGCGGGCCCTGATCCAGTCGATGATCGGCCCGACCTTTTCGGGTCCATCGGCCGATATCCAGGTCCATGCGCGATAGGTCGTGCCATCGGCGAGCGTCGCCTTCGACCAGAGCAGCGGCTGATAATCCTGCCACAGCCCCGGATCGACCCCGGCATAGAGCTGGTACATGTTTTGATCGGCGGTCTCGAGATAACCGAAAGGCAGACCGGCGGCGACGGGGTTGAGCGTGAAGCCGCTGACGACGCCCGAGGAGACCAGCGTCCCGGTCGTCCATTGCGGTGTGACGGCCCGCCGGTTGGTCAGTTTGGCCGTCAGGATCGACATGTCGTTTCCAGCCTGAATCAGACCGGAAATATTGGTGACTTCAGCGCTTCTTTGGCCTGATGCCACGCCGGCGATCTCGAGATCGTTGCCTGAGATGATGGCGCCCTGATTGTTGGTGAGCACCCCGCCGACGAACAGGCTGGCGTCGTTGCCTGCATAGGTCAGGCCGGTGGCGCTGTTGGTGAAATCGCCGGAAATGTTCAGCTTAAGATCGCCGCCGGCGACCAACTGTCCCGCATTTATCAGCGACGGCAGCGTCAGCGTCAGATCGTCGGCGGCGGTGAGCGCGGTGCTGGCCGAGGTGGAGAGGCCGGCGGCATTGATGGCGATGTCGCCGGAACCGCCGGCATCGGTGATGGCATTGATGGTGGCGCCGCTGAGATCGGCCGCGGCCGTGCCCGAGAGATTGAGGGCGAAGCCGCCGAGGGTGAGGCTGCTGTTGGCGAGGTTGGCGCTTGCGGCATTCAGCGTCAGCGTGCCGCCGGCGGCAATGTTGCTCGCCCGGCCGTTGGAGAGATCGATAGCAGTGGTGGTGAGCGTCAGATTGCCGGCGGTGCGCGTCGGATTGCCGTAGCTGATCTGGCCGCCCGAGGCCGTGAGCGCCGCGCTGCTGAGGCTCTGGAGCTTGTTATAGGCGATATTCTGGCTTGCGCTGGCCGAAAGAGCGCCGCTGCTGAGCAACGCGGTGCCGGCGGTGATCGAGCCGCTTGTGGCGGCAAGGCTCATGCCGCCTGCCTGTTGCAGCGTCAGCGTGCCATTGGCCGATTGGGCTGTGGCGTCAAAGTCGAGACCTGAAACGAGGGTATCGACGGTGATCGCCTGTGCCGAGAGGTTGGCGTCTCCCGCAGCGAGCGATTGCCCGGCAAGATCGATCGCTCCGCCCGCGCTAATCACCATGTCCTGATGCGTGACGACGTTGGCGCTGACATTGCCCGTCGCGCTGGCGTTGATGTCGCCGGCAGCGAGAAGATTGCCGGCGTCGATGGCGCCGCCGGTCGCCGCGAGCGTGAGGTCGCCGCTCTGCCCGAGGACGATGTCGCCATTGGCCGCTTGCGCGGTGGCGGCGAAATCGACGCCGGAGACGATGGCGCCGGCCTGAACGGCCGGTCCCGTGATCGAGACGTCGCCTGCGCCAAGGAGCTGGCCGGCGATCGACGTATTCGCGCTGATGGCGACGGTTCCGTGGCCGCTGACATTGTCGGCCTGGAAATCATGGGCATCGACGAGGAGCGCGCCGGCGGCAAGCAGCGTGTCGATGTCGACAGTGCCGTTGGCGCCGCCATCCAGCGTCAGGTCACCGTCAGTGCCGACGGCGATGGCGCCGCTCGGTGAGGCAGCGCTGGCCGCAAAGTCCGCGCCGGCAACGATGGTGCCCGCCGAAATCGAGCCGCCGGTGATCGATATATCGCCGGCACCGAGGAGCTGGCCCGTCACATCAATGTTGCCGGAAAGGGCGATCGCGCCATGGCCAGTGACGGCATCGGCGCCGACATTGGCGGCGGAGGCCGAGATATTGCCTGCGGCAAGCAGTGTGCCGGCATTGATATTGCCGCTGGAGGCAAGGGTGATATCACCGCTCTGCGTCAGGACGATATTGCCGCCGGCCGCATCCGTTCCCGCAAAGTCGATGCCGGCGATGATAGCGTCGGCGGCAATGGCCGAGCCGGTGAGGTCGATATTGCCGGCACTGAGGATCTGGCCGCTGATGTCGGTGGCCGCGTTGATCGTGACGGCGCCATGTGCGATGACGCTTTGCGCTGTCAGCGCCGCTGCGCTGACGGACGTATTGCCGGCAGACAGAAGCCCGTCGACAGCGATCGCGCCGCTGCCGGCGGCAAGCTGGATGTTGCCCGAGCCTGCGAGAATCGTGCTGCCGTTCGCCGCATTCGTGGCAGCAATGTCGAGGCCGGAGACGATGGTTCCGGCCGAGATCGAACGGCCGGCCGCCGTCACATTGCCCTCTGCCAGCATATCGCCGGAGATCCCGATATCGGCGCCGGCGGAAAGCGTGACGTTATTGCTGCTGACAAGCGAGCCCGCGGAGATTGCGCCCGATGCCGCGGTGATCGTCAGCGCATCGGCGCTCTTCACCCCACCTGCAACCTGGATGCCGCCCGACGTGGCGGACAGGCTGAGCGCATCGCCGGCGACGACGCTGCCGGCGGCAATGCCGGCAGCCGACGTCATTTGGACGTTGGCGGCACTGTTCACCTCGCCGCCGACACTCAACAGCCCGCTGCCGCTGGACAGCAGAATATCGTCGTCGGCCGCGACCGTATCGAGGGTGATGCCCTGCTCGGCCTGAACGGCGACTTTTGCCTTCGACGTGATCTTGGAAGCCGTCACCTTCGCCTTCGAGGAGACCGAAACGCCCTGCTCGCCCGAGACGTTGCCGAGCGAGATCTTGCCGTCGGCCGACAGGGACAGCTCATTGGCGTTGGCGGCAAGATTGCCGCTCATGCGCACGCCGGCGCCGTTTTCGGTGACGACGATCTTGATGCGGTCGGCCTGCATGGCGCCGAGTGCGGTGCCGTCGATCGCATATTCCGGCGTGCCGGAGATCGGCGCGAGCGCCTGGGAATTGCCACTGGCATAGTCGAAATTGGACGCACCCGCCGTTACACGCAGCGATTTGCCGTAGACCGGGCCGTTGACGTGGACGGTGCGCGAGACGATGTCGAAGAGATCGACCGCGCCGGGGCCGGCGGCGAAATTGCCGCCGTTCGGTCCGATGGTGACATCGCCGCCATTGACGATAAAGCCATTGAGCTTGCCATCGACGCCGATTTGCGGTGCACCCGTCGTCAGCGTCGCATGCGGCGTGTTGATGAAGCCGCAGCCGTCGCAGGTGATGCCGTTCGGGTTGGCGATGATGACATCGGCCCGCCCGCCGAACACCTCGGTCGGCCCGTTCAAGGCCGAGCGGTTGCCGCTGGTGACTTCGTTGAGGATGACCGTTGCCGGCCCGGAGCTGTTGAGATTGGGATTGCCCGGCGTGACGCCGCCGAGATTGGAGTTGCCGACCTCGCCCTTGAAGTTGTTGAGGATCAGGCCCGGCGTGCCGACATTGAAATTGTCGTATTTGTTGTGCGACAGGCCCTGGCTGTTCGGCGTGACGATGTCGATGAGCGGCACGCCGTTCGGTGCCGCACCGAGGCCTGGCTGGTTGGCGGCGGGCGCAGCGGTGCTTGCGGAGACCGACTGGGCATTGGCCAGCATCGGCTGAAAGACCAGCAGCGCGCTGAGCACGAGCGCAAGCGAGCGATGGGCAAGCCTGCCGAGCCGGCAGCCAAGACCTTTGCCATTCGAACCAAGACCGGTTTTTCCACGCATCGTTTCGTCTTTCCAAACGCACAACTGATTTTTAGTCTCTAGATCAATCACGGCCCGGCACTGCCTTCGCTGGCAGCGCCTCGCCTCGTCTCGTTATTTCTGAGTGAGCCAGGTCTTCACATTGCGGGTGAAGGAATTGGAGAGCCTTTGGGCGAGAGCATCCTCTCCCTGCGACTGCGCGGCATTGATGGCCATGGCAATGACGATGCCGATTTCCCCATCTCCCCTCACGCCTTTGTCTTCGCCGCGAATGCTCTGGGCTTCGGCTATCAGCTGGCCTGTCTTGGCATCCTCCAGCCTCACCGTTCCCTGGATGTAGCTGTCGTTCCCGGCAATCACGCGTCCTGCCTTGCTCGACACATCGACCCTATGCAGGGTCACGATCAGACGGCCCTTGACCGGGCCGCCGGGCAGGCCGGTCAGCTCGCGCGCCATGGTGCTCTGCAATGTGCGCACCACCGCCGGCAGCTGCGGGTCCGGCTTTGTGCGGTCGAAAAAGCCGCCCATGGTGATATCGGGCGCCGTCTCGACACGGATCTGCGATACCGAGGTTTTCTTGAGGGCTGAAACCAACCGGGGATCGGCGGTGACGCAGGACGCCAGGGTCGCGGCCAGCAGGAGAAGGGCTAGAACACGCACGATACGCATAGGCGACTCCAGGATTTATTCACGAGTTCAATTTGTCTGCAGGACTCAGTCACGATTGTCCGACGACGATGCCGGCTTTGGCTTGCTGTCTAGATGCTTGTAGAGCTCGGTCAGCTGCGACTTCGGCGCCGGGCACCCCTTCGATTTGGCGATGCTGGTCAGGACATTGTTCCTGTTGCGCAGGGCATCGATCTCGACCTTCTCAGGCGATTTCGGGTCCATGAAAAACAGCGCCGGCAGAAACAGCAGCACACCGGTCGCCCCAAGCACGATGTTCTTGCCCTGCGCATCGGTGCGCTCCTTCACCGTCGAGGTGATCTGCCGTTCGTTCGCCTCGAATTCGCGGGTAATGCCGGCGCAGTCGAAGGCGCTGTCGGTCGGATTGGTCGAAGCGACCGGACGGGCCTCGCGTCCGGCGCAGCCGGCAAGAGCGATGGAAAGGGAAAGGATCAGCGCCGTCGGCCGCGAAAGGCTTTTGCCGCGCTTGATCGTCGAAGTGTCGTGGGTGGTCATTGTCTTGCTTTCGTTACCAATGCGTGGATGCGCTGAAATAAAAGAGCCCGCCGTCGACATCGTCGACGCTGCTGGCAAGGATGTCGGAATAGCCGAGGTCGGCGCTGATCGTGCCGCCGACGGCGCGGATCCCGGCGGTCCAGCCGGCAAGATCGCCGCCTGTCATGTCGAAGCGCTTCTGCGCGTAAACGTGGCCGTAGTCGAAGCCGAGATAGGGGCGCAGTTCGCCGAACGCCTTGGCGGCGGCGCCGCCGCTTTCGTTGGATTTCGTTCTCCAGACGATCTCGTTGTGGCTGAACACGCCGTTATTGCCGAAGAGCACGCTTTCGCGGGTGCCGCGGACATTGCTGTAGCTGCCGAGGGACATCTGCTCGGCGCCGAGAAGATTGTCCGGGGAATATTGGCCGCTGACGAGCGACGTCAGCTCGAACTGGCGGCCGATGGCCTGGAAGGGCTGCGTGACGGTGATGGTGGCGTTGAATTTCGAAAATCGCGGATCGGCATCTCCGGCGCCGGGCTCTCCTGCCTTGACGGCATCGAAAAGACCGAGCCCCCTGTCGTAGCTGGCATCAAAGACCCAGATACCGCCGAACATCCGCCGGGAATGGGAAATGCCAATCTCGCCGACCGTATAGCGGCGGCTGCCGACCTCGATCAGGTTGCCGAGCAGGAAGTTGTTCGTCTGCTTGTAGGTGAGGCTGCTGCGGACCGTCGTGATCGAATCCTTGTCGCGCATGACGACGCGATCGATGCCGATGCCGGCCTGCCCCGAATTGCCGGAGGTTTCGAGCGTACTGAAGTTTCCTTCGACGGCGCTTTCATATTGGTACCAGGAGCCGTTCAGCGAAACGGTGGAATAACCGTAAGGGACGCTGACGCTGCCGGAATAGCTGTTGCCATAGCCGTTTCCGTCATTCTCCCACGGATAGTCCGGACCGCTGTGCTCGTATGAGAAATTCCACAGGTCGTTGATGCCGAGCAGATCGTCGTAGCCGAGCGATGCCGAGCTGCGGGAAAAGCCGGTGCTCTCCTGCCCCATATTGTTGTTGCCGAGCGAGACATGCCATGGCCGGCCCGAACGGTTTTCGATATTGAGGATGGAGGTTCCGTCCTTGGGGCCGGGCAGCATGGCCGACTTGGCGTCGTTGGCCTGCAGCCGGTTTATCTGGTCGAGCCCCTGCTCGATGTCGCGGATATTGACGACCCGGCCGATCAGGCCGGGAAAGGCGCTCGCCAGCGACCCGTTGCCGACCGCTTTCTTGCCGTTGAGATAGATGTCGGACAGCGTGCCTTCGACGACGAGCAGGCGCAGTATCCTGGTCTTGCGGATATCCTGCTGAGGCACATAGGCCCGCGAGGTCACATAGCCGTGGTCGATATAGAGATGGGTGACATCCCTGAGCACCGCATTGATCTCGGCAAGCCCGACGCAGCGGTTGCCGTAAGGCGCCGTCACCTTGCTGATCTCTGCCGCCGAGAGAAGGTTCGCCCCGTTGATTTCGACGTGGGTGATGTCGAAACAGGCGCCATTCCCCTGGCTGGCGGGCAATGCTCCGTTTTCCGCATCCGCGCCGCCGCCCGGTGTCGCGCGCCGCAGGGCGTCCAGCCGCTGCGTCTGCGACCGCTCCTCCTGCCGGCGGTTGAAATCATCGGCTGGCGATTGCGCATAAGCAGGTGCGACCACCGTCACGAGGACGGCACCGGCGAGCAGGCAGTATCGAATTTCTGTGGTCATGGGTGAAATTCGGCTACTTCGCGGCAGTGGATTGGAGTTCATCGAGGGCCGGGCTCAGCCCTTTGAGCGAGAAGCGGATATTGACGTCCTGGCCGTTCATCAGCCGCACCAGCCCTTCGGCGGCCGAACCCTTCTTGAGCGCTGCGGCCACCTTCGCATCCAAGGCCTGCTGCGCCCAGCATCCGGCCTCGTTGCAATTGCGATAATCGAGTTTGGCGACTGGCTTGCCGCCCGCCTTGATCGCCAGGCCGGCGGGCAGGAAGACATTGAGCGGCAGAAGGGCGGTCAGCACCAGCCGCGGCTTGCCCTTGCTCTTGCCTTGAGGAGCGGCCGGCGCGGTGGCGATCGCCAGCGTCAGGACATTGACGTTCTTGCCGTCCTTGGCGACTTGCGCCACTTGCGCGACTTCGCAGGCTGCCGCGTCGCCGGAGCCCGTGCAGCGATAGTACCAGTCGTCGAATTTCTGCGATTTGATGGCCGGTGCCTGGCCTTGAACCACCGCATCGGGAGCTTGTGAAAGGGACGGGACGGAAGAGCCGAGGACTATCAGGAGGGAGGCGACGGTCCGATGGCATCCCGTCATGCGGTTTGTCAAAATATGGCCCATTAAAATTGCAACTTCAGGAGGATTTTATTTATATTCAAGGCCATATCGCTACAATCGATCGCACCGTCAACCTGAACGTGTCAGAACGGTAAAGTTTCGGTTAGATATTTGCGTCGCGTTTCCAGCAGTTAAATCCCTTTTAATCACCCTGGCTCTCCTGACGGACATTGACCGGGAAATCCGAGACTTGACGGTACGGAAATGACAAAAGCCATAAGACAACACGCAACTTACGCGGAGCTGTCCATCTGCTCGTCTGCATTGAAAAACCGTAGGAACAAACGCGAAGGATGAATAAACAAATACAATCTCAAATTAAGGCAATCTTCTGTGAAGAGCATATTCTCTTCACAGAAGATTGCCTGAACACACCCTTCTACAAACAAACACCAAACTGCGGCAAAGCGGGAGGCTATTGCGCACCATTAAATATCAAAGTGTATTTCACCTGAATTGCACTCATGGTCGCCGCTGTTATTACTGACCAAAAAGCGAGGCAAAGGCAGGGCGGGCCGAGGATGCCTTCGCGCAACGCTGCGGTCGCAACCCGAATCGTTGGGCTCTCCGGCTGGCAAGATTCGCTGATCATCCGCCCTGGCGCAGCCGCCCTCGATCGCGGAATGTCATTTTCGGGATGACAGCCGCGTCCTTCTCTGCGAAAAAGAGCGCGATGAGAGACAGGGGCGTTCGTCGATAGACGGGCTGAGAAGAACCCTTCGAACCTGAACCGGATAATGCCGGCGGAGGGAGTCGCTCGGGGCATCGCCGTAGACGCCGCCCCGCGCCTGCCCCGCCTGAAAGGGGCGCCATGCAGAGCAAGACCACCTCGGGAGCCATGCTGGAGGCGATGCGCGAAAAGCCGCCGCTCGTCCACTGCATCACCAATTACGTCGCCATGAACATCGCCGCCAATGTCCTGCTTGCATCCGGCGCTTCGCCCGCCATGGTGCACGCGGCTGAGGAAGCCGGCGAATTCGCCGGCATCGCGAGCGCGCTGACCGTCAATATCGGCACGCTGTCGACGCAATGGCTCGACGGCATGCGGGCGGCGGCGAAGGCCGCGGCCTCAGCCGGCAAACCCTGGGTGCTCGATCCGGTGGCGCATTATGCGACCGCCTTTCGCCGCCAAGCGGTTGCCGATCTGCTGGCGCTGAAGCCCACGATCATCCGCGGCAATGCTTCCGAGATCATCGCGCTTGCCGGCGGGGAGAGCCGCGGCCAGGGCGTCGACAGTCGCGATCCGGTCGAGCAGGCGGAGGATTCGGCCCGCCGGCTCGCGGAGCGGCAGCAGGCCATCGTCGCCGTCACCGGAGCCGTCGATTTCGTGACCGACGGTGCCAGGGCGGTGCGCATCAAGGGCGGATCGGTGCTGATGCCGCAGGTCACCGCGCTCGGCTGCTCGCTCACCTGCCTCGCTGGCGCCTTCGCCGCCACAGCGCCCGAGGATCTGTTCGGGGCGACGGTCGCTGCGCTTGCGATCTTTGCCGTCGCCGGCGAAGATGCCGCGCTCGGCGCGGCCGGTCCCGGCTCCTTTGCCTGGCGCTTCCTCGATGCGCTGGCGGCGCTCGACGGCGAAGCGCTGGATGCGAGGGCGAGGGTATCGATCGCATGAAGGCTTTCGACCTTTCGCTCTATATCGTGCTCGATCCGGATCTCTGCGCCCCTATCGGCATGGTCGAGACCGCCCGGCTTGCCGTTGCCGGCGGCGCGACGATCGTGCAGCTGCGCGACAAACGGGCCGGCACGCTGGAGATGATCGAAACCGGCCGAGCCTTGAAACAGGCGCTCGATGGCACCGGCGCCCGCCTCATCGTCAACGACGACGTCGAGGCGGCGATCGCCATCGGCGCCGACGGGTTGCATATCGGCCAGGAGGACCTGAACGCGCGCGCCGCGCGGGAGATGATCGGTCCCGACATGATCCTCGGCCTCTCGGTCGAAACCGAGGCGCTCGCCGCCGCCGTCGATCCGGGTCTCGTCGATTATACGGGCGTCGGCCCGGTGTTTGCGACGCCGACCAAGGCCGACCACAAGCAGCCGATCGGCTTTGATGGTCTCGCCAGACTGGTGCAGCTCTCGCCGGTGCCGTCCGTCGCCATCGGCGGGCTGAAGGCGGATTATGTGGCCGAAGTCTTTGCCGCCGGCGCCAAGGGGCTTGCCGTCGTCTCAGCCGTCTGCGGCACGCCGGATCCTGCGGCAGCTACACGCCGCATCGCTGCAGAAATCCGAAAGGTTCACACATGATCCGTAACGTCCTCTCCATCGCCGGCTCCGATCCCTCAGGCGGCGCCGGCATCCAGGCCGATCTCAAGGCCTTTTCCGCCCGCGGCGTCTACGGCATGGCGGTGCTGACCGCGCTGACGGCGCAGAACACCCAAGGGGTCACCGGCGTGCATCTGGTGCCGCCGCCATTCGTCGCCGACCAGATCGATGCCGTCTTTGCCGATGTGCGCGTTGATGCCGTCAAGATCGGCATGATCGCCAATGCCGCCATCGCCGAGGCCGTCGCCGCCGCACTTTCTAGAGCTCTGACCGCAGCAACCGCCAACGGGCGCAGCATTCCTGTCGTCCTCGATCCCGTGATGATCGCCAAGGGCGGGGCCGCCCTGCTCGTACCCGGAGCGGTTGACGTGCTGACCCTGCGGCTGCTGCCGCTTGCCACGCTGCTGACGCCGAACCTGCCGGAGGCCGCCGCGCTGCTGCACCAACCGGTCGCGAGGAACCGGTCTGAGATGGCCGCGCAGGCCGAACAGCTGCGCGCGCTCGGCCCGGCCGCGGTACTGGTGAAGGGCGGCCATCTCGCTGGCGACGACAGCCCCGACGTGCTGGCCGCCGCCGACGGCCTGCACTGGTTCGAAGCCCAGCGGGTGCCGACCAAGAACACGCACGGCACCGGCTGCACGCTGTCGAGCGCGCTGGCGGCCGAGCTTGCCAAGGGCGCTTCGGCGCGGGAGGCGGTGGCTGTTGCCAAGGACTATCTCGCCGGCGCCATCGCAGCATCAGGAAGCCTTACCGTCGGCTCCGGCCACGGCCCGGTGCAGCATTTTCATGCACTCTGGAAAGACGGTGCATAAGCGCTCGGATCGACGAACCGCTCCCATCGAACGGCCCGGGTCTCCCCGGGCCGTTTTCGCCTGTGCCAGCCACTTGCATTGATCGCGCAGTCCAAAGCGGCTGCATCACCGGCGCCAATTGAAAAACCCTGTTGACAAGCCCGGCGAGATGGCCAAGTCTATGACATAAGAGGGATATATATTCCGTAACTACGGAATTACAGGAGGAATGTCGGGGTGCCAGACCTGCTTGTGAGCCTGTATTCCGCAAAGCTTGCCGAGCTGAAACAGAGAGCCGACAACGTCGGCGCCGCCATCCGCCCGGCACTCCCCCCGGAACTGCATCTCGTCGTCAACTGGGTTCGCGAACGGTTCAGCGAGAACTGGGCAAGCGAGGTCTCGGTCGCCTTCTCCCGCCAGCCCGTCGCTTGCCTGATCGCCGTCGAGGGTCGAGAACTGCTCGGCTTTGCCTGCTACGACACGACGGCCCGCGGCTTCTTCGGACCGACCGGCGTTGACCCGCAAGCGCGCGGCAAGGGCATCGGGCTCGCGCTGTTTTCCGCCTGCCTTCAGACTATGAGAGCGCTCGGCCATGCCTATGCCTTCATCGGCGATGCCGGTCCCATCGATTTTTACGCCAGGACCGCAGGCGCCATCACCATCCCGGCCCCCGACAAGGGCATCTACGAAGGCATGCTGAGAAGCATGCCGCAATGACCATCTGATACCGGAGTACTAGACTTGTCCTCGACCCCGCTCGCCCTTTTTGTCGGCCTTCCCAATCCGGTTCTTTCGGATGATGAATTTGCGCTCTTTCGCGAGACCAATCCGCTCGGCCTCTTCGTCGGCCGGCGCAATCAGCGCGAGCCGGCGCAGACCAAGCGGCTGATCGAACGCTTTCGCGAAGCCGTAGACCGAGACGACGCCCCCGTCTTCACCGACCAGGAGGGCGGCCGCGTCCAGCATCTCGATGCCGGCCCCTGGCCGCTCTTCCGCAGCTTCGGCCAGTTTGCCGAACTGGCGCGCCGCGATTTCGAGCTCGGCAAACGAGCCCTGCGCCTTTCCTCCCAGGCCATGGGGGCGATGATGACGGAACTTGGCCTTTCCAGCGGCTGCTCGCCCGTTCTCGACCTCGTCTTCGAGACGACGAGCGCGGTGATCGGCGCCCGCTCCTTCGGCCCGGATCCCGATGTCATCGCGGCCCTCGGCCGCGAGGTGGTCGACGGCCTGCTCGAGACCGGCAACATGCCTGTGATGAAGCACATTCCCGGCCATGGCCGCGCGACGCTCGACTCGCACAAGGAGCGTCCGGTCGTCGACGCCAGCCGCGAGACGCTCATCGCCACCGATTTCAAGCCCTTCGTCGCGCTGAAGGACACGCCTTGGGCGATGGTCGCCCATGTCGTCTACTCCGCCTACCATGGGGAATTGCCGGCCTCCGTCTCGCCTGTCATGCACGACGTCATCCGCAACGATCTAGGTTATGACGGTGTGCTGATCTCCGACTGCATCTTCATGGAGTCGCTCTCCGGCACGCTGCCGGAGCGCGTGAGCCAAGTGCTCGACGCAGGTTTCGACATCGCGCTGCACAGCCATGGCGACATTCCCGAAAGCGAAGCCGCTGCCAAAGCCGCCCGCCCACTGACGGATGCCGCGCTGCAGCGCATCGCCGCCGGCAAGGCCCGCCTCGGCAATCTCAAGATCGACGTCCGCGCCGCCCACCGCCAAGTCGAAGACATGTTTGCCAGCGCCTCGGTCTCCTGACCGGCGCGCCATCTCTCACCGCATAAGAAAAAGGGGAATAGAACATGAAAAAATATCTTCTTGCCGCCGCCGCGCTGTCGCTGCTTTCGGGCTCTGCCATGGCGCAGACGATCCTGACGGCGAATATCGAACCGGCGACGACCTGGGTTCGCAACTTCAACCCGTTCAACCAGACATCAGCGCGCCAGTCGACGCTCGATTTCATCTATGAGCCGCTTGTTATTTTCAACCGCTTCGACAGCAACAAGCCGGTCTATCGTCTGGCCGAAAGCTTCAAGTTGTCCGACGACCTGAAGAGCATTGAGTTCAAGCTGCGCCCCGACCTGAAATGGTCGGACGGCAAGCCGCTGACCTCAGCCGACGTCAAGTTCACCTATGATTACCTGAAGAAATTCCCGGCGCTCGACTTCGTCAGCATCTGGACGTTCGTCACCGACGTCCAGGCCGTCGACACCCAGACCGTGCGCTTCACGCTCGCCAATCCGAGTTCACTCGCCGCCGAACAGATCTCGCAGCTGCCGATCGTTCCCGAACATGCCTGGAAGGACGTCGCCGACCCGGTCACCTTCGCCAACGAAAACCCGGTCGGCAGCGGTCCGTTGACCGAAGTGCCGCGCTTCAACGGCCAGACCTACGACCAGTGCCGCAATCCGAACTACTGGGACAATGCGCATCTAAAGGTCGATTGCATGCGCTTCCCGCAGCTTGCCGACAACAACCAGATGCTGACGGCAACGGCCGACGGCACGCTCGACTGGGGCGTCTCCTTCATTCCCGATATCGACAATGTCTATGTGTCGAAGGACCCGGCGCATTTCCACTATTGGTATTCGCCGAGCAGCATGGTCGCCTTCCTGTTCAATTTGGAAACAGCGAACGAGAACAACAAGAAGGCCTTCAACGACCTGAAATTCCGGCGTGCCGTGTCGATGGCGCTCGACCGCAAGACGATGATCGACGTCGCCGGCTATGGCTATCCGACGCTGAACGAAGATCCCGGCCTGATGGGCGAGCTTTACAAGAGCTGGGCGGATCCGTCCGTCAAGGCCGACTTCGGCAAGTTCGCTACCTATGACGCCGACGCCGCCAAGGCGCTGCTCGACGAGGCCGGCTACAAGGACAAGGACGGCGACGGCTTCCGCGACAATCCCGACGGCAGCAAGATCTCCTTCTCGATCATTGTCCCGAACTCCTGGACCGACTGGGTCGACACCGTCAACATCGCTGTCGAAGGCATGCAGGCGATCGGCCTCGACGCCAAGATCGAAACGCCCGAAGAAGCAGTCTGGACCGGCAATCTCATCAACGGCAGCTTCGATGCGGCGATCAACAGCCTGCCGGCATCGGCCTCGCCCTACTACCCCTACAAGCGCGCCTTCAGCGCTTCGGACAAGGGCAAGACGCGCTTTACCGCGCAGCGCTGGTTCAATCCCGATGTCGAGAAGCTCGTCACCGAGTTCACCCATACCGCGGATTTCGCCAAGCAGAAGGAAACGATGAACAAGGCACAGCGCATCGTCGCCGAAAACATGCCGATGATTCCGGTGTTCAACAACCCGAACTGGTATCAATACAACACCAAGCGCTTCACCGGCTGGTCGACCAAGGAAAACCCCTTCGTCAATCCGTCGATCTCGCGGACGAACCCGGCACGCCTCTTGAACCTGCTCGCGCTCGAGCCGGCCAAGTAAAGGCATTGATCCCGGGAGCGGTGATTTCAACGCCGCTCCCGCCATGACGGAGTTCCCATGGCTTTCCTGCTTCGCCGCCTCGTCTTCTACATGGCAGCCTTCATCGCGGCAGCGACGATCAATTTCTTCCTGCCCCGGCTGATGCCGGGCGATCCGGTGCAGATCATGTTTTCGAGCGCCGGCACCGAATTGCCGCCGGAAAGCCTGCAGGCGCTGAAGCTGACCTTCGGCTTCGTCGATGGGCCGCTCTGGCAGCAATATCTCACCTATCTCGGCAGCATCTTCACCGGCGATCTCGGCCGCTCGATCAAATATTTCCCGCTGCCGGTCACCTCCGTGCTCGGCCATGCGCTGGTCTGGACGGTCGGCCTGATGGGAACTGCGACAATCATCAGCTTCGCGCTCGGCACCTTGCTCGGCATCCTGGCCGCCTGGCGCCGCGGCAGCAGGTTCGATGTCGTCGTTTCCGTCGGCGCGATCTTCGCCACCTCGGTGCCGGCGGTCGTCACCTCGCTGATCGTGCTCTTCGTCTTCGGCTTCACGCTCGGCTGGTTCCCGAACGGCTATGCCGCCGATCCCTCGCTCGATCCGGCCTTCAGCCTGCAGTATCTCGGCAGCGTCGCCTATCACGGCCTCCTGCCAATGGTCACCCTCTGCACCGTGCTGATCGGCGGCTTCACCGTCACCATGCGCAACAACATGATCAACCTGCTCGGCGAGGACTATATCGTCATGGCCCGCGCCAAGGGTCTGTCCGACCGACATGTGATGCTCTGGTATGCGGCGCGCAACGCTCTGCTGCCGGCCGTCTCCAGCCTTGCCATCGCCATTGGCACCATTCTCGGCGGCTCGCTGGTGACCGAGGTCGTCTACAACTATCCCGGCCTCGGCAACATTCTCTACCAGGCGATCCTCGCCCGCGACTATCCGGTCATCCAGGGCCAGCTACTGATCATGACCGCGACCATGCTGATCGCCAATTTCATCGTCGACGTCAGCTATGTCATGCTCGACCCGCGGCTGAAGGGGGCGTGAGATGAAGATCCTGCTTCGAAACCGCAAGGCGCTCACCGGCCTCGTCATCATCGCTTTCATTGTCATCGTCGCGATCGCAGCGCCGCTGCTGACCCAATACGACCCCGCCGCCCGCACCGGGCGGCCGCATCAGCCGCCGTCGCTCGACCATATTCTCGGCACCACCCGCATCGGCCAGGACGTCTTCGCCCGGCTGATCTACGGCGCCCGCACTTCGCTGGCCGTCGGCTTCGGCGCAGGCCTGCTGATCACGCTCGCCGGCACCGCGCTCGGCATCATCTCCGGCTATCGCGGCGGCAAGACCGACGAGGTCATCAGCTTCTTCACCAATATGGTGCTGGTCGTTCCCAACCTGCCGCTGCTGCTGGTGCTCGCCGCCTTCATCGGCCAGGCAAGCCCGCTCGTCATCGCCCTGATACTCGGCGCCACCTCCTGGGCATGGGGCGCCCGCGTCACCCGCGCCGAGACGCTCTCGGTCAAGCAGAAAGATTTCGTCAAATCGGCCGAGATGATGGGCGAGCCGCAATGGCGGATCATGACCTTCGAGATCTTCCCCAATGTGATCTCCATCGTCGGCATCAATTTCATTGGCAGCGTCATCTTCGCGATCATCACCGAGGCGACGCTGGAATTCCTCGGCCTCGGCGACCCCCGGGCGATCTCCTGGGGCACCGTGCTCTACAACGCGCAGAAGGCCTCGGCGCTTTCGGTCGGCGCCTGGTGGGATATTCTCACTCCCTGCTTCGCGCTCGCCTTCCTCGGCATCGGCATGTCGCTCCTGAATTTCGCCGTCGACGAGATCGCCAATCCGCGACTGCGCACCGGCAATCATCTGAAGCGCTGGTCGCTGCTCGTCCGCTCCGGGGAGGGCCGCCTGTGACGCAACCGCTGCTTTCGGTGAGAAACCTCACCATCGACTATATCGGCGAAGAGAAGGATTTCCGCGCCGTCGACGACGTCAATTTCGACGTCGCGCCCGGTGAGGTCTTCGGGCTTGCCGGTGAATCCGGCTGCGGCAAGAGCACCATCGCCTTTGCCATCAGCCGCCTGCACAAGCCGCCGGCGCTGATCCGCAAGGAGAGCCGCATCCTGCTCGATGGCCGCGACGTACTCGATCTCGACCAGCGGGCGCTCGGCGCCTTCCGCTGGCGCGAGGTCGCCATGGTCTTCCAGAGCGCCATGAATTCGTTGAACCCCGTGCTGCGCATCGAGGCGCAATTCTACGACCTGCTGCGCACCCATAAAGGCATAAGCCGCGCGCAAGCCCGCGAGCGGACCGCCGAGATGCTGACGCTTGTCGATATCTCCCCGGATCGCATGCGCGACTATCCGCACCAGTTTTCCGGCGGCATGCGCCAGCGCATCGTCATCGCCATCTGCATGGCGCTCGATCCGAAGCTCGTCGTCATGGACGAGCCGACGACCGCGCTCGACGTCGTCGTCCAACGCGAAATCCTGCAGCGGATCAACGAGCTGCGCCGCCGCTTCGGCTTCTCCGTGCTGTTCATCACCCATGATCTCGGGCTGATGGCGCAGTTCTGCGATCGCATCGGGATCATGCTGTCCGGCAGGCTGGTGGAGCAGAACAACGCCGAGGCGATCTACCGGACGCCGGCGCACGACTATACGAAGAAGCTCTGGGCCTCCTTCCCGTCGCTTCATGGAGGCGTGCTGCTATGACCGAGGCCATCCTTGCGCTCGACACGGTGACCAAGACCTTCGGCCACGGCGCGTCCGCCGTTCATGCTGCCCGCTCAATCGCTTTTTCGCTGCGCGCCGGCCGCGCACTGGCTCTCGTCGGCGAATCCGGCAGCGGCAAGACCACCTGCGCCCGCATGGCGATGCGCGAATATTTGCCGACATCGGGCCGCATCCTCTACAAGGGCCGGCCGGTCGAGACGGCGAATGCCGCCGAGATCGCCCGCTACCGCCGCTCGGTGCAGATGATTTTCCAGGATCCGTTCGCCTCGCTGAACCCCGCCCATACCATCGCTCACCATCTTCGACGGCCGCTGAAGCTGCATCGCCCCGATATTAAGTGGACTGAAATCGACGCGACGATCCGCGAACTGCTGGAGCGCGTCAGGCTCGATCCCGATCTCGTCGCGCCCAGATATCCGCATGAGCTCTCCGGTGGCCAGCGCCAGCGCGTCAACATCGCCCGCGCGCTTGCCGTCAAGCCGGAAGTGATCGTTGCCGACGAGCCGACGTCGATGCTCGACGTCTCGGTGCGCCTCGGCGTGCTCAACCTGCTGAACGAAATGAAGCGGGAGATGAACCTCGGCCTGCTCTACATCACCCATGATATCGCCACCGCCCGTTATGTCGCGGAAGACATCGCCGTGATGTATGCCGGCCAGATCGTCGAATGGGGCAGCACTGCCCGGGTGATCGACAATCCGCTGCATCCCTATACCAGGCTGCTGCTCTCGGCCGTGCCCGATCCCGGCGTCCGCTTCGAAGATCCGAAGGCGCGGCTGAGGCCCGACGAGGTCGAGGAAATCCGCCGCCGTTCGGCCGCCCCGCAGGACGCTGTCGTCGAAGTAGAGCCTGGTCATTTCATGCGGGTGATCTGACGCCCGTTTGCTGGTTTCGCTCGTCTCCCTATGCTAGGGGAGCCTTTCTTCATATGAGGCGAAACTGTCATGCTTCCTTGGATCCAAGTCGATTCCGCGACCATCCCCGGCGAAGGAGGCGAACTCAGGCTGAAGCAGCGCGGCGGCGAATTCTCGATCATGCTCGGCGCCAACGAGCTGATGAACAGCCGTCTCAGCGGCTCGGAAGAAGCTCTCGCCACGCTGTCCTGGGAGCGGATCAAGACGCATCCGAAGCCGAGGGTGCTGATCGGCGGGCTCGGCATGGGTTTCACCCTGCGCGCCGCGCTTGCCGTCCTTCCCGATGATGCCGGCATCACGGTCGCCGAACTGGTGCCGGCTGTCGTCGCCTGGGCGCGCGGGCCGATGGCCGAGGTGTTCAAGGGCTGCCTCGACGATCCCCGCGTCGGCATTCATCAGGGCGATGTCGGCGAGGCGATCCGCGCCGGCAAGAGCGCCTACGATGCGATCCTGCTCGATGTCGACAACGGCCCGGACGGGCTGACCCGCAAATCCAACGACCGGCTCTACGATTTCGCCGGCCTGCGCGCCGCCAGCGACGCGCTTCGCCCCGGCGGCGTGCTCGCCGTCTGGTCATCCGGTCCAGACCCGAATTTCACCCGTCGCCTCAAGGACAGCGCCTTTGCCGTCGATGTCATCAATACTCGCGCCGGCCGCAAACGCGGCGCCCGCCACGTGATCTGGCTTGCGGTCAAAACGACTCGTTGACGAAGATCAGCTGCCGGAAGCGACCCGGCGGGCGGCATTGATGGCGCGGCGGGCGCCGGCGCGCAGTTGTATGGTCTCGGCGCCGGCGATCACCAGATCAAAGCCGAACTTCAGCAGTTCGCCGGCCCGCTCGCCATCGCCGGCATAGGCGCAGGCGAATTTGCCGTGGGCGCGGCAGCGCGCAACCGCGTGCTGCATGGCGCTGTCGATTTCGGCAGCGTTCGGTGCCACCTGATCGCCATTCGACAGCGCGATCGAAAGGTCGGCGGGGCCGACGAAAATACCGTCGACGCCTGTCACGCCAAGAATGCCGTCGATCGCATCGAGCGCGGCGCGGGTCTCGACCATGGCGATGGCGACGGTGAGGTCGTTGGCAGTCTTCAGATAAGCGTCGGCCGACAGGCCGCTATGGTTCAGTGCCAGGGACGGTCCCCAGCTGCGCTCGCCGAGAGGCGGATATTTCGTCGTCCGGACCAGGGCTCGCGCATCCTCGGCCGAATTGATCATCGGCGCAATGATGCCGGAGGCCCCGGCATCGAGCAGCCGCGAGGCGGAAGCGAAATCGCCGACCGGAATGCGCGCGATGGCCGGTTTGCCGGCAAGACGCGCCTGAGCAACGGCATTCGCCGCCGACTGCATATCCCACATGCCATGCTGCATATCGAGCACCACGGCATCGAACGCCTCCTGCGCCAGATGATTGACGAGCATCGCGTCGGGAATGCCGACCCAGGCGGAGATCATACCGCCCTTGTGCTTCCTGATACGCTCGGCAAAACCGTCGATTTCAGCTGCGCTCATGCCATTCTCCTCATTTCGACAGGCCGCAAGCGGCCGGATTGCCACCAAACGGCAGCAGCCATTCATCCTCTGCGGCGAAGCCGCGAGATGACGACCATCACGATGATGCCCGCCGCCGCCAGCATGGCGCCCCAGAGCATCCAGATCTTTTGGGCAATCATGAAACTCGACGCCGGATAGGGAAAATAGCCGCTTCCCTGCCCGATCCAGATCAGGCCGAACACGACCATGAGCAGTCCGATGACAAATCCGATGGTTCGCATGCTTCAGCCGCCTTCGCTATCGATTCGCCCCACAATGTCGGTCACCATCGGTGATGACAAGGCTTCTCCTGGGCACAAACGTCGGCGTTGAGCTAGCCACCCAGATCGGCGGGCATCAATGTGGCGCTTTTGAAATCCCGATATAGACCAGGAGAACGAAATACACCCGCCACTTACCGAAAGGCCTCTCTATTACTCATCTTGCATAGATCGGGAGGAAGAACTCCATCGAATCTCGCAAATTCGAAGCAATCACAACTCGCTGAAATCACTCAATTCTTTTTGGGGCAGCCTCTCATGCGCTTCAGCAACCCAGCCATGGTCATAGTGATTACCGCTGTACGCCCAATGAATGACTTTAGATTCGCGAAAATATCAACCACTATGAGCCGCGCACAATCCCAACTAACGAGTCCAAGGCCGAACCATATTGCTTGGCTTTTCTTTGGTCTCTCTGATGATGTTGCACGCGAATTCTGCTGGGTAGAGCACGCCGGACATTGCCGTGCTGGAGTTTCGATGAAAAAGGTGGCGCCATGACCCATATTGCACTTCGTTCCCTAGCCAAGGGAGTGGGTTCTTTTGTCCTTCCGCAACTGCGAAATACTCACGTAGAGGGGGGCACTGCTTCTGCGCGCCACTGTTATGACCTTTTCTTTCGCCACTACGGTCATCTAGCGCCTTGGCTGAACGGCAAAAGACCTGAAGTATTGGTCGAGGTCGGCCCCGGAAGTTCGCTTGGCGTTGGGCTTGCCGCATTGCTTGCGGGCGTCGACACGTACATCGGGCTGGATTTGCAAGACCACCGGAGCATCGAGCACGATCTTGAAGTGCTGAACGGTTTAATTGAACTCTTCGGCGAGCGGGCCGCATTTTGGGATAACACCGTATCGGGCGACATCTTTTTTCCGCCTTCACCAACAAACTTCACCTGGGATCGGATAGATGGGATCGTGCAACAGCGCCTCAGTGCGGAGGCAATCGACGCGCTGAAGGCGGACCTCGTGAATGGCAGCGAACGGTTAAAATTCGTCGCACCATGGACCGATTTCAACGTACTGCAGGCGGGTGTGGCTGACTGGCTGATGACGCATTCAGTCATGGAGCACGTGGACAACCTTGTTGATACCTATATCGCTATTGCCCGGTGGCTGAAGCCAGGAGGGTTTGCGACGCACCTGATCGACTTCCAATCTCACGGTCTGTCAAGCGACTGGAATGGGCACTGGGTTTTGAGCGCGCCCACGTGGACGATGATGCGTGGGCGACGACCCTACCTGATAAATCGGAAGTGGCGCAGCCATCACATCAATCTGATGCAGGAGAGCGGCTTCGAAATCCTTGCGGAACTCCAGTACATCCGTACGGACGGACTAGGACGGAAGGAATTTCGGGCGCCGTTCACGTCAATGCCAAATGGTGACGAAAAAGTTGCGATGAGTTTCTTTGTGACGAGAAAAATCGGCTAAGAGTCGGACTCGAAAAGGATTCAACTATATCCGTGTCTTGCGAGGCGCCTAGTGAGCATACGGATGTGGCGATGGTTATTCGATAACCGCCGTCAGAGCCTTTCCGCCATGCGGCGCGGCTCGAGCTAGCCGACCTTCCCCACCTCATTCATCAGCCAGGTGCTGAGCTTCTCGCTGTGAGCGCTTGCCGATCGCGGCGGTACCAGCCAGTAACCGCGGTCAGCCGCCTCCAGCGGCGGGCCGGCTTCCACCAGCATCCGCGCCTGGAGAAGCGTATCGACTAGCCCCATCCAGCCGATCGCCACGCCCTGCTCGCTCAAAGCGGCCTGGACGACCAACGAGTAGGTATTGAAGCTTATATCGCCGCGGTCGGCATGGGCGTCGCGGATGACGGAGAATTCGGTAAAATAGCTTTGCCAGTCGAACCAGGGAGATGGCATCGGCGTGTCGAGATGGATAAGGATCGCCTCGGCAAGCTGTTTCGGATTATCGAACGGGCCGTTACGATCGAGAAATCCCTGTGTGCAGACAGGCACGACCTTTTCCCTCAGGAGCAGCGTGCCGATGGCGCCGAATTGCGCCCCTGTGCCGAAAACGACCGCGACGTCGGCATCGTCGCGAAAGCCGGCTTCGAACCTCTGGGTTGCGACGATCTGTATATCCGTTTCCGGATGCAGAAGGCGGAAGCCGTGCATGCGCGGGATCAGCCAAAGCGCCGAAAAGGCATAGTCGGTTCTGAGCCTGATGACCGGCTTCTGGGCTTCGAGACGAAAACTGCGGGCCAGCGCATCGATACCGTCAACCGCTTTGGCGACCACATCGAAAAGCCGCTCGCCTTCCTCGGTCAGCTCGACACCGCGATGCTGGCGGCACAGCAGACTGACGCCGAATTGCTCTTCCAGCCGGCGGATCTGGTAGCTGACGGCAGGCTGCGTCAGTCCTAGAAGTGATGCAGCCGAAGAAAAGCTTCCCAGTCTCGCGACCTCGACCAAGATGCGCATCCATCCAAGCTCCGGCGGACGATCTGACATAAAAAATCCTTTGAGCAGCTATCCAAAAAAGCTGTCTTTACAGCTCTCATTATAGGAGCTTCAATAAAATCTTCAAATAGCAAAGGGAATTGACATGGCGCGCCCGAACATCCTCATCCTGATGGTGGACCAATTGAACGGAACCTTCTTTCCCAATGGTCCCGCCGATTTTCTTCACGCGCCGCATCTGAAGGCATTGGCTGAACGCTCCGTGCGTTTCGCCAATAGCTACACGGCAAGTCCGCTCTGCGCGCCGGCGCGGGCGTCCTTCATGTCCGGACAATTGCCGAGCCGGACGCGCGTCTACGACAATGCCGCCGAATTTGCCTCCGACATTCCGACCTACGCGCATCATCTCCGCGCTGCCGGATATCAGACGGCGCTGTCAGGCAAGATGCATTTCGTCGGCCCCGACCAGCTTCACGGCTTCGAGGAGCGGCTGACGACGGATATTTACCCGGCCGATTTCGGCTGGACGCCCGATTATACCAAACCCGGCGAGCGCATCGACTGGTGGTATCACAATCTCGGCTCGGTCACCGGCGCCGGCGTTGCCGAGATCACCAACCAGATGGAATATGACGACGAGGTCGCCTATCACGCCACCCGCAAGCTCTTCGACCTCTCGCGTGGTCATGACGAGCGCCCCTGGTGCCTTACCGTCAGCTTCACCCATCCGCACGACCCCTATGTCGCGCGCCGCAAATTCTGGGATCTCTATGAGGACTGCCCGACACTCGACCCGGCGGTCGCTGCGATCCCTTTCGAGCGGCAGGATCCTCATTCTCAGCGCTTGATGAAAGCCTGCGAGCACAATGCGTTCGACATCAGCCAAGAGCAGATCAGGCGGGCAAGACGCGGCTATTTCGCCAATATCTCCTATGTCGACGACAAGATCGGCGAGATTCTCGGCGTGCTGGAACGCAGCCGCATGGCGGAGAACACCATCATCCTCTTCGTGTCCGACCACGGCGACATGCTTGGCGATCGCGGCCTCTGGTTCAAGATGAACTTCTTCGAAGGTTCGGCGCGGGTTCCGCTGATGATCGCAGCCCCCGGCTGGACGCCGAAGCGCATCGATCAGCCCGTCTCCACCCTTGACGTAACGCCGACGCTTGCCGGTCTTGCCGGCATTGATATCGCGTCATTGAAGCCGTGGACTGAAGGCCAAGATCTTGCTGCCCTCGCGACGGGCACCGGCAGCCGTGGCCCGGTACTGATGGAATATGCCGCGGAAGGCTCGGAAGCTCCGCTCGTCTGCATCAGGGACGGGCGCTACAAGCTCTCGCTCTGCGAGAAGGACCCGCCGATGCTGTTCGATCTCGAGGCCGATCCGCAAGAGCTTGACGATCTCGCGGGAAATCCGGCGCATGCCGAGATCCTGGCGCGGCTCGTCGAACAGGCGGGCCGGCGCTGGAACCTTGCCGCTTTCGACGCGGCCGTGCGCGAAAGCCAGGCCCGCCGCTGGGTGGTCTACGCAGCGCTGCGCAACGGCGCCTATTATCCATGGGATTATCAGCCGCTGCAGAAAGCGTCGGAGCGTTATATGCGCAACCACATGGATCTGAACGTGCTGGAGGAAAGCCAGCGGTTCCCGCGCCAGGAATAACGGCAACGCTTCGGTTCAAGCCGTCCGGCGCGCCGGCGCGCCGCGCAGAAAATCCTCGATGAAGCGCTTTTGTAGCAGGATGCCGTCCCATTCGTCGGGGAAGAAGGGCGAATCGTAGATCAGCGTGAAGGGGCCAGCATAACCGGCCCTTTCGCACATCTCCAGGCATATTCGGTAATCGTCCGCATCGAGGCCACCGGCTTTGTAATCGGCCTTGGCGTGGCAGATTTCCGCCCGGCGCATGATATCGGCCAGACCGGCATATTTCGCGGGTGCCGACCAGTTGCCTAGGTCGCCGTTGAGCCCGACCTTGCCATCCAGCCGGTCGAGCAGCCAGTTCATCTCCACCGGCGACGGCAGCAAATCGAACCAGTTCTCGACGACAATCCGTACGCCGCTGCCTTCCGCCTTCTCGGCCAACCAGCTGAGGTGACGGGCGGCCCGGCTAAGATTTTCATCTGTCGGCTTCTGCTTGCCGGCGATGACGCGCATTCTCTGCGCCCCGAGTGCCGCCGCGATTGGCCATCCAGCCGATGTCGCGTTCTGCCGTCCCGGCATGGCTGGGATCGCCGTCCTCGACGAGCAGCGTCTGGAGCACCACGTTCGAGGCCGCCATCGCATCGCTGAGTTCGCCGATATAAGCGGCATCGAGGCTCGGCAGATGGAAGGAGCAGATTTCCAGCCGGTTGACGCCGCGCGCCGCCAGCATCGCCGGCACGTCGATTAGCGCCGCGCCGCCGGGGCCGTAGGGTCCCTTCGGCGCCGCGCTCTTGTCGGGGTCAGGGCTGTAGGCGTGGACGGCGCCTAGCAAGCGATGCAACGACCATGTCGAAACCGCGAAGCGTCCATTTTGCAAAAGCTGCATCTGCCGTCCTCCCAGGATCTCCAGATGCCATCAATGGCAACAAACGCTCGTCGGATCAATTGTTGATCAGCTGAAATCGCCGCGAACGACCGGTTCGGCGGCAAGGGCAACTCCCAGCAGCGCTTCGTCGCGACGGGCTGTCGCCGAAAGCAGCAGCCCGACCGGCATGCCTGAGGCACCGGTGCCGCAGGGGATGGAGACGCCGCACCAGTCGAGGAAATTGCCGAGCGCGGTATTGCGCAGCGTCTTGTTGTTGGTGGCGAAGAACAGGTCGTCGTCCTGCTCCAGCGGACCGATCGGCGGAGCGACATGGGCGACCGTTGGAAAAGCGATGAGCCGGTCGCCGACAAGGCGCTCGACATCGGCGATCAGGCGGCCGCGCGCCGCAAGGATCGCCAGGTAATCGGCCAGGCTCGTCCTGCTTCCCAAGCGGGTCCGCATGACGACACGATGGTCCATCCTGTCCGCATCCGGTCCCGCGAGCCGTTCCCGATGCAATGCGAAAGCTTCCGCGGTGACCAGCGGGCCATATCTCGTCATCAGATCGAAAATCTCATCGAAGGCGGGAATGACGGCGCGGGCAACATGAACGCCTGCGCTTTGAAGACGTTCCAAAGCGGCCTCGAACGCGGCGATCACGTCAGGCTCGGCTCCGTCGAAGACGATATTTTCAGGCACGAGCAATTCCAGCCCCAGCAGCGGACGCTCAGCGACCTCGGGCGCGGTCAGGCCGCACATCGCCGCATCGATCCAAACCGCGTCCTTGACTGTGCGGCAAAGCGGCCCCAACGAATCCAGGCTTTTCGCCAGCGGATAGACACCGTCCATGGCATGGCGGCCGCGTGTCGCCTTGGAGCCGACGATGCCGTTGAGGGCGGCGGGAATACGCACCGACCCGCCGGTATCCGTGCCCATCGCGACCGGGACCAGTCCGGCGGCGACGGCCACACCGGCGCCGGAGGAGGAACCGCCGGGGATGCGCGGGCGGTCGGCGCTGCGCGGATTGACCGGCGTGCCGTAGTGCGGATTGATGCCGAGGCCGGAAAAGGCGAACTCGCTCATATTGGTACAGCCGATGGCGATCATGCCGGCATTCCTGAGCAAAGCGACGACGGCCGCATCCCGTTCGGCCGGCGCATCCCCTGCCAGGACGCGCGAACCCGCCGTCGTCGTCCGGCCTTCGATGTCGAAAAGATCTTTCCAAGCGATCGGAATACCGTCCAGCAATCCGAGCGAGCGCCCTTGCCGCAGCCGTTCGGAAGACGCGCGCGCTTCTTCCATCGCCCGGTCTTCAAGCAGCGTGGTGAAGACGGCCTTGTCGGCGTAATTCGCGATGGCGTCGCAGACGGCCTCGGCCACATCGACCGGATCGGCTGCGCCGCCCTGAATGAGGACGGAAAGCTGGGCGACCGACATGGCGCCGAAGGATTTGCTCATGGGACGATCCAGACGAAATATCCCTCCGGATTACCGCGGATCATTTCGATGAGCCAGAGCTTCACGATATTTTGCATGCATTAGTTCGATTTTTTGAACACTGCGTTTGTAGATCGCCCCTTCAATTGCCGCGATTGAAAACACACATGATGCTCGCATTTGGAGTAGGATTCGGCACGAGGGTGAGGGTTTACCCTCGGGACGCGACTCCGCATGTGTTGCAGGAGTATTTAGAATGACGGATTGTGGAACTTTAAGCAGTCACCGGGATATGGTGACCGTCCACGTGAAAGAGGACGAAACGGCCGGCGCCGGCGAGCGCGATTATGCGGAACATGTCAGAGCCCAGAAACTGTCGGGCTTTGAGCGCGTTGTCATTGTCGGCGCATTGCTTGTCTTGAGCTTTGCGGGTTTTGCCGCATATTCTTCCGGCAATACCGATCCGATGACGACATCGGCCATTGCCGCCCCCGCCGGCGATAATCCGCCGCATCATCCGGCTTACGGCCATTGCCGCGACAGCAGCCCCTACGCTGAAAGGGTCTGCTGACGGCCTGGCCACCTCGTCGGGAAGAAAAGTTTCGCCGGGCATGGAGCCCCTTGGCCCAGGCTGCAACACAGCAGGAAAAGGGAAAGAACCATGGCCGGTGATATCGACTTCAACCTCGACCGCTTCGTCGAAGCCCAGAACGGCATCTACCAACAGGCGCTCTCCGAGCTGCAAGCCGGGCGCAAGATGTCCCACTGGATGTGGTTCATCTTCCCGCAGATATCAGGTCTCGGCACGTCGGCGATGACGAAAAAATATGCGATCCGTTCGGTCGAGGAAGCCGCCGCCTATCTCGCCCATCCCATTCTTTCAAGCCGGCTGCTGCTTTGCGTCGAGGCGATTTTATCGGTCAAGGGCCGATCGGCGCACGACATCCTCGGCTCGCCCGATGACTTCAAGCTGCGCTCATCGATGACGCTGTTTGCCGCGATCAGTGATCATGGCTCGCCCTTCCACCGGGCGATCGAGCTTTTTTATGAGGGACAGTTCGACGAGCGGACGATGGAATTTCTCAGCGCCAGGGAGTAGCCGCTCTGTTCTCGAGGGCGGCGATCTCGTCGGATACTTCGCTCAATCGCTGGCGCAGATCGCTGTCGGTGCCGTCATCGACTTCTTCCTCGCCGAAACAATAGCGCGCATCGTGGAGCTCCAGCTTGGCTTCAAGCTCGGCGCGTTTGGCATATAGGCGCTTGAGATAGACGTAGTTCATCTCTGCCTCCACATTGCCTTCCGGTGATGGAAAAACGGCATGGAGGCGGTAAGGTTCCCCGGAGGTCAGGTGAAAGAGGCGATCGCTGCTCTGCATGCCTTCGCGAAATGGCCGCAACAGCCGGCGGCGCCCATCGTCTGGCGACTGACGCGCGCGCCTTCGAGCAGCAGCGTCAGCGTATCGGCGAGAAGTTGAGGTTCGCGCGCACCCGCTGCCGAACAGAGCGCGGCCAGGCGATCACGCTGTGCGGCCTTGTGCCGTTCGATCATTTCGTGGGCGGGATGGCCCTCCCCCTTGAGCTCGATGGCAGCGTTGGCGAGATCGCAGCCTGCGGGCTCGCCGTTCAGACACTGCGCCCGCATCTCCACCCAGGCGTCGAGCTGGGCACGAGGATCGCCGGGATGAGCGGCCTCCAGGTCGCGCCAGATGGCATCGGCCTTTTCGGAGGCGCGCCGCAGCGTCTCGCAGACGAGTTCGTCCTTCGAGCCGAAATGGCGGTAGAGCGTCATCTTGTTGGTCAGCGCGGCGTCGGCAATGGCATCGACGCCGATGCCGCGGATGCCGCGTTCGCGGAAAAGCTCCACGGCCGTCGAGACGATGCGCTCCCGCGGCGGGATGCGATCTTCTGAAACGGTTGCGGAGATTTCATTCGAAGTTTCTGATTTTTTTGCGGACGAAGTCCTTGACATCAATGTGACCGATCGGTAACAACAGCATTGTTACTTACCGGTAACACCACAGACCGCGAAAGTCAACGCACAGGGTTGGCGGCGGATGTGGAACACGGGCGACCGCCCACGAAAGGAGGACAAGCCATGAGAACGACCAGAGACGACCTGACGATATCCGAAGCCCTTCGCGACCCCCTGATCGCCATGGTGTTGCGCGCCGACGGCGTGAAGCTTGAGGACTTCAAGCAGCTCCTGGAGACGGCCGCCGGCAAACGCGAACCACGCCCGACGCCGGTGGGCAAGATGATCGGGCCGCTGGCAAGCCGCGCCAATCTGCCGGCCATGCCCTGCTTCGGCTGAAAAAGCCACCTGAATACCGGGGGATCTCTCCCTGCCCCCGACAAGGGCTGTCGTCATAAAGAGGCGGCGGCCCTTGCTGCTTGATCGTAGTGGCCGGATAGCGCCCTCAGTGTCGCCGCCACTGCCGATGTCGCTGCCGGATCGAGCCCAAGCCCTCTGACCGAATCAACCAGCAGCGCTTCGCGCACGGCGCGATATTTAAGGCAGATTTCAAGTCCCTTGTCGGTGGCAGCGATCAACTTCTCCTTGCCCGCCCGCGTGCTTTTCACGAGATCGCGCTTTTCCAGTTTCTTGATTGCATAAATCACCAGATGGGTATCCTCGACGCCGAGCACGCTGCAAAGGTCGCCGAGCCGCTTCGGCCGCTGCCGGTGAGCCACCGAATGCAGCACCAGCACGTCGATTGCGGCGCAGCCCGGCTCACCGGCCGCCGTCATGCAGCGCACCATCCAGCGGTCGAAGGCATTGCTCGCGAGGATGAGGCCGAATTCCAGCTCCGACAGAACAGGAAGCGCGCCATCGGCCAGATGGGCGGAGGAGACGATCGGCCCGATCTCCTGTCGTCCACGCCCATCCGCCATATTAATGCCTCCACGATCCAAGACGAGAAACGTTGACATTTTATCGATAAATCGTCAATAATTTTAAGTTCAACAGGAGGCCGGACGATGGGCGGACAGTGGGATTTCTGGATCGATCGCGGCGGCACCTTCACTGATATCGTCGCCCGGCGCCCTGACGGGTCACTCATTGCCCACAAGCTGCTCTCGGAAAATCCGGAAGCCTATCGCGACCCGGCGGTGCACGGCATTCGCGAGTTGCTCGGCCTCAAAGCCGATGATCCGGTCCCTTCCGAGCTCATCGGCGCGGTGAAGATGGGAACGACGGTCGCCACCAATGCGCTTCTGGAGCGCAAGGGTGATCCGACCCTCCTGGTGACGACGAAGGGTTTTCGCGACGCGCTGGAGATCGGCTACCAGGCCCGCGCCGATATCTTCGCCAAGAAGATCGTCAAGCCGGAACTGCTCTATGCCGATGTCATCGAGGCCGACGAGCGTGTGCTGGCCGACGGCACCGTAGAACGCCCGCTCGACGAGGATGACTTGCGGCAAGCCCTGGAAGCTGCCTATGCCCAAGGGCTGCGCGCCGTCGCCATCGTCTTCATGCACGCCTATCGCTACCCCGAGCACGAGCAGCGGGCCGCAGCCATTGCCCGCGCGATCGGCTTTACCCAGATCTCACCCTCGCATGTGGTTTCACCGCTGATCAAGCTCGTCGGCCGCGGGGATACCGCCGTCGTCGATGCCTATCTGTCTCCGGTTCTGAGGCGCTATGTCGATCAGGTCGCAGCCGAGCTCGGCGCTGTCGAGGGACAAGGCCCGAAATTGATGTTCATGCAGTCCTCCGGTGGGCTGACCGACGCGCATCTCTGCCAGGGCAAGGACGCAATCCTCTCCGGCCCTGCAGGCGGGGTCGTCGGCGCGGTCGAGGTCTCGCGTATTGCCGGTTTCAACAGGATGATCGGCTTCGATATGGGCGGCACCTCGACCGACGTTTCGCATTACGACGGTGAATTGGAACGCGCTTTCGAGACCGAGGTGGCCGGCGTGCGCATGCGCGCGCCGATGATGAAGATCCATACCGTCGCGGCCGGCGGCGGCTCGATCCTCAGTTATGACGGCTCGCGCTTCCGCGTCGGCCCGGAATCGGCGGGCGCGACGCCCGGCCCAAAATCCTATCGCCGCGGCGGCCCGCTTGCCGTCACCGACGCCAACATCATGACCGGCAAGCTGCTGCCGGAATTCTTCCCCGCGATCTTCGGGCCCGAGCAGGACCAGCCGCTCGATGCCGAGGCGGTGCGCGCAGCCTTTGCCGAGTTGGCAGAGACGATCGGCGGCGGACGGGCGGCCGAGGACGTTGCCGACGGCTTCCTCGCCATTGCCGTCGAGAATATGGCAAATGCCATCAAGAAGATCTCCGTCCAGCGCGGCTATGACGTTTCGGACTATGCGCTCACGTGCTTCGGCGGTGCCGGCGGCCAGCATGCCTGCCTCGTCGCCGACAGCCTCGGCATGAAAACCGTGCTGATCCACCCGTTTTCCGGCATCCTCTCCGCCTATGGCATGGGACTTGCCGACATCCGCGCCACGCGCCAGCGCGCAGTGCTGACGGAGATTGCCGAGGCGCTGGCGACGATCGGCGGCATCAGGGCTGAACTGGAGGAAGATGTCCGCGAGGAGCTGAGGCTGCAGGGCGTCGCAGCTGCCGAGATGGAGATCGTCACCCGCCTGCATCTGCAATACAAGGGCACCGACACGGCCCTGCCGGTCGCCTTCGGGCCACAGGAGGAGATGGTGCGAGCCTTCGCCATTGCTCATAAGAAGCAGTTCGGCTTCATCTTCGAAGACCGCCCTGTTGTCGTCGACTCCATCGAAGTCGAGGGCATTGGCGGCGGCGCCGATATCGAGGAAGCGGCGACGCAAGCGGAAGCCTTCGCGCCGCAAGCGCTACGCACGACCCGCTTCTTTTCCGGCGGCGCATGGCATGAGGCCGGCATCTTCGAACGCGGTGCGCTGAATCCTGGCGCCGTCCTCAAGGGCCCTGCCCTTGTCATCGAGCCACACCAGACGATCGTCGTCGAACCCGGCTGGCAGGCACGGCTCACGGAGCTCGATCATATCGTTCTCACCCGCGAAATTTCGCTTGCCCGCAATACCGCCGTCGGCACGAATGCCGACCCTGTCATGCTCGAAGTCTTCAACAACCTCTTCATGGCGATCGCCGAGCAGATGGGCGTGACGCTGCAGAACACCGCCCATTCGGTGAACATCAAGGAACGACTCGATTTCTCCTGCGCCGTCTTCGACCGCACCGGCGCGCTCGTCGCCAATGCACCGCATATGCCGGTGCATCTCGGCTCCATGGACCGTTCGGTCGAAACGATCATCCGCCTCAACGCGGGCCGCATCCGCCCGGGTGACGTCTTCGCGCTCAACGCGCCTTACAATGGCGGCACGCACCTGCCCGACATCACCGTCGTCACACCTGTTTTCGACGACGCGGGAACAACCATCCTGTTTTACGTCGCCTCGCGCGGCCATCACGCCGATATCGGCGGCAAGGCGCCGGGCTCGATGACGCCGCGGGCGACGAAGGTCGACGAGGAGGGCGTGCTGATCGACAATTTCCTGCTGGTCGACAAGGGCCGTTTCCGTGAGGCCGAATTCGCCGCGATGCTGCGGGACCATCCCTATCCCGCCCGCAACCCGGCGCAGAACCTCGCCGATGTGAAGGCGCAGATCGCCGCCAATGAAAAGGGCGTTCGGGAATTGCGCAAAATGGTCGCTCATTTCGGGCTCGACGTCGTCGAAGCCTATATGGGCCATGTGCAGGACAATGCCGAAGAGAGCGTCCGCCGAGTGATCGCCCGCTTGAGCGACAGCCAATTCACCTATCCCACCGATCAGGGCGCCGTCATCAAGGTGAAGATCACCGTCGACAGGAAGGCGCGTGAGGCGACGGTCGACTTCACCGGTACGAGCGCGCAGCAGCCGACCAATTTCAACGCGCCGGAGCCGGTGACCCGCGCCGCCGTGCTCTATGTCTTCCGCGTTATGGTCGAGCAGCCGATCCCGATAAATGCAGGCTGCTTGCGGCCGATCCGGATCATCGTGCCGGAGGGTTCGATGCTTCGTCCAGTCTATCCGGCCGCCGTCGTCGCCGGCAATGTCGAGACCAGCCAGCATGTGACGAATGCCCTGTTCGGCGCGCTCGGAACGCTCGCGGCAGCCCAGGGTTCGATGAACAACCTGACCTTCGGCAATGCCACCTACCAATATTACGAGACGATCTGCGCCGGCGGCCCGGCCGGCAGGCTCAACGACGGCACCGGCTTTGACGGCGCCGACGGCGTCCACACGCATATGACCAATTCGCGGCTGACCGATCCCGAGGTTCTGGAATTCCGATTTCCCGTTGTACTCGAAGATTTCCACATCCGCCGCGGTTCCGGCGGCAAGGGACAATATAGCGCCGGCGGCGGCACCGAGCGCACCATCCGCTTTCTGGAAATGATGGATTGCAGCATTCTCTCCTCGCATCGAATGATCCGGCCGTTCGGCCTGTTCGGCGGGGAAGACGGACAGCTCGGGAAAACCGAGATCCGTCGCGCGGACGGCACCGTCGAAAGGCTCGAAGGCTGCGACCAGTCAATGCTCGCCGCCGGGGACGCCGTGATCGTCACGACGCCGACCGGCGGCGGCTTCGGCAGGCCGCAGTGAAACGCGTCGCATCAGACTTGATCGACACGCTTCAGCTCCTCGTTTCATGCAGGTCTTTGACCCGGAACCGCCAATTCCGTCCGACCTGCATTACAGGATCGGCTTGCCGCCAGTGACCGCGATTGTCGTGCCGGAGACATAGCTCGACAAAGGATCGGCCAGCATCACGTAGGCTGTTGCAAGCTCGGCCGGCTGGCCGGGCCGTTTCATCGGTACCTGCTTGCCGAAATTGCTGACGCTTTCCTCAGGAAGCGTCGAGGGAATGAGCGGCGTCCAGATTGGCCCCGGCGCCACAGCGTTGGCGCGAATGCCTTTCTCGGCCAGCAGCTGGGCGAGGCCGGCGGTGAAATTCTGGATCGCCCCCTTGGTCGTCGCATAGGCGAGCAATGTCGGATTCGGACTGTCGGAGTTGATCGAGGCCGTATTGATAATGGCGCTGCCGGGCTTCATATGGGGGACGGCAGCCTTGGTCAGGTAGAACATCGCGTGGATGTTGACCTTAAAGGTCAGTTCCCACTCCTCGTCGCTGATCTCGTCGATGCTTTTGAAGCTTGCCTGATGTGCGGCATTGTTGACGAGTATATCGATACCGCCGAACTCCTTGACTGCCGTCTCGACGATCTGTCGGCAATGAGCCGGGTCCTGGATATCGCCGCTGACGAGCACGGCCTTGCGTCCGGCCTGTTCGACCAGCCGCTTGGTCTCGTCGGCATCTTCATCCTCGTCGAGATATGAAATCACCAAGTCGGCGCCTTCCCTGGCATAGGCGATCGCCACCGCCCGGCCGATGCCGCTATCGCCGCCGGTAATGATGGCCCGCTTGCCTTTCAGCCGTTCGGAACCGCGATAGCTTTTCTCGCCATGGTCGGGAACGGGATCCATCTGCGCGGTAAAACCCGGCATGGGCTGTTTCTGGGACGGGAAAGGCGGTGTCGGATAATTCGTCATCATGACCTCCTGAATTCAGGGTCAAACTCAGGCTGCGGCTTGTTGTTCCAAGTTTTATGATGGAGTTTTCCCGCACTGAGGTGATGGCCACTGTCGCGTCCGTCACATGATCAACCTACAAAATGTTGCGATTTGCCACCGCGACCGCTATGCCATAGTAATGTAACATGATCGCAGTTTTAATGAGGTGCATGGAATTGGACGGAAAGACATCACCCGCAGTTTACTCCGAAGATGAAGGCCATGCCGACGAAGCCGCCGGCAAGAGCGCGCGGCGCGCGCGCGTCAGCGGCATCGACCGCGCGCTCCAAGTGATCGATCATCTCTATGAGACGGGATCGCCCGCCGGCGTCTATGCCATTGCCAAGGCGGTGAAGGCGCCGCTTTCGACCGTCTACGTCATCGTCGACGATCTCGTCGAGAAGAACATGCTGACCCGCCAGGCGGACGGCTCGATCTGGCTCGGCGCGAGGCTTTATCACTACG
The DNA here is from genome assembly GCF_029194105.1 of Rhizobium mulingense. Taxonomy (NCBI): domain Bacteria; kingdom Pseudomonadati; phylum Pseudomonadota; class Alphaproteobacteria; order Hyphomicrobiales; family Rhizobiaceae; genus Rhizobium; species Rhizobium mulingense. Next base: position 535,288 of record NZ_JARFVE010000003.1, on the reverse strand, counting down.
GGCTTGCCTATGCCCGGTCACTGGATTTCATGAGCATCGCCACCCACGAGATGCACGATCTCTGCCGCCAGGCCGGCGAAACCGTGCAGGTCTGCGGCCGCGACGGCGACTACATGCTGGTGCTGGCCATGGCCGACGGCCCGAGCCACTTCCAGGTGGCCTCGCGCGTCGGCACCCGGGTGCCGCTGAACTGGACGGCATCCGGCCGCCTGCTCGTCGGCCATCTGCCCGAAGAAGAGCGCATCGAGCTCTTCAAGCGCTGCGCCCGCTCGTCACCGACCGGCCGCGCCGAGATCGATCCCCGCACCCTGTCGGAAGCCGCTGGCAAGGCCTTCGAGGCGCGCCTGTCGATCCAGGCCGGGGAATCGGATTATGCGGTAGCCTGCATCGCCTCGCCGATCTGCGACCGTGACGGCCACTGCGTCGCCACCATTTCCATCGTACTGCCGGAGCAGAAGGCTTTTTCCGACGAGAACCATTACACTGCGCATGTTCGTAGTTCGGCGGAGCAGATCGAAAAACTGATGGGCTGGCGCAACCGCTGACCTGCCGGTCGGTAGACCCTATCTGTAGGAATAGCCATGGCTATGCCGCACGAGTTTGCGCGCTCGCGGCACGTAGCGGCTGGCGGTAACGGCGTCGGCGCCCATTACCGCATAGCGCGGCTCGAACAGCTTGTTCAAGACCGAGACATCGCCGTTGGAATCCGTCGCTTCGAGGTCGGAATCGACCAGGTCGAAAATGGTGAATTCCGCCTGCGCGCCGACCGAAAGCCGGTTCTCCATCGACAGCTTGATGACGGATGCCGGCGCATGGGTGACGGCCTCAATCACCTTGTCGAAGGGCATGCCGACGCTGAGCAGCTTCGACATCGTCGTCGCCAGGTCCCAGACCGGAAAGTTCATCGAATGGCCGTGCAGGTCGGTCGAGATCGAGAACGGCAGAAGCCCGCGCGCGATCGCCGCTTCGGCGACCTTGAAGGAGAAGGAGGCGCCGCCATGGCCGATGTCGAGGCGGATGCCTTCGGAGGCGCAGCGCTCGGCGAGATTGAAGAGATCCTCGTCCTCCATGATGCTCGAACCGGCCTTGCCGTTGAAGCAGTGGGTGACGACATCGCCGGGGCCGAGAATCTCAAGCACTTCGTCATACAGCGCCGGCGGTTCGCCGACATGCACCATCATCGGTAACTTCAGGATCTTGGCGATCTTCTTACCGAGCTTGACGGGAGTGACGCCCCAGGAGCCGGTGATGACATGGCTGGCGCGTACCTTGATGCCGACGATGTGCTCGCTGTTTTCGGCACAGACTTCGAGAATCCGATCGAGATCAATATCCCTGATATCCCTGAGCTCGGCGACGCGGTTGCAGGCGACGAGGCCGATCGAGCCGAGGTTCAGGAAGGCCTTGATGCGCTCGCGCGAGGGCTCGATGATATATTCCCGGAAACCGTGAAAATTCGCCTCGCCTGCCGACCCGGCATCGACCAGCGTTGTCACGCCGCGTTCGAGACCGCATTCGGAGGGGCGGATCGAAATGTCGGTGCCGCCATGCCAGACATGCACATGCAGGTCGATCCAGCCGGGCGAGATGAAGGCACCCTTGCCGTCAATGCGCGTGACATCTTGAAAGACCGCGAGCGACGGACCGATCTCGGTGATTCGGCCCTCGGCATCGACGAGAATGTCGATCGCCCCCTCGCCTGCGCCGGTACCGAAGGCCACCGGTTTGACATTGGTGAGCAGAAGCGGCTTCTTCGCCTCGTCGCCGGACATGATAGGCTTTCCTTTCAAGGTCTCGAAACCTGTCTGCAGGTCACGATGAGAGGCACGGGGAGGAGGGGACCGCCTGCATCACACTGCTATGTTTCCACAATTATGGTACTTGAGGCCTTATAATAGAATAATGGCGAAGGTTTCGCTGTCAAGACAAATGACGCCCGTTCGCGGCCTGGCAATCGGGCGCGGCGCGACTCTTCCGAAGCGCGCGAGTTTCAAAGGACCGCGTTTTGTTAATCCCGAAGGATCGAAAAGTCGAGCCGCTGCAGCTGATCCGGGTCGGCGACGGCATCGATCGCGACGATCCTGTTCTCATCGATCGTCAGCGTCACCGCGACGCGGACCTGGCCGTCAACATGCACGACAAAGCCGAGCTCACCATCGACGATCGCCATTTGCGCCGCCTGTGCCCGGCCCTTGAAGGCCGCAGCGACGTCGGTCGCGCCACGCATGGCGCCGATACCGTACCGGGCGGCCGTCGCATCCGGCCGAAAGATGACATCGGGGGCAAGCACCGCGACCAGCCCCTCCAGATCGCCATTGCGCGACGCCGTCAGAAAGGCCGCGGCGATCGCCCGCTTGCGGCCAAGATCGACATCCGGCGCTTCGTCCATGCCTTGGACGCGGCGGCGGGCGCGGCTTGCGAGCTGCCGGGTGGCGGCGGAGGAACGGCCGATGATCGGCGCGATCTCGTCGAACGGCAGATCGAACATGTCGTGCAGCACGAAGGCGACACGTTCGGCCGGCGCCAGCGTCTGCAGCACCACGAGCAGCGCCAGACCGACGGAATCGGCGAAGGCTGCGTCGCGTTCGGGATCCCCGCCCGGATCGGCGGCCGTCGCATGCACGGGCATCTCCAGCGGCTCCTCGCGCCGGCCCTTGCGGGCGCGCAGCATGTCGAGGCAGATGCGCGCCACGACCGTCGTCAGCCAACCGCCGAGATTGCCGATCCCGGTCGCATCGGTGCGGTTGAGGCGCAGCCAGGCCTCCTGAACGGCATCCTCCGCCTCGCTGCGCGAGCCGAGCATCCGATAGGCCGCGGCCCTGAGATGCCCCCGGTTCGCCTCGAATTCATCGGCCAGCCATTTTTTCTCGTCCACGTGTCACATTCCTCCGCTGCGTTGCGTCAAGGCCATGACGAATGAAACCTGGCCGGTGTGACAGCGCCGGCGCATCGTCGAAGAGCAAACACATCAAGGAGACATATCATGCAGGAGAGAATGGGAAATCCCGCCCTCGTCCTTCCCGCGGCCATGCAGGCGCTGAACGCCCTCGGCAAAGTGCCGGCAGAGGCCGGCCTTTCGCCGAAGCTGCTCGAACTCGTCAATCTGCGCGCCAGCCAGATCAACGGCTGCAGCGTATGCATCGACGGGCATCCCAGGATCGCAAAGAAGCTCGGCGAGACCGATGAGAGACTCTTTGCCGTCAGCGCCTGGCGCGACACGCCCTATTTCAGCGATGCCGAGCGGGCGGCCCTTGCGCTGACCGAGGCGGTGACCCGCACCAGCGACCGCGCCGATCCGGTGACGGACGAGGTCTGGGACGAGGCGACCCGGCATTATGACGGCAGGAGCCTTGCGGCGCTCGTCATCGCCATCGCCAACATCAATGTCTGGAACCGGCTAAACATCGCAACTCGTCAGATCGCCGGCGCCTGGAAGCCGTAAACAGCGATGGCCGGCAGCGCGTCATCCGCGCTGCCGGCCATCCTTTTACCTTCAGTTTCGCAATTCAGATGATACCGCCGCCGCCGGCAACGGAAGCCGGACGCTCGGCCGCCACCTTGTTGCGGTAGCCGCTGGCGCGGTAGGCGGCGATCGGGTCGATCGCGCCGCCGGCCCTGCGCCGCGCCTCAGCGAGGATCGGCTCGACATCGGCGCGATAGGCGCGCTTCAGCGTTTCCGACGCCATCAGCGCGTCATTGTCCTGCTGATAGCCTTCAAGCGCCTTGCGGTCGACGAGCAGCGCCTGCGCATAGGCACGGCGGATCTCGTTGGCGCTGTTGATCAGGCTCTCGATCGGGTCGGTGACATTGTGCGACTGGTCGATCATGTGGGCCGGGTTGAAGTCATTGACGCCGCGCTGTTCGGCATCGACCAGCTCGTTGAACACCAGGAACAGCCGATAGGGATCGATCACACCGGCATCGAGATCGTCGTCGCCATATTTCGAGTCGTTGAAGTGGAAGCCGCCGAGCTTGCCGAACTGGATCAGGCGGGCGACGATCATCTCGATATTGGTGTTCGGCGCATGGTGGCCGAGGTCGACCAGGCAATGGGCCTTGGGACCGAGAGTCTGGGCGATCAGATAGTTGGTGCCCCAATCCTGGACGACCGTCGAATAGAAGGCCGGTTCGTACATCTTGTGCTCAGAGAAGAGCTTCCAATCGTCGGGCAAGGCCTTGTAAATGTCAGCCATCGAGTTGAGGTAACGCTCGAACGCCTTGGTGAAATTGCTTTGGCCGGGGAAGTTCGAGCCGTCGCCGATCCAGACCGTCAGCGCCTTGGAACCGATCCTCTTACCGATCTCGATGCATTCGAGATTGTGCTCGACCGCCTGGGCGCGTGTCGCCGCATCGGTGTGGCTGAGTGAGCCGTACTTATAGGAATAGGCCTGGCCCGGCGCGTCGGAAAAGGTGTTCGAATTCATTGCATCGAAACCGAGACCCAGGGCATCGCCCTTGGCTTTCAATTCGCTCGTATCCGCCATGTCCCAGGGAATATGCAGCGAAACGTTCGGCGTGGCCTGCGTCAGCTGGTTGATAACGGCGCAATCGTCGAGCTTGTCGAAAATGCCGCGCGGCTCGCCGGCACCGGGAAAACGGGCAAAGCGCGTGCCGCCGGTGCCCACACCCCAGGACGGAACGGCGACGAAAAATTCGCTGACCTTGCGTGTCACCGCCTCGATATCGACGCCGCGCCGATCGAGCGTCGCACCCAATGCGTCGTAATCGGCTTTCAGCGCCGCCACCCGCTTTTCATTTTCGCTCGCCACCAGATCCGGCGCAATCCTGAATTCAGCCATTGTTTCCTCCCACGTCGCGAACCACAGAACCGCGGTTTGCGTTCTAACGCTTGTATGTCTTCAAAACTCAGGAGCTACGATGGACATCGTCCGCATTCTTCTTGCGATCATCCTGCCGCCCCTTGGCGTATTTCTGCAGGTCGGGATCGGCCTGCATTTCTGGCTCAACATATTGCTGACGCTTTGCGGCTATGTGCCGGGGATCATCCACGCAATATGGGTGATTCTACGGAAGTAGTTCAGCGCGTGAAGCTTTGGACGTTGCCGGCGTCGACGTTGATGATGTTGCCGGTCGATTTGGCCGAAAGATCAGACGCCAGGAAGTAGACAGCCTCGGCGATATCCTCGGGAAACACGTTGAGTTTCAGCATCGAGCGCTTGCGGTAATGTTCCTCGAGCTCGTCAACCTCGATCTTGGACGAGGCGGCGCGCTGCTCGCGCCATTCGCCGCTCCAGATCTTCGAACCGCGCAGCACCGCGTCCGGGTTGACGGTATTGACGCGTATGCCGGCATCCGCCCCTTCCAACGCCAGGCAGCGGGCGAGATGGATTTCGGCAGCCTTGGCCGTGCAATAGGCAGACGCATTCGGCGAAGCGGCAAGGCCGTTCTTCGAGGCGACGAAGACGATGTTGCCGCCGAGCGCCTGGCGGCGGAACAGGCGGAAGGCCTCGCGCGAGACAAGGAAATAGCCGGTCGCCAGAATATCGATATTGCGGTTCCAGGTCGAAAGCTCGGTGACTTCGATCGGCGCGGACGAGGCAATGCCGGCATTCGAGACGAGGATATCGACGCCGCCGAATTCGACCGAAGCTTCCGCGAAGGAGGCGATCACCGCATCTTCCCTGGTGACGTCGAGCCGGACGCTGCGCACGGCGTCAGCACCGTATTTCTTGACGAAATCGGCCTCTGTGCTTTCGAGTGCTGCCTGATCGATATCGGCAAACACCACGCAGGCGCCCTCGCCGACGAGGCGCGCGGCCGTCGCCCGGCCAATGCCGCCGGCGCCGCCGGTGACGAAGGCGACCTTGCCGGCAAGGCTCTTCGGCTTCGGCATACGTTGCAGCTTGGCCTCTTCGAGCAGCCAATATTCGATGTCGAAGGCTTCCTGCTCCGGCAGGCCCTGATATTCCGAGACCGTCGAAGCGCCACGCATGACGTTGATGGCGTTGACGTAGAATTCGCTGGCGATGCGGGCCGTCGCCTTGTCGCGGGCAAAAGACAGCATGCCGACGCCGGGAACGAGGAAGATGACGGGATTGGCGTCGCGGATAGCGGGCGAATTGTCATGCTTGCAGTCGTTGTAATAGCGGGCGTAATCGACCCGGTAATCCTCCAGCGCCTGGTCGAGGCCGGCGACGATCGCATCGACATCCGGCTTGGCCGGGTCGAAATCGACGATCAGCGGGCGGATTTTGGTGCGCAGGAAATGGTCGGGGCAGCTGGTGCCGAGAGCACCGAGCGGCCGCAGATCTCGGGAATTGACGAATTCGAGCACGGCGTCCTGATCGTCGAAATGGCCTAGCTTGCGCTCCTGCTTGCCGATGCGGCCGCGGATCTCCGGCATCAGCCGGGCGGCGATGGCGCGGCGCTCGGCTACCGGCAGGCTCTGCGTGAGTGCACCGCCGAAAATCGTCTTGCCTTCGGTCTTTTCGGCAAACCAGACGATCGCCTTGTTGATGATGTCGAGCGTCAGTTCGTAACAGGCCTTGGCGTCGTTTGCCCAGGTGAAGAGACCATGGCTTTCGAGCACGACGCCCTTGGCGTTCGGGTTCGCCTTGACGAAGGCTTCGAGATCGAGGCCGAGCTGGAAGCCCGGACGGCGCCAGGGCAGCCAGCCGATCTCGTCGCCGAAGATCTGCTGCGTCAATTCTTTCGAATTCTTCGAGGCGGCAATGGCGATGATCGCATCGGGATGCATGTGATCGACATGGGTGAACGGCACGAAACCGTGCAGCGGCGTGTCGATCGAAGCAGCACGGCCATTCAGGTTGAAGGTGCAATGCGGCAGGAAGCCGACCATGCGATCTTCGTCCTCGACACCCCTATAGATGGATTTCAGCGATTCCAGCTTGTCCTGATAGAGGGTGGCAAAGCCGTCGAGCTTGATCGTGCCGACGTCGCCGCCCGAGCCCTTGACCCAGAGCACCTTGACCTTGCTGCCGGTCAGCGGATCGGTTTCCATCACCTTTGCAGAGGTGTTGCCGCCGCCGTAATTGGTGATGCGCTTGTCGGCGCCGAGCAGGTTGGAGCGATAGAGCAGCTTGCCGGGCTCATCGAGGCCTGCCGCGTAACCATCATCCCACCGGTTTTCCAGAAGCCGGACGTTCGCCGCCATGTCATCCTCCCATATAGGCTTGCAAGGCGACGCAATAAGCGCGCCCTTTCGCTCACGGTATCGCGCATCAAAAGTATGCTTGTCAATCGAAAACGATCAATTTCGATTATTGTGCAGCGCAATATGAAAATTTATGATCGTTTGTGATTGACAGTCTTTAACGGATACGAAATAAATATGACAAGAGGAGGAGCCCAATGCACGAACGCGAACGCCATCGCATCATCTTAAGCGCCGTCCAGGAAAAGTCCGTCGTCACCATCCAGGACATTTCCGAGCTGACGGAAGCTTCCGAAGCGACAATCCGGCGCGATATTGCGGCTCTTCATGTGCAGGGCAAGATCCGCCGCGTCCGCGGCGGTGCGGAAGCGGTCCATCCGCCGCAGCTCGGCAGCCTCGCCGGCCGCCCCTTCCGGGTTTCAGAATCAGTCAACATCGACAAAAAGCGCGCAATTGCACGCGCAGCCGTCGATCTCTGCGAAGCGGGAGACGCCATCATCATCAACGGCGGCACGACGACTTTCCAGATGGTGCATTACATGGCCGGCCACCGCATGCAGGTCATGACCAATTCCTTTGCGATCGCCGAACATCTGGTGAAGCATTCCAAAAATACCGTGACGGTGCCGGGCGGCGCGATCTATCGCGAGCAGAGCCTCATCCTGTCGCCTTTTGACAATGACGCGATCCGTAATTTTTATGCGCGGCGCATGTTCATCGGCGCGCAGGGCGTCGGCCCGCTCGGCATCATGGAGGCGGATGCCCTCGTCATCCAGAGCGAGCAGAAGCTGATGCACCAGGCCGACGAGCTCGTCGTCATGGTGGATTCAAGCAAGTTCAATCGCCGGTCGAGCCTCATTCTGTGCGCGCTCGACCGCGTGTCTGCGATCATCACCGACGACGGAATTTCGGAAGAGGCAGCTCGCATGGTCGAGAATGCCGGCGTCCGGCTCGTTGTCGCGAACCCGGTGGCGCAGCTTGCGAAGGAGGATTCCTCGTCGGTCGCATGAGGCGCCGCCGAGGTGTGGAAGTCTAATCTTAATGGGAGGAAAGTGACATGAAACTCGCAAAGACACTTGCGCTCGGCGTAGCGCTCGCCGTTGCCATGATGGCCGGCACCGCCAGCGCCAAGGACATCAAGATCGGTCTCGTCGTGAAGTCGCTCGGCAACGGGTTCTTCGACGCTGCCAACAAGGGCGCACAGGAAGCCGCCAAGGAGCTAGGCGGCGTGGAGGTGATCTACACCGGTCCGACGTCGACGACGGCCGAAGGCCAGATCGAAGTGATCAACTCGCTGATCGCTCAGGGCGTCGATGCCATCGCCGTCTCGGCCAACGATCCCGACGCGCTCGTTCCGGCGCTGAAGAAGGCGACCCAGCGCGGCATCAAGGTCATCTCCTGGGATTCCGGCGTTGCACCCGAAGGCCGCATCCTGCAGCTCAACCCGTCGTCCAACGAGCTGATCGGCAAGATGTGCCTGACGCTCGCCAAGGATCATCTGGAAGGCGGCAAGGGCGACTTCGCCATCCTGTCGGCCACGACCACCTCGACCAACCAGAACATCTGGATCGACCAGATGAAGAAGCAGCTCAAGGATTTCCCGGGCCTCAACCTCGTCACCACAGTTTATGGCGACGACCTCTCGGACAAGTCCTATCGTGAAGCCGAAGGCCTCCTGAAGTCGAACCCCAACGTCAAGGTCATCGTCGCTCCGACGACGGTCGGCGTTCTCGCCGCTTCGAAGGTCGTCGAAGACAAGGGCCTTATCGGCAAGGTCTACGTCACCGGTCTCGGTCTGCCGTCCGAAATGGCCGGCGCGATCAAGTCGGGCGCCACCAAGGAATTCGCCATCTGGAATCCGATCGATCTCGGCTATTCCGCAACCCAGATCGCCTACCGCCTCGTCAAGGGCGAGACCGACGGTAAGCCGGGCAGCGAGATCAATGCCGGTCGCATGGGCAAGATCAAGGTCGGGGACAACGGCGAAGCCGCCATGGCCGATCCCTTCGTCTACAATGCTTCGAACATCGACCAGTTCTCCAAGGTCTTCTGATCCGGAGCTGACGCATAGGATCTCGGCGGCCTTGCCGCCGGGATTCCCCTTTCGACATTTGGTAGAAATCCGATGAACGCCGCCTTTCAACAACCTGTCACGGACAGCAAAACCGGTGATGCGCCCGCCATTCTGGAAATGCGCGGCATCTCTCAAATCTTTCCCGGCGTGAAGGCGCTCGACAATGTCAGCATCGCCCTTCATCCTGGCACGGTGACGGCGCTGATCGGTGAGAACGGCGCCGGCAAGTCGACGCTCGTCAAGATCCTGACCGGCATCTACAGGCCGAACGAAGGCGAGATCCTCGTTGATGGCCAGCCGGTGACCTTCGCCAGCGCTCAGGCCGCGATTGACGCCGGCGTTACCGCCATTCATCAGGAAACCGTGCTTTTCGACGAACTGACAGTGGCCGAAAACATCTTCCTCGGCCACGCGCCCCGCACGCGCCTGCGCAGCATCGACTGGCAGACGATGAACAGCCGCTCGAAGACGCTGCTGACCGCGCTCGAAAGCAATATCGACCCGACCATCCGGCTGAAAGATCTGTCGATCGCCCAGCGCCATCTGGTGGCGATCGCGCGCGCTTTGTCGATCGAGGCCCGCATCGTCATCATGGACGAACCGACCGCCGCGCTTTCCCGCAAGGAGATCGACGATCTCTTCCGCATTGTCCGGGGCCTGAAGGACCAGGGCAAGGCAATCCTCTTCATCAGCCATAAGTTCGACGAGCTTTATGAAATCGCCGACGATTTCGTCGTCTTCCGCGATGGCCGCGCCGTCGGCCAGGGTCGCCTCAAGGAAACGCCACAGGATGAGATCGTCCGGATGATGGTCGGCCGCGACGTCGAGAACGTCTTCCCGAAGATCGATGTCGCCATCGGCGGTCCGGTTCTGGAGATCCGCAATTACAGCCACCACACCGAATTCCGCGACATATCCTTTACGCTGCGCAAGGGCGAAATCCTCGGCGTTTACGGCCTGATCGGCGCCGGCCGCTCGGAACTGTCGCAATCGCTCTTTGGCATCACCAAGCCACTCTCAGGCAGGATGATACTAGAGGGCCAGGAACTCACCATCCATTCGCCGCAGGATGCGATTCGCGCCGGCATCGTCTACGTGCCGGAGGAGCGCGGCCGCCATGGCCTGGCGCTGCCGATGCCGATCTTCCAGAACATGACGCTGCCTTCGCTCGCCCGCACGTCGCGCCACGGCTTCCTTCGGGCGGCGAACGAATTTGCACTCGCCCGCAAATATGCCGAGCGGCTGGATCTGCGCGCCGCCGCCCTGTCCGTGCCGGTCGGCACGCTCTCCGGCGGCAATCAGCAGAAGGTCGTCATCGGCAAATGGCTGGCGACGGCGCCGAAGGTCATCATCCTCGACGAACCGACGAAGGGCATCGACATCGGCTCGAAGGCCGCCGTGCACGGCTTCATCAGCGAACTTGCCGCCGAGGGCCTGTCGATCATCATGGTCTCCTCCGAACTACCGGAGATCATCGGCATGTCGGACCGCGTTCTGGTGATGAAGGAAGGGCTTGCCGCCGGGATTTTCGAGCGCGCCGAACTGTCGCCCGAGGCGCTGGTGCGCGCCGCCACCGGCAATGCATGAGGCCCACAATGCATAAGGTAAGAGCATGGCAAGACTGATCAGAAAACGCGAAACGCTGCTGTTCCTCATCATCGTCGTGATGATCGCGATCTTTTCGACGCGTGCAGCCGATTTCGCAACACCGGACAATCTCGCCGGCATTTTCAACGATACCTCCATCCTGATCATCCTGGCGCTGGCGCAGATGACGGTCATCCTGACGAAATCGATCGACCTGTCCGTCGCCGCCAATCTCGCCTTTACCGGCATGGCGATCGCGATGATGAATGCCGCCCATCCCGATCTGCCGCTCGTCGTGCTGATCCTTATGGCGATCGTCATCGGCGCCTGTCTCGGCGCCATCAACGGCTTTCTCGTCTGGGCGCTGGAAATCCCGCCAATCGTCGTCACACTCGGCACGCTCACCATCTATCGCGGCATGGCCTTCGTGCTCTCGGGCGGGGCCTGGGTCAATGCGCACCAGATGACCCCGATCTTCCTGTCGGTGCCGCGCATGCCGATCCTCGGCCTGCCCGTCCTCGGGTGGGTCGGCATCATCATCTTGCTGCTGATGTATGTGCTGCTCCGATATACCCCGTTCGGCCGCTCGGCCTATGCGACCGGTGGCAATCCGACCGCAGCCGTCTATGCCGGCATTGATACGGGCTGGACCAAATTTCTTGCTTTCGTTCTCTCCGGCGCGCTCGCCGGGCTTTCAAGCTATCTCTGGGTGTCGCGTTATGCCGTCGCCTATGTCGATATCGCCAACGGCTTCGAGCTCGACAGCGTCGCGGCCTGCGTCATCGGCGGCATCTCGATCGCCGGTGGCGTCGGCTCGGTCGTCGGCACGGTGCTCGGCGCGCTCTTCCTCGGCGTCATCAAGAACGCGCTGCCGGTTATCGGCATTTCACCCTTCACGCAGATGGCGATATCGGGAACCGTCATCATTCTCGCGGTCGCCTTCAACGCCCGGCGCGAACGCAACCGCGGCCGCATCATCCTGCGCGACCGGGCCGCAGCCGATAGCAGAACGGAGGCTGCAGCATGAGCACCGTGTCCACACGAGAAAAGCGGGTCATCCCCGATCGCCTCGGCACGCCGTTGCGCCGCATCATCGCCAGCTGGGAAGTGCTACTCTTTGGCGTCGCGGTCCTGATTTTCATCTTCAATTCCCTGGCATCGCCCTATTTCCTCGATGCCTGGAACCTCTCGGACGCCACCTTCAACTTCACCGAAAAGGCGATGATCGCCTTCGCCATGGCATTGCTCGTCATTTCAGGCGAGATCGACCTTTCGGTCGCCGCGATCATCGCGCTCGCCTCGACGGCGATGGGGGCGGCGGCGCAGGTCGGCATCGGCACGCCGGGTCTGGTGCTGATCGGCATCGGCACCGGCCTTGCCTGCGGCATCTTCAACGGTGTGCTCGTCTCGGTGCTGAAGCTGCCGTCGATCGTGGTCACCATCGGCACGATGAGCCTGTTCCGCGGCATCTCCTATATCGTGCTCGGCGACCAGGCTTACGGCAAGTATCCAGCAGACTTCGCCTATTTCGGTCAGGGCTACGTCGTCTGGGTCTTCTCGTTCGAATTCGTGCTCTTCATCGTGCTGGCGATCCTCTTCGCCATCCTGCTGCATGCGACGAATTTCGGGCGGCAGGTCTATGCCATCGGCAACAATGATTTCGCCGCCCGCTTCTCCGGCATCCCGGTCGAACGCGTCAAATTCATTCTCTTCCTTCTGACCGGCATCATGAGCGGCATTGCCGCGGTCTGCCTGACCTCGCGCCTCGGCTCGACCCGGCCGTCGATCGCTCAGGGCTGGGAACTGGAGGTCGTCACCATGGTGGTGCTTGGCGGCATCTCGATCCTCGGGGGCTCAGGCACGATCGTCGGCGTCGTCATCGCGGCTTTCGTCATGGGCCTCGTCACCTTCGGCCTCGGTCTCTTGAACGTGCCGGGCATCGTCATGTCGATCTTCATCGGACTGCTTCTCATCATCACCATCGCCATCCCGATCATCGCTCGCCGCATCAAGCTCATGAGCTCCCGATGACCTTCGAAAAACACGCCTTCAAGATGCAGCTCAATCCCGGTATGGAAGCCGAATACCGCAAGCGGCATGATGAGATCTGGCCGGAACTGGTCGATCTCCTGCACCAGTCGGGCGCCAGCGACTATTCCATCCATCTCGACCGCGAGACCAATACGCTGTTCGGCGTTCTGACGCGGCCGGAGGACCACACGATGGCGAGCCTGCCGGACCATCCCATCATGAAAAAATGGTGGGCGCACATGGCCGATATCATGGCGACAAATCCGGATAATTCGCCCGTCCAGAGCGATCTCGTCACCCTCTTCCATATGCCATGACCGCCACCTCCTATCGCCGCATCGCCGTTCTCGACATCGGCAAGACCAATGCCAAGGTCGTCGTGCTCGACGCTGGGACAGGCGCCGAGATCGCCGTCCTGAAACGCCCGAACGTTACGATCAAAACCGGTCCCTATCCGCATTACGACATAGAGGCGCTCTGGTCCTTCGCGCTCGATGCGCTGAAGCGCCTTGCGCATGAGCCCGGTTTCGACGCCATTTCGATCACCACCCACGGCGCCGCCGCCGCGTTGCTCGATCTGGACGGTAGGCTCGCCATGCCTGTGATCGACTACGAACACGAATACCCCGAGGCGATCCGCGATGCCTATACGGCCTTGCGCCCCTCCTTCGACGAAACCTTCTCGCCGCGCCTTTCGATGGGTCTCAATGTCGGTGCACAGCTGCATTATCAGAAGAGCGCCTTCCCCGAGGAGTTCGACAGGGTCGCGACCATCCTCACCTATGCGCAATATTGGACGGCACGGCTGACGGGGGTGACCGCCAACGAGCTGACCTCGCTCGGCTGCCACACCGACCTCTGGAATCCCAGGGCGGGCGACTATTCCTCGCTCATCGACAGGCTCGGCATCCGCGGGCTGATGGCGCCGATCCGCTCCGCCTTCGATGCGCTCGGTCCGGTGCTGCCGGAGATCGCCGCCGAGCTCGGCCTTGGCGCTCCCGTGCCGGTCTATTGCGGCATTCACGATTCCAATGCCTCGCTGCTGCCGCATCTGGTCCAACGGGCCGCCCCCTTCGCCGTCGTCTCCACCGGCACCTGGGTGATCAATTTCGGCGTCGGCGGTGATCTCGATCATCTCGATCAGAAACGCGATGCGCTCGCCAATGTTGATGCCTATGGCCGGGCCGTCCCCTCCTCGCGTTTCATGGGCGGACGGGAATTCGAAATCCTGTCGGCCGAGATCGGTCCCGTCGATGAAAAAGCCGCCCAGCCGGCGATCGGCCCGGTCATCGAAAAGGGCATGATGCTGCTGCCCAACATCGCCTCCGGCTCCGGTCCTTTTCCCGGCATGGCAAGCCGCTGGATCGGCGCCGAAGAGTCGAACCGCCGGGAGCGCCACGCCGCCGCCTGCCTCTATCTCGCTTTGATGACCGATGCCTGTCTTGGACTGATCGGCGCCAAAGGCCCGGTCATCGTCGAAGGGCCCTTTGCCCTCAACGAAACCTATCTGAAGCTGCTTGCCGCCCTTGCCGGTCGCGAGGTCCTCGCCCTCCCCGGCTCGACCGGCACCAGTCAGGGTGCTGCCCTCCTCACCGGCATCCGGCCGATATTCGGCGCCGAGACGCATGTTCCGCCGGCCGAAATTGCGGGGCTCGCCGCCTATCGCGATCGCTGGTACGCGGCGATGGAATAGGAGCTTTTCCAATTACTGCCCAAGACCCACTTGTTCATTGCTGCCCTGCCGTTAGTGTGCCACCTCGAAAATCAGGTCGAGGAGACAGCATGACAGAGACATTCGATCCGCGCGGGCTCGCAGCCAGGCTTCACAGCCTGCGCCAGGCCGGCAGGCAGGAGGAAACCGGCACTTTCGCGCTGCCGGCCGATCTGCATCAGGCGATGGAGGCTCAGAATTTTCTGGCCGACGGCATTTCCAGCAATGCCTGGAAGGTGACGGTCTCGCCTGAGGGGCAGGCGGTCACCGCTCCCCTGCATCCCTATGCCGAGGCCGCCTCGGGTGCGAGCATCCCCTGGTATCCGGGCATAAAATTCGAGACCGAGATCGCCGTGCGTCTCGGCAAGGACCTGCCGATCCGCACCGGCACTGCATATAGCCGCGCCGACGTGGTCGAGGCGATATCCGCTGCCTATCTCGGCGCCGAGCTGCTGGTCAGCGCCGTAAGGGAAAGCGGCAGCGTCTCCTTTCTGCTGTTTACATCAGATCGCCTCGGCAATAGCGGCTATGTGCTTGGTCCAAAGCTCGACAAGAGCCTGGTCGATACCGCCGGCGGCACGCCGCTCAAGGTCACCCATGCCGGCCGCACCATCTATGACGGTCCGGCTCAGCACCCGATGGGCGATGTTCTCACCTGGCTCGTCGACTACGCCAATGACGGCTTGCGCCCGGGAACATCGCTGAAGGCAGGCGCGCTGATCACAACGGGCACGTTGAGCGGCGCGATCGAACTGCCTGAACCCGGCGAAATCGATATCCTCTTCGGCGACGCAAGGCTGAGTTTTCCGGTGTCGAAGGCATGATTGATGCCGGTTCTGGCTGCGACCGCGGCCATGCCAGCATGGCGTCTTCACGCTCGGCGGAAAATGTTAAGTTGACAATCCAGGTTTAGTTTTGCAGGAACCGGATGCGGCAAGGAGGGCCGATACATGTCTGAGGCCCTCCCGAACCAGCAATGCGGAACCTGGAGCAGACCATGCCTTCGTCTTTCCTTGCCCTGTCTCAAATCACCTATGCCATCGGGCCGAAGCCGATCCTGCATGGCATCGACTTGACCCTCGATCAGGGCCGTATCTGCGGTCTGGTGGGCCCGAACGGCTCCGGCAAGAGCACGCTTTTATCATCGCCCGCCAGATCGCACCGCAATCCGGCGCCATCTCCTTCGGCGGCAAGGTGGCGGCCGACTGGGGCGCCCGGGAATTTGCCCGACACGTCGCCTATATGCCGCAATTCACGCCGGCGACCGACGGGATGACCGTGCGCGAACTGGTGGCACTCGGCCGTTTTCCCTGGCACGGCACACTCGGCCGCTTCACCGCGACGGATCGCACCAAGGTCGAGGAAGCCATCACCCGCACCGAGCTTGAGGACTTTGCCGATCGCCCCGTCACCAACATGTCCGGCGGCGAGCGCCAACGCGCCTGGATCGCCATGATGCTCGCCCAGGATGCCCGCTGCTTGCTGCTCGACGAACCGACGTCGGCACTCGACCTCGCCCACCAGGCGAGCGTTCTCTCCCTGGTACAGGATCTCAGCCGCGAACGCGGGCTGACCGTCGTCATCGTGCTGCACGATATCAACCTTGCCGCACGCTACTGCGACGCGATCGTCGCGCTCAGCCGCGGCCGGATCACGGCCGAAGGCCCGCCAGCCGAGATCATGCAGGCCGACACGCTGCACTCGATCTTCGGAGTCGGCATGGGCGTCTTCCCGCATCCGGTTCGAAAAGAGCCGGTCAGCTATCTCCTGTAGGCCGTCGCCTACAGCTTTTCGCGGAACATCTCGATGATGGCGGAAAAATCTCTTCCGCCATTGCCCTGCTTTTCGAAGAGCGCATAAAGCTGGGCCGCTTCCGCGCCGAGCGGCGTGGAGGCGCCGCTCGCCAGAGCCGCCTCTTGCGAAAGCTTGAGATCCTTCAGCATCAAGGCTGCGGCAAAACCTGGCTTGTAACCATTATTGGCAGGCGAGGTCGGCACCGGGCCGGGCACCGGGCAATAGGTGTTGATCGACCAGCATTGGCCCGATGAGGTCGATGCAACGTCGAAAAGCGCCTGATGCGAGAGGCCGAGTTTTTCGGCGAGCACGAAGGCCTCGCAGACGCCGACCATCGAGATGCCGAGGATCATGTTGTTGCAGATCTTTGCCGCCTGGCCGGCGCCCGCTTCGCCGCAATGGACGATCTTCTTGCCCATGGCCTCGAGAATTGGCTTGGCTCGGGCAAAGGCTTCCGGGGAGCCGCCCGCCATGAAGGTCAGCGTGCCGGCGCTCGCCCCACCGGTGCCGCCGGAGACGGGTGCGTCGAGCGACAGGCAGCCTGCAGCCTTGGCTATCTCATGCGCCTTGCGGCTGCTGTCGACATCGATGGTCGAGCAATCAATGACCAGCGTGTCCTGCGCCGTCGACTGCAGAATGTCTGCCCAGGCCGTCAGCACATGCCTGCCCTGCGGCAGCATCGTGATAACCACCTCCGCATCCTTGACCGCCTGGCTGGCATGGCTTGCCGGCTTGACGCCGCTCGCCTCCGCCGCCTTCAGCACCGAAGCCGCGAGATCGAAACCGAGGACCTCGTGGCCCGCCTTGACGAGATTGGCCGCCATCGGCCCGCCCATATTGCCAAGCCCGATGAATGCGATCCTTGCCATGGTCTTCTCCTATCGATTGTCTTCGAGGATCATCGCCGCCGCCTTTTCGGCGATCATGATCGTCGGCGAATTGGTGTTGCCTGAGGTGATCGACGGCATCACCGAAGCGTCGGCGATCCTGAGCTTGCCAAGCGCCCTGAATTTCAGTCTGGGGTCGACGACGCTCTCCCTGTCGGCGCCCATGCGGCAGGTGCCGACGGGATGGAAAATCGTCGTGCCGATATCGCCGGCCGCCCGCTCCAGATCGGCTTCGGTCTGATAGCTGGGACCTGGCTTGAACTCTTCCGGCCGGAACCTCGCGAAGGATGGCTGCGCGACGATCTTGCGCGTTAACCGTATCGAACGGACAGCTATGTCACGATCGCGTTGCGTCGAGAGGTATTTCGGGCTGATCGTCGGCTGCGCGGCAAAATCCGGGCTCGACAGGTGCACCGAGCCCCGGCTTTCCGGCCTCAGATTGCAGACGCTCGCCGTGATCGCCGGGAAAGGATGGACGGGGTCGCCGAATTTTTCGAGCGAGACCGGTTGCACGTGATATTGCAGGTCAGGCGTTTCCCGGTCTGGCCCCGAGCGGGTGAAGATGCCGAGCTGGCTCGGCGCCATCGCCATCGGCCCGGAGCGGCGGACGAGATATTCGAGCCCGATCGCCGCCTTGCCGATCAGCTTCGTCGCCTTCTCGTTCAGCGTCGGAACCCCGGTTACTTTATAGGCCAGACGCAGTTGCAGATGATCCTGCAGGTTCTCGCCGACGCCCTTGACCTCGGTGACGACATCGACGCCCGCCCGCTGGAGAACCTCGCCCCTGCCGATGCCGGAGAGTTCCAGAATATGCGGCGAGCCGATCGATCCGGCCGAAAGGATGGTTTCCTTGCCCGCATAGGCGCGTTTCGCCACGCCGTCGTGCTGGAATTCGACGCCGGCCACGGTCCCCTCCTCCACCAGCAGCCGCCGGACCTGCGCCTTGGTGAGCACCGTCAGGTTGGAGCGCTTGCGCGCCGGGCGCAGGAAGGCTTTCGAGGTGTTCCAGCGAATGCCGGAACGCTGGTTGACGTCGAAGTAACCGGAGCCTTCATTGCTGCCGCGGTTGAAATCCTCTGTTTCCGGAATACCGGCTTCTCTCGCCGCCTGCTGGAAGGCGTCGAGCACGGCCCAGCGCACCCGCGCCTTCTCAATGCGCCATTCGCCGCCGGCGCCATGCATCTCGTCTTCACCGCGATAAAAATCCTCGGACTTGCGGAAGTAGGGCAGAACATCGTCCCAGCCCCAGCCACTGCAGCCCATCTGCCGCCAGAGGTCATAATCGCGCGCCTGGCCGCGCATATAGATCATGCCGTTGATCGAGGAGCAGCCGCCGAGCACCTTGCCGCGGGGATAGCTCAGCGCCCGACCGTTCAACCCCGCTTCCGGCGCCGTTGTGAAACACCAGTCGGTCCGCGGATTGTTGATGCAATAGAGATAACCGACCGGGATATGGATCCAGTGGTAGTTGTCGCTGCCGCCGGCTTCGAGCAGCAGCACCCGGCTCCTGCCATCGGCCGACAGCCGGTTGGCAAGCACGCAGCCGGCGCTGCCTGCCCCGATGATGATATAGTCGTACCGATCCATGTGCCCTGCACGAACTCCAGATGCTTGCCGCTTCCCTCTCCCCGCGGGACGGGGAGAGGAAGAGTCGCAGCGCCGCCGCCCGTCTCTTCCCCCGAAAACATGGCTTTCCCGGAGAAGAGGTCCGCCCGTTCAGCGGCGATAGACGAAGCCCAGTTTGCGCCCCAGCCGCGACGCGTAGAATTCGCCGATGATGCCGCGGCGGAAGATCAGCACGCAGATCATGAACACGATGCCGGTGATGATCGTCACCGGAAACTCCGAGGTGGCGAGGTAGTTTTCCAGCGCCACCACCAGCCCGGCCCCGAAGACGGGGCCGATCAGTGTGCCGATCCCGCCGAGCAGCGTCATCAGGATCACCTCGCCCGACATCTGCCAGGCGACGTCGGTGAGCGTCGCGAACTGGAAGACGATCGATTTGACCGCGCCCGCCAGCCCCGCAAGCGCTGCCGACATGACGAAAGCGCCGAGCTTGTAGCGCGCGACGGAATAGCCGAGTGAGATCGCTCGGCTCTCGTTCTCGCGGATCGACTTCAGGATCATGCCGAAGGGCGAATTGATGAAGCGCCAGATGATCAAGATACCAACGAGGAAGACGGCAAGCACGAAATAATACATGTTGGTTGAGTCGTTCAGGTCGATGAAGCCGAAGAGATGCCCGCGCGGCACCGACTGAATGCCGTCCTCGCCCTCGGTGAACTCCGCCTGCAGACAGAAGAAGAAGAACATCTGCGACAGCGCCAGCGTGATCATCGCGAAATAGATGCCCTGGCGGCGGATGGCGAAGAAACCCATGACGAGGCCGAGGAAGGCAGCCCCAATGACACCGATCAGGATGCCGAGCTCCGGCGGCAAGCCCCATGATTTCACGGTATAGGCGGTGAAATAGGCGGCACCGCCGAAGAAGGTGGCATGGCCGAAGGACAAGAGGCCGGTATAGCCGAGCAGCAGATTAAAGGCGCAGGCAAACAGTGCGAAGCAGAGCAGCTTCATCAGGAAGATCGGATAGAAGAAAAACGGCGCCAAGAGCAGGAGCAGCAATCCCACGAGGAGGAAGCCCGCCTGCACCGAAAAAGCGGTTCGGCTTTTTTCCGTTCGGAGAGTTTCGGTGATATCGGTCATGTCAAGCATCCCGGCCGAAGAGGCCCGCGGGCCTGATGAGAAGCACGATCGCCATGATGACGAAGATCACGATGTTTGAAGCCTCGGGATAGAAGACCTTGGTCAGGCCCTCGGCTATGCCGAGCACATAACCGGTGATGATCGCGCCCATGATCGATCCCATGCCGCCGACCACGACGACAGCGAAAACGACGATGATCATGTTCGAGCCCATCAGCGGCGAGACCTGATAGATGGGTGCGGCCAGCACGCCGGCAAAGGCGGCAAGGCCGGCGCCGAGCGCGTAGGTCAGCGTCAGGAGCACCGGCACGTTGACGCCGAAGACCTGTACCAGCACGGCGTTTTCGGTGGCGGCCCGGAGATAGGCGCCGAGTTTGGTCTTTTCGATCAGCAGCCATGTGCCGAGGCAGACGACGAGCGAGACGACGACCACCCAGCCGCGATAGATCGGCAGGAACATGAAGCCGAGATTGGCGCCGCCGGCAAGGGCTGCCGGGGTAGCATAGGGCTGGCCGGACGAGCCGTAGAGATAGCGGAAGGTGCCTTCGACCGCGAGCGCCAGCCCGAAGGTGAAGAGCAGGCCGTAAAGCGGATCGAGATCGTAGAGCCGGCGCAGGAACAGTCGCTCGATGATCGCCCCGGCAAAGCCGACGATGACGGGCGCCAGGATCAGCGACGGCCAGTAGCCGATGCCGGCATAGGTCAGCAGGAGATAGGCAACGAAGGCGCCGAGCATATATTGTGCGCCGTGGGCGAAGTTGATCACCCTGAGCAGACCGAAAATGATAGCGAGGCCGAGGCTGAGCAGCGCATAGAAGGAACCGTTGATCAGGCCGATCAACAGCTGGCCGAGCAGCGCCTGCAGGGGAATGCCGAAGATCATCGTCATCTGGTCACACTCCCAGAACCTTGTGCAGCGTATCCATGCGCTGCGGCAGTTCGCCGACCGGGAATTCCGACACCATCTGCCCATGATCCATCAGATAGAAGCGATCGGCAATACGGCTGGCGAAGCGGAAGTTCTGCTCGACGAGCAGGATCGTCATGCCGCGCCCTTTCAGCGTCTGCAGCACCTCGCCGATGCGCTGGACGATGACCGGGGCAAGCCCCTCCGTCGGTTCGTCGAGAATGAGCAGCCGCACGCCGGTGCGCAGGATCCGGGCGATCGCCAGCATCTGCTGCTCGCCGCCCGAAAGCTTGGTGCCGGGGCTGCCGCGGCGCTCGTAGAGATTGGGGAAAAGCTCGTAGATCTCGTCGAGCGTCATGCCGCCCTTCGCCACGACAGGCGGCAGCAGCAGGTTTTCCGACACGGTGAGCGTCGAGAAGATGCCGCGCTCCTCCGGCACGAAGCCGATACCGCGATGCGCCGTCTTGTGCAGCGGCACCTGCATCATGTCGCTGCCGGCAAAACTGATCCTGCCCTTGCGGGCGCGCACGATGCCGGTGATGGTGCGCAGCGTCGTCGTCTTGCCGACGCCGTTGCGGCCGAGAATGGTGATCGTCTCGCCTTCGGCCACCCGCATGTCGACGCCGTGCAGGATGTGGCTTTCGCCGTACCAGGCATTCAGTCCCTGGACTTCGAGGAGATCGGCCATCAATGCTCCTCCGTGCCCATATAGGCGACGCGCACGCGCTCGTCCTGGCTGACCGTGGCATAATCCCCCTCGGCGAGGATCTCGCCACGCTGCAGCACAGTGACATGCTGGCAGATATTGGCGACGACGGAGAGATTGTGCTCGACCATCAGCACCGCCCGGTCGCGGGCGACGTCGCGGATGATCGCCGAGACGACGCCGACATCCTCCAGCCCCATGCCGGCCATCGGCTCGTCGAGCAGCAGCACCTTGGGATCGAGCGCCAGCGTCGTAGCGATTTCCAGCACGCGCTTGCGGCCATAGGAAAGGTCGGCGGCGATATGGTCGCGCTCCTTGGAAAGGCCGACGCTGGCGAGCAACTGCTCGGCGCGCTCGTTCAGCCGGTCGAGCGCCGAAAGCGGCCGCCAGAACTGGGTAGACAGATTGTTCGGCCGCTGCAGCGCCACGCGCACATTGTCGAGAACGGAAAGATGCGGGAAGACCGCCGAGATCTGGAAGGAGCGCACCAGTCCCATGCGCGCGACCTTGTCGGGCGGCGTGTAGGTGATGTCGGTGCCCATCAGCGTGATCGTGCCCGCCGTCGGCTGCAGGAACTTCGTCAGCAGATTGAAGACCGTAGTCTTGCCGGCGCCGTTTGGGCCGATCAGCGCATGGACGCTCGCGTCATGGACGTCGAGATCGACGTTCTTGACGGCCGTGAAGCCGCCGAAATCGCGGCGCAGGCCGCGGGCGGATAAAACCACCCGCGGCTTGGCCTGACTTTCAATCGCGGAAACCGCCATCGCGCTCACTTCACCAGATCGCAGCCGCTCTTGGCGGGGTCGATATAGGCTTCCTTGCCGGGAATGGTGGCGAGCACGTTGAAGTAATCCCACGGCTCCTTGCTGTCGGCAGGCTTCTTGACCTGCAAGAGGTACATGTCGTGGATCATCCGGCCATTGGCGCCGACCGTGCCGCCGCGGCCGAAGACGTCATCAACAGGCATTTCATGCAGCGTTTTGGCAACGGCTTCCGTCTCGTCGGTGCCGGCCTTCTGCACCGCCTTCAGATATTGCGTCACCGCCGAATAGGTGCCGGTATGGATCATGTTCGGCATCTTGCCTGTGCGGGCGAAGAATTTCTTGGCGAAGGCGCGGCTTTCGTCGTCGCGGTTCCAGTAAAAACCTTCCGTCAGCGTCAGGCCCTGCGCCGCCTCGAGCCCGAGGCCATGGACTTCGGCAAGGGTGAAGAGCAGCGCCGCCAGATGCTGGCCGCCCTGGGTGATGCCGAATTCGGCCGCCTGCTTGATGGCGTTGGAAGTATCGAGGCCGGCATTGGCAAGGCCGATCACCTTGGCGCCAGAGGATTGCGCCTGCAGCAGGAAGGACGAGAAGTCCTGGGTCGACAGCGGATGGCGGACGGCGCCGACGACCGTGCCGCCGCTCGCCTTAACGTAGTCGGTGGTCTGCTGCTCCAGCGAATAGCCGAAGGCATAGTCGGCGGTCAGAAAGAACCAGCTGTCGCCGCCCTGCTTCACAAGCGCGCCGCCGGTACCGACGGCCAGCGCATGCGTATCGTAGGCCCAGTGGAAGCCGTAGGGCGAGCAGGCCTTGCCGGTCAGATCCGTCGTCGCAGCACCGGTGACAATGTCGATCTTCTTCTTTTCCTTGGCGATCGCCTGCACAGCGAGCGCCACCGACGAGGTCGTCAATTCCATGATCGCATCCACCTGCTCGGTGTCATACCATTGGCGGGCGATGTTGGAGGCGATATCCGGCTTGTTCTGGTGATCGGCATCGACGATCTCGACCGGAACGCCCAATACCTTGCCGCCGAAATCCTCGACCGCCATCTTGGCGGCTTCGACGGAGGATTTGCCGCCGAAATCCGCATAGACGCCCGACTGGTCGTTCAGGATGCCGATCTTGACCTTGCCGTCGGTCGCGCTTTGCGCGAGCACAGCGGTGCTGCTGGCGAGCAAAAATGCAACGGACGCAATGAGATTCTTTCGCATATTCTCTCCTCCCAGAGATGAGCAAGATTACCGGTCTGTTCATATTTGGCCGGTCGCACTCCTCAGAACGACGGCTCTCGTCTTACGATCATGGAAATTTCTCCCTGAGGCAACGGGCGGAGTACAACTAATTCCAAACAGTATCTGTTCATTTTTGCACAGAAACACAGCCGCACAACGTCAAACCAAGCCTCGGGATGCGCAGGACGTAAGCGCTAAGCACTAGACTTAGGGCAGTTCCGACGGTTGTGCAGGGTTAGTGGCGTTAGACGAAGGACCAATTATCTATTGGTCCTTCGTCGCCGGCAGATTTGACGCATTTCCGCCTGCCGTTACTTCCATTGCGTCCCGTTGTCGGCGGCGCAGCCATAGGGAGGCAAGGCGCTGCCGAACGTCGCTTTCAGTTTGGCACAGCCCCAGGCATTCAGCGGGCCAGGCATCGACGAGTTGAGCGTAATGCCGACTTCGTCATAGGGGCTGTCGGTGTTGGTGATGTAGCGATACCAGCGAAAACCGATGACCACGACGAATGCGAGCACGATCGTCAGCAGCAGGCGAACCAATTTTTTCATCAATATTTCCTCAGAATGCAAACGTGGCCGTGTAGCACTCACCAATAGCAACTGAAAGCACCGTCTCCGGGGATCAACCGGTTTCCAACAAGCGTCTCGGCTTCTCCTTGCGGTGATTTCTCCGTTCTTCGCGACGTAAAATGCAAATCAAAACAATGAATTGTTTAAACATCTGAAGATCGTGCTATGCGTTAGCGCTTGTTGAACGGAGGAAATGGCGATGAACAATCCGCCGCAGTTCACCTGGGACGATCTGCAGTTTTTTCTCGCCGTCGCCCGTACCGGGCAGCTGTCGACGGCTGCCCGGCAGCTGCGTTCCAGCCACGCCACCGTTTCGCGGCGCATCGACCGGCTGGAATTCACCCTCAAGGTCAAGCTGTTCGAGCGCAATCCACGCGGCTATGTGCTGACCGCGATGGGCACGCGCTTCGTCGAAACGGCAGAGCGGATGGAGCAGGAGACCGAGCGGCTGCGCGCCGATCTCGCCGATGGCTCGATGGCGCAGCGCGGCCTGGTGCGCCTCAGCGCACCGGAAGGCTTTGCCAATTTCTTCTTCGCCACCGTGCTGCCGCAGTTTGCCGCCCAGCATCCGCATCTCTCGCTCGAACTGGTGACCATCCAGCAGATCATGTCACTGTCACGCAAGGAGGCCGATCTTTCCGTCGTGCTCGACGAACCGAAGGGAGGGCCTTATTTCGCCGAGAAGCTGACCGACTATCACCTGCAGATCTATGGCTCCCGCCACTATCTGGCGAAGGCGCCGGCGATTACCTGCCGCGACAACCTGCTTGAGCACCCCTTCGTCAGCTATATCGAGGAGATGATTTTCGCGCCGGGCCTGGATTATCTCAGCGACGTGCATCCGCGCATCAAGCCGCAGTTCCAGAGCTCCAGCATCTTCGCGCAGCTGACTGCCACCCGAAATGGCCTCGGCCTCTGCATCCTGCCCTATTTCTTCGCCAGCCGTTATCCCGAGCTCGTGCGTGTGCTGCCCGAGGAAATCGACCTCAAGCGCCAGTACTGGATCACTTGCCATCGCGACCTGAAACAGGTGCCGCGCGTGCGCGCCGTCATTGACTTCCTGCGCGAGGCCGTGCGCGGCGAGGACGCACGCTTCGTGCCGCCCTATGTCACCGCCGCCGGCTCGGCGCGCCGGTCGGAGCCCGAAAGCTGATTACTTGAGAAATTCGGCACGATGTGGCGTGAAGCTATCGATCAGCCGGCCCTTTTCCAGCGCCTTGACGCCATGGACGAGATTGGGGGGCACGATGAAGCTGCCGCCCCGCCTGAGCACTTCGGTCCGGCCATCAATCGTCACTTCGAAGCTGCCCTCGGCGATATAACTTGCCTGAATGTGCGGATGCGAATGAGCCGCACCGATAGCGCCGCTTTCGAATGCCACTTCCACCATCATCATCTCCGGCAGATAGGTCATGATGCGCCTGGTAACGCCGGGCTCCGGATTGACCCATTCGGCGCCTTCGGCCGATACGAACAGATCGCTTGACGACATTTCCGCCTCCTCATGCCAGAATCAAACGCGGGCAAAGTGGAGCATGCCGACGCTTTTGAAAAGATGGCAAGGCTCGTCTTTCCGATAGGCTGGCTTGTGTTGACGCGGTTGGCTGGCGGGTCTATGCGACCTTGAACGAGGCAAGCCTGAATCGTGAGTGAGGAGACGCCGCCATGCAGCAGACGCGCGAGGTTTTCGACTGGGCCGATCCGTTCCGCCTGGTGGAGCAGCTGACCAACGAGGAGCGCATGGTGCAGGATACCGCCCATGCCTATGCGCAGCAAAAGCTCGCGCCCCGCGTTCTCGACGCCTTCCGCCATGAAAGGACGGATCCCGCAATCTTCCGCGAAATGGGTGAACTCGGCCTGCTCGGCCCGACGATCTCCCCCGATTATGGGGGCGCCGGTCTTGGTTACACCGCCTACGGCCTGATCGCCCGCGAGGTCGAACGGGTCGACAGCGGTTATCGTTCGATGATGAGCGTGCAGTCCTCGCTGGTCATGGTGCCGATCGAAACCTTCGGGTCTGAGGCACAGAAGCAGAAATACCTGCCGAAACTCGCCACGGGCGAATGGGTCGGCTGTTTCGGTCTGACCGAGCCCGATTACGGCTCCGATCCCGGCTCGATGGCGACCCGCGCCAAGAAGGTCGATGGCGGCTATAGCCTCACCGGCTCAAAGACCTGGATCTCGAATGCGCCGATCGCCGATGTCTTCGTCGTCTGGGCAAAGACCGAGGACGGCCTCATCCGCGGCTTCATCCTGGAAAAGGGCTGGAAAGGCCTTTCGGCTCCCGCCATCCACGGCAAGGTCGGCCTGCGCGCCTCGATCACCGGCGAAGTGGTGATGGACGGGGTGTTCGTGCCGGAGGAAAACCTGCTTCCCAATGTTACCGGCCTCAAGGGTCCTTTCACCTGCCTCAACTCGGCCCGTTTCGGCATCGCCTGGGGCGCGCTCGGGGCTGCCGAAGATTGTTACGCCAGGGCACGGCAATACACGCTCGAGCGCAAGCAGTTCGGCCGGCCGCTTGCCGCCAACCAGCTGATCCAGAAGAAGCTCGCCGACATGGCGGCAGAAATCTCGCTCGGCCTGCAGGGCTGCCTGCGGCTCGGCCGCATGAAGGAGGAAGGCCATCCACCGGTCGAGCTGACCTCGATCCTCAAGCGCAACAGCTGCGGCAAGGCGCTGGAGATCGCGCGCGCGGCCCGCGACATGCTCGGCGGCAACGGCATCTCCGACGAATTCGGCATCGCCCGCCACCTCGTCAACCTCGAAGTGGTCAACACCTATGAGGGCACACACGACATCCACGCGCTGATCATCGGCCGGGCGATCACCGGCATCGCCGCCTTTGCGAACTAAACCGTCGGTTCGGCTGGGCGAATTGCCACGCGCCTGACAATGTGCAACCTTCCCTCTCGCGGCACGACGCCGGCAATGAGGGGGATCGCGCATGTTTCTTTTTCTTGCATTGCTGATCGGTGTCATCTCCGGCCTGCGCGCCATGACCGCGCCCGCCGCCGTCGCCTGGGGCGCGGCACTCGGCTGGTTCGACGTGTCGCAAACGCCGCTTGCCTTCATGGGTTACCGCTGGACGCCGTGGGTCTTCACGGTTCTCGCCATCGTCGAGCTGATCACCGATCAGCTGCCGTCGACACCGTCGCGCAAGGTGCCGTTGCAGTTCGGCGCCCGTATCGTCACCGGGGCGCTCGCCGGGGCGACGATCGGCGCCGCCAGCGGCCTGCTCTTCGGCGGCCTGATCGCCGGCGTGATCGGCGCCGTCATCGGCACCTATGGTGGCGCCGCCCTGCGCGGCAGGCTTGCTGCTTCCTTCGGCAGGGACCTGCCGGCGGCCCTGATCGAGGATGCCGTCGCCGTCATCGGTGCGGCGCTGATCGTGGGAGCCGTGTCATGAAAAGCTTCGACGCCATCGTTATCGGCGCCGGCCAGGCCGGCCCCTTTCTGGCCGCCCGCATGGTCGAGAAGGGCATGAAGGTGGCGCTGATCGAGCGCAAATTCCTCGGCGGCACCTGCGTCAATGCCGGCTGCATGCCGACGAAGACGCTGGTCGCCAGCGCCCGCGCCGCCCATGTGGCCAGAAGCGGCGCCGCCTACGGTGTTAAGATCCCCGGCGAGATCGGCATCGACATGAAGGTGGTCAGAGCCCGCGCCGAAACGGTGACGATGAACGCCCGCAACGGCCTGATCGGCTGGTTTGCCGGTATGGATGGCATGCGCGTGATCTATGGTCATGCGCGTTTCGAGGGACCGAGATCCGTCCGCGTCAACGGCGAAACGCTCACCGCGCCGCGCATCTTCCTCAATGTCGGCGCGCGGCCCATCATCCCCGAGCTGCCGGGCATTGCCGATATCGATTACCTCACCAGCACCTCGATCATCCAACTCGACATGCTGCCGCGGCATCTTGCGGTCATCGGCGGCAGCTATATCGGGCTGGAGTTCGCGCAGATGTATCGCCGTTTCGGCGCCGAAGTCAGCGTCATCGAGCACGGCCCGAAGCTCGCTTCGCGCGAGGACGAGGATATATCCGATGCGATCGCCGAGATCCTGCGTTCAGAAGGCATTGGCGTCCATACCGACGCCGATAACATCGCCTTCGCAAAAAACGGCGGTGGCGTGAGCGTCACCGCCGGCGCGGCGAAGATCGATGCCAGCCATGTGCTGATCGCCACCGGCCGAAAGCCGAATACCGACGATCTCGGCCTCGATGCCGCCGGCGTGGCTACGGATAAGCGCGGCTATATCACCGTCGACGATCGGCTCGCCACCAATGTCGAGGGCATCTTTGCGCTTGGCGACTGCAACGGCCGCGGCGCCTTCACGCACACGTCTTACAATGATTTCGAGATCGCCGCCGCCAATCTCTTGGACGGCGACGACCGCAAGGTCTCGAGTCGCATCCCGGCCTATGCGCTTTATATCGACCCGCCGCTCGGCCGCGTCGGCATGACGGAAAAGCAGGCGCGAGAGTCGGGGCGCAGGATCATGGTCTCGACCCGCCCGATGAGCCGCGTCGGCCGCGCCAATGAGCGCGGCGAGACGAAGGGCTTCATGAAAGTGGTGGCCGACGCCGAAAGCAAGGAAATCCTCGGTGCGGCGATATTGGGCATCGAGGGCGACGAGGTGATCCACGGCCTGATCGACGCGATGAATGCCGGCACAACCTATCCCACGCTGAAATGGTCTGTGCCGATCCATCCCACGGTCTCGGAGCTGATCCCGACGCTGCTCGGGGATTTGAAGCCGGTTTAGCCTTGACCTGACGCTTCGGAAACAGCTGGGGGCGGGTCGCCATGTCTATCGAACTGCTGATTGAGAATTACGGCCTGCTGGCAATTTTTCTGGGGGCTGCTTTCGAAGGCGAAACGGCCGCTTTCCTAGGCGGCGTGATCGCTCATCGCGGCTTGCTTACCTATTGGGCGGCAGCGTCTGCGGCAATCGCCGGATCCTTCGCCGGCGATCAGTTCTGGTTTTTTGCCGGCCGTTACGCCGCCCGATGGAGCCTCGTCCGCCGGCTGCTGGAAAGACCGGCGCTTGCCCGCGTCACCCAGCTTCTGGAAACATATCCCACAGGCTTCATCCTTGCCTTTCGTTTCCTGGTCGGGTTGCGGACGATCAGCCCCGTCGTCATTGGGACGACTAGGATATCGACCGGGAAATTCGTCGTCCTGAATGCGGTAGCCGCACTGGTCTGGGGACAGCTTTTCACCGCGCTCGGTTATCTCTTCGGGCACGGAATCCAGCAGACATTGGGCCACCTCCCCCTTCACCACCATCTGCTCATCGCGGTCGGAGCGGCGGCCTTTGTCGCAGCCGCCGCTCTTGCCGTTCGCAAGATGAGACCGAGTGCCGGGCACTCATAGAGGTGGTCCGGCGCCCTACTCCATCACGATCTGCAGCTTCACGTCGCTCGGCCGGGCCTCGACGGCGCGATCGAAGGCCTTGATCGAATCCTCGAATGTGAAGGTCTCCGATATCAGCGGCTTCAGATCGACGCGGCCCGAGCCGAGCAGCGCGATCGAGCGCTCGTACTGATGGGCGTAACGGAACACCGTTTCGATGCGGATTTCTTTGGTCGTCGCCGTCGAGACGTCAAAACCAACAGGATTGACCGGCAGGCCGACGGCGACGATGACGCCGCCCGGGCGCGGCAGCGCCATAATCGTCTCCCAGGCCTTCGGCGAACCGGAGCATTCGAAGACGACATCGGCGCCCCAGCCGTCGGTCAGCCTGCCCACTTCTTCGATCAGATTCGTCTCGCGGATATTGACCGGGATGACGCCCTGATACTGCGCGGCGATATCGAGCTTCGGCTGGGCGAGATCGGCAACGATCGCCCGGGCGCAGCCGCCGGCAAGGGCGGCAATCGCCACCATCGTGCCGATCGGGCCGGCGCCAAGAACGATGGCGGTATCGCCCGGCGCAATCTTCGCCTTGCTCGCCGCCTGCATGCCGACCGCGAAGGGCTCGACCATAGCGCCTTCGGCAAAGCTGACATTGTCGGGCAGCTTGAAGGTATAATTGGCGGGATGCACGACCTCCGGCGTCAGCACGCCATGAACCGGCGGCGTCGCCCAGAAACTGACGGCGGGATCGATATTGTACATGCCGAGCCGGCTTGCCTTGGAATTCGGGTCGGGGATGCCGGGCTCCATGCAGACGCGGTCGCCGACTTTCAGATGCGTGACACCGGACCCGACCTCGACCACCGTGCCCGCCGCCTCATGGCCGAGCACCATCGGCGCGTTGACGATGAAGGGACCGATCTTGCCGTGGGTATAATAATGCACGTCCGAACCGCAGACGCCGACTGTATGAACCCTGATCTTGACCTGCCCCGGTCCTGTCTCCAGCGGCAGATCGATATCGCGAAGCGCAAGTTCATGCTGGCGCTCCAGTACCAGCGCACGGACTTTGGTCATGATCGGTTTCCTTCCCTTTTCGCCCCGCGATTTATCGGGGTGCCGTCGACACGGATTATAAGACGGTAAGCGGCGGCAATTCAATCGCACCGATCAAGCTTTTGCTCAACTCGTGATGAAATGCCCATTTTCTGTAATCCGAAAGATTCACGCTCCAAAACCTCCGTATGATTCCAGCCGGAGCCGACGGGGAGTACATTCTCAATTCCGAGATCTCGGCGATGAGGACAGGCGGAGAGATGAAAAACGGCCCAACATTATCAAGGTCATTCCGAAAATTCTGGCAGCGGCTTACTGACCTGATCGCCGCGCTGCCGAAAGGCCGCCAGCCGCGGCCGGTGCGCGCTATCGCAAAAACTAGGGATCGAAATCATCCCCCGCAGCGTTCATAGTGACACGTCGGCATGGCGTCACGGAAGCATGAGGGCTCCGGGCACATGCGGATCGGCACGATAAGGAAGACCATCATGAAGTCGATCGCGTCATTCTGTCTGTTCGCCTTCCTTCTCTTCACCGCAAGTGAAGCGTCCGCGGCCTTGGAACAAGCCTCGCTCCCATCGCAACAGCAGGAACAACAGCTCGTTCCTGCCAATCTCGAGCTCACTTTCACCGGCCCGGTCGATCTTGCCCGCTCGACGGCCGTCCTGCTGGATGCCCAGGGGATGGCGCTTCCCACCGGCAAGCCGTTTCTTTCCGGCCCTGAAGGATCGATCTTCAAGATCCCTCTCGATCCTGCCATGGCGCCCGGCCTCTATACCGTCGACTGGCGCGTGCTCTCGATGGACGGCCGCAGCGCCGAAGGCCGATACCAGTTCCGGGTCGACCCTTAGCTCGCTTACTGAAAGCCTTTATAAGATTTTTATATAGATGGCCGCTTGCCCGTCTCGAACCTTTATGCCCTTCCGATCCATATTCATGGCCGAGAGATCGAACGATCCTCTCCACGCCAGAAAGCATAAAAGGCGGCCGTCCTGCGGGATGGCGCCCTTTGTCTTATCTGACTCCAGGACGAACGACAGGAGTCACCATCATGATGGATATCATTCTACTCGGCACCGCGATCATCTTCTTCGCGCTGTGCTTTGCCTACACCAGAGCCTGCGACAGGCTTTAGCGGGAGAAACGCCATGACCCTCGATTACGTCTTGAGCGGCGCGGTGACCGTGTTTCTCACCCTTTACCTCACCTACGCTCTGCTTCGCCCGGAGCGCTTTTGAAGAAAGCCGGCGCTTTCAGTTGCGAGGCGGCCGGTCATAGAAAGTCTACCTCCATGACCCTCAACGGATGGCTTCAGATCCTGCTTTATTGCGGGATCGTTCTCGCGCTCGTTAAACCGCTCGGTGGTTATATGACGCGTGTCTTCGGCGGCGAGCGCACTTTTCTCTCCCCGGTCCTCGTTCCCATCGAACGCGGGCTTTACCGCGTCGCCGGCACCAGCGAGAGCGAGGAGCAGCATTGGACCTCTTATGCCTTCGCCATGCTGACGTTCAATCTTCTCGGCGTCATCGTGCTTTATGCACTGCAGCGGCTGCAGGCCGGCCTCCCCTATAATCCGGCCGGCATGGCAGCCGTCCCCCCGGAGCTTTCCTTCAATACTGCCGTCAGCTTCGTCAGCAATACCAACTGGCAGAACTACGGCGGCGAAAGCACGATATCCTATTTCACCCAGATGGCCGGCTTCACCGTCCAGAACTTCGTTTCAGCGGCAACGGGCATCGCTATCGCGCTCGCCTTTATCCGCGCCTTCTCGCGCGCCTCGGGCAAGGCTATCGGCAATTTCTGGGTCGATATGACCAGGGCAACCTTCTATGTGCTGCTGCCGATCTCGATCGCGCTGACGCTCGTCTATGTCTATCTCGGCGTGCCGCAGACGCTCGGACCCTATGTCAATGCGACGACGCTCGAAGGCGCCAAGCAGACGATCGCCGTCGGCCCCGTCGCCTCGCAGCTGGCGATCAAGATGCTCGGCACCAATGGCGGCGGCTTCTTCAACGCCAATTCCGCCCATCCCTTCGAAAATCCCGATGCAATCTCCAACCTCATCCAGATGGTGTCGATCTTTGCGATCGGTGCGGCTCTCACCAACGTCTTCGGCCGCATGGTCGGCAACCAGCGCCAGGGTTGGGCGATCCTTGCTACCATGGGCGTGCTGTTCCTCACCGGCGTTGTCGTCACCTATTGGGCAGAAGCCGCCGGCAATCCGTTGATGCATGCCTTCAGCCTTCAGGGTGGCAATATGGAGGGCAAGGAAGTCCGCTTCGGCGTGGCCCTCTCGTCGCTCTTTGCGGTCATCACCACCGCTGCCTCCTGCGGCGCGGTCAACGCCATGCATGGCAGCTTCACCGCGCTCGGCGGCCTCGTTCCGCTGATCAACATGCAGCTCGGCGAGATCATCGTCGGCGGTGTCGGCGCCGGCTTGTACGGAATCCTGCTGTTCATCATCGTCGCCGTCTTCGTCGCCGGCCTGATGGTCGGCCGCACGCCGGAATATCTCGGCAAGAAGATCGAGGCGAAAGAAATGAAGATGGCCATCCTCGCCATTCTCTGCCTGCCGCTCGCCATGCTTGTCTTCACCGCGATCGCCACGGTGCTTCCTTCCGCCGTCGCCTCGGTCGGCACCGCCGGTCCGCACGGCTTCTCCGAAATCCTCTATGCCTATACCTCGGCTGCAGCCAATAACGGCTCAGCTT
The DNA here is from genome assembly GCF_029194105.1 of Rhizobium mulingense. Taxonomy (NCBI): domain Bacteria; kingdom Pseudomonadati; phylum Pseudomonadota; class Alphaproteobacteria; order Hyphomicrobiales; family Rhizobiaceae; genus Rhizobium; species Rhizobium mulingense. Next base: position 502,058 of record NZ_JARFVE010000003.1, on the reverse strand, counting down.
TCGGCGGCCTGACCGGCAATACACCCTGGTACAACGTGACGCTCGGCATCGGCATGCTCGCCGGCCGCTTCCTCGTCATCATTCCGGCGCTCGCCATTGCCGGCTCGCTGATCGCCAAGAAGGCGGTTCCGGCCTCTGCAGGCACCTTCCCGACCGACGGCCCGCTCTTCGTCGGCCTGCTCGTCGGCACGATCCTGATCGTCGGCGGCCTGACCTTCTTCCCGGCGCTGGCGCTCGGGCCTGTCGTCGAGCACCTCGTCGGCCTCGCCGGCCAGACTTTCTGAGGCGATGCCGTGATTCTGCGTCACAGGATTCGGTCGCCATCCTCGTTTCAAAGCTGGAGTCTCCTATGAGCCAGGCAAAATCCGCGAGCATCATCGATTCTCGCATTCTCGTTCCGGCCGTCGGCGCCGCCTTGAAAAAGCTCGACCCCCGCGCGCTGGCCAGAAATCCTGTTATGTTCGTCGTGGCCACGGTCTCGGTGCTGACCACCGTGCTCTTCCTGCGCGACCTCGTCACCGGCAACGGCAATCTCGGCTTCTCCTTCCAGATCAATCTCTGGCTCTGGTTCACCGTGCTCTTCGCCAATTTCGCCGAAGCCGTCGCCGAAGGCCGCGGCAAGGCGCAGGCGGATTCGCTGCGCAAGGCGCGCACCGAAACCCAGGCAAAGCTGCTCACCGGCAATAATGGCAGCGATTATCGCATGGTGCCGGGCACCAGCCTCAAGGTCGGCGATATCGTGCTTGTCGAAGCCGGCGACATCATCCCGTCGGACGGCGAAGTGATCGAAGGCGTCGCCTCCGTCAACGAAGCGGCGATCACAGGCGAATCCGCCCCGGTCATCCGCGAATCCGGCGGCGACCGCTCGGCAGTGACCGGCGGCACGCAGGTGCTGTCCGACTGGATCCGCGTGCGCATCACCGCGGCCGCCGGCGCTACCTTCCTCGATCGGATGATTTCGCTCGTCGAGGGCGCTGAGCGCCAGAAGACGCCGAACGAGATCGCGCTCAACATCCTGCTCGCCGGCATGACGCTGATCTTCGTGCTCGCCACGGCGACGATCCCGAGCTTTGCCATCTATGCCGGCGGCTCGATCCCGATCATCGTGCTCGTCGCCCTTTTCGTCACTCTGATCCCCACGACGATCGGCGCGCTTTTGTCGGCGATCGGCATTGCCGGCATGGACCGCCTCGTCCGCTTCAACGTGCTCGCCATGTCCGGCCGGGCGGTCGAAGCCGCCGGCGACGTCGATACGCTGCTGCTCGACAAGACGGGCACGATCACGCTCGGCAACCGCCAGGCGACGAACTTCCGGCCGGTGCGCGGCGTCTCCGAACAGGACCTTGCCGATGCCGCCCAGCTCGCCTCGCTTGCCGACGAAACGCCGGAAGGCCGCTCCATCGTCGTGCTCGCCAAGGAAAAATATGCGATCCGCGGCCGCGACATGGCGAGCCTCAAGGCGACCTTCGTCCCCTTCACCGCCCAGACCCGCATGAGCGGCGTCGATCTCGAAGGCGCCTCGATCCGCAAGGGTGCGGTCGATACGGTGCTGACCTACGTCAATAGCGACGTCCCCTCAAAAAACGGCAGCGAGGTCGTGCGCGAGCTGCAGTCGATCGCCGACGAGGTAGGCAAATCGGGCGGCACGCCGCTCGCCGTCGCCCGCGATGGCCGGCTGCTCGGCATCATCCAGTTGAAGGACATCGTCAAAGGCGGCATCCGCGAACGCTTCACGGAGCTGCGCCGCATGGGCATCCGCACGGTGATGATAACAGGCGACAACCCGCTGACGGCGGCCGCCATCGCCGCCGAAGCCGGCGTCGACGATTTCCTCGCCCAGGCAACGCCGGAGATGAAACTGGCGCTGATGCGCGAGGAACAGGCCAAGGGCAAGCTGGTCGCCATGTGCGGCGACGGCACCAACGATGCCCCTGCGCTTGCCCAGGCCGATGTCGGCGTCGCCATGAACACTGGCACGGTCGCCGCCCGCGAGGCCGGCAACATGGTCGATCTCGACAGCGATCCGACCAAGCTCATCGAGATCGTCGAGATCGGCAAGCAGCTTTTGATGACGCGCGGCGCGCTGACGACGTTCTCGATCGCCAACGACATCGCCAAATACTTCGCCATCATCCCGGCGATGTTCCTGACCTTCTACCCGCAGCTCGGCGTGCTCAATGTCATGGGACTGTCGACGCCGCAAAGCGCCATCCTGTCGGCGATCATCTTCAACGCATTGATCATCATTGCGCTGATCCCGCTGTCCTTGAAGGGCGTGCGCTACCGCCCGATCGGCGCCGGCGCACTGCTGTCGCGCAACCTGCTGATCTACGGCCTCGGCGGCATCATCGTCCCCTTCATCGGCATTAAGGCGATCGACATGGCCGTCGCCGCCCTCGGCCTCGCCTAGCGGAAGATACGGTTCCTCACCGGAACCGGTCTCCACGTGAACTTTCCAAGGAGCAGAACAATGTTGAAAGAATTTCGCCCGGCGGTCGTCATGATCCTTGCCACCACCGTGATCACCGGCCTTCTCTACCCACTCGCCATGACCGGCGCTGCACAGGCCCTGTTCCCCACCCAGGCGAACGGCAGCCTCGTCGAGAAGAACGGCGCGGTGATCGGCTCGACGCTGATCGGCCAGTCTTTCACCAGCGACAAATATTTCCGCGGCCGTCCCTCGGCTGCCGGCGACGGCTACAATGCCGCCGCCTCCAGCGGCTCCAACCTCGGCCCGACCAGCCAGAAGCTGATCGACCGGGTCAAGGGCGACTACGAGGCGGCCAAGGCGGAGAACCCGAATGCGGCGGTGCCCGCCGACCTCGTCACCGCCTCGGGCAGCGGCCTCGATCCCGATATTTCGCCGGAGGCCGCCTATTTCCAGGTGGCACGTGTCGCCAAGGCGCGGAGCCTTGACGAGGCCAAAGTGAAGGCGCTGGTCGACGGCGCCGTTCAAGACCGCGAACTCGGCATTCTCGGCGAACCCACAGTCAATGTTCTGGCGTTGAATCAGAGCCTTGATGCTTCTATGACTGAGTGATGTTCGTTGGCTGGGTGGAGAGTAAGCAGGCGGCCTGATGAGCATCCGAGACGCGGTGCGCTTGCTGGCCGGGGCGCCTTTGGCGAGAAGGCCAACCCCGCCCTCCGTCATGCTCGGCTCAAGGCCGAGCATGACGGAGGGCGGGGCGGGCTTAAGGAGCTATTCGCAGCTAGAGGCCCTGGATGCCTTCCGCCAACTGAGCCAAGCGACGTCGGCCCGTCGGCTGAAGTGATTTAACGAGGGGTCGCGAGGAGAACCCATCCTCAAGCACAGGTATCTGCAGAAAGACCACACGCATGCCAGACGACAATCGCGACCCGGCCGGCAGGCCCTCGCCCGACGCGCTTCTCGAAAAAGCCCGGGCGGAAACGCGCGGCCGTCTGAAGATTTTCCTCGGCGCCGCCCCCGGTGTCGGCAAGACCTACGAGATGCTGATCTCCGGCCGCGCCAAGATCGCCGATGGTCTCGACGTCGTCATCGGCGTCGTCGAAACCCATGGCCGCAAGGAGACGGAGGCGCTCGTCGCCGGCTTCGAGATCATTCCCCGCGTCGAAATCGACTATAAGGGCCGGCTGCTCGAGGAAATGGACCTCGACGGCATCCTCGCCCGCCGGCCGGATCTCGTGCTCGTCGACGAACTCGCCCACACCAATGCCGAGGGCAGCCGCCACCCGAAGCGTTACCTCGACGTCAAGGAGCTGCTCGATCGCGGCATCGACGTCTATACGACGCTCAACATCCAGCATGTCGAGAGCCTGAACGACGTCGTCTCGCAGATCACCCGCATCCGGGTGCGCGAGACGGTGCCGGATTCGATCATCGATCTTGCCGACGATGTCGAGATCATCGATCTGACGCCGGACGATCTGATCAAGCGCCTGCATGACGGCAAGGTCTACATGCCGCGCACGGCCGAGCGGGCGCTGACCAATTATTTCACGCCGGGCAACCTGACGGCGCTCCGCGAGCTGGCGCTGCGCAAGACCGCCCAGTGCGTCGACGACCAGTTGCTGACCCACATGCAGGCTCACGCCATATCGGGCCCCTGGGCGGCGGGCGAACGCGTTCTCGTCTCCGTCGATCATCACCCGCGCTCGGCCTCTCTGGTGCGCTATGCCTCGCGCATGGCCTCGCGGCTGCGGGCGCCCTGGGCCGCCGTCTATATCGAGACCAACCACTCGATCAACCTCAGCGAAGCCGAGCGCGATACGATCGCCGCCACCCTACGGCTTGCCGAACAGCTCGGCGGCGAGGCAATCACCATTCCTGGCCGAGAGGTGGCCGAGGAGCTCGTCCGCCATGCCACCGCCAACAACGTGACCCACATCGTCATCGGCGCCCCGAAGAAGCCGACCTGGCGCGACTGGTGGGGCCGCTCGATCACCGACGAGCTGATCCGCAAGACAGGTGAGATCAGCGTCCATGTCATCTCGGGCACCGAGAAGGACGGCACCACCGCGCGCGGGATCAAGGCCGCCGCCGCCGCGCCGCAACTGGATTTCCGGGCCTATCTGCTGGCGACCGGTTATGTCGCCATCGCGCTGGGCGTCAGCATCGTCCTCGACCAAGTGCTTGACGTGCGCAACCTCGCCCTGGTCTTTCTGATGGCGGTGCTGACCTCCGCCGTCCTCAACGGCCTGCGGCCGGCGCTCTACAGCTGCATTCTCGGCGCGCTATCCTTCAACTTCTTCTTCCTGCCGCCGCGCTACACGCTGACGATCAGCGATCCGGAAAGCGTGCTCGCTTTCTTCTTCTTCCTCGGCGTCGCCATTATCGCCAGCAACCTGACCGCGACCGTGCAGCGCCAGGCTGCCGCCGCCCGGCAGCGGGCGCGTACGACGGAAGATCTCTATCTCTTCTCGAAAAAGCTCGCGGGCACCGGCACGCTCGACGACGTGCTCTGGGCGACGGCCTTCCAACTCGCCTCGATGCTGAAGGTTCGCGTCGTGCTGCTGCTGCCCGAGGAAGGCACTATCGCCGTCAAGGCCGGCTATCCGCCCGACGATACGCTCGACGATGCCGATATCGCCGCTGCCCGCTGGGCCTGGGAGCACAATCACGCCGCCGGCCGCGGTGCCGACACCCTGCCCGGCGCCAAGCGCCTGTATGTGCCGCTCCGAACCGGGCGCACCGCCGTCGGCGTCATCGGCCTCGACAGCGACCGCCGCGACGGGCCGCTGCTGACGCCCGAGCAGCAGCGGCTGCTCGATGCGCTGGCCGACCAGGCAGCCCTTGCCATCGAACGCGTCCAGCTCGTCGCCGACGTCGACCGGGCAAGACTTGCGGCTGAAGCCGACCGGCTGCGCTCGGCCCTGCTCACCTCGATCTCGCATGATCTGAAGACGCCGCTTGCCGCCATCCTCGGCGCCGCCGGCACGCTGCGCGATTATTTCGCCTCGATGCCGGAGGAGGATCGCGCTGACCTGCTTTCCACCGTCGTCGACGAATCGGAGCGTCTCAACCGTTTCATCGCCAATCTGCTCGACATGACCAAGATCGAGTCCGGCGCAATGGAGCCGAACTCTGCGCTGCACTATGCCGGCGATATCGTCGGCAGCGCGCTGGCCCGCGCCGCAAAGATCCTGGAGCATCACAAGACCGAGATGAGCATCCCCGCCGAGCTGCCGATGGTGCGGGTCGATCCTGTCCTGTTCGAGCAGGTGATCTTCAACCTGCTCGACAATGCCGCCAAATACGCGCCTGCGGGATCGGTGATCCAAATCGAAGGCTGGGCCGATGCCGACAATGTCGTCGTGCAGGTCTCGGACGAAGGCCCGGGCATTCCGCCGCCCGACTTTGCCCGCGTCTTCGACACTTTCTACCGGGTCCGCAAGGGCGACCAGGTGCGCGCCGGCACCGGGCTTGGCCTGTCCATCTGCCGCGGCTTCATCGAGGCGATGGGCGGCACGATCGCGGCCGGAAACCGGAGGGGACGCCCGGGCGCCGTCTTCACCATCCGCCTGCCGAAACCCAACGACATTCCGAAACTGGATGAACTCAAATGACCGGTTCAGCCGTCAAAATCCTCGTCGTCGACGACGAGCCTCCGATCCGCAAGCTGCTCCGCGTCGGCCTGACCGCGCAGGGCTATGACGTGCAGGAGGCGCCGAATGCCGAGAGCGCCCGCCAGTCGGTCGCCGACGACATGCCCGACCTCGTCGTGCTCGACCTTGGCCTGCCCGACACGCCGGGCCATGACCTCTTGCAGGAGTGGCGCGGCGGAGGGCTTTCCATGCCTGTTGTCATCCTGTCCAGCCGCACCGACGAGGCCGGCATCGTCAAGGCGCTGGAAAGCGGCGCCGACGATTATGTCACCAAGCCCTTCGGCATCAACGAGCTCGGCGCCCGTATCCGGGTGGCGCTGCGTCACAGACTGCAGCAACAGGGGGAAAAGGCGATCTTCCAGACCGGCGGGCTGTCGATCGACCTCGTCAAGCGTATCGTCAAGGTCGACGGCGAGGAACTAAAACTGTCGCCGAAAGAATACGACATTCTGCGCGTGCTGGCCCAGCATGCGGGCAAGGTGCTGACCCACCAGTTTCTGTTGAAGCAGGTATGGGGGCCGGCGGCTGACGTGCAATATCTGCGCGTCTACATCAGACAGATCAGGCAAAAGGTCGAGAAAATTCCGGATCAGCCGCACTATATTACCACCGAGACCGGAGTCGGCTACCGGCTCAGGGAACCGGACTGACATCCCTCCCCTTCCCCGTTGCTGACCTTCGAGCCGACTATATCGAGAATGACATGAACCTTCCCAACATCATCCGGCCGGAACACACTTTCATCGGCGTGTCGGCTCCGGCGAAATGGCGAGCGCTGCAGACCATCGCGGACAAGGCGGCCATGGCCTTTTCCGTCGACGCGCAGATCATTCTGAAGGCGCTCGAAGCCCGTGAAAAGCTTGGCTCCACCGGGATCGGCAACGGCATCGCCATTCCGCATGCGGCGATCGAGACCATGAGCAGCCCGCGCGGTCTGCTCATCCGCTTTTCCCGGCCGCTGGATTTCGAGCCGATCGACGATATCCCGGCCGACATCGCCGTGGTGCTGCTTTTCGGGGAGGACAACCGCGGCGAATATCTGAACGTGCTGTCCGCCATCGCCCGGCGGCTGCAATCGGACGACGTACTCGCCGCCATGCGCAAGGCAAGGACGGCCGACGAATTCTATTCCGATTTCATCTCCGACCCGCGGACATGAAAAAGGCGCGGCCCGAAGGCCGCGCCGCTCGTCTGCAATCAGGCGATCTTAGAAATCGCGCTGGAAGCGCAGGAAGCCGAAGACTTCGTCGTCGCCTTCGTCCTCATCGTGATACTGCACGCTCAGCTTCGAACGCAGGTCTTCGACGATCTGGTAGTCGATCGTGACACCGGTCGTGTAGGCGCTACCGCCGGTGAAGCCATTGCCGTCAGCCTCGAGAGCGATGTTTTCGAAGTACTGGAAGCCGGGGGTGACCGACCACTTGTCGTTGATCTTCAAGGCATATTCTGCTGCGATCGTCCACTCGGACTCTTCGTAGTAGTAGTTGGCGCCGCTTGCCCAGATGCCGGCGATGCCGAGCGTGCCCGGACCGATGTCGGCATAAACGATGCCGCGGACGGCGACTTCGCTGGTGTCGGTGTCATAACCGGCAAGCAGGTAAGCGCTGATGGCGCCGGCCTTGTAGGAAACCTGGCCTGCGACACCGAAGTTGTTCGGGCCTTCGCCCGGCTTGGTGGCATAGTCTTCTTCCAGCTCGTCGACCGAGAGGCCGGCGGCGAAAGCGCCATTCTCGTACTGATAACGGATCGAGTTGTGGGTTGTCTCGTTGCTGGCGAGCGTATCGGTCTCGCCACTCATGTCGTCATCCCACCAGCTATAGAGCTTACCGACGCGGAAGCCGGCGATATCGAGATAGCCTTCGTCCAGCAGCGCTTCCTGATCGGAGGCGTTGTCGGCATTGTAGCGCAGGGTCATGACGCCGGTCAGCGTGCCGAACTCGGTGTCGTTCTTGGCCTGGAAGGTGACCTGACCGCGGGTCCAGAAGTTTACGTCGGAATCGCCGGAAATGTTGTCACCGAAGCGCACTTCGGTACGGATGTAGCCGCCGATCGAAAGGCATGTTTCCGTTCCCGGAATATAAAAATAGCCGGTGCCGTAGGCGTCGCAAACGCGAACATATTCCACGGGCTCGGGTTCCGCCGCCACGATGGCGTCGGCTGCGCGTGCTCCGGAGGCCGCGGCAAGGGCGGCAACGGAGGCAAACAGGATAGTTCTGATAGTCATTTTGAATGGCCCTAACAGGTTGGAATGCGAGGCGCATTTCAAGGGATGCCCCCACGTAGCGGCCGGCAAATACGACCGCACTGCCGCCATATAGGAATCCGCAAATGTCATCGCGGCAGAATCCGGGCAAAAATCAGCATCGCCCGCGTCTGTTGTGGAGAAACTGTGGCCAAAAAAACACGGTTTCGCGGCAGGGTGGCGGCAACGGCCCCGATTGGCCGCGGCCAACTCCGGCATCTCCATTTCAAAATCTCCCTTGAAATGGAATGACATTCTAACTGGCCCGGCAGAACCGGAAGATGTTTCGTTTCATTATACGACTAACTTGATAGAGTAAGACATAAACAGGAGGGTTCCCATGCAGACACAACGGCTCACCCGGCTCCTCGCGGCTGCGGTCATGGCGGGCAGCTTCGCGATCGGCAGCATTGCTCCGGCCTTCGCGGATCAGACGCTTCTTAACGTTTCCTATGATCCAACCCGGGAATTGTATAAGGATTTCAACGCCGCCTTTGCCGCCAAGTGGCAGAAGGACAGCGGTGAAGCCGTGACCATCAAAGCGTCTCATGGCGGTTCGGGCGCCCAGGCGCGCTCCGTCATCGATGGCCTCGACGCCGATGTCGTGACACTGGCGCTCGAAGGCGATATCGACGCCATCGCCAAGGCGACCGGCAAGATCCCGGCAGACTGGAAGACGAAGCTTCCGAACAATTCAACGCCCTACACCTCAACGATCGTCTTCCTCGTCCGCAAAGGCAATCCGAAGGGCATCAAGGATTGGGGCGATCTGATCAAGGATGACGTGCAGGTGATCACCCCGAACCCGAAGACCTCAGGCGGAGCGCGATGGAACTTCCTCGCCGCCTGGGCATGGGCCAAGCAGGCGAATGGTGGCGATGACGCCAAGGCGCAGGATTACGTGACGAAACTGCTGCAGCACGTTCCCGTCCTCGATACCGGCGCGCGCGGCGCCACGACCACCTTCGTTCAGCGCGGCCTTGGCGACGTGCTGCTCGCCTGGGAAAACGAAGCCTATCTTTCGCTCGAAGAGCTCGGCCCCGACCAGTTCGAGATCGTAACACCGAGTTTCTCCATCCGCGCCGACCCGCCGGTCGCCGTCGTCGACGGCAATGTCGACAAGAAGGGCACGCGAAAGGTCGCCGAAGCTTATCTCAACTACCTCTATTCGGACGAGGGCCAGAAAATTGCCGCCAAGCACTATTACCGGCCGATCAAGCCCGAAGCCGCCGATCCGGCCGACATCGCCCGCTTCCCGAAGCTGACACTTGCCACCATCGACGATTTCGGCGGTTGGAAGGAAGCGCAGCCGAAATTCTTCGGCGACGGCGGCGTATTTGACCAAATCTACGAGCCGGCTCAATAATAGACTTCATGAAAGCACATAGCCCCACGCGGTGGCGGTTCAGGCGGCCGAGCGTCATTCCGGGTTTCGGAATGGCGCTCGGCCTTACCTTGACCTGGCTCACCCTTCTGATCCTCATTCCGCTCTCCGGCCTTGCCGTCCGGTCGAGCGCACTCGGCTGGGAGAAATTCTGGTCGATCGCGCTCGATCCGCGCACGCTGAACGCGTTGCGCATCAGCTTCGGCAGCGCCTTCATCGCCGCGGTCGTCAATGCCGTCTTTGGCATCATCCTCGCCTGGGTGTTGGTGCGCTACCGCTTCCCGGGCAAGCGCGTCATTGATGCCATGGTCGACCTGCCCTTCGCACTGCCGACCGCGGTTGCCGGCATCGCGCTGACGACGCTCTATGCGCCGAACGGCTGGGTCGGCCAATTCCTGACGCCGCTCGGCATCAAGATCGCCTTCACGCCGGCCGGCATCGTCGTGGCGCTGATCTTCGTCGGCCTCCCCTTCGTCGTGCGCACCGTGCAGCCGGTCATGGAGGAAATCGACAAGGAGGTCGAGGAGGCCGCCGCGACGCTCGGTGCCAATCGCTTCCAGACGATTTTCCGTGTCCTGCTGCCGGGGCTGGCGCCGGCCGTGCTCACCGGCTTCGCGCTCGCCTTTGCCCGCGGCGTTGGCGAATATGGTTCGGTCATCTTCATCGCCGGCAACTTGCCGTTCAAATCGGAGATCGCGCCGCTGCTGATCATCATCAAACTCGAAGAATATAATTACGCGGCGGCGACCGGCATTGCGGCGATCATGCTGATCCTCTCCTTCACCATGCTGCTCGTCATCAACCTCATCCAGAGCTGGAGCAGGCGGAGGTACGGCTATGGCGCTTGATACGATCGCGCAACCCGCTAAGCTGCGTTCGGTGACAACGGAACACCGGATCGCGCGCTACAGCCTGATCATTCTGTCGCTGATCTTCCTGCTGCTGATCCTGCTGCTGCCCCTTGCCGCCGTCTTCGTCGAAGCCTTCCGCAAGGGGGCCGGCCCCTTCATAGAAGCGCTGCAGGATGCGGAGACCTTCTCGGCGATCCGCCTGACGCTGATCGTCGCCGGCGTCAGCGTGCCACTCAATCTCGTCTTCGGCGTCGCCGCCGCCTGGGCGATCGCCAAGTTCGAGTTCAAGGGCAAGGCCTTCCTGACGACGCTGATCGACCTGCCCTTCTCGGTCTCCCCCGTCATCTCCGGCCTGGTCTTCGTCCTTCTCTTCGGCGCCAATACGTGGCTTGGTCAGTGGCTCAGCGCCCATGACATCAAAATCCTGTTCGCCGTGCCGGGGCTGATCCTCGCGACCATGTTCGTTACTTTCCCCTTCGTCGCCCGCGAACTAATCCCGCTGATGCAGGAACAGGGAACGGCGGACGAGGAGGCAGCCCTTTCGCTCGGCGCCAGCGGCTGGCAGACCTTCTGGCATGTAACGCTGCCGAACATCAAATGGGGCCTGCTTTATGGCGTGCTGCTGTGCAACGCCCGCGCCATGGGCGAGTTCGGCGCCGTCTCGGTGGTATCAGGCCATATTCGCGGCCAGACCAACACCATGCCGCTGCAGGTCGAGATTCTCTATAACGAATATAATTTCACCGGCGCTTTCGCCGTGGCCACGCTTTTGGCCTTGCTCGCGCTCGTGACTCTTGTTTTGAAGACGCTGCTGGAAATGCGTTACAGCGCGGAGATCTCCGCCAGCCGGCGGCACTGAAGGATTTGCAATGGAAGTACGCGTTCAAAACATTCGCAAGGAATTCGAGCGGTTTCCGGCACTGCACGATGTCTCGCTCGACATCCGCTCCGGCGAGCTGATCGCCCTGCTCGGTCCTTCGGGTTCCGGCAAGACGACATTGCTGCGCCTGATCGCCGGCCTGGAAAGTCCGACGGAGGGGCAGATCTTCTTCGGCGACGAGGACGCTTCGAAAAAATCAGTGCAGCAGCGCAATATCGGCTTCGTCTTCCAGCATTATGCCCTCTTCCGCTACATGACGGTGCTCGACAACGTCTCCTTCGGCCTTAGGGTCAGAAGCGGCGCCCGGCGTCCGGCGAAGGCCGATATCCGCCGGCGGGCGCTGGAGCTGCTCGATCTCGTGCAGCTTTCCGGCCTTGAAACACGTTATCCGGCGCAGCTTTCCGGCGGCCAACGCCAGCGGGTGGCGCTCGCCCGCGCCATGGCCGTCGAACCGAACGTGCTGCTGCTTGATGAACCCTTCGGCGCGCTCGACGCTCAGGTCCGCAAGGACCTGCGCAAATGGCTGCGCGAGATCCACGACCGCACCGGCCACACCACGGTTTTCGTCACCCACGACCAGGATGAGGCGCTGGAGCTTGCCGACCGCGTCGTCGTCATGAGCCAGGGCGCGATCGAACAGGTCGGTACGCCGGATGAGGTCTACGACTATCCCAACTCTCCCTTCGTCTTCGGCTTCATCGGCCAGTCGAACTGCCTGCAGGTCGAGATATCGGACGGCGACATCCGCTTCGAAGGCCGCTCGCTCGGCCTCAATGCCGAAGGCGAGCCGGAGGGACCGGCGCAGCTCTACTTCCGCCCGCATGATGTCAGGCTCTGCGAATCGGCGGAAAACTGCATTGCCGGCCAGCCGGTCTCCAGCCGCCGCGTCGCCGGTACGCGCCACATCGAACTCGATATCGGCAATGACCGGCCAAATATCGAAATCGAGCTGCCGCCGAGCGAGGCCGACAGGCTCGACCGCAACCGCGTCGCGTTCAAGCCGACCCGCTGGAAGCTGTTTCGCAGCTGATCTCGATTGCGAGCGTCTTCCTGACGCGCGCACGGCGCCTTGCTTAATATCTCGTTAACCCTTCGGATTTATGCAGCAGTGGGCTGCAGGATCGACGCCGCAATCGCATTTGACGCGAGTCCTTCCAGCCTTTTGTTATCTAAGGTTGTTTGAATTTCATTCATATGACGAGTAAAAGATTTTTCGCGTTAATCATAAAGGGCTGGACTAATCCCATAGGAGGCACCTGGCGTTGAGGGCGGAGATTTCCTTTGGAAAATCCCTGATCGGGATTTTATTCGTAGGACTGGCGGCCGCAGGCTGCACCACAACACCGAAGCCGGCGACGACGCCGGCAAAGACAAAACAGGCTCAAGCGGCGAAAGTCACTTTCAATTATACCGCCAAGGATCGCGACTGCCTGAAGCGCGCGATGTATTTCGAATCGCAGCATTCCGACGAGGATGGTTATCTGGCCGTCGGCACCGTCGTCATGAACAGGCTGACGTCGGGCGCCTATCCACCGTCGATCTGCGGTGTTGTCGCCCAGGAGAAGCAGTTTGCGCCTGGGGTCATGACGCGGGAAGTCAAGCCGCAGGCCGAACCAGAACTCGCCACGGCGGCCGATGCGATCCTGCTGAAGGGTGCGCGCCATCCGGCGGTGAAGGATGCGATGTTCTTCCACACCGACGGTTTGAAATTCCCCTATGACAACATGCACTATGTGACGGTCGCCGGCGGCAACGCCTTCTACGAGAAGCGCGACTCCAACGGAATGCTCGAAACGCCGCCGCCGCTGCCCTCCTACGAAGTGGCGATGAATTATGTGCCCGGCGAAAGCATGCTGCCGCCGCAGTTCGACGCGCTGATCCCTTCGGCCGTTCCCGTTCCTCTGCCGGCGCCCGATCCCATGGCCACGGCGAGCACGGCGCCGATGCGGATAACCGCGCCGGTGACCCCGCCGGAACCCTCGATCGCGCCCGAGCCGGGAATGCCGATCGCCATCCCCACGCCCCGTCCCGCCTATGATAGCGTGATGCTACGCGGCGAGTTCCCGGTAAATGGTGGCTGAAACTGGATTTCGTTCAGCAGGAAGAGCGCCTTAAGCGCGCTCTTCCCAGATCTTCGCAAGCTCCACGATCGTTGCGACCGCTTTTTCCATATCCTGGCGACTCACCCATTCGAGCGGTGAGTGGAAGGCATGGCCGCCGGCAAAAATGTTCGGGCACGGCAGCCCCATGAAGGAAAGGCGCGAGCCGTCCGTGCCGCCGCGAATGCTGCCGCGCACCGGCGTCATGCCGGCACGACGCACGGCTTCAAGCGCGTTCTCGACAATCTCCGGATGGCGGTCGAGCACCGTCTTCATGTTGCGATATTGTTCCGACACCTGGAAATGGTAGGTCGAGCCGGGATAGGCCGACATCACCTCCTTGACGATGGTTTCGAGCATCGCCTCTTTTTCCACGAGGCCCGCCTCGGTGAAATCGCGGATGATGAAGCTCAGCGACGCCTTCTCCATCGAGCCGGTCACCCCGACCGGATGGATGAAGCCCTGCTTGCCCTCGGTCGTCTCCGGCGCCAGGTCATTCGGCAGCCGGTCGATGATGGCGCCGGCGATCTTGATGGCATTTTCCATACGGTCCTTGGCGAAGCCCGGATGGATTGGCACGCCTGTTATGCTGATCTCGACGCCGTCTGCCGAGAAGGTTTCGTCCTCGATGTGACCCGCCGTCTCGCCGTCCATCGTATAGGCGAAGTCTGCTCCGAGTTTACCCAGATCGACCTTGTTGACGCCGCGGCCGACCTCTTCGTCTGGCGTGAACAGGATCTTGATCGCTCCGTGCCGGATATCGGGATTGTCGACAAGGATCTGAGCCGCAGTCATGATTTCCGCCAGTCCCGCCTTGTCGTCGGCGCCGAGCAATGTCGTTCCATCGGTCGTGACGATGTCGTTGCCGATCTGGTTGCTGAGCTCGGGATGCTCGGCGACGCGGATCACCCGGCTAGAATCCCCGACAAGCCTGATATCGCCGCCCGCATAATTCCTGACGATCTGCGGCTTGACGTTGGTGCCGCTGAAGTCGGGCGCCGTGTCCATATGCGAACAGAAACAGATAACCGGCACTGTTTTGTCGCTATTGGCCGGAATGGTCGCATAGACATAGCCATGCTCATCGAGATGGGCGTCGGAGAGCCCAATCCGCAGCAGTTCATCGACGAGCAGCCGCCCGAGATCCTTCTGCTTCTCGGTGGTCGGCTGCGTCGATGAAGAGGGATCGGATTGGGTGTCGATAACGACATAACGAAGAAAACGGTCGAGAACGGTGTCGGTCATTTCAATCCAGTCCAGTGAGATCACCAGAGGATATAGCCCTCCCGGGCGAAGCGGCAAAAGATTTTTGCGCTCGGCGATGGTGCTGGGACGGCGTTTCACTGAGGAGCCGGGATGACCTGGCTCCCCGAGCGTCCAGCCGCGGCGCTATTGCAATCTTTCTCTCGCATCCAACGGCGGCAGGCGGAATTTGTCCTGAAGGCAGCATCCGACTCACTCCATTAACGGAATATCGCTGCGGTCTTGAACAGCCGGAAGCCATTTCCAATATTCTTGGGGATCAAGCTGGCATCGAAAGGAGGAAGAAAATGCCGCTGAACGATGTGCTCTGGACTCGTCCAGTGACGGTCCGGCTGCAGTGCGGCCTGGAACGAACTTTTACGAGCGTCTATGATGCCTTGGATTTCCTGGAAAACGAATGGCCATTGGGCCACGGAGAGCGCCACCAGCGAGCTGTCAAGACCTGTCGCGGCGCTCTAAACCGGGTTATTGCCCCGTTGATCGCGCGGGAGGCTTTCATGGCCGCGTGCGTCGAAGCCGGCATGCCGGCAGTCGTGGCACCCTGGCAGGTGCAGGCCACCCGCCGCCCGGCGCGGCCCACGCGTGTCGCCGCACTCCGCTAAAGGTCAAGGGTGCGCAGGTCACGTCGGGATCCGGACTTCGAGATATTGGTCGCGCGGCCCCGGAAGGAGCCGCGCCAGCTCAAAACCCGAGGCACCTCGATCTCCTTCGCCTTCTGCGGCTGGAACAACGATCACCGCTATTTCGTTTGAGGAACGAATGTCCGGGAACAGCCATGGCCAGCGACAAGCTATCAACCTACCGATCAAAACGCGACTTTCAGAAGACCGCTGAGCCCAGCGGCGAGCGGTCCCTCAAACAGAGCAACCGCCGTCGCTTTGTCATCCAGAAGCATGATGCGACACGGCTGCACTACGACCTGCGGCTCGAGCTCGACGGCGTGTTCAAGAGCTGGGCAGTCACCAAAGGGCCATCGCTCGATCCGCATGACAAGCGGCTGGCGGTCGAGGTCGAGGACCATCCGCTCGACTATGGCGACTTCGAAGGCACTATTCCGAAAGGCCAGTATGGCGGCGGCACGGTCATGCTGTGGGATCGCGGCTATTGGGAACCGGAGGGGAAGAAGAGCCCGGAGCAGGCGCTTTCCAAGGGCGATTTCAAGTTCACGCTCGAAGGCGAGCGCCTGCATGGGAGCTTCGTGCTGGTGCGCATGCGCAACGATCGCGAGCGCAGCAAGCGTACCAACTGGCTGTTGATCAAGCATCATGACGAGTTCTCCGTTGAGGAGAACGGTGCTGCCATCCTCGAAGACAACGTCACCTCGGTGGCCTCAGGCCGCAGCATGGAAATGATCGCAGCCGGCAAGGGGCGCAAGCCGAAACCGTTCATGGTGGAGGGCGGAAAGGTCCAGGCTGACGCCGTCTGGGACAGCAATCACGGATTGGCCGCCGAGGAGCGGCAGTCGGAGGCGAGTGCGGGAAAGCGCGCCGGTACTGCGACGGCGGTTGATCTTCCCGATTTCATCGCGCCGCAACTCTGCGAGAAGGTCGAGCGACCGCCCGGTGGGGACGGTTGGATCCATGAGATCAAGTTCGACGGTTACCGCATTCAAATGCGCGTGCTCGATGGCGAAGTCACCTTGAAGACCAGGAAAGGCCTCGACTGGACGGCCAAGTACCCCGAAATCGCCGAGGCGGCGTCTGCGCTTCCGGATTGTATCGTCGATGGCGAGATTTGCGCTCTCGACGAGCAAGGTGCACCTAACTTCGCGGCACTGCAGGCGGCGCTATCGGAGGGCAAGACAGCCAGTCTCGTCTACTTCGCCTTCGACCTGCTCTATGACGGCGGCGAGGATCTCCGTTCGAGGCCCCTGATCGAGCGAAAGAGGCGATTGCAGGAGCTCCTCACCGAGGCCGGCAACGATCCTCGGATCCGCTACGTCGAACATTTCGAGACCGGCGGTGACGCCGTCCTCAGATCGGCCTGCAAGCTCTCGCTGGAAGGCATCATCTCAAAACAGTCAGATGCCCCCTATCAATCCGGACGGACGGAAAGCTGGGCGAAGTCGAAATGCCGGGCGGGGCACGAGGTGGTGATCGGCGCCTACGCCAAGACCAACGGCGGGTTTCGTTCCCTTCTCGCGGGTGTTTTTCGCGGCGATCATTTTGTCTATGTCGGCCGTGTCGGAACCGGCTACGGCGCCAAGAAAGTCGAAACGTTGCTTCCAAAACTGAAGGCGCTGGAGACGGCGAGATCGCCCTTCACGGGTATCGGTGCTCCGAAGAAGCAGGCCGAGGTCGTCTGGGTGAAGCCCGAGCTTGTCGCCGAAATCGAATTCGAGGGGTGGACCGCGGACGGTCTCGTCCGCCAAGCAGCCTTCAAAGGATTGCGCGAAGATAAGCCGGCTAGGGAAGTCGAGGCGGAGCCACCCGTAAGACCCGCCAAAGCGGACATCGCGGAGCCGGTTCCGAAGGCCAGGCAAACACCGGCGCGCCGTAAGGGTGCGAAGGCTGATGTCATGGGAGTGCTCATCTCAAACCCGGACAAACCATTATGGCCGGAAGCCAACGGCAGCGCCCCGGTCACGAAGGAAGAATTGGCGGGCTATTACGAGGCAGTCGGCGACTGGATGATCGACCACATCAAGGGCAGGCCCTGCTCTATCATCCGCGCCCCTGATGGAATTGGCGGCGAGCAGTTCTTTCAGCGCCATGCGATGCCGGGACAATCGAACTTGCTCGACCTGGTCAAGGTATTCGGGGACAAAAAGCCATACCTGCAGATCGATCGCATCGAAGGCCTTGCCGCGGTCGCCCAGATCGCGGCGGTCGAACTCCATCCGTGGAACTGCGAACCCGGTCAACCGGAAGTTCCAGGTCGTCTGGTATTCGACCTCGATCCCGGGCCTGACGTTCCCTTTGCCACGGTCGTTGCCGCTGCCCGCGAAATGCACGATCGGCTGGAAGACCTCGGACTGATCAGCTTTTGCAAGACGACGGGCGGCAAGGGCCTGCATGTCGTGACCCCGCTTGCAGTCAATAAGCGCAAGCCGCTGTCTTGGCCCGAGGCAAAGGCCTTCGCGCACGACGTCTGCCAGCAGATGGCCCGGAACAACCCCGATCTCTACCTTATCAAGATGACGAAGAGCCTGAGGGGCGGTCGCATTTTCCTCGATTACCTGCGCAATGATCGCATGGCGACGGCCGTAGCGCCGCTTTCCCCTCGAGCCCGCCCCGGTGCGACGGTATCGATGCCTCTGACGTGGACGCAGGTGAAATCAGACCTCGACCCTAAAAGGTTCACCATCCGAACCGTGCCTGCCTTGCTATCGAAGTCGTCCGCCTGGAAGGATTATTGCGAGGGGCAGCGTCCCTTGGAGCAGGCGATTAAAAGGCTCGGCCGCGCCGGCAAGCATGCCGCGTGACCAGGAGCCGGGCAGCTCGCGGCCCTGAATGACTTCATCTGATCGCAGCCGGGCCGTCAGCCATATCGAAGACGGCAGCATTATCCTGGATCTCGCGGAGCCCCTTATATGAGGGGTGGCGTAGGCTGCCCTCACGCGTCCAGCCGCGAAACTCGATTTCGGCGATGAGGGTCGGTTGCGAAAAAACAAGCCGCTTCCCTTTCAGCGGCACGACGGGTTTTTTCGTTTGGAGACGGTTCAGCGTCTTGCGCAAATATTCCGCCTCGGTTCGATTGAACCCCGTGCCGACGGACCCGACATAGATCCAGTCGTGACCCTTTCGACCCGCAAGCAACAGACTCCCGAGCCCGCCGCGGGTGCTGGCAGATTCCTCGTAACCGACGATCATGAAGCTGTCGCTCTGAACACATTTGATCTTCAGCCAGTCCCCGAGGCGGCCACTCCGATAAGGACTGTCCCTGCGTTTTGCGATGATGCCTTCCAGGCCCAGACGGCATGCGTGCTCGAGCAGTTCCTCGCCACCCCAATCCAGTTCGTGCGAGAACCGAATGGCGCCACTGGTCTCGGGGATCAGATCTTCCAGTAAATGACGGCGCACCGACAGTTCCGTGCGCGTCAGGTCGTGACCGTCGAGATACAACAGATCGAAGGCGTAGAATATGGATTCGGTTGAGATCCGCTTGCCGCCCCTGCCGCCGAGCGAGCGCTGCAACGCTCCAAAGTCCGAGCGACCCTCTTCATCGAGGACGACGGCTTCTCCGTCGAGAATGCAGCTCGACACACCGAGTTCTCTTGCCCCTGCGGCGATCGTCGGAAATCGTTGGGTCCAGTCATGGCCGCCACGAGTGAGAATGCGAATGCCCTTTGGTTCGATGTGGAGCGCCAATCGGTAACCGTCCCACTTCACCTCATAAAGCCAATCCGGCCCTTGCGGCACCGTCTGCTTCAGCAGCGCCAGGCATGGCTCCACTCTGGACGGCATTGCATCGAACGGCAGGTTTGGCTGATCCGGATCACGCCGACGGACAGGTCGCGATTGTATCGAAGAACTGGAGTCTCGAAGGAGGGGGGCGGAAGGGCGCCGGGGTCTGGTCATCACTCAATGCCTGCCGGATCGGTTCTCGGCATCGACGGATTTGCGCAGCGCCTCCATGATATTGATGACGTTGCTGGGAGCCGGCTCTGCCTTCTCCCTGCCCTTGGGTTTCGCTTTAACAGGCTTTTTCATCTGTTTCTTCTTGGCCTCGATGAGGTCGAGCAGCCTCTCCTGCACCGGGTCGGACGCCATCTTCGGATTCCAGTGCTGCGTCTGCTTCTTGATGAGTTGCTGCACCAACGGCATCATCTGACTGTCCGCTGGCTGATCGTCCACCCTATCGAAATAGTTTTCAGCGTCGCGCACCTCGTCGCCGTAACGCAGGGTCCAAAGGACGATGCCCTTGCCGCGAGGCTCCAGCATCACGGCGCGCTCGCGGCGCGCGATCACCAGCCGCGAGATGCCGACCATGTCCTCAGCCGCCATCGCGTCGCGGATCACCGAGAATGCTTCCTGGCCAACCGGATCGTCGGGTGAAAGATAGTAGGGCGTGTCGAGCCAGATCCATTCGACACTGTTGCGCGGCGTAAAGACTTCGATATCGATCGTCTTGGTGCTTTCAAGCGCAACGTTTTCCAACTCCTCATCTTCGAGCAAGACATATTCGTTCTCACCGCGCTGATAGGCTTTCACTTCGTCTTCATCTTTCACGTCCTTGCCGGTGACGGCGTCGACATAGTGGCTGACGACGCGGTTTTGGGTAACAGGGTTGAGTGTGTGAAAACGCACCTTCTCATTTTCGGAGGTGGCCGGCATCATCTGCACCGGACAGGTGACGAGCGACAGTTTGAGGTAACCTTTCCAGTAAGGCCGGATCGCCATGGAAGCCTCCTATCACCCGGCGCGGCGCTGGTGAGCGCCGCCTGAGCTGCGCGATTTCGGCGCCGACGCGCGCGTTGCCTTCTGCCTGTTCTTGCCCGCATTGGCATTTGCAGCGGTGCGCTTCGCCTTCGCCGGCGCCGCCATGCCGGCGCTTTCGCGCAGGGCCTGTAGCAGGTCGCTCGGTTTCGGAGCCGGCGGTGCCTTTTTCTGCGGAAGGGCGCGGCCTTCGATCTTGGCCTTCACCAGTTCGGCGACGGCGGCTTCATAACGGTCGTCGAACTGCTTCGGGTCGAACTCGCCCTTCTTGGTGTTGATGATGTGCTTGGCAAGCTCCAGCATCTCGCCTTCGATCTTGAGATCCGGCATCTCTTCGAATGCCTTCTCGGAGGAGCGAACCTCATAATCGAAGTTCAAGGTTGAGCCGACCAGCCCCTTTCCATGGGGGCGGATGAGGACCGTTCGCAAGCGCCGGAACAGCACCGTCCGGGCAATGGCGGCGACTTTGGCTTTCTCCATGCCATCCCTCAGGAGTTTGAAAGCGTCGCTGCCCATCTTGTCGGGAGCCAGGTAATAAGGCTTGTCGAAATAAATGTCGTCGACCTCCTCAAAAGGAATGAATGCCTCCACCTTCAGCGTCTTGTCGCTTTCGGGAATGGCAGCCGCGACCTCCTCCGGCCCGAGCACGACATAGCGACCGTCCTCGATCTCAAAACCCTTGACCTGGTCCTCGCGCTCGACCGGATCGCCGGTCTCGCCGTCCACGAATTCTCGGCGCACACGGTTGCCGGTCTTCCTGTTCAGCGTGTGAAACGCAATCCGCTCGGATGTGGAGGCGGCGGTGTAAAGCGCCACCGGGAAAGCCACTTCTCCGAACTTGATAAAACCCTTCCAATTCGCCCTCGGGGCAACCATCTCGCTCGCGCTCCTGACGCAACCAGTGCGAGTCAACCGAATCAGTTTACGATTGGTTCCGAGTCAAAACGAATCAAATTTCAATGGCTTAGCCAGAATTATCCACGCCTTTTCCGAGTCTCTTTCATCTCCTTGAATCTGAACGATCTTTTTTTCTCGCCGGGTGCTTTTACTGTGAAAACAATCAGGAGATAAGGTCGCTAAGGGCCGATTCCCCGTCGCGCCTGCTCAATCGACGCGCTGTCCCTCGCCGTCGAACACATGCAGATATTGGGCGGGGAAAGCCACATTGAGCTTCGGCCCCGCCTTCAGCGCTTCGCGGTCGAGCGTGAAGATCTTGAAGGGCAGGCCGTGCAGGGCGAGGTGGAGGATGATGCCGAAGCCTGTGGGTTCGACGAGTTCCACGTCGGTGACGAGCCCCGTCCCGTCATTTGTCATCAGCACATGCTCCGGCCGAATGCCGAGCGTCACCTTCATGCCGTCTGCAAGCGGCAGCGGCCTTGCCAGCGGCACGATTGTACCATCCTTCAGCTTGACGCCGCCTGCCGTATAGCTGGCCTCGAGGAAATTCATTCCGGGCGAGCCGATGAAACCGGCGACAAAGAGATTGGCGGGCCGGTCGTAGAGTTGCAGCGGACTGCCGACCTGCTGCACCACGCCGCCATGCATTGCGACGATCCGGTCCGCCAGCGTCATCGCCTCGATCTGGTCGTGGGTGACGTAGATCGAGGTTGCCTTCAACTCCCCGTGCAGCTTCTTGATTTCGGCACGCATCTGTTCGCGCAGCCGCGCATCGAGGTTGGAGAGCGGCTCGTCGAACAGGAAGGCCTTCGGCTGGCGCACGATGGCGCGGCCCATGGCGACACGCTGGCGCTGACCGCCGGAGAGCGCCTTCGGCCGCCGTTCGAGCAGCGGGTCGAGGCCGAGCTTGGCGGCAGCCGCCGCCACCGCGCTCGCGATCTTCTCCTTCGCCGTCTTCCGCAGCCTTAGGCTGTAGCTCATATTGCCGGCGACATTCATATGCGGATAGAGCGCATAGGACTGGAACACCATGGCGATGTCGCGGTCCTTGGGATGCAGTTCATTCACCCGGGCGCCCGCAATGCGGATCTCACCCGATGTGACTTCCTCCAGCCCGGCAATCATCCGCAACAGCGTTGACTTGCCGCAGCCGGAGGGACCGACGAGCACGACGAATTCGCCGTCCCTGATGTCGAGATCGACGCCGTGCAGCACCTGCACGTGGCCATAGGCCTTGCGGATATTCTGGATATCGATCGATGCCATTTTTGTTTAACCCTTGACCGCGCCGGCCGTCAGGCCCTGGACGAGATAACGCTGGATGAGCAGGAAGAAGAGGCCGGCCGGGATGAGCGCCATGACGCCCGCCGCCATCATTTGCCCAAAATCCACCGAGAATTTCGAAACGAAGGTGAGAAGCCCCACAGGGAAGGTCGCGGCGTCATTGCCGTTGATCAGCATCAGCGCGAAGAGCAGTTCGCTCCAGGCCGCGGTGAAGACGAAGCCGAGCGTCGCCGCGATGCCGGGCAGCGTCAGCGGCAGGATGATCTGGCGAAACGCGGTGAATTGCGTCGCCCCGTCGATCATCGCCGCCTCTTCGAGATCCTTGGGAATGCCGTCGAAGAAGGACTGCATCAGGAAAGTGGCGAAGGGCACGTTGAAAGCGGTGTAGACGATGACAAGCCCGGTCAGGCTGTTGGTCAGATGCAGGGGCGACAGGATCTTGAAGATCGGCGCCACCAGCATGACGAGCGGAAACATCTGGGTCAGCAGCATCAGCGCGACAATCCAGTATTTTGCCCGAAAATTGAAGCGCGACAGTGCGTAGCCCGAGAGCGAGGCGCAGATCGTCACGGTCACCGCCGTCGAAGCCGAAACGATCAGGCTGTTCTTGAAGAAGGTCGGGAAGGCGCTGTGCTGCAGCACGAAGGCATAATGATCCCAGCTCGTGCGCGACGGCCACATGCGCACGCCTTCGGTGTAGAGCAGATCGTTCGGCGTCACCGAGACCTTGAGCAGCCAGAACAGCGGGAAGAGCGCAAAGGCAATGTAGCAGAGGATCGCTAAGCGATGCGCGATGGTAGGAAGGATTGATCGTCTCATGGTCTCAATCCTTGTTCAGCAGCGTCTGCCGCAGCAGGATGATCAGCATCGAATAGGCAAGCAGCAGCGCGAGCAGCACCAATGCAATGGCCGAGGCGTAACCGAAATCGAGCCGCTTGAAGGCGGTGGTGAAGATATAGCTCGCGACGATCTGGGTGCGGTCGGCCGGTCCGCCATTGGTCATGACGACGATGAGATCGGCGAAATTGGAAATCCAGACGGTGCGTAAGAGCACGGTGATGGCGATTGTCGGCGCCAGAAACGGCAGGGTGATCGAGCGGAAACGCTGGAACCAGCCGGCGCCGTCGATCGAGGCCGCCTCGTAGAGATCGCGCGGAATCGCCTGCAGCGCCGCAAGCAGGGTGATGGCAAAAAACGGAATGCCCCACCAGACATTGGCGACGATCGGCCCCCACATTGCATGATCGGGATCGGATAGAATGTTGCCCGGCTCATGCATCAGCCGGAGCGCGAAGAGCCAGTGCGGGATCGGCCCGATGACCGGATTGAACAACCAGGCCCAGTTGAGACCGGCGAGAAAGGACGGCACCGCCCAGGGCAGGAAGACCAGCGCCTGCGCGATCGCCCGGCCCGGGAACGGCTTGTCGAGCAGTAACGCCAGGATGAGGCCGAAGGTGAATTGCAAGACGACCGAGGCGCCGGTCCACCAGAGCGTGTTCCTGAGCGCCCCATAGAAGGCGGCGTCGCCCGCAAGCTCACGGAAATGATCGAGTCCGACGAAACCGCCGGAAAAGGGGTTGAGCAGCTGGATATCGCGGAAGGCATAGGACAGCCCGAGTGTCAGCGGCACCAGCATCACCGCAATGATCAGGATCAACGATGGAGCGCTGTAGAGATAGGGCTCCGAAGCATCGGCAAGACGACGCAGCCACGGCCTGCGGTCGCGATGCATGTCGAGCATATCGGCGGAGATGGTCATCAGTGCGTAATTTCCATTGTCTACCCGGTTGCGGATTCTCGCGCGGGTAATGCTTCTGAAAACTGGGCGGCTAAGGCCCCCTCATCCGACCCTTCGGGCCATCTTCTCCCGCTGGGGAGAAGGGGAATGCGGCGGGGCCACCAGTCTCTTCTCCCCAGTGGGGAGAAGGTGCCCGTAGGGCGGATAAGGGGGCTTCTGTCTCGAAGCCCCCTTATCCAACTACTTCTTGCTCAAGAACTTCTGCTGCGCTTTGGTCAGATAATCCGCCCACTGATCGGCCAGATCCTTCGCCGAAATATCGCCAAGCAAGGCCTGCTGCGAGGTCTTGATCGCCAGCGAGTCCTTGAAGAAGGCGAACTCTTCCAGATAGGTCGGCATGACCGTCGGCACAGTATTCGGATCCGCCAGTTCCTCGAACCAACCCTTGAACTGATCGCCGGCATAGAAGGGATCCTTTTCGGCCGCGGTATAGGCCGGCAGCGCGCCGATGCGCTTGTTCCACTCGATATTGCCTTCCGGCCCTTCGAGAGTGGCGATCAGCTTCCAGGAAAGATCCTTGTTAGCGCTCGTCGAAAACATCGACCAGCCGCCGTAACCGATGGTCGGGAAGGACTTGCCGTCAGGACCCTTCGGCAGCGGCGCAACGCCGAAATCGTCCTTCTTCATGCGCTCGGCGATAGCGATCAGCGCATCCGGATCCTGGTCGAGGAAGGCGCAGGTGCCGGAATAGAAGCCGGCGACGACTTCGTTGAAGCCCCAGTTGACGCTGTCCTTCGGCGCGTAGCCCTTCTTGTAGAGATTGACCATCCATTCGATGCCCTTTGCCCAGCCTTCGCTGTTCATGGTCGAGGTGCCGTCTTCCTTGAAGTACTTGTTGTCGCCGGCCATCGTGGCGGCAAAGATCATCCAGCCGTTCAGGCCGCCCGGTCCGCCGCGCATGCAGTAACCGTATTTGCCCGGCAGCTTGGAGACCTTTTCCGAGGCGGCGGTAAACTCCTCCAGCGTCTTCGGCGGCGCGGCGACGCCGGCTTCCGAAAGCAGCTTCTTGTTGTAGAACATCGCCCTGAGATAGAAGCCGTAGGGCAGCATATAGGCGGTGTCCTTGACGTCGCGGCCGAGCTCGAGCGCACGCGGCGTCAGCTCCTTGGTGTGCTCCCATTTTTCGAGATAGGGCTCGAGGCTTTCGAGCATGCCGTTATTGGCATAGAGCGACAGCCAGGTATCGGGCATCTCCATCACATCGGGCACGTCGCCGGCCGACACCATGGTCGCGAATTTCTGGAAGGCTTCGTTCCAGGGCAGCGAGACGATGTCGACCTTGGTGCCGGGATTGGCGGCCTCGAACTTGCCGACGATCGATTTCAGCGTTTCGGTGCGCTCCGGGCTGGTTATGACTTCGACAAGCTTCAGCGTCGTATCGGCAAAGGCCGTACCCGCCATCATCGAAACAAAGAGCGTCGAGATTATTAGCTTTTTCATGCTCAGTTCCCCCTTTTAGGTTCTCTCGGTTCAAGATTGCGAGGCGGCGGCGAGCGCCTCCTCGATGTCTCTCCACAGCGCCTCGGTTCCTTCGAGACCGACATGGAGACGTACGGATCGCGCATGGATGCCGAAGGTTTGCGCGGAATTCGGCTGTGCCTTCTGTTGCAGCACGACCTCGCCCGGTACGATCAGGCTTTCATGCCCACCCCAGCTTACTCCCAATTTGAAGAGCCTGAGGTGATCGGCGAAGGCGCGAATATCGACGCCTTCGCGGAAGATGAAGGAAAACAGGCCCGAGGTGCCGTTCAGCCCGGCGGGCAGTCGGTTGGCGAGCCCGGGATGACAGACCGTCTCGACCACGTCGAGCCGCTGCAGCCGCCGGGCGATCTCGAGCGCCGAGGCTTCATGCGCCTTCATGCGCAGCGGCAGGGTGCGGAGACCGCGGATAAGCAGCCAGGCGTCAAAGGGCGAAAGCTTGCCGCCGAGATAGGGATAGGCCTCGGCCTTGATGCGCGCGATCATTTCTTTCGAGCCGGCGACGATACCCGCCACCACATCGCTATGGCCGCCGAGATATTTCGAGGCCGAATGGATGACGAGATCCACGCCGAGCGTCAAAGGCTGCTGAAAGAACGGGCTTGCCCAGCTGTTGTCGATCATCGAGACGACGCCGTGCCGCCTGGCGAGGGCGGCAAGCGCGCCGACGTCATGCGCCTCCATCACCCAGCTCGTCGGGCTTTCCAGGTACAGGAGCTTGGCGCCGGGCAGCGCTTTGGCGACGGCCTCCTCGTCGCGCCCGTCGACATAGGTCACTTCGATCTTCATCCGCTTCAGGATAGTGCCGAACAGGCGGAAGGCATCGGGATAGACGTGTTTGACGGCAACGATACGGTCGCCCGGCTCAACGAAACTCAGCACGGAAGACGAAATCGCCGCCATGCCGCTGGCAAAACCGAGCGCATCCTCGGCACCTTCGAGCTTGGCCAGCATTTCCTCGAAGGCCCGCACCGTCGGGTTCAGCCCGCGCGTATAGGTCGGCCGCACCTTCTCGCCGCGATAGACGGTGATCATCTCGTCATAATCGGAAAAGGTGAAAAGCGAGGTCTGAAAGATCGGCGGCACGACGGCGTCGGCAAAGTTGCCGTCGTCGTGGGCGGTGATGAGGGAAGCGAGATCGAACGGGTCTGCGCCGTTGCTCATTTGGACATTTCCTTGATGTCTTCCTCGACGATATCGAGAATTTTCAATGTTTCCGCACGCGCCGCTTCTGGGTCCCCGGCAGTGATCGCGTTGAAAAGCGTGCGGTG
Source organism: Rhizobium mulingense (assembly GCF_029194105.1). NCBI lineage: Bacteria > Pseudomonadati > Pseudomonadota > Alphaproteobacteria > Hyphomicrobiales > Rhizobiaceae > Rhizobium > Rhizobium mulingense. Next base: position 475,148 of record NZ_JARFVE010000003.1, on the reverse strand, counting down.
AAAGGGAAAGGACCGGCGGGCGAAATCCTGCCGGTCGAACGGATGCTCCCAGAAGCGCTCGAAAGTCTCGCGCATCTGCTCGAGCAGCTGGCGAAACAGCGGATTGTGGGTGGCGTCGTAGACGGCGAGATGGAAGGCGAGATCCTCCGGCCCGGATGTGCCCTTTTCCAGATGCACCCGCTCCATCTCGTTCAACTTCTCCTCGATGACAACAAGGTCCTTGGCGGTTCGCCGCCGGGCCGCGACCATGCCCGCCTCGCATTCGATGCCGCGGCGAACTTCCAGCGTCTGCAGCAGCGCGTCGCGCAGATGCACCGCATCGAATGACAGCGGCATATGGATCGTCGCTCTCGAAACCGGCTTCAAAAGATAGGTGCCGCTGCCCTTGCGCGTCTCGATCACGCCAAGCGCCTGGAAATGCCGGATCGCCTCGCGGATGGTCGAACGTCCTACCGCAAGAGCCGACATCAGCTCCCGCTCGGCCGGTAGCCGGTCGCCCGCCTGCAGCCGCGCTTCTTCCACATAATCCGCCAACGCATCGGTAACCTGACGCGCCCGGTCCATGACGGGAAGCGGCCGGATCACCGGTCTGTTGCTGCGATTTTCCTTCATGGTTCCCTATTTTTCTATCAGGCAATCAGATATGGAATTGGTCTGACATCTTAGCATTTCGCAAACGAGGGAAGACGTCAAGGCATGTTGTCTGTATGAGGCCAATTCTGCTGCCTCGCTCCCTGGGCAGAAGCGGTTGTACGGTTTGCCATTCTGCGGCGGTAGGTCACCATGTGCCCGGGCAGCCTTCTTAAAGGCCCCCTTGAATTAAAACTCAGCTATTTTTGGGAAGCCACTTTATCAGCAGGACCTAGGCAAGGATTGCCCCGTCACCGGGAGCGCGCTAAAGCGTCGGCGCCTCCAACCCGCCCGGACCGCGATTTTCGTTAAGCGTGTCGCGGGATAAAGCGATCTGAACATGTACGATACCATTCTCCTTTTCCTAGCCGGCTTGTTGGCAGGCAGCATGAACGCGTTAGCGGGGGGCGGGTCGTTCGTATCCCTGCCTGCGCTGATATCGGTCGGAGTGCCGTCGGTTGCCGCAAACGCGACCAGCACTTTAGCCTTGTTTCCCGGCGGTCTGGCGAGCTCATGGGTTTACCGTGATGGGGTTCGAAGGGTGTGCGGCATCAATGCCGTGGCCATTGCTATGGTGACGGTGGTGGGTGGCGTCGCCGGAAGCGTCCTATTACTTCTGACCCCATCCAGGATTTTCGATGGAATCCTGCCATGGCTTTTGCTCGTGGCGACATTGATGCTGGCCGCAGGGCCGAGGCTCAGCGCCAAGCTCCGGACGCAGGCGCGCCCAAATGTTCCGGCCTTCGCAACGGTCCAGTTCTTTCTCGGTCTTTATGGTGGCTATTTTGGCGGCGCAGTGGGCCTTATGATGCTGGCGGCATGGAGCGTTCTCGGGGGCGGGGAGATCAAAAGCTTGAATCCGACAAGAATGGTGATGGTGACCGCCGCAAACGCGGTCGCCGTCGTCGTCTTTGTGCTAGCCGGGGCTATCGTTTGGCAACAGTGCGTTTCCATGACGTTTGGAGCCGTTATCGGCGGGTGGATCGGAGCGCATGTCGGACGTAGGCTGCCATCAACGGTCGTCCGGATGCTAACCCTTGCGGTCGCCCTTTTGACGACTGCGGTGTTCTTTTCGCGAGCTTATCTTTAAGTGGAGGTCGGGCCCTCGAGAATCGAAGCATCAGGTGAGATTGACGGCTTGGTTGCTGATTCGACCTTTCAGACGATCATCACTTAGGTAAATTTGCGCGCCAAAGCTGCGGCTTAGCGCTTCGAACTTCTGACGGCACCAAGGCATCTGTTGCGTTTGATGAAAGCACTTCGAGTTGAAATGATGATACGATATGCTCCAAATTGCGGCTGCGAGAATTCGCTTTTTCAGGCATACAACTGAGGCGACCACGATGAGTTTGGGTGATCAAGGAACACAAGCAACCGCCGACGCTGTCCCCGCAGCTTATGATGCCGCGGCCTTTCTTGCAGCCATTGTCGAATCGTCAGACGATGCCATTGTCAGCAAAAGCTTGGCCGGCATCATCACTACGTGGAACAAGGGTGCCGAGCGAATCTTCGGATATACCGCGGACGAAGCAGTCGGCCAGCCCATCACCATCGTCATCCCGGCGGATCGTCTTGATGAAGAACCTGCCATTCTCGCGCGCATTCAAGCCGGTGAACGCGTCGATCACTTTGAAACGGTAAGACGTCGCAAGGACGGCAACCTGATCGACATCTCTTTGACAATCTCCCCCATCAGAGACGACAGCGGCACAATTATCGGAGCATCGAAAATCGCTCGCGACATCTCGGAGCGCAGGCGGGAAGCCGAGCACCGGGAAATGCTCCTTCGGGAGATGCATCACCGAGTAAAAAACCTCTTTGCGGTTGTCGCCAGCATTATCACCCTCGCAGCCCGAAACGCGGTGACGCCGAGCGATCTCGCCTCCAGCATGAAGGATAGGCTCATGGCTTTGGCGCGCGCGCACGAGATAACGTTGCCAAGCCTTGCCGGCCAGTCCATTGAAGACCCCCCAGCCACGCTGTTTCAGCTTCTTTCAAATATCCTTGCGCCCTACGGGCACGACGACCATCGGCAGTGGACACTGCATGGGGATGACGTCGAGGTAAGCCGTGCGAAGATCACCAATCTCGCGCTCCTGTTTCACGAGCTCGCAACGAACGCTGCGAAGTACGGAGCGCTCTCCGTTGGCGACGGGACCGTCGATATCACGTTGACCATCTCACCGGACGCTATCGAGTTGGTTTGGCTTGAGGCGCACGGCCCGATAGATGCAGATCCGACCCAGCCCTCTTCCGGCTTTGGAAGCATCCTCGAGCAAAAGATAGCGCAAAGCCTTGACATCCATATCGAGCGATCATGGACGCCCGGTGGATTATCAATTCGGCTTTCGCTTCCACGTCTCGCGATCACGTAGTCCTGGCCTTCCGGCTCGCCTGGGCTTACGTCCTCGTCTGAGCCGATGCATGTCATGGCCATCGCCATGCCGAAATGACGCCCGAAATTCGGCAGCCTCCGTTTGGCGATTCGGCCGCTGTTGTTCTGCGCGGCGGCGACCAGGGGACGGCTAGTCCCTTCATCGGTCCTTAAGAAAAGGATGGCAGCTTTACCTTCAAATTTGGGGGTGGATTTATGGTACATGGTTTGATGTCGCGGGCTCGCATTCAGACGAAGGTGCTCGCGCTCTTGGCGCCATTCGTCATCAGCCTATGCGCAGTAGGATTGACGGGATACTACGCGTCGAGCCTTCTCGAAGGGCGGATGGAGATCTCCAACCATGTTTTGCAGTCTCTGAACGGGTTCAAACATGTTTCTTCAAGCATGACCGGCTTTCTGATGAAGCCGTCGCTGGAAGCTCGTGACACCGCGCTTGCGGACGCCCGAGAGCAATTGGCAAACCTGAACCGGACGATCGAAACTTTAAGGCCGACGACCGATGTGGGGCTTCTCGACCGGGCGCTCGACCAGTCGCAAATCATCCCGCAAAAGATCGAAGCGATCTGGCAAATCGAAACGGGACAGCAGAAAATTCTCAGTGACGTGGACGCTGCTTCGGCGGCACTTCTTGACCTGCAAGGGCAGGTTGGCAAGCGCTCGTTCATGCTGATGGCGAGTGCGAAAAAGATGGAAAATGCCAACAAGAGCGGCCTCAGCAACGCCGTCTCCATCATTGCAGCCGCCAATGTTGCGACAAAATTTCGCAATGATTATACGAACGCTACAACGCCTCCGGACAAGCTTAGCCTTCTGGCTAAATATGCGCCCGATTTGCAGAAGGCAAGGGAGCAGCTTTCGCCTGCGATAGCGACCGACAGCCAAGCCCTCGCCACGCAGTATGCCGCTGCGGTAGATGCCATCGCCAACGCTTCGAAGGCGTCGCCGGACACTTTGGATGTCCCGACAACGGATACCGCCATCGCCAATCTTGCTGCAACTGGCGACAGTCTCAAGACGATTGGCGACGATCTGATGCGGACCTCCGTACTCGCGCTTGCCGCGTCGGACAAGGATATCTCTCAGGCGACGAATGTCGGCAACGAACTGCGTGCTATCGTTAATAGCAATAATGAGATCCGCGTCGGCTTCGCCGAACTCGCCGGCAAACCAGACGACGCGCGAGTGAAAAAAGTCCAGCAGTCGATCTACATGTATCAGACCGAGCTCGGCCGTCTCGCCGGCGTGGTGACCGACGATCCGGTTTTTGCCGAAATTCCGAAGAAGGCTCAACCCGTTCTCGATCTGCTTGCGGCGAACGCGGCAGCGCTCTCCGAAGGTGCGGCGCGCAAGCTTGCCGAGTTCGACAGCGCCGCGGGGCAGATCGACAACACCTGGAACCTGCTTGCGCAATTCGCCGAGACCCAGAAGGAAAATGCTGGGCAGGATCGTCAACAGGCCAATAGAATATCCGGCGGCGCGATTGTAATCGGCATCCTGATTGCTATGGCCGCAGGTGCCGCGCTGGTCTTCACCCTGAAGGGACCTATCACCCAGATTACCGCAGCGATGCGCAAGATCGCAGAGGGAAGGCTCGACACCACAATCACCGGCGAGACGCGGGGCGACGAAATCGGGGAAATGGCCCGTGCGCTTTCCATCTTCAAACAAAATGCGCTGTCGAAAGTCGAAATGGAACAACAGGCCGAGATCGCGCGTCGTGAGGCGGAATCTGAGCGCGCCCACAACGAACTCGAGCGGCGTAGCGCCAAGGTTCAGGTTGACGCCGCAATCGAGGCGCTGGCAGAAGGTCTCACGCGGCTGTCGCGCGGGCAGTTGAATTTTGCGATCGATACGCCCTTTGCCCCCGAACTCGACCGGATCCGTACCGATTTCAACATGTCGGTGGCGGGCCTCAGAGAGACGCTCTGCGAGATCCGCGAGACGTCTTCGCTCATTAGCGACAATGGCCGCCAGATGGCGGAAGCCGTTGATGACCTGGCCAGTCGAACGGAGAAGCAGGCGGCTGCCCTTGAAGAAACCGCAGCGGCTGTGGAGGAGATTTCTTCCGCCGTCAACACCTCTTCAGGACGGGCAGCAGCAGCGCTTGCGCTTGTCCAGCGCGCCAAACAGGGCGCCGACGCCTCGGCTTCGGTTGTCCAAAACGCAGTATCGGCTATGGGACGAATTGAGGACGCGTCGGGCAAAATCGTGCAGATTGTCAGCGCCATCGATTCCATCGCTTTCCAGACCAATCTCTTGGCCCTGAATGCGGGAGTCGAAGCAGCGAGAGCGGGTGAGGCCGGCAAGGGCTTTGCAGTCGTGGCGCAGGAAGTGCGGGAGCTGGCGCAGCGATCGGCTCGCGCAGCCAAGGAAATCGGCGAGCTCATCAACAATTCCGTCCGAGAGGTTGCGTCGGGCTCCGAGTTCGTCGGCCGCACTGGCGATGCGCTGATGGAGATTTCCAGCGAGATCGTCCACATCGTCGGCCATATTGAACTGATCGCCTCGTCAAGCCGCGACCAAGCGACGACACTCCATTCGATCAATGCGTCGGTGAACGATATTGATCGTATGACGCAGCAAAATGCGGCGATGGTAGAAGAGACCAATGCCGCCACGCAACAGCTATCGTCAGAGGCGCTCGCACTTACCGAGATGATCGAACGCTTTCAGCTTGAAGGCCTTGAGAGCCCGGCTTCTAGAGGCTACGAGGCCGCGGCATGACGGCAGAGTGTATTCGCAGACCCGTGACTTGCTTTGAGATGTAAATCATGAGTGCCTGCTGCACGTCGTCATCAGCGTGAGCTCGGTGTGCGCCGCCCGCTAAATGACGGTTCACACATCGACACGCCATCCATCTCTTAGCTCGCCAAACTCATGGGGTTCAGTTTAGCTTATCGACATCGCAGCGCGTCACTGCCAAGTCACACACCAATCTCTTGATGGAGGCCGCCATTCGCTCTACGGAGCCCGAACCAGTCCCGATGGTGCCCGCGTCTCATGAAAGCTTTCCTGCAAACAGCTAGATTGCTCAGCGATCTGGCTTCGAGCCTGCTCTTCCTTATCCTGTTTTCCTTTACGCGCAACGCTGCGCTTTCGGCCGGCTTCGGAATGTTGCTTGGCGTCATTCAGATTGCGCTGCAACTCGGCCGGCGAAAGCCGATAGACGTCATGGAGTGGATGAGTGTTTTTCTGGTGATCGCATCAGGGACGGCCACAGTGCTGACGGACAGTCCGCGCTTCGTGCTATTCAAGCCGACTGCGATCTACGCAATCGTCGGCATCGTCATGCTGAAACCCGGCTGGATAAACCGCTACCTGCCTTCGATTGCCCGGGAAGTCGCATCCGATGTCGGCTTTGCATGGGCTGGTCTGATGTTCGTTTCCGCCACGCTGAACGCCTATCTTGCCTTGAACAGTGTACTGGCAACCTGGGCTATGGTCATGACGATCTTCGGGATAGTCGGAAAGTTTGTTTTAGGCATTGCCGGATTTGTGGCCATACGCCTCACGGTGCGGCATCGGCTTCGTGCCATGTCGGCCGAAGAGCGTGAAGCCCTGCTGATCTCCACAGGCTGGAAGGCAAAATCGCCGCCCGTGGCGGAGAAATGAACTTATCTGGAGATCGCGATTGATTGTTGTTTGCGGCATCGTATCAGCCGGCGATAGCGATTCGCTGCCAGCAGAGGAAAATTTTGCTCAACTCTCGAGCCATTGGCACAGCCGCACCATGCCGCAGTGGCTGAATGGCGAGCGGATCGGCATCATCATCGATGATACTGGCTGGCGGAATACGACCGCTTTCGATCTGGGTGTGAACCGCCTGAGCAGTCGAGGCCGTTATCGGAGAAGTGTCAGACGCATCAGACGCATCCGCAACGGCTGCAGCACGGCAGCTCCAGTGGGCAAGAATGTTGCCCCTTCACACTCGTCGGAAGCTTTCAAAACAGCAGCTAGAGGTGCTAATCGGCCACTGATTTCAAATCGACCAGCGCCTTGATCGGCAAATGATCCGAGGCAATACGCGCCAGCGGCGTATCATGCGCTTCCACTTCGGTGATGATCCCCTTGCGGTTGGCGATGATGCGGTCGAGGGCCAGAAGCGGCAGGCCGGCAGGGAAGCTGGGGACTGCGGGCGGCAGCTCTCCGAAGGCGGATTGGAAAGTGTTGAGCGAGGAGCGGTCGCCGAGGCGCCATTCGTTGAGGTCGCCGAGAAGGATGGTCGGCATCTCGTGGCGGTCCTTTATCAGTTCCACCAAAGTGCGGGCCTGCTGGGCTCTGTTATGCCGCAGCAGGCCGAAATGCGCGGCAATGATGCGCAGCACGCCGCCCTCTTCGAGCTCGATCTCGGCGACAAGGGCGCCGCGCGGCTCCAGCCCCGGCAGCCTGATCTGATGCACGTCATGCACCAGCCCCTTCTTGAACAGCACGACATTGCCGTGCCAGCCATGCGCCTTGGCCATGCCGGGAACCGGCACCGGTATCAGTCCCGTCTCTCGCTCCAGTCGGCCGAGATCGAGAATGCCGGTGCGCTCGCCGAAGCGCGTATCGGCCTCCTGTAGCGCGATCACGTCTGCGCCGATTTCATGGATCACCCGGCTGGTGCGCTCCGGGTCGAAGCGGCGGTCGGTGCCGACGCATTTGTGCACATTGTAGGAGGCGATCAGCGTTCCGGCGCTACGCGGCCTTGCCTCCAACTGGGCCGCGTCGAGCCGCTTCTTCCGGCTCCTGATCGAGGCGAGAATGCTGGCGGGAAGGCTGTCTTTTTTGGCGTGCATCGGAAGAGCGCACTGGTTTGGTTGATCAAAAACGCTTCACCCGCAGTATAGGCGGGCAAGCGGAACTTGCCATGTCCGAGATAAAAAATCGTTCAAAGATAGGGCGACCCCAACCACAGCACCTTCTCGAGTAGCCGGACCGGAAAGGGCCGCGCGCGCAAGCCCTCCAGCGTCACCAGCGTCGCCGATTTCAGGGTTTCGTCGATATGCTCGTCGATCTCGGCGGCAAAGCCGTCGTTCAGCACCTCGAGATCAACCTCGAAATTCAGCCTGAGCGAGCGCGGATCGAGATTAGAAGAGCCGACATAGGCCCAGGTGCCGTCGACCGTCAGCAGCTTGGAGTGGCTGAAGCTGCCGGTCGAGCGCCAGATGCGGCAATAGTTCTTGAGGATCTGATCGAATTGCGCCGTCATCGCCCGGTCGACCAGCATCAGATTGTTGACGTCAGGCACCACGATATCGACTTCTACGCCCCGGCGCGCCGCCGTCACCAGGGCGCTGATCAGTTCGCGATCCGGCAGGAAATAGGGCGACATGATGCGGATCGATTGCCGCGCGACGGAAAAAGCGCCCATCAGCATCTTGTGGTTTGTTTCGACGCTGCGATCCGGTCCGGAAGCGACGACGCGCATCAGGATGGGATCGCCGGGATTGCGCTGCGGCGGTTCGATGCGCCAGGCTTCGCCGTTCAACAGCTCTCCGGTGGTGAAACGCCAGTCTTCGGCGGCAAGGTCGAAGAGGTCGGCGACGACAGGGCCGGTGACGCTGAAATGCGTATCATGGGCGAAGCTTTCGCCCGTCTCCTCCTCGCTGAAGCCCGCCCTGATATTCATTCCGCCCGTCAGCGCAATACGGCCGTCGACGATCAGGATCTTGCGGTGGGTGCGCAGATTCGCATAGGGCAGCCGCAAGCCCATAATGACGTTGCCGTTGAAGACGGCGACGGTGACGCCGCCCTCCTTGAGATAACCGAGAATGCTTGGCACCGAATAACGCGCGCCGACCGCATCGATCAGCACCCGCACCGCAACGCCGCGCTTGACCGCCGCAATCAGCGCGTCGGCGATGCGCAGCCCGATCGCGTCGCGGTCGAAAATATAGGTTTCGAGCAGGATGCTGCGGCTCGCCTCGTCGACGGCTGATTTCATCGCTGCATAGGCCTCGTCGCCGGTCTCCAGCATGTCGATCGCATTACCCGAGGTCAGCGGGTTGCGGGTCACCCGGTCGCCCAGCGTCTGCAGCGCCGCAAAGCGGCGGCCGAACTGGCTGATCACCGTCTCGGCCTCGGCGTCGAACGTCTCCAGCTCGTCGATGCCGGGCGCAAGCAGCAAGGCGTCGCGGCGAATGCTCAGCGATTTGCGGCGGATGCGGTTGATGCCGGCAATCGCATAAAGCAGCGCGCCGACGATCGGAGACAGGATGATGACGCCGACCCAGCCGATCGCGGCGCGCACTTCCTCCTTGGTCATGGCGGCATGGATCGCCGCCGCGGCCCCCATGGCGACCGAAACGACAAAGAGGATATGCGGCCAGTAGGTCGACAGGAGATAGAACATCGCTGGCCAATATAGCCGCGAAACGGCGGCGTTCAATTGCGCCTGCTCTCTCCCATGGCGCGAAATTTCTCGCGCGTTGCCATCCTTCCGCATTCGGCGCCGGCTCGGCGGCGGGAACAATCCCCGTTGCGAGCGATTGATCCCGAGGAGATGAGGATCGCGATCATGAATATCGCCGCAAACCTCGGCCCTGCCTTGACGCTCGAAATCGCGGATGCGGACAGCATTGCCGAACTGTGCCATCAGGCCGAAGGCTGCACCCGTTGTGACCTCTACAGGAACGCCACGCAGACCGTCTTCGGCGAAGGCCCCGACAAGGCCGAGATCGTTCTTGTCGGCGAGCAGCCGGGTGACCGGGAAGATATCACCGGCAGGCCCTTTGTCGGCCCTGCCGGCCATCTGCTCGACCACTGTCTCGAAGAAGCCGGTCTCGATCGCGAGCGCTGCTACGTCACCAATGCGGTCAAGCACTTCAAGTTCACGCCGCGCGGCAAACGGCGCCTGCATGCCAAACCCAATGCCGGCGAGATTCGGCGGTGCGCCTGGTGGCTCGGCGCCGAGCTCAACATCCTGCAGCCGAAGCTCGTCGTGGCGCTGGGCGCAAGCGCGCTCTACGCACTGCTTGGACCGAAGGCGAAACTGACGCCGGAGCGCGGCCATATCCTGCAGCCGAGGAACCATCCGCCCGTTCTCGTCACCATCCATCCTTCCTTTCTGCTGCGCATCCGTGACGAGAAAGAGAAGCACCGACAGCGCCAGGCGTTCGTGTCAGATCTGCACAAGGCGGCGGAATTTCAGTCTCGATGAATGCCGATTCTCAACCCTGATATGCTGCGACGCAAAATATTTAGGGTTGTAGGCCGATTTTCACTTGCAACAGCGGCCCTCCTCTGGAACCATCCAGGCAGTATCGCGTTCGAACGACGGCATTATGTGACTGGAGATCAGCGATGGCAGAAACTCGGGAAGAGTGGATCAAGAAACGTGCATACGCCCTCTGGGAAGAAGAGGGCTATCCGACAGGGCGAGATTCCATTCATTGGGAACAGGCACGCCACGAGCGCGAAGCGCTTGAAGGCTCTGCTGCCAACGGCAAGGAAGCCAAGTCCAAGGCCAAACGCGCCGTAACGGCCCCGAAGAGCGTTGCAACCGGCGCCAAGACGAACGGCGTGGTTACGCCGGCGCCCAAGCGGACTGCGAGCCGCAAGACGGCGTCCTGAAACACGGCACATACCGAACACATCGATCAAATGGGCGTCGCGCGACGCCCATCGGCTTTTCTTTGTCATACGCCTGAATTAGTTGTGTTTTATGAAGGTTTGGAGGTGGGCTATTCCACGCGGGGGGTGAACAGAGACCGGATGACGCTGCAAGCTTTGAGGCTTCCAGAAGCTGACCTCTCGCCCGATCGTCGGGAACAAGCGGTACCAGCGCTGTTTGCGGCGAAACCGGGAAAATTATCATGACAGACGGCCCTCCCGTAATCCTTGCCTTGCCCGCTTCCGCAGCCCGCGGACGCGCCTTCACCGTGGTCGTATGAGATATGGAGATCTCGCTCCTGCTCGTCGCCGCGCTGCTCTATCTCGGTCTCGCCTTCGGATTGATCCTTGTCGTAGACAAGCTCGTCGGACTGGTTTTCCGCGATCCCCGCAGACCGCTACAACTGCCCTCATTCGACATTGGCCGCACCCTGGCAGCGTCGCAAAAATTCTACCGAAAATAACCGCTCGAACACGGCCGCGTTGCTAACCCCTCTGCAGCAGCCAATCGCGCGGCGCCATCAGGCATAGGAATGGCTCATTCCCTCCTTGAAGCGGACGGTGTAGGTGACCGGGGATATCTGGCCGTTCACGTCGATCAGCGGTTCCATCGGCTGACGAGGTGTTTTTGCATGTTCTCGGCTCTTTGCTATATCAGGATTATGCAGCCCTTCCCGTCGACAACCTGGCAAAACCGGCTTTTGTTCCGGGGCAACGACCTCCGAGGGAACTTTTGCGCTCCGCACCGGTTGGATTTTTCTTAAACACGCGTTCCATCGCTTTGCAAACAACAGGAGGAGAAGATGCCGCGAGGAGACAAATCTGACTATACCGACAAGCAGAAGCGCAAGGCTGAGCATATCGAGGAAAGCTACGAGGATCGCGGCGTTTCCGAGAAGGAAGCTGAACGGCGTGCCTGGGCGACGGTCAACAAGGAAAGCGGCGGCGGCAACAAATCCGGATCCGGCCGCGGCAAGAAGGATACGCATGAATCCTCAGAAAAGGGGGGACGCGCCGGCGGCGCTGCATCCGCGGCGCGCTCGAAAGAGGAACGGTCCGCTTCGGCCAAGAAGGCGGCAGCGACGCGCAAACGCAACGAGCACCACAGCCATCACTAAGGGGGCGGAAACGGCGGCGGCCTGCGCCGCCCGTGTCCGGCAGAGGATTTCGCCATGGCCAAATCAAAGAAGAAATGGTCGCAGGATGTCACCGAGCACAGCGACGCAATGGACCTGAAGGAAGGCGTGTTCAAATCGGACGATCCGAAGAAGATTGCCCGCTCGGTCAAGCATTCTGCCGAGGACAGCCATCGCCTCAAGTCCAGCCCGTTTCGCGCGGCCATGTCGATGCTGACCTTCTACATCAACCGCGCCGGCGACCAATTGACGAAAAAACGGCGGGCCACCCTTGAAGAAGCCAAGGACGAACTGCGAAAAGACTTCGGTCGTAAACCGAAGGATTAAGCTGAGATGGCCTATGAGCTTTATTACTGGGACGGCATTCAGGGGCGCGGCGAATTCGTCCGGCTCGCGCTGGAAGAGGCCGGCGCCGATTACGTCGACATTACCCGTGACCCCCGCCGCGGCACCGGTGCCATATTCGAGATCCTGGAAAGCGAAAGCGAAGCGCATATTCCCTTCGCGCCACCCTTTCTCAAGCACGGCGATCTAATCATCCCGCATGTCGCCAACATCCTGTTTTATCTCGGCCCGAGGCTGGGGCTTGCGCCTGGAGTTGAGGGCCTTCGTCATGTCGCCAACGGCCTGCAGCTCACAGTCACCGATTTCGTGGCCGAGGTGCACGACACGCATCACCCGATCGACATGGGGCGATATTACGAAGAGCAGAAGCAGGAGGCGAAGGCCCGCTCGGCGGCCTTTATCGCCCAGCGCATTCCGAAGTACCTTGGCTATTTCGAGCGTGTGCTGCGGCAAAACCCTGATGGTTCCGGCCATATGGTCGGCGGCGCGCTGACCTATGTCGACCTTTCGCTCTTCCAGGTGATCGAAGGACTGACCTATGCCTTTCCGAAGGCGATGGCGAAACGCAAGGCGGATTATCCTGCTCTGCTGACCCTGCATGCTGCGGTAGCAAAGCGGCCGAACATCGCTCGCTATCTGGCCTCCCCTCGCCGCCTCGCCTTCAACGAGGAGGGGATTTTCAGACATTATCCCGAGCTCGATAGCACGGAATGAGCGGGCCATTCATTGCAGGGGCACGGCTACATCGAAGAAATCACCCCAGGGATCGCGCGGCCTTGTCTCCAGCCGCTGCGGCACATTGGCGAGAGTGAAGGCGGCCGGACCGTTGAGTTCCTTCAGGTCGGACCAGTCGAGCGGCATCGACACCGGCGCACCCGGCCGCGCCCGCGTCGAATAGGGCGCGACCGCCGTGCTGCCGCGGCCGTTGCGGAGATAATCGATATAGATATGCCCACCGCGTTTTGTCTTCGTCGCGGTTGCCAGATATTTCTCCGGCGCGTCGGCCGACATGCTTTCAGCCAGAGCGTGGGCAAAATCCTTCACCTCGGCCCAACCGGCCTTCGGCGCAAGCGGCGCCACCACATGTAGTCCCTTGCCGCCGGAGGTCTTGACGAAGGCGGCAAGCCCGCGGGCTTCCAGCCGCGCCTTTACGTCAAGTGCAGCCGATGTCACCGTGCTCCAGGCCACGTCCTCGCCGGGATCGAGATCCATGATGATCATATCGGGTCTTTCCCAATGATCAGTCGTCGTGCCCCAGGGATGAATTTCAAGCGCCGCCGATTGCACCAGCGCGACAAGCCCGTCGAAATCGGAGATGCGCAGCAGTTTCTCGCCGTCCGTGTCCTGCGGGTCGGCGATCTCCTCGACATGGGAATTCATGCCTTTCCAGCCGTGTTTCTGGAAAAATCGCTGGTGGCTTTTAATGCCGTCCGGCAGGCGCAACAGCGCCAACGGCCGGTTGACGAGATAAGGTGCCATGAAACGCCAGACAGCGGCGTAATAATCCGCCAGCTTCTGCTTGGTCACACCCTCGTCCGGCCAGTAAAGCCGGTCGGGATGGGTCAGGGATACGTCCGATGTCGGCGGGTTTGCAGGGCTCATTCCTCGATCTCGCGTGTCAGGAAATCAAGTAGCCTATTTTCTTCCGCCCGCAAGCCTCGCAGCGGCTCGTTGCGACCCTCGATCACAGGATGGTCATTGCCGGCGAGCGCGATGATCGCCGGATGGATGTAGCTCGAGCGTGAAATTGCCGGCGTATTGTGCAGCGCCTCGGCTGCCGCCTCCGACATTTCCTTGACCGTCGGCCGGCCGCCGCCGGCAATTTTTTCGCGGGCCGCGCCGAAGGCTGCCAGCGATCCGGCCCAGGTGCGGAATGTCTTGGCGGAAATCGGAATACCCGATATCTCCGCCAGATAGGCATTCAGCCGGCCGGAATCGACGGGTTTCAACGCGCCGCTCTCATCCTTCCAGACGAAGAGCTGCCGGCCGGGCAGATCGGCGATCTCTTCGAGGATCTTCTGCAATCTGGGATGCTTGAGGCTGCGCTGGACGCGCTTGCCGCCCTTGGCGCGGAACTTCAGCTCGATCCGCCCATCAACGATCCTCAGGTGCCGCTTCAACAGCGTCGTTGCGCCATAGGTGCCGTTCTCCCTGACATAGGCCTGGTTGCCGACCCGCAGATGCGCTTCGTCGAGCAGTGTCGTCAAAGCAGCCAACACGCCGTTGACATCTTCCGTGCCGGTGTCGAGATGACGCAGCACGGTGCGGCGAATCTTCGGCAATGCCCGGCCGAATTCGATCAGCTGATGGAATTTTCCGGCGCTGCGGAAGGATTGCCAGTCCTTGTGATAACGGTATTGCTTGCGCCCGCGCGCATCGAAGCCGGTCGCCTGGAGATGGCCGTTCTCGTAAAGGCAGATCCAGACATTCTCATAGGCCGGCGGCAGGCCGAGCGCGCCGATGCGTGCCCGCTGCACCTCGTCGGATAAGGTCGTGCCATCAGGCATCACATAGCTGAAGCCCTTGCCTTTCCTTCGCCTGCGAATGCCGGGCTCGGTATCGCTGACATAGATTAGACCCAGTTCGGTGATGGCTTCGGCATTCATACTTTCGATGACCTACTATCGGGTCCTGAAACCAAACTGGAACCAGCGGCGGCGCTCGGCCTTGGTCGCGTCTTTCGGCGGTTCAGCCTGCTCCCTCGGTGCGAAGACCGCGACACTCTGAGCGTAAACCATCGCCGGATTTTCCGGATCATGCACCTGAAAGGCGTTCGTCTCCATTCCGGTATCCAGAACTCTGGACCATTGGCTCACGCCGTTGACGCCAGGCAGGTGGACTTCGCAGTCGCCGCCAGCGTTGAAGACCAGGAAAAGATCGTCCATCTTTTCGGTGTCCATCGCGTGCACGCTCTTCGAGACATAAACGCCGATGACCTGTAATCCATCATCATTCCAGGCCCCGTCGTCCATGAAACTACCGTCCGGCTTGTACCAGGCGATCTCGATGCGGCCATCCTCGCTCGTCTCACCCGTCAAGAACCGCTCTTGCCGCAGGACGGGATGCACCTTGCGGAAGGCGACGGCCTGCCGACAGAAATCGAGAAATGGATCGTCGAGCCCCTCCCAACTCGTCCAGCCGATCTCGTTGTCCTGACAATAGGCGTTGTTGTTGCCGCCCTGACTGTTGCCGAGCTCGTCACCGGCAAGGATCATCGGCACGCCCTGAGACAACATCAGCGTCGCCATCATGTTGCGCCGCCGGCGTGCGCGCGCCGCATTGATTTCTGCATTGTCGGTGGCGCCCTCGGCACCCATATTATCGGAATGATTGTCCGAATGGCCGTCCCGGTTGTCCTCGCCATTCGCCTCATTGTGCTTGCCGTCGAAGGACACCGTGTCCATCAGCGTGAAGCCGTCATGGGCCGACAGGAGATTGATCGAAGAGGTCGCTCCCCGGTCCGAATGGTTGAACTGCGGCGCCGAGCCAGTGATGCGCGCCGCCAGCTCCGACACCATGCCCCCGTCGCCTTTCCAGAAGCGGCGCACGTCGTCCCGGAACTTGTCGTTCCATTCGCGGAAAGGATGGGGGAAACCGCCGACCTGATAGCCGCCCGCGCCAATATCCCAGGGTTCTGCGATCAGCTTGACCCCGGAAAGGATCGGATCCTGGCGGATAGCGCCAAAGAACAGGCCCTGGCGGTCGAACTCCAGATCCTGCCGGCCGAGCGTGCTGGCGAGATCGAAGCGGAAACCATCAATATGCATGACGCCCACCCAGTAACGCAGGCTGTCGAGCACCATGCGCATCACCATCGGATTGGCGACATTCAGCGTATTGCCGGTGCCTGTCGTATCGAAGGTGTGGCGCGGATCATCGGGAGAAAGGATATAATAGCTCGCATTATCGAGCCCGCGAAAGGAGAGCGTCGGTCCTTTCTCACTGCCTTCGGCCGTATGGTTATAGACCACATCCATGATCACCTCGATGCCGGCGGCATGAAACCGCTTCACCATGGTCTTGATCTCGGTGATCTTGTCGCCGGACAGATAACGCGATTGCGGCGCGAAGAATCCAAGCGTCTGGTAGCCCCAATAGTTCCTCAGGTTCTTTTCCAAGAGATAGCGGTCGTCGAGGAAATACTGGATCGGCAGAAGCTCGATCGCGGAAATCCCGAGCTTGACGAGGTGGTCAATGATCGGGTCGCTGCACATGCCGAGGAAGGTGCCGCGCAGCCGGTCAGGCACTTTCGGATGCGTCATCGTCAGGCCGCGCACATGCGCCTCGTAGATGATGGTGTCTGGCCAGGGCCGGCGGATTGCTTCTTCACCCGCCCAGTCGAAGTCCGGATCCTGCACAACGCTCTTGACCATGAATGGCGCGCTGTCTCGATCGTCGAAGGAAAGATCGTCCTCGCCGATCCGATAGCCGAATAGAGAATCGTGCCATTGGAGCTCGCCCGTTACTTGTTTTGCATAGGGGTCGAGCAGAAGCTTGTTCGGATTGAAACGGTGGCCGGCGCCGGGGTTGTAGGGGCCGTGGGCGCGATAGCCGTATACGGTTCCCGGTCCGATGCCGGCAATATAGCCCGACCAGATGTCGCCCTCGCGTTTCGGCAGAGGCAGCCGCGCGATCTCATCCTTTCCGTCGGGGGAAAAGAGGCAGAGCTCGATCTGTTCCGCATGGGCCGAGAAGACGGCGAAGTGGGTGCCTGAGCCGATATATTCCGCCCCGAGCTCCGGTTTGAGGAAGTCGAGTTCCGAAAATGAAAAGCTCATGGTGCCCCGCTTGAAAATATGGCCAAGCGGGAAACGTGACGGCGTTTCGAAAGTTCCCTGCGGAGAGGCAAAAGGAAAGAGAGCGCCTCCGGAGGTATGCTTTATGGCATCAGCTGGCCGCCATTGACCTCGATGATCTGGCCCGTGATATAGCCGGACAGTGTCGGCGAGGCGAGGAAGAGATAAGCGCCGACGCAATCCTCCGATGTGCCGACGAAGCCCATCGGGATCGACTTGCGCTGCAGCTCCATCTGCTCGTCATCCGTATAACGCTCGTGGAAGGGCGTGGCGATGACGCCCGGCGCCACGGCATTGACGCGAATCCTGTCGCCGACGAATTCCTTGGCGTGGCCGCGCGTGATGGTTGAGACGAAGCCCTTGGAAGCCGCATAGAGAATCGCGCCGTTGCCACCGCCGTTGCGTGCGGCGATGGAGGTAGTGTTGATGATGAAGCCGCCCTGCTTTTTCAGCCAGGGATGGGCCGCACGCGTCGCCGCCAGCACCGAGCGGGCATTGAGGTCCATGACCGCCGCATAATGCGCATCGGTATATTCCGAGGTCGGCTTGCGCCCCAGCATGCCGCCGGCGTTGTTGATGAGGCCGTCGAGATGACCGAAGGTCTTCGCCGTTTCTTCGACGACCCGCTCCGTCTCGCCTTCCCGCGACACGTCGCCTTGGATCAGATGCACCGTGCCGCCGGCAGTCCGGATTTCTTCGCCGAGCTTCTCCGCCGGCTCGCGGCTGGCGTTATAATGCACGCCTACCTTGGCGCCCTGCGCCGCAAAGGCGCGGGCGAGCGCCGCCCCGATCCCGGTCGAGGCGCCGGTGATCAGCAGGGCCTTGCCTGACAGATCCGGTAATTTGATAGATGCGAGCATTTGAGCAAGTTCTGTCATGGCTATAACGCCTCCCGAAAAAACCAAAGACATAGGTGATGAAACAGGCACGGGAAGTCTATCAGCCGAAACCTAACAAGGGCAATGCACGAAAGAGCGAGAGTCGAGGTCCTTGCGACACGCTCGAATTCATTTTAGCGGGCATCGTCGCCGATGCCCGCTGATGGAAGTTCACTGGACCTTGAAAGAAATCGTTAGGAAGACACGTCAAAAGCTGGCTGCGGCTTCAGGCGGGCGAGTGGCGGGAAGGCGAGCGCGATCGCCGCCGCACCCAGCCCAACCATCGCGGAGCCGATGAACAGCCAGGAATAATTGGCGAAAGTGTCGAAGATCCAGCCGCCGATGAGAGGGCCGAAGGCCATGCCGAGGCTGGAGAGCATCGTCGCCGCGCCAAGGACAGTGCCGATGATGCGCTGTCCGAAATATTCCCGCGCCAGGACGGCATAGAGCGGCATCACGCCGCCATAGGCGCTGCCGAAAATGATGGCGAGCGCGTAGAATTCGCCGAGCCTACTGACGAAGAGGTAGGTCGCGAGCGCCGCCGCCTGTACCAGCAAGCCGGCAACCAGAACCGGCTTCACGCCAATCCTGTCGGCGAGGCTGCCATAGAGCAGCCGACCGCCGAGCCCGGCCAGGCCCTCGACGCTGTAGATGCTGACGGCGGCCATCGGGGCGACGCCGCAGATCGTCGCATAGTTCACCATGTGGAAGATCGGCCCGGAATGGGCGGCGCAGCAGGCAAAGAAGGTCAGGCCGAGCACGATGAATTGCGGCGAGCGGAAGACCTTCGACAGCTGTGGCCGGGCACCATCGACCGCGAACTCAATATCGGTTTCAGCGGCAGAAGCAGGCGGACGCCGAACCAGAAAGGCAGCCGGCAGCAGCAGAACCCATACGGCAATGCCGATGATCAGCATGGCGGGACGCCATTCATATGCGGAAATAAGCCAGCGCGCGAAAGGCGAGATGGTCATCGGCGCCACGCCCATGCCGGCGGAGACGAGCGACACGGCAAGCCCGCGGTTTTCGTCGAACCAGGCGGTCGTCGCCGCGATCATCGGCGCGAAAAAGGCGCTGGCGGCCAATCCGACGAGCATGCCGTAGGTCAGCTGGAATTGCATGAGCGTGTCAGCGCGGCTCGCGAGCACCAGCGCCAGACCGAGCAGCACGGATCCGATCATCACGACGATCCGCGGACCAAAGCGGTCGCTGGCAGCACCCCAGAGGAAGCCGCCGATGCCCATGACGATGAAATTCAGCGTCATCGCGCTGGCAATCCCGACATGCGACCAGCCGGTCGCGCTGGCGATCGGTTCCTGAAAAATTGCCAGCGAGAACATCGCACCGATTGCCACGCACGACATCAAAGCGCCGACGGCGACGATGACCCAACGATAGGAAACACCCATGGCTTAAACCTCCCTGCCGACGGAGTGATCGCGAGGCATGCGGCCGGCCGCATCTCGCCTACGATCAAAGACGTTTGGACCGTTGCAATTTCGACAGCGCCGTCACATCTTTTTTTCCGTACGATCCTACAGGGTTCGAAACATTACCAGTGCGTCGACATAACCTTCGGTCGGATGGAGGAAGACGGCGGGAAGCCGGCCGACGATCTCGAAGCCGAGCGATTGCCAAAGCGCAACGGCGCGGCGATTGTTGCTGACAACGAAATTAAACTGCATGGCCCGGAAGCCCCTGGCGCGGGCATGCTCCAGCGAATGTTCGTGCATGCGGCGGGCGACGCCACGGCCGCTCGCGGCAGGATCGGTCATGTAGCCGCAATTGCAGACATGGCGCCCGCCGCCGGCCTGATTGGCCTTGATATAATAGGTGCCGAGGATGACGCCATCCTCTTCAGCGACGAAGGTCTCGCGGTCCGGCCCCATCCAGTAGGCGAGCGCATCGGCTTCCGAGAGATCGCGGTCGAGCGCATAGGTCTCGCCGGCACGGATCGTCGGCCCGATGATCCTCCAGATGGCACTCCGGTCGTCGTTGTTCGCAGGTCGGATCAGCATGCCCGGTTTCTATCGAAGCACGACGCGGCGCGCAACGGCGTGTCAAGCCCTTTCGAGCGCGATCGCAATGCCTTGACCGACGCCTATGCACATCGTCGACAGCGAATATTTTCCGCCGGTCTCCACAAGCTCGAGCGCCGCCGTGCCGGTGATGCGGGCGCCCGACATACCCAGGGGATGGCCGAGCGCGATCGCGCCGCCATTGCGATTGACCCGCTGATCGTCATCGGCGATGCCGAGCGCGCGCAGCACCGCCAGCCCCTGGCTGGCAAAGGCCTCGTTGAGTTCGATGACGTCGAACTGTTCCTGGGTCATGCCGAGCCGGGCCATCAGCTTGCGCGAGGCCGGGATCGGGCCGATGCCCATGACGCGAGGCGGAACCGCGGCGGTGGCGCCGCCGAGAATGCGGGCGATCGGTGTCAGGCCGTATTTCCGCGCCGCCGCTTGCGAAGCGACAATCAGCGCCGCCGCGCCGTCATTGACGCCGGAGGCATTGCCTGCGGTGACCGTGCCCCCCTCTTTCTTGAAAGGTGTGGCAAGTTTCGCCAGCGCTTCCAACGTCGTCGCGCGCGGATGCTCGTCCCTGTCGACGACGACGGGATCGCCCTTTCGCTGCGGAATGGTGACCGGGGTAATCTCCTTCGCCAGACGTCCGCTTGCCTGGGCGGCGGCGGCCTTGGCCTGGCTGCGCACCGCAAAGGCATCTTGGTCCTCGCGGCTGACATGATAATCCGCGGCGACGTTTTCGCCGGTCTCCGGCATGGAATCGACGCCATACTGCTTCTTCATCACAGGATTGACGAAACGCCAGCCGATCGTGGTGTCGTGAATTTCGGCCACGCGCGAAAAGGCCGTCTCGGCCTTCGGCATGACGAAGGGCGCGCGTGACATGCTTTCGACGCCGCCGGCGATCATCAGTTCGGCCTCGCCGGCGCGGATGGCGCGTGCAGCCGTGATCACCGCATCCATGCCGGAGCCGCACAGCCGGTTGATCGTCGTGCCCGGCACGGCGATCGGCAGGCCGGCCAAGAGCGCCGACATGCGCGCGACATTGCGGTTGTCCTCACCCGCCTGGTTGGCGCAGCCGAAAATAACGTCGTCGACGGCTTCCCAGTCGACGGCGCCGTTGCGCTGCATCAGCGCCTTCAGCGGGATGGCGCCGAGATCGTCGGCGCGCACCTGCGAGAGCGAGCCGGCGAAGCGGCCGATCGGCGTCCTGACATAGTCGCAGATAAAGGCTTCGGTCATGGCTTTTCCTTTAGAGTTTCGGAACGACGAGATCGGCAACCGGCCCTTCGACATGAAGCGGCGCACCCGTCATCGCCTGCAATTCCTCCTCAGACATCGCAGCCAGCTTTTCGCGTAGGACAAAGCGCCCATCGACGATGTCGATGACAGCGTGGCTGGTGTAGACCCGGGTGATGCAGGCCACGCCCGTCAGCGGGAAGGTGCATTTCTCCACCAGCTTCGGCTCGCCCGTCTTGGTGACGTGCTCGGTGATGACGCAGACCTGCTTGGCGCCGTGCACGAGATCCATGGCGCCGCCGACAGCAGGGACGCCCTTACTGCCCACCCGCCAGTTGGCGAGATCGCCATTCTGCGCGACCTGATATGCACCGAGGATGGCGACGTCGAGATGGCCGCCACGCACCATGGCGAAACTGTCGGCGTGGTGGAAGAAGGCAGCGCCCGGCTTCAGCGTCACCGCCTTCTTGCCGGCATTGATCAGATCCCAGTCTTCTTCACCTTCCGCCGGAGGCTCGCCGAAATTAAGGATGCCGTTTTCGGTATGAAAGATCGCTTGGCGGCCGGGCGGCTGATAACGGGCGACCATTTCCGGAAAACCGATGCCGAGGTTCACATAGGCGCCGTCGGCGATGTCCTGGGCGGCGCGCCAGGCGATCTGCGCATTGGAAAGCTTGATGTCTTCTCTGGTATCGACGGTCATACGTAGGCCACTCCGGCTCGAATGAGCTCTTCTTCCTGCTGCGGATTGGCAACGGCGACGACGCGGTCGACGAAGATGCCGGGGGTCACCACATGCTCGGGATCGATGCCGCCGGCCGGCAAGATCGACGAGACCTGGGCGATGGTCTTTTCCGCCGCCATGCACATCAGCGGATTGAAATTGCGGCCGGCCTTGTTGTAGGTGAGGTTGCCGTGTGTGTCGCCGACCGCAGCCTTGACGATGGCGAAATCGGCCTTCAGCCAGCGTTCCTGCACATAATGGCGGCCGTCGAATTCGGCGATGACCTTGCCCTCGGCGAGTTCGGTGCCATAGGCCGTCGGCGTGTAAAAGGCCGGAATGCCGGCCCCACCGGCGCGGATGCGTTCGGCAAGCGTTCCCTGCGGCACCAGTTCGAGCTCGATTTCGCCGGCCAGATATTTGTCGGAGAAGGCGCGCGGATCCGACGAGCGCGGGAACGAGCAGATCATCTTTCTGATCATGCCGGCATCGATCATCGCGGCGATGCCGATGCGGCCGTTGCCGGCATTGTTGTTGATGACGGTGAGATCCTTGCAACCCTTGTCGATCAAGGCGTGGATCAATTCGATCGGCGCGCCCGAACCGCCGAAACCACCGATCATGACGGTCGCGCCGTCGCCAATCTCGGAGACAGCCTCTGCCGTGCTCGCGACTGTCTTGTCCATTTGCCGGATATCTCCTTGACTCGATCGGCCAGACGCCTGCCTGTGCCGTCCTCTTGTTCAGAGATAAAGCGCAGCAGGGGCATTCTGCAAGATCATTTGTGCGATATTTGACATTTGTTCATATGTCGCACAAAATCCCAACATCGATTGGAGAACCCATGCGTGAAACCGATTTCGTCAGCGGCTTTGCCCGCGGCCTGAAAGTCATCGAAGCCTTCGGCGAGACGCGGCAGCGGCTTTCCATTGCCGAAGCTTCGAAGCTGACGGATCTCGACCGCGCCACCGTGCGCCGCTCGCTGCTGACGCTCGCCGAACTCGGCTATGCCGATTATGACGGTAAGTTCTTCACCCTGACGCCGAAGATCCTGCGGCTCGGCCATGCCTATCTCTCAGCGACGCCGTTGCCGGCGCTGTTGCAGCCGCATCTCGATCATCTCTCGGAACGCGCCGGCCAGAGCGCTTCGGCCTCCGTCCTCGACGGCATCGACATCGTCTATGTCGCCCGGGCCTCGCAGCGACGGGTCATGTCAATCAATCTCACCCCGGGCAGCCGCCTGCCGGCCTATTGCGCCTCGATGGGCCGCGTGCTGCTCGCAGCTCTTCCCGAAAGCCAGGCCCGCGCCATCCTTGCCCGCAGCGAGCTGAGGCAAAACACAGCGAATACCAAGACCGATCCCGAGGAACTCATTGCCGAATTCCGGCGCGTGCGCGCCGAAGGCTACGCCGTCATCGATCAGGAGCTCGAACTCGGTCTCTGCTCGATCGCCGTGCCCGTGGAGAACGACCGCGGCGTAACGGTCGCGGCGATCAATATCGGCGCGCCGGCCGCCCTCGTCCCGGCGGCGGAGATGAAGGCGCGCTATCTGTCAATGCTGAAGGAAACGCAGGCCGCATTGCGGCCGCTCCTGCACCGTTGACGGCAGGTTTAAAGCGAGCGGCCCCGTTGCCGGAGTCGCTCGCAGCGGTTAATGCGTCAGGTCGAGCGCGGCGGTCAGGTCACCCATCGGCGGGCGGCCATTATCGCTCAGCGCCTTGTCGCGGGCGACGATACCCGGCAGGACTGGCAGATCGTATCGGGCGGTGATGAGGCGTATGATCGAGGTCGTCTCGTACTGGGTATGATCGACCGACAAAGACTGGCGGGCACCATAGGCAGCGACACCGTCGCCACTTGACGGATGCCGATTTACACCCGGAGGCGGTGGCGCAGGCATTGAAGAATTTCCACCGCCGCCTTACCACTGAATGGCTAAGGATTACAACGATCTCGGCGACATTGATCGCTCAGATGCCAGCTCCGCCTGATTATGCCGCATCGTCGCGACCGGCTCCAACGCCGTGCAACGATGAAAGCGTTGTCCTCCCCCGATTGCTTGCAGCGCACCTATTGATGCATCAACCATTGCTAAAACCACTTACGCAACTCCGAGCAAGATGGAAGGCCTCGAATTTCCGCCGGTTGCTTACACCTCGCCATCTGGCGTAATCACACCGCCGAGGCGCTGATCGCCGCTGATGAAAATTCGGCCGCGGGTCAGCTCCCGAAGCCAGATCTGTTAAGTGAGGCCGATGAACCTGATTCCAGAACATCAAATTCGAGCCGTCTACGACGAATAAACGATCCGGGTGTATCAAGCCTATAGCGACCAGATCGCCGATGCGGCTCTGCGTCAGGGCACATTCGCTTCGCCGCCCTTCAAGATAGATCGCATGACCTGGATCAAGCCTTCATTCCTGTGGATGATGTATCGCGCAGGATGGGGCCTGAAGGATGTCGGGCAAGCCCGTATTTTGGCGATTGATATTTCGCGCGAAGGCTTTGAGTGGGCCTTAAAACATAGCTGCCTGAGCCATCCCGACGCATCAATGAGCAAGGACGAATGGCTGCGCGTCATAGAGACTACCCCCGTGCGCATCCAGTGGGACCCCGATAGGGACTTAAAACTTCAGCCGCAACCGTATCGTGCGATTCAAATCGGCTTGAGCAAGCAGGCCGTGGAGCTCTATGTCCGGCAATGGATCGAACGCATTTCCGACATCACCTCGGATGCCCACGACATTCATGCGCTTGTACTCCAGGGGAAGTTCGAAGCAGCGCAAAATAGGCTGCCTATGGAGCGGCACTATTATCCCGAGGGCGCTGTCAAAACCTAGCCGCTGCTAGTCGACCTTCATTCAGGTCTGCCAGCGGGTCCTTCCCATAGGGATCCGCGTCGCATTATTCCTCCGGTCACTTCAAGTCCCCTACTTGATGTATCATAATTTCCGATATACATCATTTCATCGGAATCATTGGGGGAATGATGGAACGTTCGTTTTTAACGATCGCCGCAGGCGAGAATAGTGAGGCGATCCGCGCACTTTCTGCCCCGGCGCGGATCGAGATTCTCAAGCTGCTCTGCGCCAAGGGGCCGCTCAACATCAACGATATCGCCCAGACGCTTTCCCTGCCGCAATCCACCGTTGCCACCGGCATCCAGATCCTGGAAGATGCTGGACTTGTCGATGCCCGGCTGGCCAGGGCCCGCAAGGGCAACCAGAAGATCTGCTCGGCGGTCTATAGTGAAATCCTGATCAGCTTCGAGGAAAGTGCGGCGCAGCGGGCGAACAACATCATCGAGGTCGAGATGCCGGTGGGGCTCTATACGAGCTGCGACGTGCATGCGCCCTGCGGTCTCTGCTCGACCGAAAGCGTCATCGGACCGCTCGATGTGCCCGACTATTTCCTCGACCCGCAGCGCATGCAGGCGGGGCTCGTCTGGTTCGGCCGCGGTTATGTCGAATATAAATTTCCCAACAACGCCAAGGTGTTGAACAAGGAAATTCGGGCGATCGAATTTTCGCTGGAGCTGTCGTCCGAGGTGCCCGGCACCAATCCGGACTGGCCCTCCGACATCACGCTCTGGGTCAACGGCATGGCGATTGGCACCTGGACGTCGCCGGGCGATTACGGCGACAAGCGCGGCGCCTTCACGCCGGCCTGGTGGAAGCTCGAGGGTTCGCAATACGGGACGATGAAGACCTGGCGGATCTCGACCCGCGGCACCTTCATCGACGGCATCGCCGCATCGAATGTCACGCTTAGCGACCTGGCTCTCGGCCAGCATTCGTCCATCCGGCTGCGCGTCGGCATCGCCGAGAATGCCGGCCATACCGGCGGGGTCAACATCTTTGGCCGCGGCTTTGGGAATCACGGCCGCGACATCATCATGCGGCTGCACGTCTGAAAATAACATATCGGATATCCTGATTTAAAAAAGTCATTTATTTCCGATTTTAGTGCCCGCTAATTTTAATCAACATGTTGTAAATTCACGATTTTATGGGTAATCCTCAATAGTATGATTAAATGCGGCACTCAGTTGACAGAACGACATTCCTGATATCAAGTTAGAGGCAAGATAACAAAATTCTTGATACATAAACGGGAGGATCCGTTGAAAACGAGTGTCGTTGCCCACCGCGATTTTCGCATCTCGACCATTGACGCCAGGCTGTACAGCTCGTTTCTCGAGCATCTCGGCAGGGCGATCTATGGCGGTATCTATGAACCAGGACATCCGACGGCCGACGAGGACGGCTTTCGCCGTGACGTGCTCGATCTGGTGCGTGAGCTCGACACACCCTACTGCCGCTATCCCGGCGGCAATTTCGTCTCTGCCTATAATTGGGAAGACGGCGTCGGCCCGCGCTCGGAGCGCCCGGTTCGCCTCGATCTTGCCTGGCGCACCCGCGAAGCCAACCAGATCGGCGTGAACGAATTCGTCGATTGGTGCAAGAAGGCCAATACCAAGCCGATGCTCGCCGTCAATCTCGGCTCCCGCGGCCTCGATGCCGCCCGGAATTTCCTGGAATATTGCAATCATCCCGGCGGCACCTACTGGTCGGACCTGCGCCGCAAACACGGCTGGTCAAACCCGCACGACGTGAAACTCTGGTGCCTCGGCAACGAGATGGACGGCCCCTGGCAGGTCGGCCACAAATCGGCCTATGAATATGGCCGGCTGGCCGACGAGACGGCGAAAGCCATGCGCGGCTTCGACAAGTCGCTCGAACTCGTCGTCTGCGGCTCGTCGAATTCCGACATGAAGACCTATCCGCAGTGGGAGGCCGAGGTTCTGGAACAGTGCTATGACAGCGCTGACTACATCTCGCTGCACATGTATTTCGCCAACCGCGAGAAGAATACGCTGAACTACCTTGCCCGGGCGACGAAACTCGACCGCTACATCACCACGATCGGCGGCGTGATCGACTACATCAAGGCGAAGAAGCGCTCGAAGAAGACGATCGGCATTTCCTTCGACGAATGGAACGTCTGGTACCATTCCAACCAGCAGGACAAGGAGATCCTGGCGCGCGACGAGTGGCCGGATGCGCCGCATCTGCTCGAGGATATCTATAATTTCGAGGACGTGCTGCAGGTTGGCGGCATCCTCAACACCTTCATCCGCCGCTCCGACCGGGTGCGGATCGCCTGCATCGCACAGCTCGTCAACGTCATCGCGCCGATCATGACCGAGGACGGCGGTGCGGCCTGGCGCCAGACGATCTATTACCCCTTCTACTACGCCTCCCGCTATGGCCGCGGATCGGCGCTGCAGCTCGTCGTCGACGGCCCGACCTATGACAGCGACGAGGAGAACGAAGTTCCCTATCTCGATGTCTCGGCCGTTCATTCCGAGGACGGCAGGACGCTCACCTTCTTTGCCGTCAACCGCCATCCGGATACGACACTCGATCTCGACGTGCGGCTGGAAGGCTTCGGCGGCGCCCGGCTGATCGAGCAGGTGGAAATGACCCATGGCGATCTCGAGGCCGTCAACACGGCGCGGCGGCCGGAGACGGTCGTGCCCGCTAAGGTCGAGAGCGCGAAAATCGAGGACGGACGGGTGCGTGCGCCGCTGAAACCGCTGTCCTATAATGTGATCCGGCTGTCGGTGTGACAGCGGCAGCCGGGCCCGATCGGCCCGGCTGAGAGAGTTCGGCTCCCTGCGAGGAGGCAGGTAGCCGGAGGGATGGTCCGCCGAAGCTGAGGGCTCGCAAGCCCGGCTTCTGCGAACCGACAACCGCGACTTGCCCATGCGTGCCAATGCGGCCGCCGCATCGTCGCTTTCAAGGGAGGAGTTCATGCAAAAGTGGAAGAGGTTTGCATTCGGCTTCGTGCTGGCTACGCTCGGTATGACCGCCGTCGCCACAGCCGAAGATTATACCTCCTTGCCGCGCAAGGAGACGCTCATCGTCGAAAATCCGGAAGGGACGATCAAGAATCCCGGCTGGTTCAACATCTGGGTCAATGGCGGCGGCGGTGTTTCCACTGGCCTGCAGCAGCTGACCATGGATACGCTCTGGTATATCGACCCCGAACAAGGGCTTGGCGGCGCGACCTGGGACAATTCGCTCGCCGCCGACAAGCCGCAATATAATGCCGACTTCACCGAGATGACCGTGAAACTGCGCAAGGGGCTCTTCTGGAGCGACGGCGTCGAGTTCACCG
Source organism: Rhizobium mulingense (assembly GCF_029194105.1). Lineage (NCBI taxonomy): Bacteria > Pseudomonadati > Pseudomonadota > Alphaproteobacteria > Hyphomicrobiales > Rhizobiaceae > Rhizobium > Rhizobium mulingense. The sequence goes on along the minus strand of NZ_JARFVE010000003.1, from coordinate 447,208 downwards.
CCGATGACGTGGTCTATACTGTCAAGACCCAGATGGACCACCCCGGCATGATCTGGAGTGCGGCCTTCTCGGTGCAGGTGGCAAGCGTCGAGGCGACCGACCCCTATACGGTGGTGTTCAAGCTGAAGAAGCCGAATGCGCGCTTCCATTCGATCTTCACCGTGCGCTGGAACGGCGCCTGGATCATGCCGAAGCACGTGTTCGAGAAGGTCGAAGATCCGCTGCGTTATGATTTCGCCAATCCCGTTTCGCTCGGCGCCTACAAGCTGAAGGCCTACGACCCGCAGGGCAAATGGTACACCTGGGAGAAGCGCGACGACTGGCAGCGCAGCTCGCTTGCCCGCTTCGGCGAGCCGGCCCCGAAATATGTGACCTACACCGATCCCGGCCCGCCGGATAAACGCACCATCGCCCAGCTCGAGCACAATCTCGATATCATTCACGACAATACGCCGGAGGGCATGTTCACTCTCAAGGAGAAATCCAAGACCATCGAGACCTGGTTCCCGGGCTTCCCCTTCGCCCATCCGGATCCGACACTGCCGGCGGTGATTTTCAACACGCAGAATCCGCCGTTCGACAATGCCGATGTGCGCTGGGCGCTGGCGCTGTTGATCGACATCAAGGCGGTGGACATGGCGAGCTATCGCGGGACGGCGACGCTTTCCGCGCTCGGTGTGCCGCCGACGGCAGCGACGATGAAGGACTACCAGGAGCCGATGCAGGACTGGCTGAAGAACTTCGAGATCGATACCGGCAAAGAGAAGATTAAACCCTATGACCCGACGGTCGGGCAGCAGATCGCCGATCTCCTGCGCAAGCAGCCGAAGTTCAAGGACCAGATCCCGTCCGACCCGCAGGCAATCAGCAACGCCTTCGGCTACGGCTGGTGGAAGCCGAATCCGAAAGCGGCCGGTGAACTGCTTGAGAAGGCGGGCTTCAAGAAGTCGGGCGGCAAATGGATGACCCCGGACGGTCAGCCGTTCAAGATCCGGATCACGGTCGAGGGCGATACGCGCTCCGTCTTCACCCGGGCCGGCACGCTGATCGCCCAGCAATGGGCCGCCTTCGGCATCGACGCCAAAGCTGTGCCCACCGAGAAACTGTGGCAGGTGGCGCTGCAGCCCGGCGATTTCCAGGTGGCGATCGCCTGGAGCGTCGAGACCTGGGGCGGCGATCCCGATCTCTCCTTCTTCCTCGACAGCTGGCACTCGCAGTTCGTCGCCAAGAAGGGCGACGTTCAGCCGCCGCGCAATTGGCAGCGCTGGTCCAATCCGGAACTCGACAAGATCATCGAGAACATCCGCGGCATCGCCGCCGATGATCCGAAGGGCCTCGAGCTCGGCAAGGATTATCTGAAGCTCGTCGCCCGTGAAATGCCGACGATCCCGCTGATGTCCTATAACGTCTTCACCTCGATGGATACGACCTATTGGACTGGCTATCCCACCATCAAGGACCCCTATACGGATCCGGTGCCGAACTGGGCGAACTCCAGGCTGATGATGGTCAAGCTGAAGCCGGCTCAACCGAAATAACCCTCCCAACGCCGGCGCGGAGCCATCGCGCCGGCCCCCTCATCGACGGGCATGTGCCCCATGCTCGTCGATCCTTTCCAGAAAGGAAGCAGAGAGGAACTTTCGCCTTATGACGCCCTATCTGATCTTTGTGCTGAAGCGGTTTGGTCAGTTTCTGCTCGTCGTTTTTCTCGGCGTGACGATCACCTTCTTCGTCACCCACCTGACCCCGATCGATCCGGTCGAAGAAAGCATAGGCGCCATCACCCAGATGGGTCAGTCCGATCCCAACGCGATCGAGCTGATGCGCCAGTCACTGCGCGAGCTCTACGGGATGGAAGGCTCGATCTGGCAGCAATATCTGCATTTCTGGCTGCGGCTGGCGACCGGTGATCTTGGCCCGTCACTCTCGGCTTTCCCGACGCCTGTCACCACCATCATCCTGCGCTCGCTGCCCTGGACGATCGGGCTGATGGCGGTGTCGACGCTGATCACCTTCGTGCTCGGCAATGCAATCGGCGCGCTCGCCGGCTATTACCGGAAGACCATGGTGCTGAAGGCCGTCAGCCTTGTCTTCATCGCCCTGCTGCCCATCCCCTATTATATCCTGGCCTTCGTGCTTCTCATCATCTTCGGCTATCTCTGGCCGGTGCTGCCGATCAATGGCGGCTACGAGATGAACGCCAATCTCAACCTTTCCTTCGCCCTGGTGCTCGACATTCTCAAACATTCGATCCTGCCCGCCTTATCGCTGATCCTGGTCGGCGCCGGCAGCTGGCTGATCGGCATGCGGGCGCTCGTTTCCAACGTCATTACCGACGATTACGTCGTCTTCGCCGAGCTCGGCGGCGTGCCGAAGGGAAAGATCCTGCGCTCCTACATCGCCCGCAACGCCATGGTGCCGCAATTTACCGGACTTGCCATGTCGCTTGGTGGGATCTTCAACGGCACCGTCATCACCGAAATCGTCTTCGGTTATCCCGGCATCGGCAACCTTCTGATCTCGGCGGTGCATGCCGGCGATTACAGCCTGGTGCTCGGCCTCGGCGCTTTGTCGATCGTCGGCGTTGCCGCCGCTGTCTTCATCATCGACGTGCTCAGCCCGCTGATCGATCCGCGCATCAAGGTGGAATAGGCCATGTTTACGATCATCCGCGACCTCGCGCGCCAGAATATGGAATTCCTCTGCGGCCTGCTGCTCTTTGCCGTCATCGTCGCCGCCGTCATCCTCTCCTATTTCTCGCCCTATGGCGCGACCGACATCTATCTCCTGCCGCCCGACATGCCGCCGGGTAGTGAATACTGGCTCGGCACCACCTCGCGCGGCCAGGACGTGTTCTGGCAGCTGACGATTGCGCTTCGCAACACCCTGTTCTTCGGCATCGGCGTCGCCTTTCTCTCGCGCATCATCTCGCTGGTCGTCGGGCTGGTGGCCGGTTATGCCGGCGGGGCGGTCGACCGGGTGCTGATGGCGATCAACGACAGCGTCATGGTCATCCCACAATTTCCGCTGCTGATCCTGTTTTATTTCGTGCTGAAGGACAACATGACTTGGGCCGTGTTGATCGTCATCATGGCCTCGCTCGGCTGGTCTTATGACGCGCGCCTGATCCGCTCGGTGGCGCTCGGCCTGAAGAGCCGGCCGTTTACCACCCAGAGCGTCTATTCCGGCATGACCATGCGCAAGATCCTCGTCGAGGAGCACCTGCCCTATGTGCTGCCGATCGTCTTCGCCACGACGATGAACAACATGATCTGGTCGATCGGCATGGAGATCACCCTTTCGGTGCTCGGCTTCACCGACATCGAGACGCCGACCATGGGCATGATGATCTACTGGGCCAATGCGCATTCGGCGCTGATCTCGGGCATATGGTGGTGGGTGGCAGCCCCCGTCGCCGTCATCGTCATTCTCTTCCTGGCGCTCTTCCTGCTCTCCATGTCGATGAACGAATACAATGATCCGCGCAGCCGGCTCAACCGGATGGGAAGTTAGCATGGAGAATTTGGTCGAAATCCAGAACCTGAAAGCCTATTATCGCGCCTTCCTTTATGGGGTCGATCGCGAGGTGCGGGCCGTCGACGATATCAGCCTGACGATCGCTCGCGGCGAGGTCTATGGCGTCGCCGGTGAATCGAGTAGCGGCAAGACGACGCTGATCAAGACCATCGCCGGCGCCATCCGGCCGCCGCTGCGGGTCGTCTCCGGCAGCGTCAAATTCCACTTCGGCGGCGGCACCCAGGATCTCTATGCGATGACGCCGGAGGAGCGCGTGGCGCTGCGCTGGAAGCATCTCTCCTATATCATGCAGGGCTCGATGAATGTGCTCAATCCGGTGCGCCGGATCCGCCACTCCTTCACCGATTTCGCCTTCCGCCACATGACGGTCAGCAAATCAATCTTCTTCGAAAAGGTCGCCGCCCACCTGCAAAGGCTGAAACTCGATCCGCAACTGCTCGACGCTTATCCGCACGAACTTTCCGGCGGCATGCGCCAGCGCATGACCATTGCGCTCGCCACCATCCTGATGCCGGAGTTCATCATCGCCGACGAACCGACGACCGCGCTCGACGTGATCGTCCAGCGCGACGTGTTGACGATGATCCGCGACATCCAGCGCGAGATGGGCTCATCCTTCCTGTTCGTCACCCATGATATGGGTGTCCACGCCACCGTTTCCGACCGTATCGGCATCGTCTATGCCGGGCGTCTGGTCGAAGAAGCGCCGACCGCCAAGCTCTTCAGCATGCCCCTCCACCCCTATACGCAGCACCTGGTTGGCAGCCTGCCGAAGATCGGCGATGCATCGACGCGGCCATCGCTGGAGGGCCGGCCGCCGAACCTCGCCATGCCGCCCGAAGGCTGCCGCTTTCACCCGCGCTGTCCGAAGCGGATGGACATCTGCTCGCAGAAGGTGCCGCCGCTCGTCACCGTTGAGCCGGGGCGGCGCGTGGCCTGTTTTGCAGTTACGGGAGATCAGCTTTGACTGCTCTGCTTCACCTCTCGAATGTCACGAAAGTCTACCGCCAGGGCGGCATGCTCGGCCGGCGGCTGATCACGGCGGTCAAGGACGTCAGCTTCGAAGTCGGGGCCGAACCGGAGATCCTGTCGATCGTCGGCGAATCCGGCTCCGGAAAATCGACGATTGCGGCAATGATCCTCGGGCAGACCACGCCGACGGAAGGGCGGCTGGAATTTTCCGGCAAGACCGTCTCCATCCATAGCCGATCCGAACGCACAGCTTTCATGAAGGAGGTCCAGCCTGTCCTCCAGAACCCCTTCGAAGCCTTCAATCCGCTGAAACGGGTCGATCGCTACCTGTTCGAGACGGCGCGCAATTTCTATACCTCGGGAAAGCGGCCCGACCGCAAAGAGGCCGAGCGCATGGCCGATGCGGCGCTCCATCACGTCGGCCTCACGCTGGAAGAGGTGAAGGGCCGCTTTCCCCACGAACTCTCCGGCGGTCAGCTCCAGCGCGTCGCCATCGCCCGCGCGCTGATTCCGCAGCCCCGCCTGCTGGTCGCCGACGAACCGGTTTCCATGGTCGACGCCTCGCTGCGCATGGCGATCGTCAACCTGTTCGGCCGCCTGAAAAACGAACTCGGCCTTTCGATCATCTACATCACCCACGATCTCGCCACCGCCTATTACATCAGCGACAACATCATCATCATGCGCAAGGGCGAAATCGTCGAACGCGGACCTGCGCGCGCCGTGCTCGACAATCCGCAGCATCCCTATTCGCGGGCGCTGAAGGATGCGGTGCTGGCGGCGGATTTTAGTGTGGCGGTGTAGTACCCTGGTTGCTGACAATCGTTTGCCAGCGGCTCGAAAGTCCGCTTGTTGACCTGCAGACGATCTTTGCTGCCGCCGCCGCGGTGCATGACTTGGGAAATCCGATTTACGGCCTGGAAAGTTCGGAACGCTTGCGCTTCCCGCACAAGCAGGCTAAAACACTGAACTAGATGGTTCAGTATGCAAGTCCCCTCGACCTCTCGTTTGCGGCGCTGTCCGATGCAACCCGCCGCCGGATCATCGATCAGCTTGGGCGGGGGGACGCGTCGATCACCAGTCTGGCGGATCAGTTCCAGATGACGCTGACCGGCATGAAGAAGCACGTCCAAGTTCTCGAGCGGGCGGGGCTGGTCGTCACGCAGAAGGTCGGACGGGTGAGAACCTGCAAGCTTGGGACACGCGGCCTCAAGGCGGAGGCCGAGTGGATCGAGGCGCATCGCAAGCTCTTCGAGGCCCGCTTCGAAGCATTGGATGAGATCATCAGCGAAATGAAACGGGAGGGAAGCGATGACTGAGCAGGTTAACGGTGCAGTGGCTGCTGAGAACCGCACGTCGGTCGAGCGCAGAGGCGATCGCGAACTCCTGGTAACCAGGACATTCGATGCGCCGCCGAGCACGGTTTACAGGGCGTGGAGCCAGCCCGAGCTGTTCCGGCGCTGGTGGGTGCCGAAATCGGTATCCGGCGTTTCGCTCGTCTCATGCGAGATGGACGTGCGTACCGGCGGCAAATATCGGCTGGAATTCGGCGCCGCCGGTTCCGACACCATGGCCTTCTATGGCAAATATCTCGATGTGGTGCCGAACGAACGCATCGTCTGGACCAACGACGAGGGGGAAGAGGGCGCGATCACGACGGTGACCTTCGCGGATCAAGGCGGGAAGACACTCCTGACTTTCCACGAAGTCTATCCGTCCAAGCAGGCGCTTGAGGAAGCCCTGCAGGGCTCGGCGGCCGCATTGCCGGAGCAGCTGGAGCAGCTCGACGAATTGCTGTCCAGCATAGGCGGGTAGCGCCGGTCGGGGAAATCGCCTGGAGGGAGCGTCTGCTCTTGGGAAGCGGCCCCACCACCCTTTCTCGCCGAACGAGGGCGCGTTCCCGCCAGACATTAATCCTTAGTCCAAATGTTCGGGTGCCCCGCAGCTCTAAGAATGACAAACCTGAGATCCAAACAGCCGTATTGAGGGCGCGAAGCGGCCTTCCCGAGCTCGAAATTTCGTCGCCCCAAGCTTGTGCAGCCGCAAATTACTTGACTGACATTATCAAGGATTATACGCGCTTCGCCAGTTTCTGCCATTCGAAGCGCGAGCATGATCCCCGCCGACCTGTTTTCTGAAATCACTCGCGCCGATCAGCGCCCAGCCCTTGTCTTCGCCGACGGACGGATGGTCTCCTATGCCGACCTCCACGCCCGGACGCTGCGCTTCGCCGAGCAGCTGGGGCGGGGGGAAAAGCGGCTTGTGGCGATTTCGGCGGATGTTTCGGAACATGTGATCGTCGCCTATCTCGGCGCGCTGCGCGCCGGCCATGCTGTGGCCATGCTGCCGCCCTGCGATGACAGGCTGTGGCAAGAATTTCTCCCAGCCTTTCAGCCTGATTTCACCTACCGCCCCGCCGGCGGCCGTTGGCGGCTCGTCCGGGAAAACCAGCCTCAACAAAGCGACACGCCGCTGCACCCGGATCTCGCCTTGCTGCTGATGACCTCAGGCAGTTCCGGGCTCGCGAAAGCTGTGCGCCTTTCCTATGCCAATCTTGACGCCAATGCGCGCGCGATTGCCGGTTATCTCGAACTCTCCCCTGCCGACAGAACCGCGCTCGTTCTGCCGCTTCATTATTCCTACGGTCTCTCCGTCCTCCATTCGCACCTCGTTGCCGGCGGCAGCATCTTCATTCCAGGCGTCTCCGTGGTGAGCGAGGACTTTGCAAGACTGCTCGGGGAAAGCGGCTGCACCAATCTTTCGGGCGTGCCCTATTCCTATGAGCTGATGGAAAGGACGCGCTTCCGAAGCCACGAGCTGAAGGCGCTGCGCTTCATGACGGTGGCCGGCGGACGGCTGGCGCCCGAACTTATCCGCCTCTACCGCGACCATATGCGCGCGAACGGCGGCCGCTTCTTCGTCATGTACGGCCAGACCGAGGCAGCCGCCCGCATCGCCTTCGTGCCGCCGGAAAGCCTGCTGGACAATGAGGAGCGGATCGGCATCGCCATTCCCGGCGGCAGTCTCAGTCTCGTCGACGATGACGGGCATCCACTCGACCGACCTGACGTTGCCGGAGAACTCGTTTATGCCGGCCCGAACGTGATGATGGGCTACGGCGCCGATCGCGCCGATCTTCAGCGGGGCACCGAGGTCGCGACATTGAACACCGGCGATATCGCCATGCGCGACGAGGACGGTTTCTTCCGGATCGTTGGCCGCAAGAGCCGTTTCGCCAAAGTCGCGGGGCTGAGGATCGGCTTCGACATCATGGAGCAGGTTCTGGCTGAAGTGGGGATCGCGGCCGCCGTCGTTGGCGACGATCACGGACTGCAGGCCTGTGTGACCGATGCGCGTGACGCCGACCGGGCGCTCCAGGTGCTCGTCGAGGCGAGCCATCTTCCGGCGAGCCTTGTTACCGTCAGGGTGCGAAGCGAGCTTCCGAGGCTTGCCTCCGGCAAGATCGATTATGCAGGCCTCAGCGCCGAGATGCTGGCGGCTCGCGAGACAAGTCGCGCCGCGGCGGTGAGCGTGCTCGATGCCTATGCCAAAGTCTTCTATCCCCACACTGTCAGCCGCAACGACAGCTTCGTCTCGCTCGGCGGCGATTCCCTGCGCTTCCTGCAGTTGACGATGGAGCTCGACCGGCTCGGCGTCGAGCTGCCGGAAGGCTGGGAGCAGAGGCGGATCGCCGAAATGGATATAAGCCCGCGGGCCACCGCGTCAGGGCGGAGCGCAGAGGTCAGGGCGTTGCCGACCGATCGGGTTCTGCGGGCGATCGCCATCCTGCTCGTCGTCACCCATCACGAGATGCTCTGGCCCATTCCCGGCGGATCGGGCGTGATGCTGCTCCTCGTCGGCTTCAGTCTGGCACGCTTCCAGTCGGGCCATTTCCTCGCCGGCAATTTTCGCCAGGCGCTGCGGCCGGCGATCAATGTTCTTATTCCCTATTTTCTCATCGTCGCTGCCTATGGGCTTGCCTGGCGCACTGTTCCCTGGGCCTCGGTCACGCTGACCGGCAATTTCGGCTATGCCGAGCCGGAGCGTCACGAGATGCTTCCCTATCTCTACTGGTTCATCGAAGCCTATGCGCAGACGCTTCTGGTTTTCTCGCTGGTTTTTGCCGCGCCTGCGGTGCGCAGGCTCGCGCGGGCGCAACCCTTTACCTTCTCGCTCGCACTCCTGGCGCTGGCGGTCGCGGCGCGGTTTTCTCTGCCGCCCCTCTTCGATATCGGCGGGCGGCAGATTTTCACCATCTACTGGGGCCTGCATCTCGGGATGTTCGGCTGGTGCTCCGGCTTGGCCGGCAGGAAGGCGCAGCGGATCATCCTGACGTCGATTGCCGCCGCCGTGCTCGGTTATCTCGCCTTCTGGGAAACGCTGTGGATCGGAACCACGGTCAAGTATCTGACGATCTTCGCAGCGCTTCTCGCCCTTCTCTACCTGCCGCGCATTCACCTGCCCGTGCGGCTTGGGCGTCTCGTGACGCTTATCGCCGTCTCGGCCTTTCCCACCTACCTGCTGCACCGTTTCGTGCCGGAACTGCTGATGCCGCAGGCAGCGGCCATGCTGCCGGTTCCCCTCCTTCATCTGCTGGCGATATCAGGTGGCCTGGCGCTCGGCGTCATCGCCAACAAAATCGCGGCTGACCTTCGCAATCTGCTTGGTGGGATAGCAATGGCCCGCGGCACGGGCGGACGTACTGTAATGGCGGAGACTGTCTGAACCGCAAGCGAACAGCAGAATATATTAGCAGCACCGCACGAAAAGCTTGCACGCAGGCATTAAATCGGATGTCCTGAGCATGGCTTCAGTGGTGTTGGGCGCCCCGCTATGAAAACCCTCGACGCACGAATTCGGTTTACAGGTGAGCGGCGACAGGTCACGGCCCTTTTCTATGACATTGTCGGTTCCACCGAGCTCTTGTTGCGCAGCGAGCCGGAGAAATTCTTCCGGTCGGTCTCGGCGTTACATCAGAGCGCCGAGACGGTCATCAGGAAACACGGGGGGTTTCTTCATCAGCGGCTCGGCGATGGCGGATGCTGCTTCTTCGGCTATCCCGAGCAGTCCGAGGATGCAGCTGAAAGCGCGGTGCGCGCTTCTCTGGAGCTGCTGCGCGTCGCGGCAGGGGCCGAGACCACGACCCAGGCCAAGGCCAAGGCGCGCCGGCCGTTCCGGCTGCGGATCGGGGTTGCCACCGGGCTCGTCGTCTTCTCCACGCAAGGCGATGAGATCGTCGGCACGGCGCCGGTTCTGGCGGCCCGGCTGCAGGCCGAGGCCGACCCCAATTCCGTCCTCGTCGCCGATTCGACCGTCCAGCTCACCCGGCAGAAATTCGATTACAGCCTGCTGCGGGAGGCAAGGCTGAAGGGCTTCGAACATCCGATTGCCCTCTGGCGTCCGCAGGAGCGCGATCGATCGACCGCCGAGCCATCGCCGTTCCAGGGCCACGACAGGCCGATCCGCGGCCGGCAAAAGGAGCTTGCCGCCCTCGCCAGCGCCTGGAATTCGGCCCTCGGCGGCAAGGGAAGTCTGATCGCCGTCGTCGGCGAGCCCGGCATCGGCAAATCCAGGCTGGTCGGCGAATTCGCCGAAGGTCTGCGGCAGAGCGCGCATGAGACCATGGTCTTCCAATGCGGCAGGCGGCTGGAGAGCCAGCCGCTGCATCCATTCGTTTCGTTTCTCGAACGGCTGGTCGCCGAACCCTCGGTCCTGAAGGATGGCGACAACGACGCCTTCATGCGGGCTCTTCAAGCGTCCGGCCGACAGCTCGATGCATCCGTCGCCGACACCATCCTCGCTTTCACCGCCGACCGTTCGCCGGCGACGTCGCGCAATATCCGCGTTTCCGATCTCTCCGGGCGCGCCTTCAGGCGGAAGGTCATCGAAGCCGCCGCCGACATTCTGACATGCAAGGCCGCCGGTCTCCCGACGCTCCTCATCTTCGAGGATGTGCACTGGGCCGACGACATGACGCTGGAGCTGATCGACAGGCTGGGATCGCTGGCGGCCAGGCTTCCGATCCTGGTCATTCAGACATCGAGAATCCGACGATCTCTCGCGGTCGCCAGCGAGATCGAATTGCCGGGGCTGACCGCGGCCGCGGTTCGCGATCTCGTCGCCTCGATCTGGCGGGAGCGTCCCCCGCCCGGCCTGTCGGATTTCATTCTCGACCAATGCGACGGCATGCCGCTCTATGCGGAAGAACTCGCCAGCTTCTTCCGCGGCAGGCAGCCATTGGGCAAATCGCTCTCGGAATGGAAAGGACTGCTGAGGGAAGGCGGCGTCACCTCGCTCAACGATCTGTTGTCGGCCAGGCTCGCTGCGACCGGTTCGGCACGCCAGGCGGCGCAATTTGCCAGCGTCATCGGCCGCGAATTCAGCATCTCGCTGCTCACCTATCTCCTCGAAGGGGTCAGCCGCCGCAGCGTCGACGTCGATATCGAGCAGCTTCTGTCGCAAGGCATCATCGAGCGTTCGACCACCTCGCACGGCTCCTATCAGTTTCGGCACGTGCTGGCGCAGGAAGCCGCCTATTGCAGCCTTCTCAAGAGCGACCGGCGCCGCATCCACCGGCGGATCGCCCATCTCCTGATCGGCGAAGAAAAACCCAGCCTGCCGGCTGCAATCGCCGCCTGGCAGTGTGCCGAGGCAGGCCTGCATGACGCTGCCGCCCGATTTGCCCTGGCGGCGGCGGAGGCAAGCGTCCTCCGCTCGGCAATGCAGGAGGCAAATGTCTCGCTCGAACTCTGTGCCGAGGCGGTCGGCAGCCTTTCCCGGCGCCACCCCGACCGCACCGAACTCGCGCTCAGCCTGTTCGAACTTCAAGGCGTCGTCGCAAGCGCACTCGAAGGCGAGGGATCGGAGAGCGCGCGGCGGGTCTATGCCCGCGCCATGCAGCTTCTGCGCAAACAGCCCTCGGCCGTGCGCGTCAAACATTTCCCGGTCTATTGGGGATGGTGGTTCACCGCCCCCAACATTCTGACCCAGCAGTCACGCGCGCGCATTCTCGTGGCCGACATGCAAGGCGTCGAGGATCGGGAGACGCGGCTTCAATCCTATCACTGCGGCTGGGCGACGAGCTTCCACGCCGGCGAACACGGCTTTTGTCTCGACTGTGTCGCCAAGGGCCTCGCGCTCTACGATCCAGAAAGCGCGGTGCGCAATCGAGCCTTCTTCGGCGGTCATGACGCCAAGGTCTGCGGGCTCGGCGAGAGCGCCCTTTCCTACCTGCTGCTCGACGAATCCGAGGCGAGCGAACATGCGATCGGACAATGCCTGGAATGGGCAAGCGCGACCGATCACGCCGGCAGCATGGTGCATGCGCTCTATTACGCCATGGTGCTTGCCCGCTGCCAGGGCCGCTATGACGAGGTCCACGCGCTCGGCGAACAGATGCTGTCGCTCGCCGAGCGGCACGGGCTGGCGGCAAGCCAAGCGCGGGCGAACATGTATTGCGGCTGGGCGGAGCTGATGACCTCGTCCGCAGCCGGCGGCGAAGAGCGTTTTGCCGTCGGCCTGGCTCTCCAGCAGCAATTGGGCACCGACGACAATTTTTCGATGCACAGCGACATGCATGCGCAGGTGCTGCGGCAGCGCGGCCGGTCTGCCGAAGCCCTGACGACCGTCCAGAACGCGATCAATGTCGGGCGCAGCAGCGGCCAATCGTTTTGGCTTGCCGAACTCTACCGCCTCAGCGCCCAACTGAAGCATGATCTGAACGAGCCGCCCTCATCGATCAGACGAGACCTGACACGCGCCATCCAAATTGCCGACGGACAAAAGGCCGCCTGGTTGGCGGAACGAGCAAAGCAAAGCCTGGACGGACTGCCGCGGCCCTAGAACAGGATGATTTTAGGCCCGGTCGGCCTAATCTGAATCCTGTTCTAAATTAACGAGTTAGAGCATGATGTCGCCCGAAAACCGCTCACACTTTTCGGCATCATGCTCTAGCAAAGATGGAAGGATGTGATGGACGAAGCGACGCTCGATAACATCCTTGATATCATCCTGAAGACCGAAGTCGCCTCGCCTCCCGATCCCCGGCAGACGGTGCAGCACATCCTTGCGCGCAGACAGGATTACGGCATCACCAGGCTCGGTTCGATCACCGGGCTCGATTGGATCGGAGTCCCGGTCGTCCAGGTCGTTCGGCCGCGCTCACGCTCCGTCGCCGTCAGCCAGGGCAAAGGACTGACCTTTCCGCTGGCGGCGATATCGGGCCTGATGGAATCCCTGGAAGGCTGGGCCTCGGAGCGGATTGATCAGGAGCGCATCGTCACGGCAAGCCTGCGCGCCATGAACGCACGGGGAGACTGGTCGCACCTCGGCATCGGCCGGGACGAGGAGATGCTCTCCTGGATTGCCGGGCTGGATCTCCTTTCAGGGCGGCAAATGGCCGTTCCGCTTGCCCTCGTCGATACCGCCTACATCGTCCCGTCGCCGCATCCCCATTGGATCGCCCGCGACACCACGGGCCTCGCTGCCGGCACGAGCCTGCAAAGCGCTGTTCTGCATGCCTGCCTGGAGATCCTCGAGCGACAGGCCCGCTGCACGGCGATGAAGACCCCGCATTTCTTCGACCGCTGCCAGATCGACGCCCGGTCGGTGCAATCGGGAAACGCCGGCGACATCATGCGGCAGCTCTCAAAGGCCGGTTTTGTCGTCGGCATCTGGCAGATCCCGGCGCCGCATGCCCTGCCGATCTACTGGTGCCACATCATGGAAGATGGCGGCAGAGCCCCCTTTGCGCCGCTGCCGGCCGAAGGTTTCGGCTGCGATATCAGCCATGATCGCGCGCTGACCAGCGCCTTGCTGGAAGCCTGCCAGTCCCGCCTCGGCGTCATTTCGGCAGCGCGCGACGATATCAGGACGGAGCTTTATAATCATGCCGATGCCGGGGAACTGGCCGCCTGGCGCCTGCAACTCGCAAAAGCGGGCCGTTCCTTGTCCAAAGACTGTTCTGCGGCCGAAGAGCGATCCCTTGCGCCCGTCATCGAGGCATTGAAGCTCGCCGGCGCGCATGCGGCCGTTCTTGTGGTTCTTCATTCGGACGATCGCATTCCGCTGCACGTCGTCCGCGTCGTTGCGCCGCCTTTGGAAACCAATCCGGAGGCCGATCTTGCGGGATGACATCGTGGTTTTTCTCGGCCCTACCCTCTCCGAGCCGCAAGCCCGGACCTATCTGGATGCCGTCTATCTTCCTCCCGTCGGCTGCGCGGATGTCGTGCGGGCCGTGGCTAAATATGCGCCCGCGGCGATCGTGCTGATCGATGGCGTCCTCGGGCAGCTTCCGGCCGTTCGCCACCAGGAAATCCTGTGGGCGATGGTCCGCGGCGTGCGCATCTATGGCGCCTCCAGCATCGGCGCGCTGCGGGCCGCCGAACTCGCGCCGCTGGGCATGATCGGCCACGGGCTGATCTACCGCTGGTACAGGAGGCACCCGTTCGCCGACGATGCAGATGTGACGGTGCCGATGGCGCCCCCCGCAATCGGATCCCGCGCATTGGGCGACGCCCTCGTCGACATCAGGCTGACGCTCAAGAAAGCCGAACGCATCGGCATCATTCAAAGACGGCTGCGATGCGAGCTCGAATCCTTGGCGCGCGCGCTTCACTTCAGCGAAAGGTCCTTCCCGAAGCTTATGGCGGCGGCCGAAAACAATTGCGGCGCCGCGGACGAAATCGAAGCACTAAAGGCTTGGCTGAAAACTGGCGCCGCAAGCCGGAAGCGGATCGATGCGGTAAATCTGCTGACACATCTCGCTAATCAAAAGATCAACCGGCCGAATGAACGCCTTCATTTCGAGTTTGAACTTACGGAATCATTCGCCAACGACATGGAGTACTACAACATGATCGATAGTCTATTGTCGAAAGGCACGTAGTACTGGTATAGTCGACGATCGCTTGACGTTGGGCAACGAGCGGTGGGGGCAGCATTGGATGCCATCACGCATACCGAGGGCGCAGGCCACGAGGCAGCTCCAGAGCGGCCGCTTGGGACGCGTTTCCTCGTCTTTCCCCAGCCATCCTTCATTCCCGGTTACGAAAAGCCCGAGGTGGTGTGGATCGGGCCTTCGGCAGGGCCGATCCTGGCGGGGCCGTCCGACAGCCGCATCTATGTGGCAAATCCGGTCGAGGCGAAATCGCCCTATGCCGCGCCTTATATCCCGCCCTATCCCGGCCTGCTGCAGCCGCCGGCCGAGCCCGGCCCCGACGGCCATTTCGATCACATCGGGCCCGGCTCACCGGCCTTCCTTGCGACCCACAGCTATGCCTGCACGCGGCGCGTTCTCGACATCTGCGAGGGCTATCTCGGCCGTTCGGTCGTCTGGTTCTTCCAGCCGACGCTGGAACGGCTGGAAATCGTCCCCCGCATCCCGCATTGGCAAAACGCCCAATCCGGCTTCGGCTTTCTCGAGCTCGGCGAAAGCGAGGAGCACGGCCGGGCATCCTGTTTCGCGCTGAATTTCGACGCGGTCGCCCACGAAATGGGCCACCTCATTCTGCTCAGCGAACTCGGCATCCTCGAAAACGACGGATCGGGCTGCGATTTCTTTGCCTATCACGAAGCGATCGCCGATTTCATCTCGCTGCTCGGACTGCTGCACTTCGACACGGCGCTCGATCGGCTCTTGCGCCGGACCGGCGGTAATCTGCTGCTGCACAACGAACTCGACAAATTTGCCGAGCTCAGCGACGAGAAGCAGGTCAGATCGCTCAACAATTCGCTTCGCATCGGCGATGTCAGCCGCGAAGTACACGACCGGTCGAAGCCCTTTGCAGCAGGCCTCTTCGACTGCCTCATCGAGGTCTACCAGTCGCTACTGTTCGAACGCGGTGTGTCGGACATCAATCCGAGGCGGTTCAGCGACCTGCGCCAGCAGATGGCGCCGGCCCTGATGGAAGAAGCACTTCACGTGTCGCCAGCATCCTACGAGCTGATGCATTTCGCCGCCAAAGCCGCCCTGCAGGAGGCGCGCGACATCATCGGCGAAGCGCTCATACGCTCCTGGAAATACCTCGATCCCGACAGCCTGACCTTCGAAGCGGCGGCCCTGGCCTTCCTCGAGGCGGCGAGCCGCGGGCGCGGGATCTCCTATCTCGACCAGCTTGACGATTGCATGAGGTGGCGCGGCATTCTTTAACCAACGACGGGAGG
Organism: Rhizobium mulingense; assembly: GCF_029194105.1. Classification (NCBI taxonomy): domain Bacteria; kingdom Pseudomonadati; phylum Pseudomonadota; class Alphaproteobacteria; order Hyphomicrobiales; family Rhizobiaceae; genus Rhizobium; species Rhizobium mulingense. The sequence continues at coordinate 431,536 of NZ_JARFVE010000003.1, read as the reverse complement.
CATCGATGACAGACGAAAGCGTTCCAGCACCTTCTGGACCCCGCTATATCGCGGATGAAATCATACTCTATGGCGTAGAATTGAATGACACGAGTGGCGTTGCCCATCTCAATGTCGGGATGGTGGGAAAGGCGGAACTGCAGGTAAGACTCGCAAGCACGGTCGGCATCACTGGATCAACCGTCCTGGCCTATGGCTACGCCTTCGAAGGTCACTGTTACCGATTGGATTCCACCCGCATTTTCATTATCACAGGCCCGAATGCCGAGGATGCAAAGGGCTGCGGCTTCGACGGTCTGGGTTATAAAATGTGGCGAGTGACGGCCGCCTCGCAAATTCTGGAAATCTCGACGGCCTTCGGCGACGCAAGAACGCTTATTCTTGACGCCCAGTTGCCCGGCAAGAGGTCGCCAAGTTCATACGCCATTACACTTAGAATGGCCCATCGCAATGGTCGCCTCAGCAACGATTAGCTCGGCTCTAACGGGGAGAACAATCATGCCATGTGACGTGACAATCAATGTGACGGGAGACTTTACAGCTTTCACTGTAGACGACGGGTACAGCCCCTACGTGGACAAGAGCAATAAGAAACTCGAGAACTTGACAGTCGTGGGGTCGGCCACCTTTTACATATCGGTTCCGCTCGACAGCAACAACGAAGGCGTGGTCTTCGTACGAGCGACAAACGCAAAATCCGTAACCTCTTCCTCCACATACAACATACCAGATGACTGCGCTCCCGGAGGGAACATCTACGTTCCCAAGATATCGGCCGCATCGCAAAGCGATCTCGACAATCTTGACGCAAAGGTCAACGCTTTAGCGCAGCAAATCGCGGGCAATAAACGCGGAAAGTAGCGCATTCGAACGCCGACACCCTACGCCGCGCGTACCCTGTCGCGGCCGCTCATCTTGGCGTCATAGAGCGCCTGGTCGGCGCGCCGGTAAAGCTCCGATGCGCTGTCGGACGGCAGACTGGCGGCGATGCCGGCGGAGCAGGTGTAGCTGAAGTCGGGCGAGTCGGCGAGCGGCCGGGAAAAGCGGATCACCGTCAGCATGCGCTCGACCATGGCCAAGGCGTCTTCCGCGCTCGTCGATGGCATGACGAGCAGGAATTCCTCGCCGCCGACCCGGCCGAAGCAATCGTTGCGGCGCACATTCTGGTGAATGCGGTGGGCGAAATCGCGCAGCACCAGATCGCCGGCGTGGTGGCCGAGCCGATCGTTGATGCGCTTGAAATTGTCGATGTCGAAGACGGCGAGGCAGCCGCTGCTTCCATGCCGGGCGGCCGCCAGCATGTCGTCGACGCGGGCCATGACGAAGCGGCGGTTGGCGACGCCGGTGAGTTCGTCTGTATAGGACGCCTTGATCGCCTGATCGCGATCCTGCCGGACTGTCCTGCCCTGCGCTCTCAACCGGGTGATGTCGCTGGCGATGCACAACATCCAGCCGTCCTGCTGCACCGCCTCGGTCATCCACAACCAGCGGCCGTCACACAGATCGGTCTCGAAGGCGCGATAGCCGATCTTGCCGCGGGGCGACTGGGTCGAGCGCAGCCACGCCTCGAAATCATCGGTCCGCAGGACGGTGCCCCGGCCGAGCTCGAAATTGCGCCGCATGAGATCGGGCCAGAGCGGCGTCTCATCGGGCTCGATGAAATAGGCCGAACGAAAGGCGCTGTTGGCATATTGCAGCCGGTCATCCCCATCATAAACCGCAATCAGCGTTTCGGTCTGTGCAGAAAGATTGAGAAGCTGTTCGACGTGTGCGTCCATACCGTACCCTGTCTGGTTGTCCTGGCATGACATGGCGCAGAAATCCTATGAGGAAAGGGCCGGCTGCGGCAAGCAAAGGCGCCTCCCGTGATTACGGAAACGTCAACAAACACCGCGCCGCCGCCGGCTTCACCGCAGCGCGCTGTTGAGATCATGCAATCCGACCATCAGCATCATGGGATCGGATGGCGACGGCAGGAAGCCGACCGCCTCATAGAAGGCGCGCGCGTCGTCGGAAATTGCATGCACCAGCAGACCGCGAATTCCGAGAATTTCTGCGGCGTTGACCAGGCGCAGGCCCGCATCGCGCACCAATGCCCTGCCGATACCGCGCCCCTGGTGGGATTGATCGATGGCGAGGCGGCCAAGCACGGCAACCGGGATAGGGTCGGGCATGTTACGCCGAAAACGGCCGGGCGCTTCCGGCTGCCGCACCGCTCCAGAGGCGAGCGCATAATAGGCGATGACCCGGTTTCCCTCGCACACGACGAAGGTGCGCGACGCGCCGCCTGCCTGATTGGCGCGGGCGCGGCGACGCAGCCATTCGTCCAGTTCAGCCACGCCGGACCTGAATTCGGCCAGCTCGTGATGATCGGCCAAAGGCGCCGGAGCGCTGAGAGTCACGCTTCATCCCATGGCGCTTTGGTCGACATCGTCCGTTTCAGACGCGCATTGGGCTCAGCCGGCGCATCAAGGCGGGCAAGATATTCGGCATGGATCTCGGGGCTGACCGTGAATACCGTCCGGTCGAGCAGCACTTCCTCAGCCCGGCGCTCCGAAGCCTCCAGCATGAAATCCGTGCGCGTCTTGCCAAGCAGCTCGGCGGCGCGGTCGATCAAATTACGGGTCGCAGGCTTGATGCGCATATTCAGCGGCACGCTTGCCTCCGGACCTTTGTTCCTGGACGAGGCGGGCATGGGAAACTCCTATCTGGAGCCTTACAAATAGCGTAACGACACCATCTTTACAAGCATCGTAAAGATATCGCCGTTACGCTATCGATCGTTCGCGCTGCGCGGGCCCCTATTTTCCCTGGGGCTTTCCCGTTTGTGTCGTCGCTGCCTTGACGCCGCCCTGCTGCAAATCCGCCCCATCGGCAACAATGGCGGCCGCCTCGTCGAGCAGGACGTCCTTGGCCTTCTTGCGGGCGTTTTCCATGGCGATATCGGCGCTGAGGCTGCGCTCGTCCGACTGCAGGCCGTCATCGCCAGTCGGATCCTCGCCGTCGCTCGCCTCGGCCCGATCCTTGAACCGCTTCTCGCGGGCCGCCGCTTCCTTGCGGCGCTCGGCTTCATTCAGCGACACGACGCCTTTTTCGCGCTGCGCCTTCAGCTCGGCAATGTCCTCGATCAGACGCTGGAAATCCGGATCGCTCTTGACCCGCGCGTCATGACGGCTTTGCAGGGCCGGCAGCAGAGCCGTGACATCGCCTTCCGGGGTATATTTCGCCGGCTTGATCTCTGCCCAAGGCAGGGCATTGTCATAGCTCGTCTCGCCGAAGCTCGTCGGATCGGACAAGCCCGGCAAGCTGATATCAGGGGTGACGCCGCGCAGCTGCGTCGTGCCGCCATTGACCCGGAAGAACTGCGAAATCGTCACCTTCAGCTCGCCGAGCTCGGGCTTGCTGTTGTGAACTACCTCGTCGAGATCGACGACCGTCTGCACCGTACCCTTGCCAAAGCTCGGTTCGCCGATGATGACGCCGCGCCCGTAATCCTGGATGGCGGCGGCAAAAATTTCCGAAGCCGAAGCCGAGCCGCGATTGATCAGCACGCCCATCGGGCCTGTCCAGGCGGGGGCTGCAAACTCGGCGCTCTTCACCGCGATCTTGCCATTGCTGGCGCGCTGCTGGACGACCGGGCCCTTGCCGATGAAGAGGCCGGTGAGATCGATCGCCTCGTCCAACGAGCCACCGCCATTGTTGCGCAGATCGATGAGGACGCCGTCGACATTCTCCTGGCTCAGTTCATCGAGCAGCTTGGCGACGTCGCGGCTGGCGCTCTTATAATCCTTGTCGCCCTTGTTCTTGGCTTCGAAATCCTCATAGAAAACCGGCAGGGTGATGATGCCGATCTTGCGGGTGGCATCGCCCGCCTTGACTGAGAGTACCGTCTTCTTGGCGGCCTGCTTGTCGAGGCTGATCTTATCGCGCACCAGGCTTACGACCCGATGCGTGGCATCGGCGCCGGCATCGGCCGGCAGTATATCCAGGCGTACGACGGAGCCTTTCTTGCCGCGGATCATCTGCACGACTTCATCGAGGCGCGTGCCCACCACTTCCTTGATCGGCCCGTCCTTGCCCTGGCCGACGCCGGTGATCCGGTCGCCGACGGCAAGCTTGCCGGAGAGCTGCGCCGGCCCGCCGGGCACGAGCTCACGGATCGTTGTGTAATCGTCGCGCTCCTGCAGCACCGCGCCGATACCGAACAGCGACAGCTTCATCGAGACATTGAAATCGGCCGAAGCGGCCGCTCCGAAATAATCCGTGTGCGGATCGATCGCGTTTGAATAGGCGTCCATGAACGACTGGAAGACATCGTCGCTCTTGAACTTGTAGGCGCGCTCGAGCGTGTTTTCATAACGCTTGTCGAGCGTTTCGCGAATGGCGGCATCGGTCTTGCCGCCGAGCTTCAGCCGCAGCCAGTCGCTCTTGACGCGCTTGCGCCAAAGCTCGTTGCTCTCGGCTTCTGACTGCGGCCATGGCGCCTTCTCGCGCAGCACCGCATAATCTTCCTTCACGCTGAAATCGAACCCTTGCTTCAGCAGGCTGCGCGCATAGGTCATGCGATCGGCAACGCGCTGCTCATAAGCATTGAAGATCGCAAACGGGATTGTCAGATCCTTCCGTTCGATCGCATCGTCGATCTTGCTGCGGTCCGCCATGAACTTGTCGATATCGGCCTGCAGGAAGAGCATGCGGTCGGGATCCAGTGACTTGATGAACCCATCCATCACCCTCGCCGACAAGGCGTCATCGAGCGCAACCGGCTTGTAGCTGTAGCGCGACAGAAACTGCGCGCTCAACAAAGCCGCATCCGCCTGCCGCTCCAGCGGCTTCAAAACAGGCGGCGGTGCAACTTCAGCATATGCGGACGGCGCAATTGCAAGAAATGCACCAAGAAAAACGTAGGCTATGCGCATTCAGCGTGGATCCAATTCTTATGCGTGCTTTGTCGATGGGTGATTTAGGTGGCGCAATTATGGTTTTTTGGCAAGCGGGGAGCAAATGGGTGTGTCTAGGGAGCCATTTTAGTATTCGGCCGGGAGGCCATGAACCGGAACGAGTCGTCCAGGACTATCGACCCCGTTATTACGGGTTCTCCTGGTAATAAATTCGTAGGCTAGCCTGGTAATTTTTACCTGTCTGCAATGATGGATATGTTGAAAAACCTGCGCGAGGCCGCTGTCGAAGCAGCAAGCTGGTGTCGTTCCGGAATGCCGCAAAACCAGCTGGCCTTCGAAGCTGGAAACGCCAAGAGCGAACACAACCTGAGTTAATAATACTCGCCTCTTGTTCGCGCCGCAGCTCGCATTGGCACCACCGCCTCACGACTTCCGGCGCGTCAGCGGATATGCCTCGGCTTCATAGAGTTTGCGCATCTGCAAACCATCGAAGCGCGCCTCCTCGACTTCGAGCACGGATCCTCGAAGGAGCGAGGCCGGCATGTCCTCGATCGCAAAGCGAAGGGCTTCGGCGACGGAATCGAACCTTATGTAACCGAGCCTGCTTTTTCTGTTGATTGTCTTGCACGGGTAAAGCCCCGCGCCGGCACTATAGTCAAAAACGGTCATAACCTAATCCTTGCGATTGGAGCGATTGTCGAGGACAGTTTGATCATCACCGTCCTGTCTGCGGTATCATGGGAAAACACAAGTCAGGCCAACCGTTCCGACAGAAGCTGCTGCATCTTGGCGTATGTCTCGCCTCCAAACCGCTGCAGCCAGTATGGTGAAGTTCGAAACGTTCGCAGAATCAGGATTTGCCAAGCAACCGACGCGGCCGGGAGGATCAGGTAGCCGAAAGGCTGAAAACGTGCAGTTTATATAAGGGTTTGATCAGCCTCTTTCAACGCACCACATGAATCGCAAAACCTTGCTTGCCAAAGGCGGAAATGAAGTCCAGGGTGCGATATCGGCTGCAACTGGTCAGGGCGCTGCCGCCTGAGGGACATGTGCGCGCCCTAGCCCCGACAAGAGGAGGACGCGATGACGTCCCGATCCTCACATGCCTGCTTCCTGCTTTATTTCCAGAAAATGCTCCTGAACGCCAACGGCGAAAGCAAGCACAATCCGGGCAACTGGGAAGTCCATAGAGCCTTTCCGATGGTTCGCAAGAGACGGCAACTTCATGGCTCGTCACTTGTCGGTCATGAGATACGGCCGACGCCCATTTTTCCTCAGAAAGCTCCCGAGAAAAAGCCAAGGCTCTGGTAGCACCGTATCTGTCTTTCCCTCTTTAACCATCAGCGTTGTATCTCGGAATCCGGACCTGGAGATTGCAGATGCAGGCCCTTGGAGACAACTCATGCGCCAATCATATTACAGGGCGCTGGCCCTCACGATGACCGTCCTCCTGCAATCTGCATCGGGACTCAGCTCCTCGGCGTTCGGCAAGACCGCAAGGCCGGTGCCTGAAAATGCCCAGGCAAGCCGATACGGCTCCGGCTGGGAATGCAATCTTGGTTTTCGAAGGCGGGATGACACCTGCTTCGAGGTGCAGCCTCCAGCCAACGCGTTTCTGACGAACTCCTCCTTTGGCAATGGCTGGGATTGCCATTACGGCTTTCTCGAGAAGGGGGACCAGTGCCTCACCGTCCAAATCCCGACCAATGCATATCTCGACCCATCTTCCGGCGACCGCTGGAAATGCCTGCGTGGTTACCGTCAAACCAATGTGGGTTGCGACCTTATTAAAGTCCCGGAGAAAGCATTCCTGTCCGATAACACCACAGAATCCGGCTGGGAATGCGAAAGAGGTTATCGCGCGACACAACAAGCATGCCTCAAGCTCGAACTCCCTGCCCACGCCTATCTGACAACCGGCGGAAATGAGTGGAGGTGCGATAGAGGCTTTGAAAAGAAGGATCAGGCGTGTGCCGCCGTCCAGGTTCCGGAGAATGCCATCTTCGTCGACACGTCCCACGGGCAAAAATGGAAATGCGACCGAGGCTTCGAGATGACGAGCAATCAATGCCTGCAGGTCAAGCTTCCCGAAAACGCACATCTTAACTCGGCGGGCAACGGCTGGGACTGCAATCGTCCGTACCAGCTTCGCAGTGGTGCCTGCATGAGCGATTAAAGAGCAGCGGAAGTCCCTGTCCGGCGCCTCCCACGCTCTCGGCAGATTCTGGCCACCCGGCCCCTACATTGCAATTCGAATGCCGCGCCCTATATTTCTAGAGGAGCGGAACTGCGAAGTGCAGCCGTTCGCGGGAATTCGGGCGACCCGAGGATGATGGTGTTTCTGCATCCGTAGCACACCGGCAGTTTGAGCAGCCTTGCCGCGCCTCAGGCGAGATCGGCTACTTCGTCCCCAACAACATGTTCTTGCTACAGTCCTAATGCATGGCATTAATGACCATCCGGGAGAGAATGCGTGACACTGACCTTTCCCAATAAAAGCCGCAGTTTTGATGAGAGCCGGAATGCGGTCCGCTTCTCCGGTTATGACGGCATGTTCGAAGTGCGGTTTTTGGTCGAAGCTAACGCCTTGCGGACCGCGAGCCAGCCCGGCCGCTCCGAGGACGAGTGCCTGAGAGCCTTCGACATGGCGCGCGAGATCATTCTCGAAGCGGCTACCCATGCCTATGGCCGCAGCGGCAAAGACCGATATACCCTGACGGCGCAGGATATCCGCCGGTAGACTTTTACACCCGGAAAGGCCGTGCAGGAGCCGAACCCATGTCAGTCGACAGAAAACACCTCAGTGTCGCGGGCCGCGTGGCGACCCGCTGTCCCGACCAGGGCGATCTTGAATCGGCCGTCTACAGCGCGCTCGCCCATGCCGGCGATCTCGACCCCAGCTATATCTTCGTCACCGCGCACGGCCGCGACATCACGCTGGCCGGATGGGTGCATTTGAAAGCGGAGGTGTCACGGGCCGAGGAGATTACACTGAGAACCAACGGCGTGCGCAAGGTTCACAATGAACTGTCGCCGGATTTATGAGGCAAGTCCGTCCGGCACTATTTCCATGGCGCGGCTGCGTCGTATTCCGGCCCGGCCGCTAGCCAAACCCGGGACAGCTTTCGCTAGCGGCAGATGGATCTCCCGATCATAAAGAGGGTTGCCGGGCGATATCCTGCGTGGCGGCAGCGCTCAAAGCCTCCATGCGCTCCCGCAAGGCTCTTTCATCGAGATCATTTCCGGTCGAGCGCAAATCTGCAAGGATTTTGGCAATCACGGCTTCATCGTCAGCCCCTGACATCCTGAGATCGACGATCTCTCCGACATAGGCTTTGACATCGGCAGCGCCTGTTATGCCGCAGACCCAGACCGCCAGTAGACGGTCGCGGCGCGATCGCACCTTGAAGGCCATTTCCGAGTTCAGGAAATAGATCTCCTCAAGCGCTTTCTCACGGTTTTCGATGGCGTTCATCGGGACAGCTCCTGCGTCGCATTCGTCGCCGCCAAGAGATCAGCGAGCGCCGTCGGCTCGATCCGGACGATCCTGCGCAAGCGGTTGCCCTGCGCAATCGACGGCAGATGAATGTAGGTTGCGGTGCGGCGGTAGGCAAGCCACGACAGGCCTTCGATGCGCTCCTCATCCTGCGCGATCTTGTAATCGCCGGCCGGATGCACCTCACCAACAAGATCGGGAAGCGCGAAAGGGGTGGAGAAGTGAACGATGGTGTCCGTCGTGCGTGTGGAGGATAGGTCGGACATGGTGACAGGCTCCAGTTGAAGGCGGTTAGCCAAGGCCCGCTAATACTTCCTAAAGGGCATTGGCATGGCGATCGGAATTCGGAGCGATGATGGTGTTCAAGTCTCTGACACGGACGAGAACCACAGGGCCAAACGACGACAGGGGACTCTTACGCCCCAATTGCGTCACAACTGGGACAAAATCCTAAAATGAAGGTTTTATTTAGACTCGATTGGTCAAATTTAAAATATTATTGGTAGAAAATCTAAATTAAACTAGCCATCCAATAAAGCCGTATTCGCCTTTTTATTGCGCTATTTTCATGAAATACAAGATACCTTAATTCAAAGGATCGGATTTTGCAGAAATATACACTACCTTCGCCAGCCTGCTCGACAAGCAGGAACTCGGCCGCGAAAGCGCGTCCCGCGCGAACGGCAGGCTCATGACTTCATGAAAAAGAGGCCTTCAAATGTCGAGACATAACAACGCCAAGCCCCCTACCGCAAGTGACCGCCACGACTTCGGCGCTAACGGCAAGCGTCCAGACGGCAATCCCTCCGCGAAGGAATTGATCGCCCATGCCGTCGCCGCACGCACCGACCTCGCCGTGCCGTCCGAGGAAGCGCGCGCAGTTGACGAACTGCGTGAAGCAAAGAACCCGCGGCATCGAGTCACAAAGCGCCGAAGCACTGAGACCGAAGATGAGAGCCTGGCTGTCCGGGATCTTCCTACAATGGGTGAACTCGAGCAGGCGCGGACCGATCACAGCAAGAAGATCGCCACCCGGGAAGCCGTGAGGCGTGCCGAGGAGCGTGACGAAAAAGCTGGGGAATGAACAAGGATTAGACCCGCCGACCGCCCCCGTGGGCGGCGGCTGGCTCAGCGCTCCAATCGGATCGACGCCTGAATCAGATCCTGATGGAAGCAGTGGTTGCGCAAATCCTCTGTCAACTTGACCAGCCTTTCCCTGGCCAGCCCGGCAGGCTCGCCTCGCGCCAGCATTCCGTCGATCAGGCCCTGCTGAGCGCAAATCATCTGCCGGTCGACAATCACTTGCCGGCGCGCGAGTTCCAGGTCCTTCGGAGAATAGGTCATAAGAGACTATATCACACAGGCGGCGAAAGTAGGATTCAATTCGGGGCCGCCCGGTATTATCGCGGCCGTCAACTTGTTGTCGTCGCCGAACGAGCTAAGACAAAGCCCGCGCCTCTCGCCCCGTGACCGAGTGGCCCCGGGACGGAAAATTATAGAGGCGCCTTGCACAGCGTTCGTCGCTTTTGCCTTGGATAAAGCGCAATGGAGGCGCATATTCGCATATCGGCAGCCAATGAAACGGGCGCTGCCGATCAAGGGGTGGCTCCCTTCGCCCCAATCAAAGGAGGACAAGATGTCTTCCACCTTCAAGCACTCTTCCCATACCGTGGCTTACGGCGACTTCTTATTCAGGGCTTCCATCCTGGCGAGCTTCGCCGTCATCATTAGTTTAATTTTGAGAGGATGGTTATGGTAGTAATCATCACGACTGGAACTGCTGCGAAACGCGACGAGAATTGGCGGCTGCGGTCCATCCTCAAGCGAGCGGACTATGCGACGACAGATCTCGTTGCTTCAGAAAATGGCGACCATCACGAAGAGGTGATGGTGATTAGACGCATCAGGGCGGCGACGATCCCGGCGCCCACCTACCCCTCTTCGAGGCGGCGGAAGCTGCATGCCGATCCTGAGGCTTTGGCATCATGGGAAAACGAAGGAGGCGCCACGCGAGCTGTGCACCCGCCTGCGGACAAGAAAAATTGATGACGCCGCGGGCGATTCAGCGAGGAACGTCTTTTGGCGCGGTGACTATCGAACCGGGAAACGATGATTGCGAGAATAACTACATTCGAACGCATAAGCCTGACCGCTTCCTGCTACCCCGGAATATTTAGTTTGCCAGCCGCATTGATTAGGCGCAGGATGCATCTTCAGTAGCTGTTTCTCAGGGCGCTACTGCGTGGAGGTCGGTTGTCCCTTCGCCCCAAATTGAAGGAGGACAGCATGTCTTCCAATCTCAACATCTCCGTGCGGACCTCTGACCTGGCTGTATTGCAAGGCGTCCTCGACGACGCCGGATACGATTCCACAAGTAGCCTCGCAGATCCGAAATATTACAACATCGCGGTCAAATTGCTGTTCAATCTCTATAATGATGGAATGACCTCGCCCGCCGCCCTTTCCATCGAACTCAGCCGGCACTTTGGAAAAACACCACTGTCCTCGAAATCATCCGCGGAGTTCGAAAAAAATCGCAAACGGGTACAGGGGATCCGATCAGCCGTTGTGGTTAAGTCGCCCACGGGCGCTTGAACAGACGCGTGGTGAGTTACTAATTCGACGAAGCCATTGCCACCCGGATGGGAGGTGCATGTCGGAGCGGTTCGAACAGCTAGACGAGCTTCTCATCGCCCTTGGCGCAGCGTCGGCGGCGCAGGAAGTCAACGGCGTCGGAATGCCCCCGGCAGATGTATCTGCTGCTTTGATATATCATCGGGGTCGCCCGGCAGAGCGACCAAGCCGTTCACTCGATCCCCTTTGCTGCACTTGCCGAACCATAGATGGGCGACAGTGCGCCGGGAAGCGGCACAATAATGGGCACCATCAGAGGAGGCTGGAATGCCAGAAGCACCAAAAGAATTCGCAGCGAGCGCAAACGGAGACAAATGGTATCTCGCTCATGCCGAAACCGCGGACCAGCATATCGTGATCCATCACGCCAACGACGCCTCCGGCGGCACGGAGACGAGATGGCCGATTTCGAGCTTTCTGGAGCACTTCGGCGATCATCCGCAAGGTCAGGCTCTTCGCGAGGCACTGCGCGATGCCGGACCTGCTGAACAGGAAGCACCAAGCGAACATACGCCCGTTGCGCAGAAACCGGTGATTTCTTTCCCTTGGTCTCGCAATATGGACCGCCTTAAGGATTAGTCAGTAATCACTCACCTCAAAGGATAGCCCCACGGGCTGGCGGCGGTGGTGGCGCAATTATGGTATTTTAGCCGCGACGAGCTTGCCTATGTAGGTCTGGAGCGAGATCGATCCTCGAATTGGATCCTCGGGATATTCGGGACCGTCAGCGGTGAGAGCCGTCATCCTTGCATATGAATGAGCCGCCGCGTCGGAGAAGCCCAAGCTGCGGTATGCGTCTTCCCAGGTTTCACGCGGGATCACGTCGACGCGAACCGCCCGGCCAAGTGCGGAAGCGAAGGCTGCGGCGACATCATTGGGGGAGTTCCGTTCCGGCCCCTCTACGGGGTATACGCCGATCTGTTCGATCGGCGCCTGCAGGAGCCGCGCGGCCACCCTTCCCAGATCCTCCGGCGCGACCATCGGGAGCTTGAGGTCGGCAGGGAGCATGGTTGATAGCACCCCGTCCTTCATGACAGACTCCAACATCATATCCCAATTGCTGTAGTAGTAGGCTGCGCGGATGACACTGGTAGAAATCGGCTGGTTCCTCAGGCCCACTTCCAGTTCGTAAAGGACGTTGAGATCGCCGCATTCCTTGCCCGGCTGCGCGCCCAAGGTTGATTGCGCCACGACCTTCTCCAGTCCGGACCCTTCGATCGCCTCAAGCAGGCAGCGCACGGTCTCGCGCTCCTCCTGATCCGTATCGCTCGAAATGTCAGCGTTCGGGTTCAGTAGGAAGGCCCGCTGCCCGCGGCAGAACACCTCACGCAGCGAGGCTACGTCGTGGACGTCGGCGACGGCGACCTCCGCGCCCCGCCGTTGCCATGCGCCGGCCTTCTCACGGTCTCGCGTGACGATGGTAACGGCCTCGCCTTCATCGAGCAGTGTCTTTGCCACGGCGGAACCGACGTGGCCTGTCCCGCCAACAACGATGTACATTAGCCAGTCTCCAGCAATGAGGCGCATAACGTTTCGCCCCCTTCGAAGGTTCCCTGCTCAATTCACCGACACCGATCCCGACTGCCTTGCCGCTCTTGAGCTCGGTTCGATCCGATCATGCTTGAGCGCCTTGAAATGGCGCGAACGTTTCAGTGTGCGGTGCCTGCTTTCTCCTTTGCCCTCACAATGGCGTCCGCTTCCTTGCCGTATAGTTCCTCGAAGTGATCGAAGGTCTTTGAAAAATAACCAATGCCCTGCGTCGCCGAGCGCAGCGCCCGCGCCAGATCTTCAAGTGCGCCGCCCGGAACGAGCGCCCGGAAGATATCCCATCCCTTGGCGGTTTCATCACGGTCGAAGCCGAGAACCTGACCGTTGAGAGCGGCGACGATCTGGACAAGGCTGCCTGAATAGACCGACGGGATGTGGAACTCCGTGCGGAAGACCGGCTGCATCAAGACGGGCGATCCTTCGGAGAGCGCCTGTCGCACCCCCATTTTCGACGCAGTCCGGAAGGCGTGTTCCGAACTGTCGACGGCATGGTGCTGACCATCCAACAGCGTTACGCCGACATCGATGACTTCGAAGCCTAGCGGTCCTTTCTCCATTGCTTCGCGCGCGCCCGCTTCGACGGCGGGGAAGTAATTGCGCGGAACGGCGCCGCCCTTGATGCTTTCGCCAAAGGAGAAGCCCTGGCCGCGCTCGTTGGGGTGAATGCTCAACTTCACATCCGCGAATTGCCCGGCACCGCCGGTCTGTTTGCGATGGCGGTAATGAACCTCCGATGGTTTCGCGATCGTCTCGCGGTAGATTGGGCTGGGCGTTCGGTCGGTCACCGAGATGTGAAAGACTTCCGCCAGCGTTCGGCAGAGATCACGCAGATGCACCGGCCCTTGGGCGCGGACGAGTTGAGCGCCCGTGCCTTCCTCCTGCAAGACTTTCAGGCCGCGATCCGTCTCGGACAGTTTCGCCAGCGTTTCGGAAAGTTTGTTTTCATCGCGCTCGCTGCCCGGAACCAGGATCCTTTCAAGCATCGGCGTCGGTGGTTCCGTCCACTCAGGCGGGGCGACCACCGCGCCGGAGGTCAACAGCGAAGGGACGGGCAGGTGGTCGGACTTGATCGTCGCGAAGACATCTCCCGGCGCCGGCAGAACCGCCGAATTGGACCGCCCGTTTGCGAGATTTTGGACGGCGCCGAGGCCGGAGCCGCCGAGCGAAGCGCCTTGCCGCAGTCCCTCGCCAAGTGCGCGCACGAGCACCGTCTTGCCGACATTCTGGCGATGATAGGCATGGAAGCTCACGGCCACCAGCTTGCCTTCATCGACAGTTCCCGCATGAGCGAGACGCTGCCGAAGAACGCCTACCGGCGGCGCCTCGTGGCGCAGCGCCTTCATCAGCCTCATCATGCCGTTGCCGTGACTTGCAGCACCGATGAGGACCGGGACAATTCTATTTTCCCTGAGAACCCGTGATGAAATGGCATAGAGCGCGTCGCTGGATGGCTCGCGGTCCTCGATCAGTTCCTCGAGAAGCCAGTCATCAAATTCGGACAGGTGTTCCAGGAGCTCGGTGCGCGCTTCGTGCTCGCGTTCGGCAGTGCTTTCGGGGATTGCGATCAGCGCCGAAGGCTGGCCTTCCCGGTAGCGCCACGCCCGCTCCGAAATCAGATCGCAACTGCCAATGATCCTGTCTCCCTCGCGGATCGGGATCTGGCGAAGCAAAAGGGTGTGGCTGGCGTAGTCTTGAAGCGCGGCGATCACGTCCCTCAACCGCCCTCTCGGTTCGTCCATCCGGTTGACGAAGAGGATGCAAGGCGTCCCCGAGGCCTCGATTATCCTGAGATAGGGCGCGGCGAGCACAGCCTCCTCGGGTGCCGATGAAACGCACAATATGCAGGCGTCGCTGGCAAGAAGCGCGTGCTGCGCATGCGCCAACGCTTCGTTGGGTCCTGGCGCATCCAGTGCACACCACGCCTCGTTTCCGAAGGTGAACTCTGTGAGGTTCAATCCGTAAGGGGAGCTGGATTTTCTCGGCGTCCCCTCCAGCGAGCCGAGCTTTTCCACGACTGTCGATTTTCCGGTCTGCGAAGGTCCAAGCACGGTAAAGCAGCGCATCGGCATTCCTCCAACTGCCAAAACACAATTTTCAGCCATCATAGGATGCCCTGAACCGCTGCAAGGCGCCAGAGGTGTTCGGTTTGACAACGCTTTTGACCTGATTGGCGGGCAACGCCTCCCGATAAGTAATGCCTATTGGATTTGGACTTCCCGCACGTCGTAACTAGCACCTATCGGAGGATAGGATTTGCTCAATATGCAGGCCGCCACGCCGAAAGACGTTTTCGTATGACAAGAAATGCACCAAGAAAAACGCATGCTATGCGCATTCAGCGTGGATCCAATTCTTATGCCAGCTCTGTCGATGGGTGATTTAGGTGACGCAATTACGGTTTTTTGGCAAGCGGGCGGTAAATGACTTGGTCTATAGCGCGGCAGAAGGCCTCTAAAACGCTCGTCGGCAGCGGCGGTTTTTAGGTAGCTCTCGCGGCACTAACGGCTCAAACGATCCGGGCTATCTTTGCTACTGCTTGAAGCAATATTGGCGATGCCACTGGAGAAAATGAGGATGTGGCCGCTCGAACTGCCGGGGCGGCACAATCGCCTTTCCAGATTGTTGATCAGGCTTCGGATACTTTCCCGATCGTTGGCTTGCCGGGAGATTAGGATATCGAGTTCATCCGAGAGGCCGATCAGCCCGCGGTCGAACATCCAGTGTGCGGTACCAGAAAGAGCAATGCCGTTCGTGAGAATATCGGGTCCATTTGCCTCCATGGGGCGGATATGCGCAGCGTCGACTTCCGCACGCCCGCCGCCGTTTATCAGCTTCAGTCCGGTGATTGCGCACCGTTTGTCATAGGCCTGCAGCACAAGTCGGCGAAATAGCCGATTGCGCACTATCCGCGACGACAGCTGCATAACTCGATCGCGGTCGTGGTCGAATGTGAAGAGCGCTTGAGCTCTGTCTCCAAATCCGTCGGCACGGGGCGCTGCTCCTGGCTCATCCAACCGAGGCAGCTCAGGCTCATGCTCATCTAAGCCAATCAACACGATCCGATTGAAATCTGCAGTGGATATCGGGCGTACAGCGGCCTGTGCTCGACCGGAATCCGCCCCTCCTCATTCAGCACCCCCCGCTCAATGACACCGTCCGGCCCGCTAAACGGAACGGCATTGACGAAATCGAGGTAACTGCCAGGCTCGATGAGTGCCAGATACATGCCGGACGCCTTCGGATCCGGAATGACCTTGGCTACCTTGGCGACAGCAAAATAGCCGCGGGTCACCGCAACCTTGCGCGGCTCGTAATAAATAGTCCAGTCTCCGAGGCAAGCTTGCACGCGACCGAGATATTGACTCGGGAACTGATATTGTTCTGCCGGGCTGTTGTCGTAGATCGAATCTGAGCGGTGGATGAAGACCCCGAATCCCATGTCCGATGCGTAGCACGACCAGATCGGTTCAGGTACCGCATTTGCATCCTCCGTTTGAAGAGAATTGATCAGGAAAGATTCTTTGGATCGGACAGACGAGGGCTCCGCAAAGTTTGGGTTGACCGCCTTCGATGACAAGGCAACACTTGCACCAGCAGCAAGGCAGGAGGAAAATCGATGGATGAACCAGACCGCTGGCGCAATATGGCAACCGCACCGAAGGACGGCAGCCGGATCCTGGTGACGATCCGGGCGTCCGAGCAGGGGCCGGCGGAGGTTGACCTCGCCTATTGGTCGCATGGCGATCAATTCGCGGGAGAAGGGTGGCGCGCGTCTGATTCGTCGCCCGGGCACATCATCGAATATGCCGAGCCGGAGTTGAAGTGTTGGATGCCGATGCCATCGGCCAATCGCACCTCGATGCCTTCGCCCTGGGAAGGCGATGACGACGAGCAGCTGGATGGGTCGGGGATTTAGAGTTTCCGGCAAATGCATGCCGACAGGCGCCCCCAAGCAAAAGCCCCGCGGTTGTTGCCACCGCGGGGCTCCTTGATGCCCGACCAGGGAGAGGCGGTCAGGCGGCCTGGACTTTTTTCGTTGTGCGGGCCCATTCCGGCAGCCAGTCGCCGTGGGTGGCGAGCAGGTCGTCGACCAGCGACCAGATCTGGTCGAGGTCGAGTTCGGCGGCGGTGTGCGGATCCATCATCGCGGCGTGGTAGATGTGCTCGCGATTTTCGGTCATCAGCGCCTGCACCGTCAGCTCCTGCACGTTGATATTGGTGCGGATCAGCGCGGTCAGCTGCGGCGGCAGGTCGCCGATGAAGGTCGGCTGGATGCCGGAGGCGTCGACGAGGCAGGGCACTTCGGCGGCGCAATTTTCCGGCAGCGAGGTGATGCAGCCATTGTTGCGGACGTTGCCGTAGATCACCGAGGGTTCGCCGGTCCAGACCGAGTTGATGATCGAGGAGGCATATTCCTTCGATGGCTGAACCTCGATCTTGTCGGCGCTGCGGTAGGCCTCCGCCTGGCCCTTCCAGCGCTCGATCTGCTCGATGCAGCGCTTCGGATATTCATCGAGCGGAATGCCGAATTTCTCGATCAGGTCATCGCGGCCCTCCTTGATAAAATAGGGCGTGTATTCGGCGAAATGCTCCGAGCTTTCGGTGACGAAATAGCCGAGCCGCGTCAGCATCTCGTAGCGCACCTTGTTCGGGCAGCGCGGGTTCCAGCCGGGCTTCGGCGCCCTGCCCTCACGATAGGCGCGCAAGAGATCGGGATAGAGGTTGCGGTAGGAGCCGTCGGCCTGGCGATGCTCGAATTTGAGATAGAAGGCCATGTGGTTGATGCCGGCGGCGCGGTAGCGGATTTCCTCGTAGGGAATGTCGAGATCGTGGGCGAGCTCCATCGCCGTGCCCTGCACCGAGTGGCAGAGGCCGACTTGGCGAATGGTCGGGTATTTCTCGGCGATCGCCCAGGTGTTGATCGCCATCGGGTTGACATATTGCAGCATGATCGCTTGCGGGCAGACGGCGAGCATATCCTCGCAGACCTTCCAGAGATGCGGCACGGTGCGCAGGCCGCGCATGATGCCGCCGACGCCGAGCGTGTCGGCGATCGTCTGGCGCAGGCCGTATTTCTTCGGCACCTCGAAATCGGTGACGGTGCAGGGCTCATAGCCGCCGATCTGGAAGGCGACGACGACGAAATCGGCGCCGGCCAGCGCCTTGCGCTGGTCGGAATAGGTCTCGGCCCTGGCCTTGACACCGAGCGTCGAGATCAGCTTGTTGACGACGATGGCGCTTTCTTCCAACCGCTGCGGATTGAGGTCCATAAGGGCGATCGTTGCGCCCGAGAGCGCCGGACGCTGCAGCACGTCGCCGATGATGTTCTTCATGAAGACGGTGGAGCCTGCTCCGATGAACGTGATTTTGGGATTTGCAGCCATTATAACCTCCGGCATGCGGGTCAATCATGCTACCTCGAAAGCGGCCTTGACGAGCCGTTCGGTGTAGGCGGTCTTGGGATGGGTGAGAACTTCGTTGACGGGACCTTCCTCGACGATCTTGCCATGCTGCATGACGATGACGCGGTGGCAGAGCGCCCTCACAACCTTGAGGTCGTGGGAGATGAAGAGGTAGCTGAGGCCCCGCTCGTCCTGCAGCTTGCGCAAGAGTTCGATGATCTGCGCCTGGACGGAGAGGTCGAGGGCCGATGTCGGTTCGTCGAGCAGGATGAATTCCGGCTCCAGCGCGATGGCGCGAGCAATGGCGATGCGCTGGCGCTGGCCGCCGGAAAATTCATGCGGGAAACGCGAGAGGATATTGCCGGGCATGCCGGCGGCAACAAGCGCCTCGCGCACCCGGTCCTGCCGCTCGGCCCTGGTGGCGCCGAGCCGGTTGACGACGAGGCCTTCCTCGATGATCTGGCCGATCGTCATGCGCGGGTTGAGCGATGAGAACGGATCTTGAAAGACGATCTGCATGCGGGCGCGGAAGGGGCGCATCTCGGCGCGGGAGAGGCCGTGGATCGGCTGGCGGTCGAAATGGATTTCGCCGGCCTGCGGCGTGTTGAGCCGCAGGATCGCCTGGCCGAAGGTCGTCTTGCCGGAGCCGGATTCGCCGACGAGACCGAGCGTCTCGTGGCGGCGCAGCGTCAGGCTCAGGCTGTCGACGGCGACGAGTTCGCGCATCTCCGGCTTCAGGAAAGTGCCGTGGCGCATCATGAAGCCGACGCGCACACCCTTGGCGTCGAGGATGATATCGGATCCCTCCGGCAGCGGATTGGCCTGGCCGCGCGGTTCGGAGGCGAGCAGGTGTTTGGTATAGGCGTGCTGCGGATTGGCAAACAGCGCTTCGGTGACATTGTGCTCGCGCACTTCGCCATGCTGCATGACATAGACGTAGTCGGAGAACTGCCGCACCACCGTCAGGTCGTGGGTGATGAGGATGACCGCCATCCCCAACTCTTTCTGCAGGTTGCGGATCAGGTTGAGGATCTGCGCCTGCACGGTGACGTCGAGCGCCGTCGTCGGCTCGTCGGCGATCAACACATCGGGATCGTTGGCGAGCGCCATGGCGATCATTACACGCTGGCGCTGACCGCCGGAAAGCTGATGTGGATATTGCATGAGCCGAGCGGCGGGATCGGGGATCTGCACATGTTCCAGCAGTTCCAGCGCCCGCTTTTGCGCATCCCTGCGGCTCATGCGCCGATGCACGCGGATCGCCTCGACGATCTGGCTGCCGATCGTATAGATCGGGTTCAGCGAGCTCATCGGCTCCTGGAAGATCATCGAGATGCGGTCGCCGCGCAGCTTGCGGCGGGCCCGCTCCGAGAATTTCAGAATATTGCTGCCGTCATAGGAAACAGTCGATTTGTCGGAGACGACGGCACGTTTCGACAAGAGCCCCATCACCGTGCGCGCCGTCACCGATTTGCCGGAGCCGGATTCGCCGACGATGGCGATCGTCTCGCCGCGATAGAGCTGGAAGGACACGTCCTTGACGGCTTCGACCATGCCATGCTCGACCTTGAAATTCACCGCCACGTTGCGCGCATCGATGATCGGCGTCTCCGACCGGCCATCATGGTCATGACGGACGGGTGGGGCGAAGGAATTGACCAGGGAAAGAGCCATATCAATCACCTCAATAGGGGTCGACAGCATCGCGCAGTCCGTCGCCGAGCGCATTGAAGGCGAAGACGGTGACGAGCACGAAGCCGACGGGGGAGAGAATCCAGGGATAGGAACCGATGACCGAGTAGGTCGCCGTATCCTGCAGCATCAGCCCCCAGGAGATCAGCGGCGGCTTGACGGCAAAACCCAGGAAACCGAGGAAGGATTCCAAGAGCACGACGCTCGGTATGGCCAGCGTCACCGCGACGATGACGTGGCTCATCACATTCGGGAAAATATGCTGCATGATAATGCGCCGGTCGGTGGCGCCGACGGCCATCGCCGCCCTGACGTAATCGATACGGGCGAGCGCCAGGGTCTTGCCGCGCACCTCGCGTGACATCTGCGCCCAGCCGAGCGCCGACATCACGACGATCACGAAGCCGAGGAAGACATTGGTCGGCGCCGTCACCGGGATCAGCGAGGTCAGCGCCAGATAGAGCGGCAGCTGCGGGAAGGCGAGCACCAGCTCGACGAAGCGCTGCACCCAGATATCGAAGGTGCCGCCGAAATAGCCCGACACCATGCCGACGGTCGTGCCGATCAGGGTGACGATGAAGACGACGGTCAGCGCGATCATCAGCGAGATGCGCGAGCCGATGATGGCGCGCGACAGCACATCGCGACCGAACTTGTCGGTGCCGAGGAAATGCACGGGCTGGCCGTCGGTCGAGCCGAAGAAGTGGC
Organism: Rhizobium mulingense; assembly: GCF_029194105.1. Taxonomy (NCBI): domain Bacteria; kingdom Pseudomonadati; phylum Pseudomonadota; class Alphaproteobacteria; order Hyphomicrobiales; family Rhizobiaceae; genus Rhizobium; species Rhizobium mulingense. The sequence goes on along the minus strand of NZ_JARFVE010000003.1, from coordinate 411,155 downwards.
GGTCGGCCGGAATGAGGCCGAACAGCTTGTATTCGGCGCCCTTGACGAAGAAGCCGAGCAGGCGCGGATTGTCGTAATCCATGCCGACGATCGGCTGGAAGGTGACCGGGTCGAGCTCCTCGGAATCCGACAGCGCATAGACGCGGGGCTGGAAGACGAAATTGCCGTCCTTGTCGTGGAAGCTCATCACCTGCGGCGGCGCGAAGCCGACATCGGTCGCCTTCGGATCCATCGGCGCGAAGAAATCGGCAAAGACCGCCATGAGGATCAGGAGCCCGACGAGCACCAGCCCGGCCATGCCGGTCCAGGAGCGCCGCAGCCGGCGCCAGACGAGCGCCAGATAGCTCTCATTGCCGTGCGGAGGCTTCTTGATCGCGCGCTCGGTTGTCGGAGGCGTGTCGGAAGAGTCGAAAGCAAGCATCTCAGGCTCCTCCGAATTGGCGTACGCGTGGATCGAGCAAGGCGAGCAGCATGTCGGCGATGATATTGCCGACGATCAGCGTTGCCGACAGCACCATCATGAAGGTCGCGGTGACGTAGACGTCGCCGACCGCCATCGAGCCGACGATCGCCGGCCCGACGGTCGGCAGCGCGAAGATGATCGCGGTTTCGATCTCACCGGTCAGCATGTAGGGCAGCACGACGCCCTGATACATGACAAGCGGATGCAGCGCGTTCGGCACGGCGTGGCGCATCACCACCGCCCCGCCCGTAAGACCTTTGGCCTTGGCGGTTTCGACATATTGGGCATTCAGCGTGTCGAGCAGATTACCGCGCATGACGCGCATATTGTAGGCAAGCCCGCCGAAGGTGGCGATCGCCACAACCGGCCAGACATGGCGGACGAGATCGACGAACTTCCCCCAGGACCAGGGCGCGCCGCCATATTGCGGCGAAAAGAAGCTGCCGATCTCGGACACGTTGAACTGGAAGACCAGGAGATAGACGATGATCAGCGCCATCAGGAAGCGCGGCACCGTCATGCCGAGGAAGGAAATTCCCGAAAGCAGGCTGTCGATCCAGCTGTACTGGCGCGTCGCCGCCCAGATGCCGAAACCGATGCCGAGCACGGAAGCGAAGATGTGGCAGACGAGGGCCAGCAGCAGGGTCCGCGGCAGGCGCTCGCCGACGACGTCGGCAACCGGTTTGTTGTAGAACATGCTGTAGCCGAAATCGCCGCGGGTGACGATGCCGCCGATCCAGTTGACGTATTGCACGACCAGCGGCTTGTCGAGGCCGTGCTCGACCCGGTAGGCCTGCGCCTGCGCTTCGGCCTGGGCGTAGGAGGCGCCACCCTGGTTGATCAGCTGGGATCTTATGTAATCGGCATAGTCACCGGGCGGAGCCTGGATGATCGCGAAGGTCACCACGCTCAGGATGAACAGAACGGGGATCGCGGAGGCTATGCGCACGAGCAGGAATCGTAACATCGGACGGTCCGCTTCTCCTTGCTGCCAGTCGCTCCTTGTCGGCGCGGCCGGCTTGTTGGTCATATCAGGCCGCGCGCCACGCGCGGCCTGACTCTCGCTTCAGCTGGGAGGGAGCTTTTTCCCGCGCGTCGCATCACCAGCGACGCGCTTTGGCTCTTTCATTCCTGATGCCAATGCATCAGTTGATCGGACCCTTGTCGCCGGGCTTGCCGGGCAGCTGCTCGGGGAACAGCTCGTATTTGCCCTGCTTGTCGGCGGCCACCCACAGGCGTTCGCGGATCACCGAATCTTCAGCCCAGTTGAACATGAAGATCGGTGTGCCCTGGGGAACGTTCGAGAAGCGCTTGTTGATGATGAGCGCGCCCGGATATTCCGTCAGTCCGACGGTGTTGACGTGCTCGGTCGAGATCTTCTGATACTGCTTCATCAGATTGACGCGCTCGTCATTGTTCTGGCTCGTCGTAAACTTGTTGACGACGTCGACCAGTTCCTTTTCGAAGGGCATCAGATCGAGCTGATCATCCTTGCCGGCGCGATGCTGCCAGCTGGTGCGCGGGCCGACCGGGGCAAGCTGCTCGGTATTCTGCACCACCGACGACAGTTCCGTGGTGTTGCGCTGGATCAGCCAGTCGAAGCGGCCGGCATAATGCGCATCGTCACGCTTGGCGCCGTCGAGCGCATTGAGGACGATCTTCAGCCCGAGCTTCTCCATCTGGCCGACCACACCTTCGGCAAGGCTCTTGTCGGTCGTGTACTGATTGTTGACCAGCATGACGATTTCGACATTCTTGCCGCCCGCCGTGCCGGCCGGGAAGTTCACGATGCCGTCGCCGTCGGTATCCTTGAGGCCGGCCTTAGCGAGCTCGGCCTTGGCGCCCTTAAGATCGAAGGGATAGTAGACGGTGGAGTTGCGGTCGTAGAAGCTGGTGCCGGAGGAAAGCCCGCCGGGATAGATCGCCGTGAACGGCCCCTTGACCAGCGAGTCGCCGATCGCCTTGCGATCCAGCGCCATGGTGACGGCCTTGCGGAAGTCCTCGTTGCGGTTGAGCTCGCGGATCGCCTGGCCGCGCTCGTCCGGGTTGCCCCAGCCATTGGCGGAGAAGTTCATGCGCAGGTTATAGCCGATCAGGCGCGGCCCGAAGGCAAGTCGGGCGGGCGCAGTCTTTTCTGCGGCGCGCTTCAGCGAAGCGACGAAGTTTTCCGGCTGCTCGAGGTTGGAGATATCGGCGGAGCCTGCCACGGCCTGAACGTCGCGATCAGCCCAGGTCGAGAGCTTGTAGTGCAGCTCGTTGAGATAAGGCAGCTGGTTGCCCTTCTCATCGACCTTCCAGTAATAGGGGTTGCGGCGCAGCACGATGATGTCGTCGGAGCGATATTCCACCGGCACCCAGGCGCCCATCACAGGCATGTTCATATATTCCGGCGGGAAGGCGTTTTTGAACTGGTCGTAGGTGTTCTTCGAGTATTTCGGGTGCTGGGGCTTCAGGATATGCGACGGACCCGGGCAGAAGTTCGGATAGGCCATCGTGTAGAGATATTGCTTCGGGAAGGCCTCCTTGAAGGTCCATTCGACCGTGTAGTCGTCGATCTTCTTCAGCGTCGTGCCGACACCGAAAGCCTCAGGCGATGCGCCGCCGCCGAGCGGCGAGACGTTCGGGTCGATCACTTCGTCGTCCCAGTAGAACATGATGTCGTCGGCATTGAAGGGCGCGCCGTCCGACCATTTGGCGCCTTCGATCAGATGCATGGTCAGCTTGTGGCCGTCCTCGGACCAATTCCAGCTCTTGGCCAGGTTCGGCAGCGGCTCGGTGTCCTGGGCTTTCACCTGGAACAGCGGCGCGGTGCGCGTCAGGCATTCGGATAGGCCGATATCGATGCCGCCCCAGCCCTGCGTCTGGCCGGCGCCGTAGTTCCAGCCTTCCGGCCGGCCGCCGATGACATGGCGCATCGTATCGCCGTAGACGCCGACGCCATCGGGCATATTGCCCGTCTTGAAGACCATCGGCTCCTTCGGCAGACGATCCTTCACGGGGGGAAGCTTGCCGGCGGAGACGAAATTCTTCGTCACCCAGTCGGGCTCGTGATATTCGGGCAGCGCCTTGAACTCCAGAATGGAGTCGCGCGCGACATAGTTGATCTTGCCTTCGGCCGGAAATTCCGGCGGCACCGGCGGCACCGTCGGTTCGGAAGCATGGGCATGCAGCGCCAAGACCGAGACGCCGAGCGCCAGTCCGGCCAGAATGCCTGCTTTGCGGAAATTCATCATCGTTTCTCCCTCTTGTTTCGGAGCACGGGGGCAGCCGGCTCCTTTCTCCTCGAACGGCGTGACGGCGGGTTGATGTCATGGATTTCCCTCCCGGAAATCCATGACGACCCATCCTTCACGTAAATCAGCCGGCCTGTTTCAGCGCCGCCTTTTCCGCGCGCAACTCCTCGATCGAGCGGACGCTGCGGCGTGCGGCCCCGGCCCAGTCTCGGGTCTGCACCTTGGATTTCGACAGCCGCTCCTTGGCGGCCGGCACGGCCTCGGCATATTGCGGCAGCCAGCGCGCTTGGGCAACGACCATCTCGTCGACCATCTGCCAGACCTCCTCGGGCGTCGAGACGGCGCCGACCAGCGGATCGTGCAGCACGGCGAGCTTCAGAAGGTCGATGTCGCCGGAGATCGCGGCATGCACCGACATGCGCTGGACGTTGATCGAGGCAATGCAGGTGGCCGCGCAGGCTTCCGGCAGGGTGACGCCGGAGACCATGTTGATGCCGAAGCGGTCGACGAAGCCCGGCGATTCGATGATCGCATCGGCCGGCAGGTTGGTGATGACACCATTGTTCTTGACGTTGAAATGGCCGCGATAGACCCGGTTGGTCTCCAGCGCCTCGAGAATATGGCTCGCATGTTCGTTCGAGCGCTTGGCTGGATCGATCGGCTTGCCGGCGGATTCCAGGAATTGCGGGAATTCCGTCTCGAACCAGTTGCGCGTTTCGGTGGAATAGCGGAGATAACCGCCGGTCTCGCCGTGGATCCAGTCGGACATGTCGATCCAGCGGGTAATTTCCTCCGGCCGCTTGCGGTACCAGGGCAGGTATTCCGAAAGGTGGCCGTTGCTCTCCGTCGAATAGACGCCGAAACGCTTCAGCACGTCGATGCGCAGTTTCTCCTGCTGCGAATAGACGGGATGCGCCTCGAATGCGGCCACCAGCTCATCCTTGCCGATCTTGCGGCCGTTGAGGCGCAGGTCGATGAACCAGGTCTGGTGGTTGATGCCGGAGCAGACATAGTCGAGCTCGCCAAGCGATTTGGCGCCGAGCACCTCGGCGATCTGTTCGGCGCCGTGCTGGACACCGTGGCAGAGACCGACGGTGTCGACCTTGCCATATTCGATCGCCGCCCAGGTGTTCATCGCCATCGGGTTGGCATAGTTCAGGAATTTCGCGCCCGGCTCGGCGACCTCCCGGATATCTTTGCAGAAATCGAGAATGACGGGGATGTTGCGCTGGCCGTAGAGGATGCCGCCGGCGCAGATCGTATCGCCGACGCACTGGTCGATACCGTATTTCAGCGGAATGCGGATGTCGTCGGCATAGGCCTCGAGCCCGCCGACGCGCACACAGCTGATAATATAGCGCGCGCCTTCCAGCGCCTGGCGCCGGTTGGTCGTTGCCGTCACCTTGGTCGGCAGCCCGTTCGACTCGACGATGCGGTCGAGGATCGCCTTGATCATTTCGAGATTGTGTTCGCTGAGATCGGTCAGCGCGAATTCCACGTCCCGGAACTCCGGAACGCACAATATGTCGGTGAACAGCTTCTTGGTGAAACCGACGCTGCCCGCACCGATGATAGCGATTTTGAAACTCATGATCTTCACCTCGACCCAATGGAATGCTAGAGAAAAGACGGTTGTGGAGGACCAGGCCGCATGCCGGCGCATGTGGTTGAAAGGGCCGTAAAACCTGCCTGTTTTCCTCCCGGCCACCGTATCGGCCGCGTTCTCCTCTTTTTGTTGAGCGGGATTATGCCCGAATCCGGCGGGCCGACCAGAGAAGGATTATGCTTTCAGGGGTAATTTTGTGCTGCAGGATTTGATCGCCAACGGACAGTCGATGAGGACGGTTTCGCTGCCCCGCGGCCGCCAGCGTCTGCACGCCATGCCGACCAGCGCCGGTTATGAAGTGCGGGAGAACGAGACCTATGACTGGGACGGCAGACGGCGCGGCCAGACCCCCTTCACCGTGCTGCAGCACACGATCAGCGGCAGCGGCCGGCTGCGCTACCTCAATCGCAATTATCGCCTCCAGGGAGGCGATACGCTGCTGGTACTCGTGCCGCACAACCACCGCTACTGGCTGGAGAAGGGCGAGCGCTGGGAGTATTTCTGGATCTCAATGAACGGCGAGGAGACGCTGCGCATCCACCAGCTGGTGCTGTCCACCGCCGGCCCGGTCCTGAAGCTGCAGCCTTCGACCATCGATCATCTTGCCGATTGCAGCCTGCGCCTCGTCAAGGGCGCGACTTCGCCGGGTGCTGCCTCGGCGATCGCCTATGAAGCGGCGATGGCGCTCTATGACGACGTCTTCAATTCGCCGGCCTTTGCCGCCGAGCTCAGCCTGATGCAGCCGGTGATCGACCATATCAACGCCAATCTCGACAAGCCGCTGCCGGTCAATGAACTCGCCGCCATCGTCGGCCTCAGCCGCGCCCATTTCTCGCGCAGCTTCGCCGAGAGCGAAGGCGTGCCGCCGGCCGAATTCGTGCTGCAGCAGCGGCTGCAGCGCGCCGTCAAGCTGCTGACCAAGGCGGACTTCCTGCCGGTCAAGGAAGTCGCCATCATGTGCGGCTTCGAAGACGCCAATTATTTCTCGAAGGTCTTCCGCCGCGTCTACGGCACCAATCCCACCGAATTCCGCACGACTGGCATGTATGCCAGCATCGGCCGGCCGAAATAGCGCCGGCCGCCGCGCCGCCGGCTTCTCAGGCCCGGACTTCGAACACCATGTTGAACGGTGTTTCGGTCGCCCGGCGGAAATGCTTGAAGCCGGCGTCGAGCGCCACCTTGCGCAACCTCATTTCCCCCGCCTGGGCGCCAAGCCCGAGCCCCACCTCCTGGGAGAGCGATGCCGGCGTGCAGATCATCGTCGAGGCGCCGTAATAGACGCGTCCGACAGGATTGAGATTGTCCTTGAGGTGGTCATGGGCAAAAGGCTCGACGATCAGCCAGGTGCCGTTCGGCGCCAGCGTCTCCTTGACATGCCGGCCGGCGCCGACCGGATCGCCCATGTCGTGCAGGCAGTCGAACATGGCGACCATATCGTAGTCGCGCCCCGGAAATTCCGCTGCCTTGCCCTGCTTGAAGGTGACGCGGTCGGCGACGCCCGCCTCTTTGGCGGCGGCCTTGGCTCTTTCGATCGACGGGCCGTGATAGTCGAAGCCGGTAAAATGCGAGGCGGGATAGGCCTGCGCCATCAGGATGGTCGAGGCGCCGTGACCACAGCCGACATCGGCGACATTGGCGCCGGCCTTCAGTTTCTCCTCCATCCCGGCAAGCGCCGGAATCCATTCATTGACGAGATGGCTGTTGTAGCCAGGACGGAAGAACCGCTCGGTGCCGCGGAACAGGCAGGTGCTGTGTTCGTGCCAGCCGAGACCCTTGCCGGTGCGAAAGGCTTCGGTGACCTTCGGCTCGTCCATCCACATGGATTGCACGACCTCGAAGGCGCCGACGAAGAAGGCCGGGCTGTTTTCCTCGGCAAACACCATCGCCTGTTCCGCCGTCAGGCTGAAACGATCGGTCTTTTCGTCGTAAACGATATAATCCGCAGCCGCCTGGGCGCTCAGCCATTCCCGGACATAGCGCTCCTTGATCCCGGTCTTGGCGGCAAGCTGCTCAACGCTCACCGGCTTCCCGTCCGCCATCGCCTTGAAGAGCCCCACCTTGTCGCCAAGCACGACCAAGGCACCTGACACGGCGGCGCCGACATCGCCGACGAGACGACCGACAAGTGCATCGAGTTTCTGCATATCTGGCTCACGCATCGTTGCCTCCCGGGCGTGATAAAAGGGCATTAAATTAGACTCTAATAATATGCAGTCAATCAATCCTCCCCATCGCCCAATGAGGAGAGGCATCGAAGGTCGGAGCAATTGCATCGGCTTGCCTTCTGCGGGCGCGCTCACATTTTCATAGAGCTGCCCCAGCGCCAAATCAGAGTCTCAATGCCAGGTGGATATTCATGCTGTCTCCAGCCCAATGCCGTGCCGCGCGTGCTCTTATCGCCTGGTCCAAGCAGGATCTGTCCGCAGCCTCTCAGATAACCAAGGCGACGATTGCCGGTTTCGAAACAGGAAGGCTTTCCCCTGACGAGCGAACGCTGCGGCATATCAAGCGCGCCCTGGAAGACGCCGGCGTGCTTTTCATCGCGGAGAATGGCGGCGGCGCCGGCGTTCGCTTGGCAAAACCGGCGTCGGCTTCTATAGACACGGACGAGACCGAGACGGTCCAATATGAAGAATATCTCAAAAACGACGCCCCTCCCGGCGCTGGCGGCTGAATGACAAAGAAGCAGAAGATTGAGCACTCCGAACTGGCCGGAGAATTCACCGACGACGGCATCACCGTGCTCGTCGATATTTTTCGAACCGCCGGCAGCAACGAAGACTGGACGATGGAAGTCGTCACCCAGTCTGAAGATCTGATCCGCTGGGACGAGCCCTTCGCGACCGACCGGGAGGCTTTTGACGAATTCCTCGCGGTGGTGGCGCGCGACGGCATCCGGTCCCTTCTCGAAGACGAAGAACCTTCCGTGCATTGAGGGGCAGCCCGTGAAAAGCATCAATGATCTCGTCGCCTCGGCGAAAACCGTCTGTGACCGATACCGGGCCGGGCGGATGGAGCGCGAAACCGTGCGCGAATGGGTCCTTGGACTGGGCGCCTATCCATCGCCGCATGGCGAGCGCGTGCGCGAGGCGATGGAATGGTTCCGCCTGCAAAATCGCGAGCCTGTTTCGGAAGAGATCGTGCGCGTCGATATCGACCGGCTCCAGGCGATTTCGGCGCCGTGACGGGGAAGCGCTTTGCTTCAGCGGCGATCCGGACTAGCGCAATTGCGCCGTTACTCGGCGGCGTAGGACCAATGACGATCATGAGCCTTAGGCATAATGCCCTCATCTCAGCTTCCTTGCGAAGAGGCCTGGGGGTTTTGCAGCTTCGGTAAACGTGACACGCTTACGAGGCTGACATGGCTCCTGGATCTCATGCGTGAACCGCAAACCAAGCGCGGCTAGGTTATTTAATTCGTGCCATAAGTAGAAGGAACAGCACGTGGCAGCATTTCCGGAAAAGGCAAAGGTCGTCATCATCGGGCTCGGGGGCATCGTCGGTGCCTCCATCGCGCATCATCTCGTCGAGCGGGGATGGGACGATATCGTCGGCATCGACAAGTCGGGCATCCCGACCGATATCGGCTCGACAGCCCATGCCTCGGACTTCTGTTACACCACGAGCCACGACTATCTGTCGGTCTGGACCACGCAATATTCGATCGATTTCTACGAGAAGATGGGCCATTATGCGCGCATCGGCGGCCTCGAAGTGGCGCGCACCGGCGACCATGCCTGGATGGAGGAAATCAAGCGCAAGCTGTCCTCGGCCCGCGCTTTCGGCACGCGCGCCCATTATGTCAGCCCCTCCGAGATCAAGCAAAAGTTCCCGCTGATCGAGGAAGATCAGGTAATGGGCGGCCTCTTCGATCCGGATGCCGGCCTCGTCATTCCGCGCTCGCAGACCGTTGCCGGCAAGCTGGTCGACGCCGCCGAAAAGGCCGGCAAGCTTAAGGTGTTCGGCAACACGCCGGCGAAGTCGCTGATCGTCGAGAACGGCCGGATCAAGGGCGTCGTCACCCATCGCGGCACGATCATGGCCGACCACGTCATCGTCTGCGCCGGCCTCTGGGGACGCCTGATCGCCGAGATGGTCGGCGAAGACCTGCCGGTCATGCCGGTCGACCACCCGCTCACCTTCTTCGGTCCCTATAACGAGTTTGAAGGCACCGGCAAGGAGATCGGCTTCCCGCTGCTGCGCGACCAGGGCAACTCCGCCTATATGCGCGATACCGGCGACCCGGCGACGACCGAGGGCGGCCAGATCGAGTGGGGCTACTACGAAGCCACCAACCCGCGCATGTGCCATCCGCGCGAGCTCCTCGAGAAACACGAAGCGCGCCTTTCGCCCTCGCAGCGCGATCTCGAGATGGAACAGATCATCGAGCCGCTCGAGCGCGCCATGGAATTGACGCCGATCCTCGGCGAACTCGGCTATAACGAAGGTCACTCCTTCAACGGCCTGCTGCAGGTTTCCGCCGCCGGCGGCCCGTCCTGCGGCGAAAGCCAGAAGGTGCGCGGCCTCTGGTACTGCGTCGCCATCTGGGTCAAGGACGGCCCGGGCTACGGCAAGCTGATCGCCGATTGGATGACCGACGGCCGCACCGAAATCGACCACAACAGCATCGACTATGCCCGCTTCTATCCGCATCAGTTGACAGAAGAATTCATCGAAAACCGCTGCTTCGAAGCCGCCCAGAAGATCTATTTCCCGGCCGTTCATACCCGCGAACCCTATGCATCCAGCCGCAACGTCAAGCGCTCGCCGTTCTACGAGCGCGAAAAGGAGCTGGGCGGCTACTTCATGGAACTCGGCGGCTGGGAGCGTGCGCACGGCTACGCCGCCAACGAGCACCTTCTGGAAAAATATGGCGACCGCGTGCCAGTGCGCGAGAATGAATGGGACAATCGCCATTTCTGGCGCGTCTCGAATGCCGAGCATCTGGCGATGAGCGAGGATTGCGGTATCGTCAATCTCAGCCACTTCCACATGGTCGATATCGAAGGACCTGACCATGTCGAGCTGATGGAATGGCTGTGCGCCGCCAAGATCGGCGGCGATGCCAACATCGGCAAGGGCGTCTACACCCACTTCCTCGACGACGAAGGCATGGTCCGCGCCGACTTCACCGTCTTCCGCATGGCCGACCGCTGCCGTCTCGTCAACGGCGCCGATGCCGGCCCGCGTGACCTGCATTATATGCGGCGTGTCGCCCAGGATCGCGGCCTTGATGTGACGATCTCCGATGTCTCGGAGAAATACATCACCATCGGCATCTGGGGACCGAATGCCCGCGAGACGCTGAAGAAGGTCGTTGCCGATCCGGCCGGGCTCGATCAGGAAAACTTCGCCTTCGCAGCCATCAAGCCGATTGAAATCGCCGGCAAGACGGTCACCGCCTTCCGCATCTCCTATGTCGGCGAGCAGGGCTGGGAACTGCATATGAAGTACGAGGACGGCCTTGCCGTCTGGGATGCGCTGCGCTCGACCGGCGTGATGGCCTTCGGCGTCGAGACCTATGCAAACTCGCGCCGCATGGAAAAGAGCCTGCGCCTGCAGAACGCCGACCTCCTGACCCAGTACAACCTGATCGAAGCCGATCTCGCCCGTCCGAAGGTCAAGGAAGCCGATTTCCGCGGCAAGGCGAAACATCTTGAATACAAGGCGCGTGAGCACCAGCCGGCCATGCTCTGCACGCTCGTGATGACCGAGAATACCGACAAGTCGGGCGTCAAGCGTTATCCCGTCGGCAACCTGCCGGTCGTCGATCCCGCCACCGGCGAGGTCCTGATCGACGAGCTCGGCCGCCGCTCCTACACGACCTCGATCGCCTACGGCCCGACGGTCGGCAAGAACATTGCACTGGCCTACCTGCCCTGGTCTTATTGCCAGGTCGGACGCAAGCTGAATGTCGAGTACTTTGCCGAGACCTATCCGGTGGAGGTTGTCGGCGTTGGCTACAAGCCGATCTACGACCCGGAAAACCTGAAGCCGCGCACCTAAGCGCTCAAGCACTCAAGCACGTGTGGCGCCGTAGCATGGCGGCGCCACAAACTCAGTTGCCCGAACGCCAGAGCAGGGAATTCGGGATTGTTGTCGTCGGCGCACCTTCGGTCGATCTTTTCTGCGGCAATCGGGCGGAGGCCCGACGCGCCGGATTGAGACCGGCCACACTCCGCGTCGATCGGAAGGCCTCACGTTAAACTGCGGCTCGATTGAGCTCGCTGGTGGCCGGCTCAACTACCTATTTTCGGGTTGCGGCCGATGCTCCGCCCACGAAGCGAAACGGGACTTCCGGCGCGCCACTGCGTCGGGCCGAAGAACCGAGATGTGCCGTGAGCGTCGAATATTGTTGCCTTCAATTGCATTCCGCTGCGTCTCGCACATCGCCCTGCAAGGTGACCGTTCACTCATCGCATGCCTCCAGCTTTCCCAGCTATTGTTCAGCACAGCTATACACCCAGTGCACGGACAACACGTTTATCTTTGCCGATGATCCAGCCATCTTTCGCCAGCAAGAGGTGAAGCCGGAGCACGCGTATGACATTTTCGATCCAAATCAACGGACGCACCCACTCGGTCGATGTGGACGGCGACACCCCACTATTGTGGGTTTTGCGTGATGTGCTCGGCATGACCGGCACCAAGTTTGGGTGCGGCCAAGCACTTTGTGGCGCGTGCACTGTTCACGTCGACGGTGCTCCGACACGTTCATGTATCACTTCGATAGACATGGTGGGAGACAGCCAGGTCACGACGATCGAAGCTTTGGATACGCTTGCCCACGGCAAGGCACTTCAGGAGGCCTGGATTGGGCTTGAGGTTCCACAATGCGGTTACTGTCAGTCAGGGCAGCTGATGTCCGCCGCCGCGCTGCTGGCCGAGAACCCGAGACCGACCGACGAGGACATCAATAACGCCATGTCGGGAAATGTCTGCCGCTGCGGGACCTATAAGCGCATTCGCGCCGCCATTAAACAGGCAAGCGCGTGAGGGGAGAGAAGATCATGTCTAACAGCACTCTCGGCTCTCGATTGGATCGGCGCCAATTCCTCAAGGCCAGTGTTGCAATGAGTGGCGGTCTCGTGGTCAATCTCACTCTCGGTCCTGCTGTTGCCTTGGGTGGGGGCGATTTTGTTCCCAACGCGTTCATTCGTATCAACCGCGAAGGAACGGTCACACTTGTCATGCCGCAAGTGGAAATGGGCCAGGGTATCTACACCGCACAGGCAATGTTGCTCGCCGAAGAACTTGAAGTCGCGCTTGAAGCTGTAAAGCTTGAGCCTGCGCCCGTTAACGAGGCTCTCTACGGCCATCCAATGCTCCGGCGTCAAATGACGGGCGGCTCCACGTCAATACGCGCGTTCTGGACGCCCTTGCGCATGGCCGGAGCTACCGCCCGAGCCTTGCTCATCCAGGCAGCTGCCAAGGAGTGGAATACTGATCCCGCAAACTGCCATGCACAAGATGGCTACGTTATCGACAAGAGCGTAGCGCGAAGACTGGCCTACGGGCACCTCGTCGATATTGCCGCGTCACTTCCTGCGCCTTCATCGGACACCGTAAAACTCAAGGCTCCCCGCGAATTCAGGCTCCTGGGAACCGCTGCAAAGCGGCTGGATACACCTGGCAAGGTCAACGGATCTCTCAAGTACGGGATCGACGCTTTTCCCAATGGCACGAAGATCGCGGCGATTTCCATCTCGCCCGTTCTCGGTGGGGAGCCGAAGTCCCTCGACGAACAGGCTGCGCTCCAGGTCAAGGGCGTGCGACAGGTGGTGCTCACTGACAGCGCGGTCGCGATCTTGGCCGATCATACGGGAGCGGCCAGAAAGGGGCTGGAAGCGGCGGCGATCGAGTGGGACGACGGTCCGAATGCTCAGGTGTCCAGCGCTGACATTATACGAGACCTGGATCAGGAATCCCTCAAACCCGGGGCCGTAGCGCGTAGCGAAGGGGACGTGGCGAAGGGACTGGACAACGCGGTGACGCGGATCGAGGCCGTCTATCAACTGCCCTTTCTTTCCCATGCGGCGATGGAACCGATGAACTGTACCGTACACGTCCGTGAGGACGCTTGCGAAATATGGGTCGGAACTCAGAATCTTTCCGCGGCCAAACAGGCGGCCGCCACGGTTACCGGACTGGCGCCCGAAAAGATCATCATCAACAATCACATTGTCGGCGGCGGGTTCGGCCGTCGCCTCGAAGTCGACGGCATCATCCATGCTGTCAAGGTGGCAATGCAGGTTAAAGGCCCGGTGAAGGTCATCTGGAGTCGCGAGGAAGATATCCAGCACGGCTATTACCGGCCGTACTACTATGATCGAATGTCAGGGGGGATCGATGCCCACGGAAACCCAGTCGCTTGGAAGCATCGCGTTTCCGGATCTTCGATCTTCGCTCGAATTGCGCCAGGCGCAATGCAGAACGGCGTTGATCCCGATGGGGTGGAAGGGGCGGCCCATCCTCCCTACAAGCTCCCTGCGATATTAGTCGAATTCAAGCAGGTTGAACCCCAGGGCGTTCTCACGAGCTGGTGGCGCGGTGTCGGCCCCTCGCACAACGTGTTTGTGGTGGAGAGCTTCATTGACGAGCTTGCCGCCGCCGCCAAGGCCGATCCGGTTGGGTACCGCAAAAAGCTGCTTACCGAAAACCCGCGTGCGCTAACAGTGCTGGAGTTGGCCGCGGAGAAGGCTGAGTGGGGCAAACCAGTGCCGAGCCGGCGGGGCCGTGGGGTTGCCGTGCAATTCGCATTCGGCACTTACCTTGCAATGATTGCCGACGCCACTGTGGGAGTGGACGGCACCGTCCGGGTTTCACGCATCGTCACAGCTGTGGACTGCGGTTTGACCGTGAATCCGGATACGATCGCGGCGCAGATGGAAGGCGGCGCCCTCTATGGTCTGACGGCGGCTCTCTACGGTGCTATCACGCTGAAGGACGGTCGTGTTGAACAGAGCAATTTCGACAACTACCCGCCGCTGCGCATCGAAGAAGCGCCCCACGTCGAAACTCACATCGTTCCAAGCGTCGAGCCCCCGGGCGGAATAGGCGAAGCAGCGACCTCGGCAGTGTTCCCGGCGGTCACCAATGCTATCTTCGCGGCTGTCGGCAAGCGGGTGCGGACACTTCCGGTCAATACCGATGAGTTGAAGGCCTAGATTGTCATGCATGTTCTGAGCATCCTCATTTCAGTGTCGATCATTAATCTCGCCTGCCCTGCTACAGTGCTCGCGGAAGGAGATGCCGCTCGTGGCAAGCAGCTCTTCAGCCGGTGCGCAGCTTGCCATTCGATCGAAGGGCAATACAAATCCGGACCCGCCTTGAATGGCGTCTTCGGCAGAAAAGCCGGCGCTGTGGAAGGCTATCGCTATTCGACAGCCCTCTTGAATTCGGCCGTCGTCTGGAGTGATGAAACGCTCGATGCCTTCTTGTCGGGACCTTCCAAAATGCTGCGGGGCACACGCATGACGACGAGTGTTTTGAGCGAGGCCGATCGTGCGGACATCTTAGCGTATCTCAAGACACTTCCCGCTCGGTGAGGTTTAAACTTCGCTACCGCAAACAAGCTCCCAGCTCGATCTGCTTTCAAGGAAGGATGCAACGTGCACATGGCCGCTACAAGTTGGGCATATCCCGAGTGGCCCATGTTTGGACTTAAGGAAGACGCGTTGCAGTTTGCGCTCTCGAACTTGACCGGCGGGAGAAAAATTGCGCTCGCTACCATCATCCATTCCGATGGAGGAGGGCCACGCCCTGCGGGCACCCAGATGGCTTTTACGGATCACCGGATGACGGGGTTTCTATCCGGCGGATGTATAGAGGCGGATGTCGCCCTTCATGCCAGGGCAGCGCTTCTTAATGGACAGCCGCGGAGGTTGATTTATGGGCGAGGTAGCCCTTTCAGCGACATCCAACTTCAGTGCGGAGCCTCTATCACCATTGCGGTAGAGCGCGTTCTCCCCTCGGATCCCGTCGTTCATACCCTCCTTGACGCGATAGCGAGGCGAGAGGAAGTGATCTGGATTTCCGATGGCAGGTCCAGGACAACTACTCCATGTCAGAGTCCGTCGTTTCAGTTGGTAGGCGTCGAACAAAGGCAGTTGGAGTCGCGGCAAGCAGGTCGGATCGACGCTGAGCGCTATTGGGTGCGATACCGCCCGCAAACAAGACTTATCGTCATAGGATCGGATCCGACCGCCCTCGCAATCGCGCAACTTGCAAAAGAAGCCGAATTCGAGGTCGTTTTCGTGCGGCCGCTAGGACCGAAATCACCACCCCCTATCGCGCCCCATCTCTATCGCACGACGAACCCACAGAAAGTGTTCGAAGAGTTCCGGCTTGATCATCGGACAGCTGTCATTTTTGCCAATCACGACTTCGAGGCCAGCAGAGAAGACGTGGCCAGAGCGCTCAGGTCGAAAGCCGGTTACGTTGGCATGGTGGGGGCCGAGAGGCAGCGCCCTGCGAAAGACAGGTGGTTAAGGGAGTTCGGGCTGAGCGAGGCAGAAATTGCCAAGTTCAGATCGCCCGTTGGGCTGCCCGTCGGCAGATCAAGTCCCTTCGCCATTGCCGTTTCGGTCATTGCGGAAGTTCTCCGCGCGATGAACGACAGTTGAAGGCTGGCCTGCCTTTGGTGGAGGGGTCACAGGGTTCTCAAAACATCGAGGTGTCGATCATTCTGCTCTGCGCCGGCAGATCAACGCGCATGGGTGACAATCATCGGCACAAGCTCTTATCGGAATTCAATGGTGTATCGCTCGTTCGCAGGTCCGCGAGCGTCGCACGCGCGAGCCAAGCCTCGACCGTCTTTGCGGTCACCGGTCACCGCCGTCTCGAGATAGAAGCCGAGCTCGAAGGCGTCGATGTAACCGTGGTATTCAACCCGTATTTCGGATCCGGCATCGCAAGCTCGATCATAGCGGGTTGGCAGGCCGCCCATGCGGGCGGGGCCGACGGATTCCTGATCATGCTCGCGGACATGCCGTTCATCTCGGGCTTGGACCTCGATCGATTGATCGCTGTCTTCAAAGACGCTGGAGGACGTGCGATCGTGCAGGGTGCCGGGCAAGGAAGACCAGGCAATCCGGTGATCCTGCCAAGATCGCTGCACCAGGGGATCTTAGAACTGCAGGGAGACCGCGGCGCCCGCGGGATCATCGGGCATTCCAAACTTGCTCGCATCCAAGTTGATATCGGGCAAGGTGCGCATATTGACGTTGACACTCCCGAGGCCATCGTTGCCGCAGGCGGCATGCTCAACGCCTGACCTCACGACTTCGGCAAACAGCTGCGTCGTTCGAGGTTTTTCGCTGGAGTTCAGGTGAGCTACAAGCGTCTCAGTTCGGAACACGTGTCAATGAATGCACGGAGCTTAGGCTGGTTTTGCTTTGTCTTGGTAAAGTATAGAAACAGCCCGTCACTTCCCGGCGAATAGTCGAGCAAGACCGGTTCAAGCTGCCCGTTCGCGAGCTCTCGTGATGCGTGGAAGGTCGATGAATAGATCAGGCTCAAGCCTTGCGACGCAATTTTCCGCATGAGCTCCCCGTCGTTCACTGTAATGGGTCCGTTCGGCTCTATGCTGACATTTTGTCCATTTTCGATGAACTCCCACCGGTAGACGTCGCCCTTCTCCGGCCGACGAAATCGGACACATTGGTGTTTGATAAGGTCACTGGGTACCGAAGGACGACCATTTTCTCTGAAATAGTCAGGTGACCCGAACACCGCCCATTTAAACGACGGTGAAAGCCTCACCGCTATCATCTCCTTGGCGATATATGATCCGATCAAGATGCCGGCATCATACCCACTGGCAACTATGTCGCCGTGCAAATTGCTTACCGTGATATCGACCTTTACGTTCGGCCACGCTTTGCGAAAAGCGGGCAGGATCGGCTCTATCACATGGGGTAATGCGAGGCGCTCGACGATGAGCTTCAGGGTACCGGACGGTTCGTTGGAAGACTGAACCGCATCCCCCAAACTTGTCTCGATCAGTTGCGCCGCAGGGGCTATTTTTGCGAGCAAAGCTTCCCCCGCCTCCGTCAACGCAATGCGGCGGGTGGTGCGGTAGAAGAGGGGGACTCCGAGACGCCGCTCGAGCTTCTGCAGCGCTTGGCTGATAGCGCCGGGCGTCACTTCAAGCTCGAGCGCAGCTTTCCGAACACTCTGACGCTTTGCGACAGCCAGAAACTCGGACACACCATCGAATGTCTTTTCGCGACCCATGCCGTCCCTTTTGTTGGCGTTTGTTCACGGGCACCCTCAAGGAACAACCAGATTCTCTATTAGTGCTATTAGCCATTAGGATGCAAATCTAAACAATCGCCATTGTGGCTGCATATTTCTCGCAGCACCAGGCATCATTAAAAGGTAAAGGCTCCCCTTTTTGGTTCGTACAATTAATCGGCCGTGGGGCCCACCATTCTGGTAACATGCGCTAGTGGCTGACGCCATTTGAAGTGCCGTCGTCAGGGGCACGGCTCGGGACAAATCTCTTCGAGATCAGCCAGCAGCCAAGCGCCCACAGCGCACCCGCGCACCACCCGGCGAAGACGTCCGTGGGGTAGTGGACGCCGAGATAGATCCGGCTCAAGCCGATGATGACGGCGAGGAAAACGCCTGCGGCCAGGACGAAGATCCGCGTCGAGCGGTAACGCTGCGTGCGGGCCAAAAGTGCGCCGAGCGTCAGGTAGGTGACCGCCGAAACCATCGCATGACCTGAGGGAAAACTGAGGTCGCTCACCTCGACGAGATGCGGCACGACATCCGGACGCGGCCTGGCGATCAGGATTTTCAGCGTCGTGCTCGCCAGCCATCCTGTTAGCACCGAGGAAAAGATGAAGAGCGCGATCGGCCAACGGCGGTCGAGAAGGAGATAGATGGTGATGAGCCCCGTCAACAGCGAGAGAACGGTGACGCCGCCGAGACTGGTGATGTCGTCGACGGCATGCGTCAGCCAGGCGGGACCGATCGGCACGGCGAGATCGTTCGCCCGCCGCAGCGCCAGCAGGATCGTCTCGTCGAAACGAAAGGTTTCGCCTTCGAGCACCTCGCTCGTCAGCCGCTGCAGCACGAACAGCCCGCCGGCGATCGATGCCATGGTAATCAATGTCAGCGGCTCATATGCGCCGAGTCTCGCCCAAAATCCGCGTCGTTGAACCTCGCTCATCCCTGAGTTCGAACTCCCTTCTGATCATGCCGTTCCCCGCCAGATCGGCAAGGTGAGCCGCAAATTCAAGACCTTGCGACATTTGAGGCGTGTTTATAAAGGCATGCGCCGTCCATCCCCGAGGCTCGGTAGCAAAAGCTCAACCTTCTTTTGCTATCGCTGGAGCGATTGACCTGGAGAGGTTTCGGCGATGAAAATTCTGACCGCGATGGTTCTGATGGCAGCCGTCCTGCCCCCAGTCTCAGCCTTCGGCGAGACCGAATGGATGGGCGGCGCGAGACAATGGTCGGTCGGTTTTGCCAGCGAACATCCTGCCTACTGCCGGCTGGTGTGGGACAGCGAACTGGGCAAGACGATGGAATTCCGTCAGAGCGCCACCGAAACCTTCTGGCTGGTCTCGAAGAATACATGGGACATTCCGGCCGGCACCACGACCGAGGTGACGCTGACCGATCGGGCGGCAACCAAAGTGGTCGCCGCCGAATTCTTCGACAAGACCACGCTTCGCCTCTGGCCGATGGGCAGCAAGGGAAGCGCGGGACTGAAGAAGATCATCAAGAATTCCTTTGCCGGAACGCCTGACGTTCAATTGACCTTTGCCGGCGACGAAGGCGACTGGACGCTGCCGCTTTCGCGGGTGGACCAGCTCTATCCGACCTTCGCTCAGTGCCTCAAACGGCTCGAGGCCAGCGGGCCGGCCAAGCAGGAATCGGCAACGAGTAAACCCTTCTGACAGCCCTCGCCTAGATAGCCGCGGGCGCGGTCTCGCGGATCAGGCTGCGCACGGCCTCGATATCACCGTTCAGCGGCCGCTCGTCGTCATAATGGGAGATGCGCTGCCGCACTGCCCGGTAGAGGATATCCGTGCCCGCTGCCCGCGGCGCCGTCGCCGCGAGGAAATCATGCGCCTGGGCCGCGGCCATCAGCTCGATCGCCAGGATATATTCGGCATTGTCGATGACGGCGTGCAGCTTGCCGGCGGCGGCTGTCGGATGGGCGAGGAAATCCTCCTGCAGACCGGAGGTCAGGCCACCGTCCAGGGCTGCCGGCGCGGCGAGCCGGCGGTTTTCGTTGCTGAGCGCGGCGGCGGTATATTGGGCAATCATGAAGCCGGAGTGACTGCCGGCATCGCTTGCCAGGAACGGCGGCAAGCCGCTCACCAGCGGATTGACCAGCCGGTCCATGCGACGTTCGCTGATCGCGCCGATCTGCGCCACCGCAATAGCGAGGCTGTCGGCGGCCTGCCCGAGCGCCGGGGCGACCGCATGCGCCTCGGAGGAGACGACAGGCTGTTCCGGCGTGCCTGACACAGCCGGGTTGTCCGTGACCGAGGCAAGTTCCTGATCGGTGATGCGGGCGGAATTGTCGAAGACATCGCGGGCGGCGCCATGGGCATGCGGCACCGAGCGAAGGCTGAGCGCATCCTGCGTGCGCCGGCCGAAGGCGGCGGCGACGAGGCCGCTGCCGGCAAGGCGTGCGCGGAGCGCGGCGCCGACCTTTTCAATTCCCGTCGACGGGCGCAACGCCAGCACCGCCTCGTCGAAGGCGGCGATCTGGCAGCCTGCCGCTTCCAGCGTCAGCGCCGCGATGGCATCGGCCCAGTCGAGCAGCCGTTCGGCGCGCGAAAGTGCCGTGGCGGTGAGCCCGGTGGCGCAGGCCGTCCCGTTGACGAGGCTCAAGCCCTCCTTGGCGCCGAGCAGCAACGGCTGCAGGCCGATCGCCGCCAGCGCCTCGCGGCCGATCATGCGCCGACCGGCCACAGTGGCGCTGCCTTCGCCGATCAGAATGAGCGCGGTGTGGGCATTGTGGGTGAGATAACCGGCCGAGCCTTTCGACGGCACATCGGGAATGCAATCATGCTCCAGCAAGGCTGTGAGATGCGCAACGATCTCGCGGCGCACGCCGGAATGACCATGGGCAAAATTGGCGATTTGGGCGGCGATGATGGCGCGCACTTCGCGCCCGGCCAGCAGCGGCCCGACGCCGCAGGCATGGCTGAGCACGATGCTGCGCGACAACAGGCTCTGCGAGGCCCGGTCGACGACGGTATCGGCGAGCGCGCCGACGCCGGTATTGACGCCATAGGCGCGCAGGCCGGTCTCGACGATGCGCTCGACGATACGGCTTGCCTGTTCGATGCGCGCCCAGGCGGCCGCCGACAGTGCAAGTGCTTCGCCCGCCCCGACGCGCGCGACGTCGCGCCAGGTCAGCATTTGATCGATGACGACCGTCATTGCCCTGTTCCGAAATGGCCGATGAACTGGCGGAAGGCCGGCGAGGCGCCGCTGCCGAACATCTCGTCCGGCTTGCCGCTGCTTTCGACCAATCCTTCGCGCATGAAGACGACGCGGTTGGAGACATTACGGGCAAAGCTCATCTCGTGGGTGACGACGAGCATGGTCATGCCCTCCTCGGCGAGCGCGCGCATGACGCGCAGCACCTCGCCGACGAGTTCCGGATCGAGCGCCGAGGTCGGCTCGTCGAAGAGCATCACCTTCGGTTTCATCGCCAGAGCGCGGGCGATTGCGGCGCGCTGCTGCTGGCCGCCGGAGAGATGGGCGGGATAGGCATGGCGTTTGTCTGCGATCCCAACTTTTTCGAGCAGCGCCTCGGCCTCGGCGATGCAGTCGGCCCGCGGCCGCTTCAGCACGTGGATCGGCCCTTCGATGACGTTCTGCAGGATCGTCATGTGGGACCAGAGATTGAAGGATTGGAACACCATGCCGAGTTCGGAGCGGATATGGTCGACCTGCTTCTGGCTGGCCGGCCTTGTCTTGCCGTTCTTGTGAACCATCTCGATATGCTCGCCGTCGACCCAGATCTCGCCGTCGCTTGCGGTTTCGAGCAGGTTGATGCAGCGCAGAAAGGTCGATTTGCCGGAGCCGGAGGCGCCGAGCAGCGAAATCACGTCCCCATCCTCGGCATCGAGGGAAATGCCGCGCAGCACTTCGTGCGTGCCGAAGCTCTTGCGGATATTGCGGACCGAAAGTCGGGTTACGCCTGGCATGGTTGCTCCAATCAGGTCAAATCGCTTACGCCTTCAGCGGCTGCGGGGCCGCGCGGCGGTGTCGGGACAGCGAATATTCCAGCAGGGCCATGCCCTGCAGGATGATGAAGTTGAGGACGAGATAGATGATCGCCGCGCAGAGGAAGACTTCCATCGTGCGGTAGGTCTGCGAGATCAGGCGCTGGGCGACGCCGGTAACCTCCCAGACGGTGACGAGGCTGGCGAGCGCCGTCGATTTCATCATCAGCACGATCTCGGTGGAATAGGCCGGCAGCGCATGGCGGAAGGCGATCGGTGCCAGGATGCGCCGCACCATCAGGAAGCCGGACATGCCGATCGAGCGCGCCGCCTCGATCTCCTTCGGCGAAACGGCGCGGATGCCGCCGCGAAAAATTTCCGCCGTGTAGCCGGCGGTGCAGAGCGCCAGCGACAGCACGGCGCAGACCATCGGCTCGCGCAGGAACGGCCAGAGGAAGGAATAGCGGATGACGCCGAACTGGCCGAGGCCGTAAAAGACGAGGAACATCTGGATCAAGAGCGGCGAGCCACGGAAGACGAAGATATAGCCCTTGGCGAAACCCGATAGATAGCGGTTGCCGCTGACCCGCATCGTGACGATGACGAGCGCCAGCGGGCCCCCGAAGAAGATCGACAGTGAAAACAGGATCAGCGTCGTCGGCACGGCTTTCAGCAGCGTCACCATGGTCGAGGCGAGAAAGGTGAAATCCATCATCGCCTCCTTACGCCTGGCCCATGGCGGAGGCCGGCATGCTGCGATTGGCGCGGCGCTCCGCGCCGTTGAAGATACGGTCAGAAAGGCTGGTCAGGATCAGGTAGAGACAGCCGCCGACGATGAAAAACAGGAAATATTGCCGGGTCGAACCCGCCGCGACCTGGCTGGTGCGCATCAGCTCGGCAAGACCGGTGACCGACACCAGCGCCGAATCCTTGAGGCTGAGCTGCCAGACATTGCCGAGGCCGGGAATGGCGAAGCGAAGCACCTGCGGGATGATGATGCGGCGGAAGCGCATGCCGCGGTGCATACCGATCGCCGAAGCGGCTTCGAGCTCACCCTTGGCGATCGCCAGATAAGCGCCGCGGAACACCTCCGCCTGATAGGAGCCGGAGATGATGCCGACGGCAAGCGCCCCGGCGGCGAAGGAGGGCAGGCCGAGGAAACCCTCGTAGCCCATAGCCTTGCCGATCGAGGTGACGGCCGAAGAGCCGCCGAAATAGATGAGATAGATGATCAGCAGTTCCGGCACGCCGCGAAAGACGGTGGTATAGACATTGCCGAAGGCGACGAGAAGAGGATTGCCGGAAAGCTTCGCACCCGCCACGATGGCGCCGAGCACCGCGCCGATTGCAAGCGCCGTCGCGGTGACGGCCAGCGTCATCAAGGCAGCGAGAATGAGCAGCGCGCCCCATCCCGTCGAGCCGAAGCCAAGCAGTTCCAAGCTTGCCATAGCGTCCGTTCCCCGTCCGTGGCAGTGTTTTGTCGATCGAGAATAACACGCGGTCTCCGGCGATAAAGCCGGAGACCGGCGCCTGCGGCCAAACAGCCGAAGCGCTTACTGCTGCGGGCTGACGTCGACCTTGAACCACTTCATCGAAAGGTCCTTGACGGTGCCATCGGCAAGCGCCGACTTGATCGCCACGTTGAACTTGTCGCGCAGGTCGGTATCGGCCTTGCGGATGCCGAGACCCTCGCCCTCGCCCCAGATCGGTCCGATGATCTCAGGGCCGGTGAAGTCGAGCGCGCCGTTGGCGGCCTGGAAGGCATTGGCGAAATAGACGGCGTCATCGAAGCCGAGGTCGATGCGGCCGTTCTGCAGGTCGAGGTCGCGGTCGGCGCCGGTCTTGTACTCGCGGATCTCGGCAATGTCGCCGAAATTGTCATAGACGAATTTGGCATAGACGGTCGCCGCCTGAATGCCGATCGTCTTGCCTTTGAAGGCCTCCTTCAGCGCGTCGATCTCCTTCACGCCGGTCTGGCCGGGGGTCATCTTGATCGTGGCGCCGGTGCCGGCGGCTTTCGCCAGCGGGCTATCCTTGGCGGTGGCGAAGGCG
This sequence comes from Rhizobium mulingense, assembly GCF_029194105.1. Taxonomy (NCBI): domain Bacteria; kingdom Pseudomonadati; phylum Pseudomonadota; class Alphaproteobacteria; order Hyphomicrobiales; family Rhizobiaceae; genus Rhizobium; species Rhizobium mulingense. The sequence goes on along the minus strand of NZ_JARFVE010000003.1, from coordinate 387,596 downwards.
GCAGGCGTCGCGGCATAGGGAACGGTAAAATCGATGACCTGCTTGCGCTCGTCGGTGATCGACAGCGCATCCATGATGACGTCGAACTTGCCGGCGTTGAGAGCCGGGATCATGCCGTCCCAATCGGAGGCAACAAGCGTGCATTCGATCTTGGCGCGTTCGCAAAGCACCTTGGCGAGTTCCGGCTCGAAGCCGCCGAGCGTGCCGTCGGCATTGGTGAGGTTCCACGGCGCATAGGCGCCTTCAAGCGTGATGGTCGCCTTCGTCCAGTCCTTGGCAAAGGCGGGTGCTGCGAAGGCGGAAAGAGCGGCGACGCCGCAAAGCAGGATTGTGCTGAATTTCATTGATGAATTCTCCTCTGAAGTTGAAACAGACCTTGCGCACCGCCGATCTCCGCCGGCTTGCCCTTTCCGTCCTATTTCTGCAAGGAGGACTGATTGGGAGGTTGTATATGGTACCATATGAGAAATTTTGTGATATGCAAGAGGAAAGTCGATTATGTGGCAAATTGCATCCGTGCATAAGGAATAGGCAATGAAGCGTTCCGGCGAGATGAAGCGCGACCTGGTTGGGAATGACAGCACGCCGCTTTATGCAGGCGTCAAGCAGGTCATTCTCGATCGGATCCACAGTGGCGAATGGCCGCCAAAGTACCGCGTGCCGTCGGAAAACGAGCTGGTCGTCGAACTCGGTGTCAGCAAGATGACCGCCAATCGGGCGCTGCGCGAACTCGCCAATGAAGGCGAGCTCGTCCGCATCCAAGGCGTCGGTTCTTTCGTCGCCGAGCGCAAGGGCTATTCGGCGCTGTTCGAGGTGCGCAACATTGCCGAGGAGATTGCCAAACGCGGCCATATCCATGAGGCCTCCGTCGTCATTCTGGCCCAGGAAACCGCCTCTCCCGAGATCGCCGACGCCTTGGAGCTGGCAATCGGCGCTCCCGTTTTCCACTCGCTGATCGTCCACAGCGAAAACGGCGTTCCGGTGCAGATCGAGGACCGGTTCGTCCATCCGGAGGCCGCTCCCGAATATCTCGAGCAGGATTTCACGACGCTGACGCCGAACGCCTATCTGACGGCGGCCGCCCCGCTCAGCGGCTCCGAGCACGTCGTCGAGGCGGCAATGCCGCAGGCCTGGGAATGCAAGCTCCTGACCATCCTGAAGAGCGAGCCCTGCCTGACGATCCGCCGGCGCACCTGGTCGGCAAAACAGGTGGTCTCGACCGCCCGCCTCGTCTATCCCGGCTATCGCTACCGGCTCGAGGCGCGCAGCGGCAAGATGTTCGAAGAGTAAAAACACCTGCCACCTTGTATATGGAACCTATTGTGACGCCGGCGTGAACCGTGCCACCAGCGCGTGGCGATCGCCCGGATAGGTGAAGCGGACATGGGTCACCGGACCGGCGCCGCTCCAGGTGCGGCGCTCGACCACCAGGCAGGCGGCGTTGCGGGCGATGTCGAGGGCCGCCGCCACCTCGGCATTGGCGGAGACGGCGTGGATCCTGTGCTCGGCGGCGCTCCACGGCACCTGGTTGAGTAGCCAGGGCCCCGGCGCCATCGTGAGGAAATCGGCATCGGCCGCCTCCGGGACGGTCGCAAGACTGATCAGCCGCTCTTCCAGGCAGAAAGGACGTGCGCCGGCATTGTGGATGCAGACGACCTCGACGACCGAGGAAGCGACCGGCAGTTCCAACCGGCGGCTGTCTTCCGCCTTGGCCTTGCGGCTCGTCTTCTTCGACACTGCGTAGGAATAGGGCAGGTTCAGCGACTGCACCTCGGCCTTGATGTCGTGGATTTCGAGAACCGCCGATTGCGCCTGCGGCTGGGTGACGAAGCTGCCGGATTTCTTGCGGCGCTCGATCAAGCCGGCCTTGGCGAGCTGGGTCAGCACCTTGTTCACCGTCATGCGCGAGACATCATACTGGGTGGCTAGATCGATCTCGAAGGGAATGCGATGCCCCGGCGGCCATTCGCCCGAGACGATACGGCCCTCGATGTCGCCCAGGATGCGCTGATGCAAGGTAGGATCCCTGCTTTGATTCATCGCCACGTTCCGATTTGGTTTCCCGATCTAGATCGAATGTTCCACCGTGAAAAGTGCTTTTTCAGGCAGCCAGCAACTCACCCATCGCAGCAAGGAAGCGACGGTCGATGGCGTCACGCTTGAAATGGCGACCGCCTTCCACCTGCTTGCGGCCACGCGCCCAGACACAATCGACGGAGACGCCTCCGGCAAACAGCCAGTGATCGAGGATCTGGTCGCCGGAAAGATAAGGAACGGCCGTGACATCGAGCGAAACGAGATCGGCATGATGGCCTTCGGCGAGAACGGCCGGGGCTTTGAGCGCCTCCCCGCCGCCGGCGAGCGCCTGGCTGAACAGCGCAAGCGCCGTCGAACCGCCGGGCGCTGCAACGACGTTGCGGGCGCGCAGCGCCAGACGTTGCGAATATTCGAGCTGGCGCAGTTCCTCCGACAGCGAGATCCGCACGTTGGAATCCGAACCAATGCCGTACCGCCCACCCTCTTCCACGAAAAGCGGCGCGGCAAAAGCGCCGTCGCCGAGATTGGCTTCGGTGATCGGGCAGAGACCGGCGATCGCACCGGTTTTTGCCATCCGCCGCGTCTCATCCTCGGTCATATGCGTCGCATGGATCAGGCACCAGCGCTTATCCACAGGCATATGATCCAGCAGCCATTGCACGGGCCGCGCTCCCGACCAGGCGATGCAGTCCTCGACCTCCTTCACCTGCTCGGCGACATGGATATGGATCGGGCCGTCGCCTGCCATCGGCACAAGCTTCATCAATTCCTCCGGTGTTGCGGCGCGCAGGCTGTGCGGCGCGAGCCCGAGCTCGGCGCCGTCGAGCCGGCCGGTCACGCCGCGGCATCCCTCCATCAGCCTTTCGAAGCTTTCGAGCGAATTGATGAAGCGCCGCTGGCCGTCGATCGGCGCCGCGCCACCGAAACCGGAATGGGCATAGAAGACCGGTAGCAGGGTCAGACCGATTCCGGTCTGCTGGCTCGCCGCACCAATGCGTTCGGCAAGCTCGGCGATATTGGCATAGGCCGCGCCATCCCTGTCGTGGTGGAGATAGTGGAATTCGCCGACACGGGAAAAGCCTGCCTCCAGCATCTCCGCATAAAGCTTGGCCGCAACCGCCTCGACATGCTCCGGCGTCATCGCCAGCGCGAACTTGTACATGACCGTGCGCCAGCTCCAGAAGCTGTCGCTGGCCGGACCGCGCACTTCGGCAAGACCGGCCATCGCCCTTTGGAAGGCATGGCTGTGCAGATTGCCCATGGCCGGAACGATCAGAGCATGGCGCTCATCGCCGGGCGCGGCGGCAACGCCGGCCTCGACTCGCGCAATGCGCCCGGCATCGAGCGTCAGCCGCACGTCCTTCTGCCAGCCTTGCGGCGTCAGGGCCGTGCCTGCGTGAATTGTGGTCATGACCTTTTCTCCCCTTCTGCCGCGCCGCCGATCTTTCTTTTCCAGAAGAGCGCGCAAAATTTCTCTTGTCACCTGCTTATTATGTATATACATGTTTCAGCATAAGGAAAGGCGCAAAGCTGATGACCGGGAACAATTTTTCTGAAGGAACCCCATCCGCTGAGACCAGGCCGGTGCTGTGGCGCAACGCGCGGCTGGCGACGCTCCCCGCCGATCGTCCGGGGCTCGGCATCGTCGAGAAGGGCGCCGTGCTCACCGAAAACGGCCTCATCGCCTTTGCTGGCGCCGAAAGCGAGCTGGCGGCATCAGCCATCGAACATTCCGAAATCGTTGATCTCGAAGGCCGTTGGGTAACGCCCGGCCTCGTCGACTGCCACACCCATATTGTTCACGGCGGCAATCGCGCCCGCGAGTTCGAGATGCGGCTTGAAGGCGCGACCTATGAGGAAATCGCACGAGCGGGCGGCGGCATCGTCTCCTCCGTTCAGGCGACCAATGCGCTGTCGGTCGAGGAACTCGTCGCCGAGGCGCTGCCGAGGCTCGATACGCTGCTTGCCGAAGGCGTGACCACGGTCGAGATCAAATCCGGCTATGGCCTCAACCGGAGCGGCGAAGTGAAGATGCTGCAGAGCGCCCGTCTGCTCGGCCATATCAGGCCGGTCCGTGTCGCCACCAGCTATCTCGGCGCCCATGCAACGCCGGTGGAATATAAGGGCCGCAACGGCGACTATCTCGACGATGTCGTGCTGCCCGGCCTCGACGACATGTATAATCTCGGCCTTGCCGATGCGGTCGACGGCTTTTGCGAGGGCATCGCCTTTTCAACGGCAGAGATCGCTCGGGTCTTCGACAAGGCCAAGGCGCTGGGCCTGCCGGTCAAGCTGCATGCCGAGCAGCTTTCCAATCTCGGCGGCGCCAAACTTGCTGCCAGCTATGGGGCGCTATCGGCCGATCATTTGGAATATCTCGACGCCGAAGGCGTTGCCGCGATGGCTGCCTCTGGCACTGTTGCCGTTCTCCTGCCCGGCGCCTTCTACGCCATCCATGAGAAGCAGAAGCCGCCTGTGGAGGCACTGCGCCAGGCCGGCGTGCCGATCGCCATCGCTACCGACTGCAATCCCGGCACCTCGCCGCTCACCTCGATGCTGCTCACCATGAACATGTCGGCGACGCTGTTCGGCCTCACTGTCGAGGAATGCATCGCCGGCGCCACCCGCGAAGGCGCGCGCGCGCTCGGGCTGCTCAGCGAGACAGGAACGATTGAAGCCGGCAAATCGGCCGATCTTGCCGTATGGAATGTCGAAAGCCTCGCCGAGCTCGTCTACCGCATCGGCTTCAACCCGCTTCATACACGCGTCTTCAAAGGCGAAAGGAACGGTCGATGACTATCACGCTCCACCCGGGCTCCGTCTCTCTCAGGGATCTGGAAACCATCTATTGGACCGGGGAGCCGGCAAGGCTTGCCCCCTCTTTCGACGCCGGCATCGCCAAGGCTGCCGCCCGCATCGCCGAGATCGCCGCCGGCAACGCGCCGGTCTATGGCATCAATACCGGCTTTGGAAAACTCGCCTCGATCAAGATCGACAGCGCCGACGTCGCCACGCTGCAGCGCAATCTCATCCTGTCGCATTGCTGCGGTATCGGCGCGCCGCTGCCGGAGAACATCGTCCGGCTGACCATGGCGCTGAAGCTGGTCTCGCTCGGCCGCGGCGCCTCCGGCGTGCGGCTGGAGCTGGTACGGCTGATCGAAGGCATGCTTGAAAAGGGCGTCATCCCGCTGATCCCGGAAAAGGGCTCGGTCGGCGCCTCCGGCGATCTTGCGCCGCTCGCCCATATGGCGGCCGTGATGATAGGCGAGGCCGAAGCCTTCTTCGCCGGCGAACGTCTTTCGGGCGCCACAGCGCTCGAAAGGGCCGGGCTGAAACCTGTCGTGCTCGCCGCCAAGGAAGGCCTGGCGCTGATCAACGGCACGCAGACGTCGACGGCGCTCGCGCTCGCCGGCCTTTTCCGCGCGCATCGCGCCGCACGGTCGGCGCTCATCACCGGCGCCATGTCGACCGATGCGGCGATGGGCTCCTCCGCGCCTTTCCATTCCGATATCCACACATTGCGCGGCCACAGGGGACAGATCGACACCGCGGCCGCGCTTCGCGCCCTACTCGAAAGCTCCGTCATCCGCCAGAGCCATATCGAGGGCGATGAGCGCGTTCAGGATCCCTATTGCATCCGTTGCCAACCGCAGGTCGACGGCGCCTGCCTCGATCTCTTGCGTTCGGTTGCCCGCACCCTCGAAATCGAAGCCAACGCCGTCACGGATAATCCGCTGGTTCTGTCGGACAATTCCGTCGTCTCGGGCGGCAATTTCCACGCCGAACCCGTCGCCTTCGCCGCCGATCAGATCGCCCTTGCCGTCTGCGAGATCGGCGCCATCTCGCAGCGCCGCATCGCATTGCTGGTCGATCCCACGCTTTCCTACGGTCTGCCGGCCTTCCTCGCCAAGAAGCCGGGCCTGAATTCCGGCCTGATGATCGCCGAAGTGACCTCGGCAGCGCTGATGTCCGAGAACAAGCAGATGTCGCACCCGGCCTCGGTCGATTCGACCCCGACCTCGGCCAACCAGGAAGACCATGTCTCGATGGCCTGCCACGGCGCCCGGCGCCTTCTGCAGATGACCGAAAACCTGTTCGGCATCATCGGCATCGAGGCGCTGACCGCCGCGCAAGGCGTTGAACAGCGCGCACCGCTGTCGACGAGTCCGGAACTTTTGAAGGCGATCGCCGCTATCCGCAGCCAAGTGCCGAGCCTCGAGAGCGACCGTTACATGGCGGGCGACCTCGCCGCCGCCGCTGAACTGGTGGCAACAGGGGCGCTGAACGCCTCGGTTTCATCCGGCATCTTGCCGGTTCTGGAGGGCTGAAATGATAGTGAAGAAGAAAGTCCCCTCCGCAACCCCTCCCCACAAGGGAGAGGGGCTTAACCTGCGGCCCTCGCCGTATTCACTCTTGAGCGTAGCATATGCAGCCGGCTTGTTGTTTTGCGAGCCGGTGCCACAGCTTAGCCCCTCCCCCTTGTGGGGAGGGGTTGGGGAGGGGTTTTTGCCATGACCACACCATACGAAATTCATCGGGGCACCTCCGCCGTCATCCTCGCTTTCCCCCATACCGGCACCGAGGTCCCGCCCGCGATCTACGATCGTCTCAACGACAATGGCCGGATCCTCGCCGATACCGACTGGCACGTCCACCGGCTCTATGACGGGCTGCTCGATGACGCCACGACCGTGCGCGCCACCTTCCACCGCTATGTGATCGACGCCAACCGCGATCCCGCCGGCGTCAGCCTCTACCCCGGCCAGAACACCACCGGCCTCGTTCCGGAAACGGATTTCGACGGCAAGCCGATCTGGAAGGATGGGCAGGCGCCTGACGAAGCCGATATCGCGGCGCGGCTGAGTGATTTTCATGCGCCCTATCATGCCGCCCTTGCCGCCGAGATCGAGCGTGTCAGATCAATCCATGGTGTGGCGATCCTCTATGATTGCCACTCGATCCGCTCGCATATTCCCTTCCTCTTCGAAGGCAAGCTGCCGGATTTCAATATCGGCACCGATATGAGCCGGACATGCGACGGCGCCATAGAGCAGGCAACGCTCACCGTTGTCGAAGCCGCAGAAGGCTATGACAGCGTGCTCAACGGCCGCTTCAAGGGCGGCTGGACGACCCGCCATTATGGCCGGCCCGAAACCGGCGTGCATGCGATTCAGATGGAGCTCGCGCAGTCGACTCATCTTGAGACCGAGGCACCACCCTTTGCCTACGACACCGCGAAGGCGGACAGGCTTCGCGTCCATCTCAGAGACATTCTGGTGCGCATCGAGCAGATCGCACCGGGCCTGAAACGATAACGATCACTCGACAGGGGAACCGCCATGAGCAATCCACGCCACAATATCCGTGAAATCCGCGCGCCCCGCGGCAACGAGCTCAATGCCAAGAGCTGGATGACCGAAGCGCCACTGCGCATGCTGATGAACAATCTCGATCCCGATGTCGCGGAAAATCCGAACGAGCTCGTCGTCTATGGCGGCATCGGCCGCGCCGCCCGCACCTGGGAGGATTTCGACCGCATCGTCGCGACGCTGAAGACGTTGACGGAAGAAGAAACGCTGCTCGTGCAGTCCGGCAAGCCGGTCGGCGTGTTCCGCACCCACAAGGATGCGCCGCGCGTGCTGATCGCCAACTCCAACCTCGTGCCGCACTGGGCGACCTGGGATCATTTCAACGAGCTGGACAAAAAGGGCCTTGCCATGTACGGCCAGATGACGGCCGGTTCGTGGATCTATATCGGCACGCAGGGCATCGTGCAGGGCACCTACGAGACCTTCGTCGAGGCCGGCCGCCAGCATTACGGCGGCAATCTCAAGGGCAAGTGGATCCTGACCGGCGGTCTCGGCGGCATGGGCGGCGCACAGCCGCTCGCCGCCGTCATGGCCGGCGCCTGCTGCCTCGCCGTCGAATGCAATCCCGATTCGATCGATTTCCGCCTGCGCACCCGCTATCTCGACGCCAAGGCCGAAACGCTCGATGAAGCGCTTGCGATGATCGATGCCTGGACCAAATCAGGGGAAGCCAAGTCCGTCGGCCTGCTCGGCAATGCCGCCGAAATCCTGCCGGAGATGGTTCGCCGTGGCATCCGACCCGATATCGTCACGGACCAGACCTCGGCGCACGATCCGATCAACGGCTACCTGCCGAAGGGCTGGACGATGGCCGAGTGGAAGGCCAAGCGCGAAAGCGATCCGAAGGCGGTGGAAAAGGCGGCGCGCGCCTCGATGCGCGAGCATGTCGAGGCGATGATCGCCTTCTGGAATGCCGGCATTCCGACGCTCGACTACGGCAACAACATCCGCCAGGTCGCCAAGGACGAAGGCCTGGAAAACGCCTTCGCCTTCCCGGGCTTCGTGCCGGCCTATATCCGGCCGCTGTTCTGCCGCGGCATCGGCCCGTTCCGCTGGGCGGCCCTGTCGGGCAATCCCGAGGATATCTACAAGACCGACGCCAAGGTGAAGGAACTGCTGCCCGACAACAAGCACCTGCACAACTGGCTCGACATGGCGAGAGAACGCATCGCCTTCCAGGGCCTGCCGGCGCGCATCTGCTGGGTCGGCCTCGGCGACCGCCACCGCCTGGCACTGGCCTTCAATGAGATGGTTAGAACCGGCGAGCTTTCCGCGCCGATCGTCATCGGCCGCGATCATCTGGACTCCGGCTCCGTCGCCTCGCCGAACCGCGAAACCGAGGCGATGAAGGACGGCTCGGATGCGGTCTCTGACTGGCCACTGCTGAACGCCCTGCTCAACACCGCGTCGGGCGCCACGTGGGTGTCGCTGCATCATGGCGGCGGCGTCGGCATGGGCTTCTCCCAGCATTCCGGCGTCGTCATCTGCGCCGACGGCACCGATGATGCGGCCAAGCGTCTCGAGCGGGTGCTTTGGAACGATCCGGCGACCGGCGTCATGCGCCACGCCGATGCCGGTTACGACATCGCCCTCGACTGCGCCCGGGAAAAGGGCCTGCGCCTGCCCGGCATTCTCGGGAACTGAGCCCGGTGAGGATCCTGCGCGCTGCCGATCACAAGCGCATGCCGTGGAAAAACGGCGGCGGCGAAACGGTGGAGATCGCCGTTTCGCCGGAACAGGCTGGCCTTGCCGGCTTCGACTGGCGCGTCAGCATGGCGACCGTCGCAGTCGACGGGCCGTTCTCGATCTTTCCCGGCATAGACCGCACGCTGGCGATTCTCGACGGCAACGGCATGGAGCTCGACATCGAAGGCGGCACGCCGGTGCTGCTGACGACGGCGAGCGATCCGCTGGCCTTCCCGGCCGATATCCCGGTCACGGCCAAACTCCAGGACGGCGCGATCACCGATCTCAACGTCATGACCCACCGCGACGGCATTACCCACAGGCTGGCCCGCATTGAACTCGCTGGCGGCAAGGCCTTGCAGCTGACGTCGCCGACATGCCTGTTGCTCTGCCACCGCGGCACCCTGTCATTCCGCCACGGCGACGAGACCGGCGCGCTCGCGGCCGGCGATGCGCTGCTGATCGAGAATCAAGCGCAAAGCGCGCTTGAAATCGACGGCGAAGCCGAATGTTATCTCGTCTCGATCGCCACACGCTGATCCCGACGCAACGGACTGGAAAGATTTGATAATCGTGGAATAGTCCCGGCGTTCGCAGCGGCTATTTCCATGTCGGGCCATGGACGTCATTCGCACTTTCGGTCTAAACTTCGCCTTTCTGATGCAGAAGAAGGCCTAGACTGCCCGCGAGACCAGGGGCAGCAGGGGAGCAGGCGTGACGGATCCATACGATATTCTCGGCGTTGAACGCGATGCGGACGAAGCGCAATTGAAGGCAGCCTATCGCAAGCTCGCGAAGGTCGCCCACCCGGATTCGGGAGGCGATTCGCAAGCCTTCGATAATCTGCAGAAGGCCTATGCACTGCTCCTCGATCCGGTCCGCCGCAAGGTTTACGACGATACCGGCTACGACGTCGAATTCGCCGACGCCGCCGAGTTGCAGGCGCTTGTCATGATCGAGAAGCTCGTTACCGATGCAGTGCTGGACGAGCGTGCGCCGGGAAGCTTCGACCCTGTCGCCGTCATGCAGGACAGCCTTTCCGAGGAGCTACGGAAAGCCCGGTTCAGCAAGAGCGAGCTGGAGCGCCATGCCTCGCGAATCGGGCTCCATCTGGAGCGGCTCGCCAAGGATTCGGGCCGGGATGTGCTTGCGCACATGTTCCGCGCCCGCATCGAGGCGATCGGCAAGGCGGTGGCCGAAACCGAAGCCAAGATCAAGGCGACGGAACGCGCCGCTGACATGCTGAGCGGCTATGTCTATGATATCGACCCGACACCGCTGCCGGAGGCCGCGGTCACCAACATCGAATGGGCCGAGGCACCGAGAAACCGTTCCATCGGCTGATGGCCTGCAGCCTCAATAGGAGAGCTTCGGATACCAGTCCGGTGCCCGGCCTTCGGGGGTGCAATCGAGCACGGTCCAGAGCGGCATCAGATCGGGCGCGCCACGCGGATCCTCACCCGGATCGGCGGTCACCTCGCCCATCTCCCCGCTCCAGAAATGGCGGATGGTGCCATCGCGCCGGGTAAAGACGTTGAAGGCCGCGTCATCGCCGCCGCCCCTGCCGATGGCGTGATAGTCGCGGCTGTAATCGCCGGTCGGATCGGAATAGAGCGGCAGGTGGTGCCAGCCGCGCTCCTTCTTGAAGGCGAGCAGCCTGCCGATCGGCGAAAGCGCGACGACCGCAAGTGCCACGCGCTGCTGGATATCGGGCACCTCGCCATCCCAGGCCGACAGCAGCGAGGTGCACATCGGGCAGGGGCGCTCGCGCTCCGGACCGAACATGTAGCTGTAGACGACCAGCGTTTCCTTGTCGGCGAAGAGCTCGCTGAAGCTTATCGGTCCGTCGACGCCTTCGAAGCGGTAGTCTTTTGCCACCGCGCCGCCCGGCGGCAGCGCCCGGCGCTGTACCGCCACGCGTTCGATGTGGCGGCGCAATTCGATCTCTTCGGCGAGCAGCGCATCACGGGCGATGCGATATTCCTCGCTCTCGTTGGGGAACCGAACGCCGTTCTTTGCCGCAAGCACGGCGGCGGGTACGAGATTCTGATTGTTCATATTCATATCTCCTACAATTGCCTGAGAACATGCTGACCTGCAGCACATCGTTAAGATGACGATCGGCTGATGTTAAAATCGACAGCACGGCGTAAAAAGAACGCCAAGAAAATATCCCACTTCGGAATCCCGAAATTCGCCCGCTTCGGGATTCCGAAATGCGTGGGCTTTTTTGCCCCGCTGCACCGAAAAAATATGTAATGATTTCAGTCCCGCAGCCAATTTCGGGATTCCGAAGTGCTATATAGATTTTGGTGGGAGTTCCTCAAGATCGCCCAGCTTCGAAAGCGAAGTCTCGAGAATGTCCGAAAGCAAAAAGGGCGCTCGACCCTTGCGGGGAGCGCCCTTATCCTGTCGGACAGCAAAGGGTTCGACGACGTCGATACCCCGGGCATCCATTTTTCAGGCAGGGCTGGTATATGCGCCCTTTGCGTCGCCGTTTCAAGGGCCGATCTGCATGATAATTTTGCGATCCCCTAAAAGGCGACGCCGGTCACGGGGTTGACCACCGGCCGTTCGCTTTTGTCCCCTTCCCCGGCCGGCTGCACGGCCGGCGGCGCGATCGATTCCGCGTCAGCAGGCTCAGGTTTCTCGGGAATGGCGGCGACATCTTTGGGACGGCGCTGCTCCGGCTTTACGTTTTCGTCGTTCGTTGACATTGTCTGTCTCCTTTCAGGAACAAGTCACGGCCGTCGACATGGTTCCGATGGCGAATGGAGGATTGCCGATGCTGGACGGGTTTCTGCTGCAAGGCCCCGAGGATGCGCGCTTCACCATCCTGCTTGCGCATGGCGCCGGGGCGCCGATGGATTCGGCGTCGATGACGGCAGCGGCGAAAGCGCTTGCCGACGCCGGTTTCCGCGTCGCTCGTTTTGAGTTCGCCTATATGGCCGCCCGCCGCAGCGGAATCCGCAAGCCGCCGCCGCGCGCCGAAACGCTCAATCCCGAATATGAGGCGGCGATTGCCGCGCTCGGCGCAGAGAGCCCCCTCATCATCGGCGGCAAGTCGATGGGCGGCCGGGTCGCCAGCATGGTCGCCGACGATCTCCATGACAAGGGGAAGATCGCCGGCCTCCTCTGCCTCGGTTATCCCTTCCATCCGCCCGGCCAGCCGGACAAGCTGCGCACGGGCCATCTCAAGCAGCTGGCGACACCCGCGCTGATCTGCCAGGGTACGCGCGACGAATTCGGCACGCGCGACGAGGTGCCGGGCTACGATCTCTCCGACCGGATCGAAATCCTCTGGCTCGAGGACGGCGACCACGACCTCAAGCCGCGCAAGAAAATCTCCGGCTTCTCCGCTGCCGATCACCTTGCCACTCTAGCCAAGGCGGCCAGGGCCTGGGCCGAACGGTTGCCAGTTTAAGCACCGGCTTTCGGCCGTCGTCGTCGGGTTGCAAGCTTCCTGACGTCGATGCGCCGATCGGCCGCGAAAACGGTGATTTCGAAATGGTCGGCCTGCACCACGTCGCGAATGTTGCGCGGCCGGTGCGCTGCTATGTTGACGCCGCTTCTCAGCCGGACACTGTCATAGAGAATGCCGGCGCCGCCGCTCGAACGCACCTGTTCTCCGAGCACCTGCGAGGCCGCATAACTCGCGCCGTCATAGACATCGGGCCGCAATCTCTGCTCGCCGCGAATATCGAGATAGTCGCCGATCAGAGCGGCCGCATAGCTTCGGTAAGTGCGCGCCATCGTCGCCACCCCGCGGGCGACAGTCTCGCGCCGGAGGTGATGGCCGACCTCGGCGGCGGCTGTCTTTAGATTGTCGGCGGCATACCAGGCGCCGAGATCGGGGCCGTTGAAACGCATGCCGCCCGGCGCGACATGCAGGAACGCCGCCATCACGATGCTGGCATTCGGACTGCCGTAGACCCACTCGTTTTCGGGAAGCCGCCGGATGCGGTCGGCGACGAGACGGTCATTGGTCCAACCGACAAGCTCCATCACCGCTTCGAGATCGGCAGCCCTCGCCACCGTATCAAAGAGACCGATCGACGGAAATTGCGACGGGATCAGCCGGTAGGACGGCCGCGGCGCCTCGGAAAAACGGTCGCTCACCGGACGACGATGTCCGTATCTTCGTAAGGCGTAAAGGCCTCGTCCAGACTATTGGGCGGCATGTAAAGACCGCCGCGCGCACCGTCGAGAAAGCGGCGCACGGTCATCAGCCCGTCCTGGGTTCCGCTCGTGACGATGTCAAGCGGCGGCTGGCCGCCGAAAACCGGCGCCTGATGCGGTGTGCGCAGCCAAGCGACGCCAGACCGTTCGTCGGCAAACAGCACGCCGAGCGCCTGATGGATGCCGAGCACGGCTGAGATCCGGGTCAGCGTATCGACATCGAGCGTGAAGGCCCCGTGCTCGCGCGCCTGCTTGGCCCAGCTGTGATAGGTCGAACGGGAGGGGTAGCCGAGCACGAGCAGACGCTGCTCTTCGCTCAACCCCCAGAGATCGGCGATCGCCAGAAAGGTGCGCAAAGCCGGCGGGCTCAGCCGCCGTCGGTTTGCCGGTGCAAACCGCTCCGTTTCCAGCCGCTCAGGCTCCTGCTCTCTGCGTCGCGCCTGCTGCATTGTGTTCTCCTGTCCTGAACTAGAGTTAGTCCAAATCTGGGCATTCAGCAAGCGAATTTGAAAAGGTAAGGTCAGGAAAGCTCCCTCGCCGCCTCGCGGATCGTCTGCATCAGGATAGCTTGCGACGCCGACGGCACGGCATCGGTGCGCATCGTCAGCCCCACCGGCCCCTTGGTTTCGACGGTGTCGATCGGCAGAAGCGCGAGCCGCCCATCCGCGACCTCGCCGGCAACCACGCCATTGGAAATGATCCAAATCGCGTCGCTGGACCGAAGGAAGGCGCGGCCGAAGGAGTCTGAAACCGTCTCGATCTGGTCCGGCAGGTTGGAAACGCCGTTGGCGATGAGGAAATTTTCGACGACCGGCCGGATGATCGAGCCGCGCGTCGGCATCAACACCGTGTAATTGCCGAGGCCTGAAAACAGCGATTGCCGGCCGTTCAGCAGCGGATGGCCGACGCGCACGGCAAACACCACCTGTTCGGAATAGAGATGTTCGAACGAGAAGCCCGCCATTTTTTCGGCGCCTGCCAGGCGCCCGACCACCAGATCGAGGTCGCCGACGCGCAACTCTTCCAGCAGCACGGCGTTCTCGCCGGTGACGATCTTGACCCGGCTCCACGTCTTCTCCCTGAGGAAGAGCTCCATCGCCCGCGGCATGATCCGCGACGAGACCGTCGGCAGGGCGCCGATCCGGATCGGCGGCGCATCGGCGAACTGCTCCTGCGAGACTGAATCGAGACCCTGGCGCAGTGCCGTCAGCGCCGCACCGGCGTGGCGCAGGAAGACTTCACCGTAGCGGGTGATCTTAATGCCGCGGCCGTCCCGTTCGAAGACATCGACGCCCAGCACCTCTTCCAGTTCCCGGATCGTCTTCGTCACCGCCGGTTGGCTGACATGCAGCAATTCGGCCGCCTTCATCACGCTCTTCTGCCGCGCGACCTCGACAAAGGTCTGCAGATGACGGAACTTCACACGGCTGTCGATCATCGTCCACATAACTCCTGGGTTATCGAAAAGCCAGAAAATATCATTTTACTTAACCGGATCAACCGGTCAGTTTTATTATTAGGAGTGGCCTTGAGCCGAGGATCCATGCCGTGGCTGCTGGTGGATGCCGCGTGGATGGTCAAGCCCGAGCATGACGGACGATGGGTAGGCGAACGGAGCCATTCGCCGCGTCGAGGTTGAGGGGCAAGGTGCGGAATATCCCCCTGCGCCCGGACTGCGGGGTCCGAACGAGGGTTCGAGACGCGTGGCTCGATTCCGACAGGGCAGATAAGGGGCGGCCAACCCCACTCCTCCGTCATCCTCGGGCTTGACCCGAGGATCCATGGCGCGGCTGTTGGTGAATGCCGTGTGGATGCTCGGCACAAGGCCGAGCATGACGGAGGGTGAAGAGACGGACGGAGCCATTCTCGGCGTGGGTATTCGTGTCGAAAACGCTTCGCCAGCGGAACCAAACGGTGCCTGCCCTTCCCGGCTGAGCTGACTTGATGAATTAAGGAGATTGAAGTGCAGTTCGCCCGCATAAACGACGTGACGATCCATTATCAGGTCATCGGCGCGCCCGCCGATCGGCCGGTGATCGTCTTCATCAATTCGCTCGGAACGGATTTCCGCATTTGGCGCGATGTCGTGGTGCGGCTTGCAGGCGACTTCGCCATTCTGCTTTACGACAAGCGCGGCCACGGCCTTTCCGATGTCGGCCAGCTCCCCGCGTCGATCGAGGACCATGCGACTGATCTCGCCGGCCTGCTCGATTTGCTCTCGGTGAAGGACGCTGTCATTTGCGGCCTCTCCGTGGGCGGTCTCATTGCCCAGTCGCTCTATCCGCGGCGGCCGGATCTCGTGCGCGCCCTCATCCTCAGCGACACCGCCCCTAAGATCGGTACAGCGGAAAGCTGGAATGCCCGCATCGCCGCGGTTGAGAAAAACGGCATCGGCAGCATCGTCGACACCATCATGGAGCGCTGGTTCACGCCTGCCTTCCGCCGGCCCGAAAACACCGCTTATGCCGGCTATTGCAACATGCTGACGCGCCAGCCGGTCGAAGGTTATATCGCCACCTGCGAAGCGATCCGGGATGCCGATTTCACCGAAGCGGCCAAGAGGATCGCGGTTCCGACCATCTGCATCGTCGGCGACCAGGACGGCTCGACGCCGCCGGATCTCGTGCTTGCGACCGCCAGGCTGATCCCGGGTGCCCGTTACGAGGTCATCCCAGACTGTGCCCATATCCCCTGCGTCGAGCAGCCGGAAGCGCTGACGGCGATCATCCGCGCCTTCCTCACATCGATTTCGCCTGGAGAAAGCAGCCCATGAACGAGACCCCCTCCGAACGCTACCGGCAGGGCATGGCGACCCGCCGCGCCGTGCTCGGCGATGCCCATGTCGACCGTGCCGCCGCGACCGCCACGGAGTTCGACCGTCCCTTTCAGGAGCTGATCACCGAAGCGGCGTGGGGCCATGTCTGGTCGCGGCCTGTCCTGACCAAGCGCGAGCGCTCGATCGTCACCATCGCGCTGCTGGCGGCGCTCGGCCAAGACGATGAGGTCGCCATGCATGTGCGAGCCACCGCCAATACCGGGGCGACCCGCGAGGATATCTGCGAGGCGCTCCTGCATGTGGCGATCTATGCCGGCGTTCCCGCCGCCAACCATGCGATCAAGATCGCCAAGCAGACCTTTGCACAAATGGACGCCGAAACGGCGGCCTGAAGGGGAAACATGTCCGAATTGGTCAATCGCAAGCCGGAGACCGGCGCCTTCTTCGCCCGCGACCGCGCCTGGCACGCGCCGGCGCTGACGCCCGGCTACAAGACCTCGGTGCTGCGCGCGCCGCAGCGCGCGCTGCTGTCGCTCGACGGCACGATCTCCGAAACCACAGGTCCGGTCTTCGGCCATTCGATGATCGGCGAGCTCGACAACGACCTGATCCTGAATTACGCGCGGCCCGGCGAAAGCGCCATCGGCGAACGCATTATCGTCCATGGGCGCGTGCTCGACGAGCGGGCAAAGCCGGTTGCCGGCGCCTTGGTCGAGTTCTGGCAGGCTAATGCCGGCGGGCGCTATCGCCACAAGAAGGAAAGCTATCTGGCGGCGATCGACCCGAACTTCGGCGGCTGCGGCCGCGCCATCACCGACGAGGAAGGCCGCTATCATTTCCGCACAGTGCGGCCCGGCGCCTATCCCTGGCCGAACGGCGTCAACGACTGGCGCCCCGCCCATATCCATTTCTCGATCTTCGGCCACGGCTTTGCCCAGCGGCTGATCACCCAGATGTATTTCGAGGGCGATCCGATGATCTGGAAATGTCCGATCGTCGGCACGATCCCGGATAAGGCGGCGATCGAGCAGCTGATCGCGCCGCTGGACTGGGGAAACACCATTCCGATGGATTCACGCGCCTATAAATTCGATATCGTGCTGCGCGGCCGCCGCTCGACGATGTTCGAAAACAGGCTGGAGGGCAATTGACCATGCAGCAGCTCGGCTATCTCAAGGAAACCCCGTCGCAAACGGCCGGCCCCTATGTCCATATCGGCCTGACACCGAATTTCTGTGACATAACAGGCGTCTACGACAGCGATCTCGGCGTGGCGATGGTCAACGACAAGACGCTCGGCGAACGCATTACCGTCACCGGCCGCATCTTCGACGGCGCCGGCGCCCTGGTGCGCGACGCCGTTGTCGAGATCTGGCAGGCCGACAGCGCCGGCCTCTACAACAGCCCCTCGGAAATGCGCGGCGCCGCCGACCCAAATTTCACCGGCTGGGGCCGCTGCCCGACCCGCGCCGAGGACGGCGCGTACAGTTTCGAGACCATCAAGCCCGGTCGAGTCCCGTTCAAGGACGGCCGCAGACAAGCCCCGCACATCACCGTCTGGATCGTCGCCCGCGGCATCAATATTGGCCTGCAGACGCGCATGTATTTCCCTGAGGAGACGGAAGCCAACGCCGCCGATCCGCTGTTATCGCGCATCGAACATCGCGAACGCGTCGCGACGATGGTCGCCACCCGCGACGGCGCCATCTGCCATTTCGACATCCATTTGCAGGGTCCTGACGAAACGGTGTTTTTGGATATTTGAGGGCTTGGCAAATGGCTTATCCATGAGGTTCAGTGCAAGTAGCCCCCTCACCCTGCCCTCTCCCGTGGGGGAGAGGGGATGTGCCATACGAGATGACATGCCTAGGCGCTGGCGCTGCCTCACACCCCTTCTGCCCCTGGGGAGAAGGTGGCGGCAGCCGGATGAGGGGGCCGCAGCCACAAACGAGCAGATCATGACCGCATCCCCCTTCGACCACCCTTTCCTATCCGGCCTCGTCGGCGACGATGAAATCGCGCCTTATTTTTCCGCCGAAGCCGATCTCCGCGCCATGGCCGCCTTCGAGGCCGCGCTTGCCAGGGCCGAAGCCGATCACGCCGTCATTCCCGAAGAAGCGGCAAGAAAGATCGCGGAAGCCTGCGCCGGCTTTTCCCCCGATCTCGCCAGTCTTCGCGCGGCAACGGCGCGCGACGGCGTAGTCGTTCCCGACCTCGTCAAGCAGCTGCGCGCCGCGGTCGGGGAGGAAGCGGCCAAAAGCCTGCATCTCGGCGCCACCAGCCAGGATGTCATCGACACCAGCCTGATGATCCGTTTGAAGGCGATCGCCTTTCTGTTTGCCGGACGGCTTTCCGCCATCGTCTCCCGACTCGATGCGCTCGACCGCCGGTTCGGCGGCAATCGGCTGATGGGCCATACCCGCATGCAGGCGGCGATCCCGATCACCGTCGCCGACCGTCTCGCTGCCTGGCGCGCGCCGCTGACGATCTATCGCGACCGCCTGACCGAGCAAAATTTCCCCGTTCAGTTCGGGGGCGCGGCCGGCACCCTCGACAGGCTCGGGTCGCGGGCCGCAGCCATCCGTGCCTCGCTCGCCCAGGAACTAGGCCTCACCGACATCGCGCAATGGCAGAGCGCCCGCCTTGTAATCGCCGATATATCCGGCCTGTTTGCCTCGATCTCCGGCAGCCTCGGCAAGATCGGCCAGGATATCGCGCTGCTCGCGCAGGCTGGTGATGAAATCGAAATGGCAGGCGGGGGCACTTCTTCGGCTATGGCGCACAAGCAGAATCCCGTCGCCGCCGAAGTTCTGGTCTCGCTTGCCCGCTTCAACGCCACGGCGCTCTCCGGCATCCACCAGTCCCTCGTCCATGAACAGGAACGCTCCGGAGCGGCCTGGACGCTCGAATGGCTGCTGCTGCCGCAAATGACGATGGGATCCGCTGCGAGCTTGCGGCTTGCCCGAGAACTGACCGGAAATATCAAGCGGCTTGGTACGGGCTGAAGCCGCAGCTGAAGGCCGGCCCGCCAGCAAAGGAATGCGGCGGGATGGCCACAAGCAAGCGATTTGCTTTTTCAATCGTGCGCAACCATCTAATAGGCATGACTTGCGGAAAACGCCCCGCCCGAGCAGCCCATTTACCGAAAACCAACCATACTGGGTTGCTTTCCGAAGCGAAAGCCGATTGCTTAGGAGAATATACTTCTTCTTCCGCTAGCGGTTAGGAGAATGAAAGGGGGCGCAGGCAAACCCGTGGAATTCTGCTGCTTCGCATCGGGATAAACTATGATTACGATGGCGATGCGGGAAGGCCGGTTTGAAAAACGATGACGACAGAACTGTTTCAGATAAAATTTTGGGGCGTCCGCGGCAGTATTCCCGTATCAGGCCCCGAGTTCGATCGCTACGGCGGTAACACTTCCTGCATCGAGATTCGCTGCGGAAAACATCGGCTGCTTTTCGACGCAGGTTCCGGCCTGCGCGAGGCAGGACTGTCGCTGCTTGCCGACGGCGTCAGCGACGTCGATCTGTTCTTCAGCCACTGCCACTACGACCACATCATCGGCCTACCCTTCTTCAAGGCGATCTACTATCCCTCGATCAACGTCAACATCTGGTCCGGTCATCTCGACGGCAAGATGAGCACGCGGGAAATGGTCGAGCAGTTCATCAGCCCGCCCTGGTTCCCGGTGAAGACCGACATCTGCCAGGCGACGATGAATTTCCGCGATTTCCACGCCGGTCAGGTTCTGACCCCGCATGAGGGCATCGAGATCAAGACTTTCACGCTGAACCATCCGGGCGGCGCCATCGGCTACCGCATCGAATGGCAGGGCCGTTCGATCGCTCTCATCTACGATATCGAGCATATCCCCGGCAGCTATGATCCGGTCTCACTGGAGATGATGCAGGGGGCCGACCTCGTCGTCTACGATTGCACCTACAATGAAGACGAGATGCAGCGCTTCAAGGGCTTCGGCCATTCGACCTGGGAGCACGGCACCGAGCTGGCCAAAATGGCAGGCGCCAAGCGCTTCGCCCTGTTCCACCACGCCCCTTCCCGCACGGACGAACAGCTGGCCGATATGGAAGCGCAGGCTGAGGCGGCTTTTCCCGGCGCCTTCGCCGCTCGCGACAATCAGACCGTGGTGATCTAGAACACCGGCCTCCGCGCCGCGCAAGACGCCGGCCGTTCGCGCCTTGCTGACGGAACAGATGCCGGGTCCGACCGTTTCCTCGGCAGCGCAAGATCGATGAAACGGGGTATCAGCCATGACCGTGCTTACCGGACAATGCCTTTGCGGGCAGGTGAAACTTTCTGTTCGTGGCGAACCACTGCGCGTCGGCATTTGTCACTGCACCGACTGCCGAAAGGAAAGCGGTTCGGCCTTTACCTTTTACGGCGTCTGGCCCGCCGGCCAATTTGAACATTCCGGCGAAACAGGTGAATTCCATGGCCGACGCTTCTGCACCGGCTGCGGTTCGCGTCTGTTTTCCGCCGATGAACAGGAGGCGGAGATCAAGCTCGGCATCCTCAAGGAGGCGCCGACGCCGCTCACGCCGCGCTACGAACTCTGGATCAAACGCCGCGAGGCATGGCTGCGGCCCGTGGAGGGCGCCGAGCAGTATCAGGAGGACCGAACGTGAATCTCGCCACGCTCGTCCGACATCACATCACCACCGTTGCAGGTATCGAGATTTTTTACCGTGAGGCGGGTCCGAAGGAGGCGCCGGTCCTGCTGCTGCCGCACGGCTATCCCTGCTCGTCTTACGAATTTCGCAATCTCATGCCGCGCCTTGCCGACCACTGGCGCTTGATCGCCCCGGATTTCCCCGGCGCGGGCTACAGCGGCACGCCCGACGATTTCGACTACAGCTTCGATGGCTATGCCGCTTGGCTGGAGGCTTTTATCGGCGTGCTCGATGTCGACCGCTTCGCCCTCTACCTCCACGATTTCGGCTCGCCGATCGGAGCGCGGCTGGCGATCAGACACCCCAGCCGCATCGTGGCGCCGATCATCCAGAATGGCGATATTCCCTATGAGGATGCGCTCGGGCCGAAATATGCCGATATCGAAGTGACGTGGGCGCTCCCGCGCGCGGAGATGAGGAAGGCGCTGGCGCAAGCAATCAGCGAGGAGACGTTCCGGGAGGAATTCCTCAACGACCTGCCGCCGCCTCTGGCCGACACGATCCCGCCGGATCTCTGGAGGCTGCACTGGTCAATGATCACGCCGCAGCGCAAGGAAATCGCCATCGACCTGATCGCCGGATTGAGGGAGAACCGCGCCTGGTTTCCCGAGCACCGGAAATATCTCAGGCAATACCGGCCGCCGACCCTGATCGTCTGGGGGCCGAACGACCACTATATGCCGGAACAATCGGCGCGGGCCTATCTCCGTGATCTGCCGGATGCCGAACTGCATCTTCTCGACGGCGGGCACTGGCTGCTCGAGACGCATCTGGACGAGGTCGCAGCACTGATGCGGGACTTCCTCGGGCGCGTTCATGCCGTATAATCGCCAAGCTTAAAGTTTGAGGAGTGTGGCCGCCGACGACCAAGAGACGGCAGGGTGATCGGCCGTCACCGCAAACAAGTCCGCCAGGAAATCCCAGGCTGCATCATCGTGCACCAGATGATGGGTGAGCACGCCGATCGGCTCATCATTGCCGGCAAACCGGTCGTGGAGTTCGGCGACCAATTCGGCCACCAGCTCCTCCTTGCTGCGGCCGCCTCGCGTGCCGTGCCAGTCGATAATGTCGACATGGGTGTTGAGAAGCGGGATCGGCCCGCCCTCTCTTGCCCGCCCGTAAACTGAAAGAGCCGCAAAGGCGAGTTGGGGCAACGCCGGGATGAGCGCGGCGTCGATCCGGTTCCACGGCGGCACCAGCGCCGGCAGGAAACGGGCGGGGTGCAGCCGCTTCAGGAGCTGCCATCCTGCACGCAGCTCACCCAGCACCACCTCGGCCGGCCGTTCGCCGCCGAGTTCCTGTTTCTTGCGTTCCGGCCCGGCATGGTTGGTGTGCGACCAGCCATGCACGGCAACGGCGACGCCTTCTTCCGCCGCCAGCCGCGCCGCCAACGCCTCGCCGGTCAGGGCAGGAATAACGGCAAGGGTCAGCGGAATCCCGTTCTCGCCGGCCAGCGCTAACAGCCGCTCCAGATCAGGCGTCGGCTCGACGGCATCGTCGTCGCGCAGCCAGAGCCGCGCCACGCGGTCGGCGGCTCGCCAGCGGTCGAGCTCGCGGCGCAGCGGTTCCCAGCTCATCCCTTCGCTCATCACCTCACTCCTGTTCGTGCGCTGTTGCGCAAAATCTCATCCAGGGCGCGGGCAGCCGTCGCGAGCGAGCGCTCCTCGAGCACGAAACGCCGCGCCGCCTGCCCCATCGCGTCTCGCTTCTGCTGGTCGCCGAGGAGGGCCGCGATGGCCCCGGCATAGGCGACGACATCGCCCTCCGGCGTCAGCAGGCCGGTGACGCCGGCCTCGACCACGGCGGGCACACCCGCCGTTTGCTGCGCCACGACGGGCAGGCCGGCTGCCTGAGCCTCCAGATAGGCAAGGCCATAGGCCTCGCCGCAGCCGGGCCAGACATAGATGCCGCCGCGCGCGAGCAGGCCGGCGATCTCAGGCTCACCTTGCTCGCCCAGCCATTCGATGCGGCCGGGAAAGCGGCCAAACAGTGCCTCCACCTCCCGGCGCATCGGCCCATCGCCGATGATCGCAAGGGTCCATGGCCTGTTTTCAAGCAGCCGCAATGCTTTTGCGAGCATCGCGTAGCTTTCCATCTTGTCGCCGGCCCTCATCATCGCGACCGTCATCAGCCGACTGGGATCGGGTGCCGGCGCCACCACCTCGAACAGCGCCGGATCGATGAAGGGTTTGAACGCCGCAAGCCGCGCCTGCGGAAAGGCGGCGGAAAGCCCGGCCCGGTCCCGTTCGGTGAAACCGATATTGACGGCCGCCTGCATGATCGCCTCGCCCACCCGCTTCTGCCGGGCCGCCCAACCGGTCCGGTCGCGTTTTGCCGCATAGGAGGCCTCCGCGGTGACATAGGGAATGGCGAATGCGGCCGAGATCACCGGCCCGAAAGGATCGGGCGATTTGTAATAGGGGTGGTAGCAGAACCAGAGATCCGGCCGTGGTAGACCTTGCCATTTCGCCCGCAGCCGCGCCAATTCGGCTGAGATAGCGGGTTCGAGCGCCGCGGCTGCCTCCGGCGTCGCGGCATGGGTGCGGAATTCGGAGACGACCTCGACCTGATGACCGGCAAGCTCCAATGCGCGGATCAACAGCCGCGCCATCAGCCGGTCGCCCGAGGGCACCGGATGGTTCGGCGATTTCATCGGCGCATAGAAGGCGACCCGCATCCCTGCATTCCTCATAGACACACTGTTTCCAAATGGTGTTTGCGGGTGATAGAGTTTTATCAGAACACGTAGCTGAATCAAAGCGATAGAGCATGATGGCGGGCGGAAAGTTGCATGCTTTGCGGCCTCATGCTCGCGCCTAAAAAATTCCCTTATTGCCGCCTTCCTAAAAAGTTGCGCATACACATATGGAATGTGATCGCGGTCGAAGCAATTCCGCCTCTTTCCCAATCTCTATGGGCCTCGGATTTATCGACAAGAACGGGAATGAATGACGACGGCCTCAGCCACAGGGATTTTTTCGGAACGCGCGATCAGACGGGCAAGGCTTGGTTCCGGCCTCGTCATTTTCATTTTCGTCCTGCTGCATTTGTCCAACCATGCGCTCGGACTGATTTCGCTCGCCGCCGCCGACAAGGCCCGTCACCTCTTCCTCGCCATCTGGCGCAATCCCGTCGGCACGGCGGTGTTCTATTCATCAGTCGTGATCCACATGACGCTGGTGCTGCGCGCCATCTACATGCGCCGAAGCCTAGTCATCCCGAAGGGCGAAACTGCGCAGATCGTGCTCGGCCTGCTGATCCCGCTGCTTCTGATCGATCATGTCATCGGCACGCGCATCGCCCATGACCTCTATGGCTACATCGACGACTACGAGACGGTCGTCGAGCAGCTGTGGATTAAGAACCCCGCGAATAGTGCCCGCCAGGTGCTCGGCGTCGTCGCCGTCTGGTTTCACGGCTGCATCGGGATCCATTTTTGGTTGCGTTACCGCCCGTGGTATACAAGCGCCGCGCCGTTGCTGCTGGCGCTCGCGATCCTCGTGCCGGTGCTCTCGGTTCTCGGCTTCGTCCAGATGGGCCGCACGCTTGCCGATCCCTCCTATCAGCTGGCGACCAATCCGTACGAGGTGAACCTCAACGCTCACTATCTCCACGACCCTGAGGTCCGCGCCAGGACCGCCGCGGTTCGCGCCGGACTCTACGCCGCTTTCTCGGCCTCGCTGCTCCTCGTCGTCGTCGCCCGCGCCCGGCGTCGGCTGAAGGAACGGCTCGATCAGGTGGCGGTGCATTATCCAGGCGGCGAAGTGATCCGGGTGCCGCGTGGCTTCACGGTGCTGGAAGCAAGCCGGCTCGGTGGCCTGCCGCATTATTCCGTCTGCGGCGGCAAGGGCCAGTGCTCTACCTGCCGCGTGCAGATCCTCGGCGATTACGAAAGCCTGCCCGCGCCGGACAAGATGGAGCAGACGACGCTCAAGCGCATCAATGCCGGCCCCGACGTTCGCCTTGCCTGCCAGCTGCGCCCGGACCGCGACGTTGCGGTCGCACCGCTTCTGGTGCCGGCGGTCGAAACCGCCCTGCCCGCAAACAGCCAGGAGACGAGCCCAGGCCGCGAGCGCGAGATCGCGGTGCTGTTCGTCGATATCCGCCATTTCACCACGCTGACGGAAACGCGCCTGCCCTTCGACGTCGTCTTCCTGCTGAACCGCTATTTCGCCATCATCGGCAAGGCGGTGGAGCAGGCGGGCGGGCGGCTCGACAAGTTCATCGGCGACGGCGCCATGGCGCTCTTCGGCCTCAACACAGCGCCGGAGGAGGCCTGCCACCAGGCGCTCAAGGCGGCTGCGGCGATCGTCACGGAAATCGAGAAACTCGCCGCCGAACTCGCCGACGAGCTGGCGCTGCCGCTGCGCATCGCGATCGGCATCCACACCGGCCCGGCCGTCGTCGGAACGATGGGCTACGGCCGGGTGCGCAGCATGACGGCGATCGGCGATACCGTGAACGTCGCAAGCCGGCTGGAAAGTGCCGCCAAGGAATTCGAAGCGGCGATCGTCATCTCCGAACCAGTGGCGGCCCGTTCCGGCGCCGACCTTTCCGGCATCGAAAGCCGTGAAATCAGCGTGCGCGGGCGGGCGCTACCCTTGAAAGTCTATGTCATTCCGAGAGAGAAAGCCGCAGAACCGCTCGAAGGAAAAGACTGATGCCTGGCAAGCCCTGGCTCACCGCCAAATATTGGAGCCGCCGCCTGCGCAAGGCGCGCAATGCCGCCGCCTCGCGCCTCTTCGACACCCGCTTCGGCCGCCGGCTGCTGATCGAAAATATCGGCCCGCGCGTCGTCTCGATGACAGTCGATGCCGGCGATCATCTGATGACCTTTTCGCCGGCTGACTATATCGGCCGCAAGGTCTTCCGGAAGAGTCATTTCGAGCGCGACGCCGTCGACCGGCTGATCGTCATATTGCGCGAGCGCGGCCTGCTCAGGAAGGATGCGACGCTGCTCGAGATCGGCGGCAATATCGGCACTCAGACCGTCTATTTCGCCCTGAGCGGCACCTACGCCTGCATCGTCAGTATCGAACCCGACCCGCGCAATTTCCCGCTACTTGAGCTGAACATCCGCCAGAACCGGCTGGAGGAGAAGGTCCGCCTCGTCAATTGCGCCGCTGGCGAACACGCGGGCGAGATCGACTTTTTCCTCAACGTCAATAATCACGGCAAGAGCAGCGCCATCCGCCAGAGCCCGACCGACCGGAAGATCAGCGTGCCGGTGAAGCCGGTTTCCGACATCCTCGCCGACCTCACGATCGACCCGGCCGCAATCGGCCTTGTGTGGATGGATATCGAAGGCTACGAGCCGGTCGCCTGCCGGTCGATGCTGCCACTGCTTTCACGCCGAGTGCCGCTTTATATGGAATTCACGCCGCTGTTCTACGGCCCGGAGGGAACGAAGGCCTTCATCGCGATGCTGTCAGGATTTTACGAGTATTGTCTCGTGCTGTTCGAGGACCGCGAGGTGGAGATGAAGGTGCGGGATCTGCCGGATGAGTTCGATCAGTACAATGTGCTGTTTTTGCCGCAGGCCTGATCGTCGTTTGCACCCGTGGGGGCCTCATCCGCCCTACGGGCACCTTCTACCCGAGGGAGAAGAGGGAGAATGCGGCTTCGGCCATCGACTCCTGCTGGATGGGGTGCCGTTAAATATATGGGTTGGCTTGTTTCTGGCGTCATCTTGAAACCGCATGTCGATTTCGTCACATCACGAAAGAACATGGCTGCGGCCGTGCGATCCTCGGCTTGAGCGTGCCCGGCAGCAGCAAGAACAAGCGCAAAAAGGCCTAAAATACGTAGCTTTATTACACTATCATTGAAGTACATCATCCATCAGCACTATACTAATTGGCGAATTTCCGAAGTCAATTCGTCGCCTCACACAAGCCTCTTCGACTCCGTCCGCGTATGCTCATGATACTTGTTCTCACGCAGCGTCCCAAAGAGCTTCAGGCTCTCCAGATGCTCGCGCTGCGCGCGGTAGAAGTCATTGAGGAAAAGCAGCTCCTGGCCGGGCTTCACGGTGTCTTCATACCGGATTCGTCTGGTAATGGTTCGCACGATCTGTGCGATCTCTTTGTGGTCTGATGCCTTCATCGAATCGCGAAGCACGTCCTCCAGCGTCTGCAGCTCGTATTTGCCGTAGATATCGAGATGTTGCGGCTGGAAATCGAAGGCTGGCTGCGATGCTGCGGCGGCGGGTGCGGACAAAGCGAGGTCGGCGAGCAGCACCGAACGTGGCGTGTCCACGACCAGCGTCCCGGCAATGATATCGCCGAGCCGTTGCCGGCGTCGGTTGGCCAGCGGAACGACCACCACCACCAGCAGCCAAAGGCCCGCCAGGCCGTTCTCCCAAGCCCCGCGAGTTTCCATGCCCGCCAAGAGGCCCATGGGACCGAAAATCTCGATCTCCTTCATGAGGTTGCGTGCGGTCACCTGATGCGGGGTGAGCCGCCGTCCGTCCATGTTGACGACGCGGATGCCGGTAATTCTTTTTCCGAGCGTCCGGCCGTTCCAGATGAGCTCGGAGAGGATGTAATAAGGGGTCCGCAAGAGAAAGCCGAGCAAGGCGCCGAGCATCAGATCGGCGCTCACCGGCAGAAGCCCCGTGAAAATGACAACGGCCGTGCAGATGAAGATGATGAGCGCCGTAAAGAGGATATCGAGGAATTGTGCGCCGAAGCGAGTGCCGAGCGAGGCGATCGCGAAATTGATCGGCACGCCTTCCGGTGGGATGAACTGTTCCACGCGTCTGCCGTTGGCCACTGACTGAATCATCGCCTGGCCCCCCGCGAAACTTCGCCTTCGCGACCGCTGAACAGCAGCCAGATCACCCAGCAGACACCCAACCCCCAGCCGATGCTGAGGCGCCATATCGGATCCTGGATCGTCTGGCGAAGAACCCCTTCGATGAAGGCTGCCACGATAAGCATCAAAGCCGCGAGGATCGCGAGTTTGACGGCATCATGCGCCTGGTGGCGCAAGGCTTCCCTGCGCGTGCGCATACCCGGAACGAGAACGGCAAGACCGAGCCTTGCTCCGCCCGCACAGGCAATGGCGATTGCTGCAAGCTCGGTCACGCCGTGAATCGAAAGCCAGGCGAAGATGTCGTAACCCAGCCCCTTGCGAGAAAACATCGCAAAAAACGCGCCCAGCATGAGGCCATTGTAAAAGGTGAGGATGAAGCTCGGCACCGACATGAAAACGCCGAGCGCAAAGATGAAGACGACGATGGTGGTGTTGTGGGAAAAGAGAAATGCGGAAAATGCCGCGAGCCTGTCGCTCGCATGCCGTTCGTCGCCGTAAAGCGTGGAGCGGAGATAATCGACCGATGCCGCCGGAGTGCGCTGATCGGCCATGTCGGGCGGCACGAAGGTATAGAACCAGCTCGGATCGTGGGTGAAGAGCCTGTATCCGGCGGCCGCCCCGAGAATGAGAGCCAGGAAACCGATGAACAGGGGCAATGCCGATCGGCGCACCGCCTGTGGAATGCCCTGGACCAGCAGGCGGGTGATCAGCCCCCCGAGACTTTCCTGCGGCGCATAGACGACCAAATAGGCCCGGGCGCAGAGGCTCTCCAGATAGGCGATGAGGGCGCGATCGAGGGAAATGTCACGCGCGACGCTCAGCGAGTTCATCGCCTGCCTGTATCCGGCGGCGAGGTTGCGGACATCGTCATAGCCGAGCGTCGCTGCGCCGCCCTTCTCCGCCCGCGTCACAAGCTCGTCCAGCTGACGCCAGTGCGCCTCGCGCTCCATGCGAAAGCGCGCCGAGCGCAGCAAATCGGTCTGGATGGCGCCGACGTCTACTGACGCGCCCGTCTCTGTCCTGCCGTCGATACCAAGATCCATCATATCATCTCGCGGGATTTGATTTCGATGTAGCGCGCAATGAGATCCGAGGTTAGCGCCTCCGGCGTGCTGTCGAGGCAGAGTACGCCGAGACGCGCCAGCTTTTCCATGACAGTGCGCCTCTCCTGAACGATCTGACGCGCTGCCACGGAGCGGGCGACCGCGCCCAAGCTCATTTCCTCCGGTTCCGTCAGCTTTGCCAGCATCGGATCGCGCAAGGCGACATAGACGATGAAATGATGCCGGGCGAGGACCTGGATGTTCTCGATCATCAGCTCCGCCGTGATGCTGTCGACGAAATCGGAAAATATCACAATCAACGAACGTCGCTTCAGGCGTCCCGACAAATGCGTCAGTCCGAGCGTGTGGTTGCTCTCCTGGGTTTCATAGCGCAGCTCGGCGCACATCGTCTGAAGCCGCGGAAAGGCCGCTCTCCCGGGCAAGGCGGGCACGAACAGGCGCGGACGGCTATCAAAGCTGTAGAAGCCCACGAGATCGCCGGCAAGCCCCGCCCCCCAGCACATCGCCAAGGCGGCATTGATGGCGCGATCGAGCTTGGTGAAACCGCCAAGCTGTTCGGCCATCAGCCGTCCGGAATCGATGCACAAGATGATCTGATGGTTTCGTTCGGCCCGCATCTCGCGCACGACGAGATTGCGCATCCGGGCGGACCGCTTCCAGTCGATGCTGCGGGGGTCCATGCCGCTGGCAAACTCGCGCAGCTGATGGAATTCCGATCCTTCGCCGCGCAGCCGCAAATCCTTCTGGCCGGCTTCCAGCGGCAGGATCTGAGTCCTTATCGCTCCTGACAGGACCGGCGATATGTCAGGCAGGACGGCGATCTCCTTTTCCACCGGCGTCTGCGCGATAATGTCGAGCAGCCTCAGCCGCGATGGCCATTTCAGCCACAACGCATGGATCGCATACCGCCCCCGTCGCGTCAGACGAAGATTCACGGCGGCCCTGAAATAGCTTTCTCCGGCGACGGACGCAGCACGCGCCAATCTGCCTTCGCCGATGGCAAGCTCGGGAGCACAATCGATCCGAATCTCGACATTCTCGGGCACCGCGTCCTTCTGCGGCCGGATCGCCACCGCAAATACGGCGGTGTGACCGACAAAACCATGCGGCGGCAGATCGAATTCTACCGTCATCCGGCCTGATGAGGCGGAAATCGCCAGATCGGCTGCCGTCAATGCCGCAAGCGCGACCCACAGCATCAGCAGCGGATAACCCATATCGCGCCACCATACGCTGACGAAGACCGTCACCGCGGCCAAAATCAGAACGAGCGCGATCAGGTAACGGGATGGGCGCATTAACGAGGCGCATCCACGCGGTTCATGATGCTGCGCAGCACCTCGTCGGGGGTGCGGCCATCGATTTCGGCCGAAGGCGAAAGGACGATGCGATGGCGAAGCGCGGGCACCAGCAACGCCTGAATATCGTCCGGCAAGCCGTAATCCCGGCCTTCGAAGGCGGCCCGCACTCTGACCGCCGAGGCAAGGGCGTCGGCAGCGCGCGTGGATGCGCCGTAAAGAATATCGGGATCGGAGCGGGTGGCACGCACCAGGTCGACGACATAGGTCAGGGTCGTCACATCCAGATGGATGGCGTCGATCAGCGCCCGCCCCTCGGCAAGCGCCGCGCTGGTGACAAGCGGACGGATGCCGGCATTGCGCATATCCGATTTCAGCGCCTGCTTGGCGTGTTTGGAGAGGATGGCGATTTCGGTGTCGCGGTCGGGGAAATCGACGACGAGCTTGAACAGGAAGCGGTCGAGCTGTGCTTCGGGCAAGGGATACGTGCCCTGCTGCTCGATCGGATTCTGCGTGGCAAGCACGAAGAAATCCGACCCCAGCAAATAATCGGTCCCATCGATCGTCACCATCCGCTCGTTCATCGCCTGCAGCAGGGCAGACTGCGTCTTCGGCGGAGCGCGATTGATCTCGTCGGCCAGAAGGATGTCGGTAAAGACGGGCCCCTTGGTCAGGTGGAATTGATTAGTCTGGAAGTTGAAGAGGTTAACGCCGAGCACATCGCCCGGCATCAGGTCGGGCGTGAACTGGATGCGGCGATAATCCAGCGCCATGGCCGCGGAAACCGACCGGGCCAGCAAGGTTTTGGCCGTGCCGGGAGGCCCTTCGACAAGGCAGTGCCCGCCGGCAAAAATCGAAATCAGAACGAGATCGATAATGGCGTCCTGTCCTTGCACCACCTTGCCGATTTCACCACGAACCATTGCGATAAGATCGCGAAACTCAACTAGATCCAAACTCAAAGCTCCCTAGCAATTTTCTGAATGTCTCGAGATTGCGATGCAGATCCGAGCGCGTCATGATATGTCCGCGTTCTATCAGCCCCTCGGCTGCGGCGTGCAAGGCCTGCGCGGCTGCCTTGTCTTGATGCGCCAGGCGCTGGAACAATCGCGCGATGCCTGCCTGATTTCCGGCGCCGGAGCCGAAGAGCAACTGCGCCTTATCGGCGAGCAGATGCAGCACGAACTGTCCCGTCATCCGGCCGTCATTGCCGGAAAGCCGCAAGAGCCGCGCCGTGGCTTCGATCGCGGCGGTCTTCGACAATTCGATATTTCCGGAGACCTCACGCAAAGGCGGCCCGAAGCGATAGGCGCCTCGCCAGAAGCAGATCGCCGCCACAAGCAGCACAGTTCCCCAGATGGCCGATAAGGGATAGGCGAAAAAGCGCTTCAGATCGGTGGTGGAGCGCTCATAGGATTGCCCTTCGTCGACCGCTGTCTCGCTATCGAGAGGTTCGCCCGATGTATCCAGATAGATCGGCCGCGTCTCGGCGGCGCCGCGGAGAGACTGGACCAATGAGACGGCAAAGGCGGCGTTATCGGCCAAGGCCAGTCCATGGTTGTTCAATAGGTCGGGATCCGACAGCAGATAGGCGTGATGATAGTTCTCGCAATGGATGAGCAGCGCACCGGTCAGCGTGCCCGCAAGCTCCCTGCAGGAGGACGGCAGGCGCGCCAGATCGAAGGTTTGTGCGCGATACAAGGCGATGCTGATTGGCTGGTCTTGCTTCAAGCGCGGGTGTGCCTCTTCAAATCCCTTCCCGCTGCGATTGAGACCCAAATCTGAATAACCGATCCTGTCCAGTTCGCCGCGGATGTCGGCGAGATCAACCAGTCCCGCTGCGCTGGCAACACCATCGGTCGACACGCTGCCGCGCCATTTCGGCAAAACGATCAGCGTCGGCAGGGCGTATTGGTCTGCCTCCACAACAGGGTTTTCCGGGTCCAGACCTTCCGTTTCATCGTCTGATCGAGGTGTGACAGCCTCGCCTTGGCGTATCGACAGGGGAATGATGCGCAGCGAGATTTTGGAACGCGCCTGGACAAGATGAGGGTCGGAACGGACGACCGGGATACCCTTGGTCTGCAGCCACAATTCCAGCCCCTTGTTGCCAAGAGGAGAACGGTCGTAATCGCTGCCCCGCGACACCGCAAAGACTGCCAGTGCAGCCAGCGCAAGCACCAGCCCCAGGATTAAAGCGGGGGCGGATTTACGCATGGGCCACTCTGCCCGCTGCAAGCAGATCGCGCCCGGTCGCAAGAAGAACGCCGAAATGGTTCTCCGCAACGGTGCGGCCACCGTAATGAACGAGTTCCACCGCCGTCAGGAAGCTGGCAAGCCGCTCGCGGTCGGGCATGGTTTTCGGCAAGCGCGCGAAGACGGCACGTTCCGTGTCGGCGCGGGAAAGCCGTGTGCCCGTAATGTCGGCGGCGTGGAGCAGACAATGCCTGAGCAGCAGGACAAGCGCCTGCCTTCGATCCGCCATGGCCGCAATCCGCTGCAGGAAATCGCTCGGCTTTTCCTCAACCTCGCCGGCTCCGGTGCGCCAGTTTTGCGGCGCCTCCTGACGCCGCTTGATGTCGCGCGGTGCAGACGACAGCAGGACTCCGCCGTTTCCGAAACGCATCCACAGGCCGATTGCCGCTGCCAAGCCGACGAACACGACGGCAATGGCCAGAGGGCCGCCGCTAATGACAGGCCCCCGCTGGAAAGATGGCGGCGCGCGTTGCAACGGCGGCTTGTCGTGAGACGACGTCGTACCCGACGCCGCTTTGGCCTGATCGGACGCATCGCCGTAGACGAGCGTGCAGCGCAGGCCATTCAACCGGCATTGCGAGGCATATTCCGTGCCGACGGCGCTGACGGGCTGATGATTATCGGCGGGCTGGCTGCCGCTGTCCTGCGCCCAGACGGGCGGAAATGAAGCCGAGGCGGCCAGGAACAGAGCCGCCAGCAGGCCGAGATTGCGGACGATCATGCTCTAGGCAAAGACCTCTGCTCTTGCTTCGGGACGCAGCGGATCCGGCCCGAACTTGTTTGGACCTTCCGTGCCCCTCAGCACAGAAATAATGGTGATCGAGAGGCTTGTAACGGGACCGATATAGGGAACCATCCCCAGGATGATCAGCGCGAGATACCACCAACCGGAAATGTTGCGATCATGAAATCGGCGAACCTGAAGGGATAGGATTGGCAAAACGAGGGCAAGTGCCAACAATCCGCCCATGACCATAACAAGGATGACAACTTCCCCCTGTTGCCTGGAAAAGGAGCCGACCACGAAGGCTAAAACTGCAATTGCGATAGCCAACAACATGTAGAACAGAAAAAACCACCAATATTCCGAGCGGGATGCCCTACCGGAAAATGTTGCATATTTCTGCGTCAAAACAGTCCGAACAGCTTCAGTAAACCCCATTTAAAATGCCCCCATTTCTGCTTACTGGCGGGATGACCCACAGTCTTGTCTCGTCTTGCGTGATAGTAATTTCGAACGAAAAACAGCTACAATTCAAACGCAGAAATTGCAATAAGTCGGCTGAGCCGGAGGGCGATTAAACAACGCTCGTCGTCAGCTGAGACTTTTCTCGCCGTGCCCGCCATCCAGATGAGTGCGCTATCTGCCGCAAGATAACTTGGCGCCAGATCACCAGACTTGGTAGCAAGGACTCACTTCGTAGATCAGGGTGCGCCGCCAAGCACCTATCTGGCGGGAGCCATCACCAGCGACTGATGGCAATGCACGCCAGCGAGCACACCCGAGGCGGAGGCGAGCGTGCCGCTGTGCATGGAGCTCGCGGCATCGCCGGCGGCGAAGACGCCTTTGACGCTGGTCTCCTTGTTTTCGCCGGTGCGGATGACAGGCCCGAAGGCACCGTCGTCGAAGGCGCAGCCGAGCTGTTCGGCAATGGGGCTCGCCATCGCTGTCTTCGGCGCAACGAATATGGCGTCGAGCGGCACGGTACGGCCATCGGCGAGGCGGACCGCCTGGAGTTTCGAGCTGTCGCCCAACAGCTCCACGATCGGGCTGCGTTCGATGCGTACCCCACGGGCCGTCAGCCGTGCGAGCTGCACTTCATCGGGCTCGAACAGTGCCTGGGTGAAGAAGGGGGTCGTGCCCCAGTCCGGGATCATCATGGCGGAATGGGCCGAATGCGGATGGTTTGCTAGCACGCCGAGCTCGCGCCGCTGACCTCATAGCCGTGGCAATAGGGGCAGTGCAGCACCGAGCGGCCCCAGCTGTCGCCAAGGCCAGGGATGTCGGGCAGCGTGTCGCTGACGCCGGTTGCGAGAATGAGGCGGGCAGCGCCTTCTTCGCCGCCGCCTTCGATGGTGACGACGAATTCGTCACCCTCCTGTTGCGCGTGGGCGACCTTGCCGTCGCGTAGCGTTATGTTCGGATAAAGCGAAAGCTGCCTCTTCCCCTCACCCATGATCGCCGCCGGCGCCTGACCGTCCTGGCCGAGGAAACCGTGCGAGACCAGCGAAAACCGGTTTCGCGGCGCGCCCGCATCGACGAGCATAACCCGCCGCCGCGCCCGGGTGAGCTGCATGGCTGCCGACAGGCCGGCAAAATTGCCGCCGATGACGATGACTTCGTAGGACATGCGGTGACTCCTTCAATATCGATTCATGAATCTTGATAAGTTACATGAAACGAGGCCGTCAAGACTCATGTCACTTGTCTTGTTACAAACTGGCTGCGATAATGGCGCGCTCGATCGACAGGATAGAACCATGCGCAACGACAGCCGCCTTTCCCGCATGCTGCACGTGCTGATCCACCTGGATCGGCATCAACATGCGGCGACCTCCGAGATGATCGCAAAGATGCTGAACACCAATCCCGTCGTCGTCCGTCGCACGATGGCCGGCCTGCGCGAACAGGGCTATGTCAGCTCCGAAAAGGGCCATGGCGGCGGCTGGACCTTGCTGCGGCCGCTGGCCGAGATCACCCTGCTCGACGTCTACAATGCCCTTGGCGAGCCTCATCTCTTCGCCATCGGCCCTGCCGACGATCAGCCGCAATGTCTGGTCGAGCAGGCGGTGAACGGCGCGCTCGCAGATGCGATGCAGGAAGCCGAGGCGCTGTTGCTGAGGCGGCTGGGCAACGTGAGGCTCAAGGAGATCGCGGACGAGTTCGAGGCCAAATTGGAAGCGCGCGGGGCTGCGGCTTATTCCTGCTCCTCGTGAGGGCTTAACTCCCACAAAAGAGGAGATAACTGCCTTTCCTGGCGGCGTTAACAGTTTTCGGTCAAACAGTGGTGTTCAGGCTAAGGGACTCCAGCCGCTGCTCAACATCGCTTACGTCCGCCGATACAGAAAATACCGCCCTTCCTTGATCCCCTCCGGCAGCGGCAGCGCCACCAACTCCGGATGCTCAAGCGGCAGGCCGCTGACGGCGATGCCGTTATGAGCGAGCACGCCGGCGATCAGCTGCGGCAGCCAGGTCAGCGTCACGGCGTCGATCTCGTCGTGGCCGGTGCCGATATCGGCATGGGCGAGCGCCGCGCCGATGCCGAGGAAGGCCTGGCCGGAGTCGCGGATATTGCCGGTCACCATGTCTTGCGGCTCCGGCGTCGAGGCCGAATAGGAGCGGACCTCCCAATCGAAGGCGATGATGCGGCGGCCGGGGAAATGCTCGCGCAGATGGTCATAGGTGCGGCCGTTGCCGAGGCCGAATTCCAGCACCGGCCCCTCGATTTCGGCGACCAGATCGGTGATCGCGTTCAAAATATCGCGTTGGGCCGTCAACCGGCGAATGAAGCTGTCGAGGCGGCTCATCTAAATCCGTATCCGTGATGAAAATCGTGAGCGCGTGCTATCACTGAAACCTTGCCAAGTCGATTGCCGTAAATGGGAATTGGCGTTGCAGCACCAACGCGGGTCTGTGCTAGGATCAATGACATGGAAACCGTGAACGACGAAGAATTCTTTGCCGCCGTGCCGCTCTTCAGCGCCTTCGAGGGCGTGACGGATCCCGCCAACTACCGGCCGCTGCCCGACGGATGGGTGCTGGCGCTTGCCGATATCGTCGGCTCGACGCAGGCGATCGCCGGCGGCCGTTACAAGGACGTCAACATGGCGGGCGCCAGCGTCATTTCGGCGGTGTTGAACGCCGTCGGCAAGGGCGACTATCCCTTCGTCTTCGGCGGCGACGGCGCGCTGATCGCGCTGCCGGGCGCGCTCGAGCAAACAGCCCGCGAAGCGCTTGCCGCCGTGCAGATCTGGGTCGAGGAGGATCTCGGCCTGATGCTGCGCGTCGCCATCGTTCCGGTCGCCGACACCCGCGCCGAGGGGCTCGACGTACGCGTCGCGCGTTACTCGGCAAGCCCCTATGTCACCTATGCGATGTTCTGGGGCGGCGGCACCAGCTGGGCGGAACGGCAGATGAAGCAGGGCCGTTACGGGGTCGAGCGCGCTGCGCCCGGTACTCGGCCGGATCTCACCGGCCTCTCCTGCCGCTGGAGCCCGATCGACGCGCAGAACGGCGAGATCGTCTCGATCATCGCGGTTCCCGGCGAAGGCCGGCCGGGCGAGGAATTCCGCGACCTCGTCAACGGTATCGTCGCCATCACCGGCGAACAGAACCGCGGCAGCCATCCGGTGCCAGCCGGCGGCCCGGACTTCGCCTTCTCGCTGTACGGCATCAATCGCGAGGCCAAGGCCACAGCGCCGGCCGGCCGGCGCCTGCGGCAAAAGCTCTTCATCTTGCTGCAGCTCGCCATCGTCGTCGTCTGCTACAAGCTAGGCATTCCGCTCGGCAGGTTCGATGCCCGCCGCTACAAGCGCGACGTCGCCGGCAATTCCGATTTCCGTAAGTTCGACGACGGGCTGAAGATGACGGTCGATGTCGATGCCGAGCACCTGAAACGCATCGAGACGCTGCTGGAGGCAGCGCGGGCAAAGGGCATCGCCCGCTATGGCCTGCATCGGCAGGCCTCGGCGCTGATGACCTGCTTCGTGCCGACGCCGATTTCGCGCGACCATATGCATTTCATCGACGGCGCATCGGGCGGTTATGCGGTGGCCGCGAGCCAGATGACCGGCAAGGCGCTTTCCGGCGTTGCCGTCACGCCTTGATGACGTGATCGGCCGAAAGGCCGAGCCGGTTGAAGACGTTGCGGGTGTCGATGATCAGCGCCGCACTTTTCGCGATCGCCGCATAATCCACGCTGTCATGGTCGGTTGCTACCAGCACCGCATCGTATTCGGAAATGGCGTCCGGCGTCAGCGCCACTGACCGGCGGCCCTTCAGCGCCTGGTGTTCGCGCGTTGGCGGGATCTCGGCGACGAAGGGATCGTGATAGTCGGCCCGTCCGCCGCGTTCCTCGATGATTTCGATCAGCCGCAGCGACGGGCTCTCTCTGATATCGGCGACGTTCTTCTTGTAGGCGAGCCCGAGCACCAACACGCGGCTGCGGCTCAGGGCCTTGCCGGCACGGGTGTCGAGCGATTCGGCGAGCTTTCCGATGACATAACGCGGCATCGCCGAATTGATCTCGCCGGCAAGCTCGATGAAGCGGGTCGGCAGCTCGTATTCGCGCGATTTCCAGGTGAGGTAGAAAGGATCAATCGGGATGCAGTGGCCGCCGAGGCCGGGGCCGGGATAGAAGGGCATGTAGCCGAAGGGCTTGGTCTTGGCCGCCTCGATTACCTCCCAGACATCGATGCCCATCGCCGCATAGACGGTCTTCAACTCGTTGACGAGGGCGATGTTGACCGAACGGAAGATGTTTTCGGTGAGCTTCACCGCCTCGGCCGTCGCATTCGAGGAAACAGGCACGACCGTCGATACCGCCGCACCATAAAACGCCTTCATCAGCGACAGCGCCTCCGGCCCGTCGCCGGCGACGACCTTCGGAATGGTGGCGGTGTGATAATGCTGGTTGCCGGGATCCTCGCGCTCCGGCGAAAAGCCGACGTAGAAATCCGCGCCGGCTCTCAACCCGGTGCCTTCGAGAATGACCTTGACGATATCGTCGGTGGTGCCGGGATAGGTGGTCGATTCCAGCACGACGAGCTGACCGGGGCGGAGATGCTGGGCGATCGAGCGCGACGTCGCCTCGACGAACGACAGGTCGGGATCACGATGTTTGGTGAGCGGCGTCGGCACGCAGATGATGATGACGTCGCAGGCGGCCAGCCCGGCGAAATCGGCAGTCGCCTCGAAACGGCCCGCATCGATCTCGGCGGCAAGGGCTGCGTCGCTGACGGCGTCGATATAGGAGCGGCGGGCCTCGAGCGCCACCATCTTGGAAGGGTCGATGTCGAAGCCGGTGACCGCAAAACCGCTGCGCGCCACGGCAATCGCCAACGGCAGGCCGACATAGCCGAGCCCGATGACGCCGGCGCGCGCCGCGCGGGTTTCGATTTTCTGCAACAGCGTATCGAAGGTGGAGGTGGCCAAGGCGGGATCTTTCAAAGGGGAATTCAGGAAGCTGATCTAATGCATGATCGCGGCGAATTAAACCCGGGAGCGGGTGCTCCTCTTCTCGTGGGCGGCATTGCTGTCCGATTCGAACCCAAAGGTTGCGCCTCACCCTAGCCCTCTCCCCGTTCTGACCGGGAGAGGGAACGTGCCCTGCGAAAGGTCTATGGGGACGGAAATCTCGCCGCTTGCCCCTTCGCCCCGCCTGCGGGGAGAAAGTGCCGGTAGTCGGATGAGGGGCCGGCTCATCGACATATGTCGATTATGGGATGAACATTGATGCCCAAAACTACTTAACCAGGTGTGGCCGAAATGTCCCGGCCGGGTCACCCGATGCAACTTTGGAGCACAAAAGAATCTCGCTCCCATTGTTTCGCATATGCAGCATCCCTATTTGGACTTTTGATAATGAACCACCGTGAAAGGACCACCCGTCCGGCCCCCCGTTAGGGGAGCTGAGGCGCGCCGCTGCCGGGCTTTTAGGCAGATCGTTGACACAATAATACCGCTCGTACATCCTGATTTCCCTGCGACCTGCTCATGAAATGTGCCGGCCGAGGGATTTTTGCCTCTTGGGGATGGCGTGCCTTATGAGGATCATACCGAGAATGAGCACGATCGAATCCAGCGTGTCCTCCATCCTGTTGGACCGGGTCGCCGAATGGCTGACGAATTCCTCGCTGGCAGGCGATGACCTCGAAAACATCGTGCGCGGCTTCTGCGAAAGGCTTGCCTCCGCCGGCCTGCCGATCGCCCGCGTGCACCTGACGTTCTCGATGCTGCATCCGCTCTACGATGCGCTGAGCTTCACCTGGCGGCGCGCCAGCGGCGTGACCATCGAAGGCTTCCGCATGCCGGCCGGGCAGAAGCCGGACCGCTTCCTGCAGAGCCCCTATTATTACCTGCTCGACAACAACCTGCAGCACATCCGCCGCCGGCTGTCGCAGGAAGGGCCGGCCGAATTCCCGATCTTCGAGGATCTGCGCAAGGACAAGATCACCGACTACCTTGCCTTCGTGCAGCCCTTCGGCGACGGCTCCGTGCAGGGCATGATGGGCTCGTGGTCGACCGACCACAATAACGGCTTTTCCGACGACATGATCGATGCGCTGCTGCGAATGCAGAACCATCTGGCGGTCGCCGCCAAGATGGCCGTGCTCGGCAAGCTCGCCAACAATATGCTGACCACCTATCTCGGCGGCGACGCCGGCAAGCGGGTGCTGAACGGCCAGATCCGCCGCGGCGACGGCGAGACGATTCGTGCGGCCCTCGTCATGGGCGACATGCGCGAATCCACCATATATGCCGAAAAGGAGGGCCGCCAGGCCTATATCGACACGCTGAACCAGTTCTTCGACGCGATCGCCGCCCCCTTCAACCGTAATGGCGGCGAAATATTGAGCTTCCTCGGCGACGGTTTCCTCGCCGTCTATCCCTGCGGGCGCCACAAGGACCCGTCGAAAATTGCCTGCGAGGCAGCACTTTCGGCCGTCCACCAGGCACAGGCGCGGGTCGCCGAACTCAATAGCGATCGCCAGCAGAAGGGTCTCAGCAAGATCGGCTACGGCATCGGCCTGCATGTCGGCAACGTCATGTTCGGCAATGTCGGCCTGAAAGACCGCCTGACCTTCTCCGCCTTCGGATCGGCGGTCAACGAGGTGCAGCGTCTGCAGATCCTGACCAAGAAATACGGTCGCGAGGTTGTCGCCAGCCAAGCCTTCGCCGGTTATTGCGGCGGCGAGTGGACGCGGCTCGGCGAAGAGAAGCTGCGCGGCATCCGCCAGAAGGTGACGGTGCTGCAGCCGCGCGCGCCGGCCCCGGAGATCCTTGTCGACGAACATTTCCGCGAGGCCGTGCAGAACGGACTTTCCGAAGCCGAGCAGGTCATTCTGCTGCACCGGGACGCCAAAAAACAGGTCAAGCGCACCAGCATGGAGAAGTTCATCCAGTAAAACGCCAGGCCGGCACCGATAAAACTGCGTGTTTCGTCCGGACGACCACGGCGAAAGGCGGCGATATCCCCTTGATTGTCATCAGCTAGACACCCCGTTTGCGGTACGATAGTGTGCCTTAAAGGGAACATAGAAGACTGGGGAATTTCATTGGTATGGCGTCCGCTGCCGATTTGTTGCGTATTGAGAATCTCGACGTCTCCTTCTCCGTTTTCGGCGACCGCCTGCGTGTCGTAAAGGAAGCCAATCTCCGCATCCTTCCGGGCAAGGTCACCGCTCTCGTCGGTGAATCCGGCTCGGGCAAATCGGTGATCAGCCAGGCGATCATGGGCATCCTGCCCAATCCGGCCAAGGCATCGGGCAGCATCCTCTTCACCGATCCGCTCGACGGCAGCACGACCGATATCCTCTCCTTGTCGCGCGACAGCGAGGAAATGCGCGACCTGCGCGGCCGGCGCATGGCGACGATCTTCCAGGAGCCGATGACCTCGCTCTCGCCGCTGCACACGGTCGGCAACCAGATCAGCGAAGCGCTTTTGATCCATACCGAAGCCGACAAGCAGGAGGCGCGTGAGAAGACCGAGGAAATGCTCGGCCTCGTCGGCTTCTCCAATCCGCACCGCACCTACGACATGTATCCGTTCGAATTGTCCGGCGGCATGCGCCAGCGCGCGATGATCGCCATGGCGCTGATCTGCAAGCCGGCGCTGCTGATCGCCGACGAGCCGACGACGGCCCTCGACGTGACGATCCAGGCGCAGATCCTGGAATTGCTGCGCGAGCTGCAGGCCAAGCTCGGCATGGCGATGCTGCTCATCACCCACGATCTCGGCATCGTCGCCAACATGGCCGACGAGGTGGTCGTCATCTATCACGGCGAGATCATGGAAGCCGGGCCGGTTGAGGCGATCTTCCGCAATCCGCAGCACCCGTATCTCAAGGCGCTGATGGCCGCCGTTCCGCATTTCGACATGAAACCCGGCGAGCGGCTGAAGGCGCTGCGCGATGTGCCGGTCAATCTCGAGACTCTGGTCGGCAAGAAGAAGCCGCTGCAGGCGGAGACGCCCGGCACGCTGCTGTCCGTCACCAATCTGTCGAAGACCTACAAGACGCGCAGGCGCAGCTTTCTCGGCAAGCACGAGGCCACCGTGCTGCGCGCCGTCGACGATGTCAGCTTCGATATCCGCCGCGGCGAATGTCTTGGCCTGGTCGGCGAATCCGGCTGCGGCAAGACGACGCTCAGCAAGATACTGATGCGCGCCATCACGCCGGACAGCGGCGCGGT
Organism: Rhizobium mulingense; assembly: GCF_029194105.1. Lineage (NCBI taxonomy): Bacteria > Pseudomonadati > Pseudomonadota > Alphaproteobacteria > Hyphomicrobiales > Rhizobiaceae > Rhizobium > Rhizobium mulingense. The sequence continues at coordinate 346,009 of NZ_JARFVE010000003.1, read as the reverse complement.
GGTGTTCAACGACGGCAAAGATGTGATCGACGTGCTTTCCGTGCGCGGCGAGGCACTGCAGGATATGCGCACCAAGATCCAGATGGTGTTCCAGGATCCGGTCTCCTCGCTGTCGCCGCGCATGACGGTGCGCAACATTCTGAGTGAACCGCTGGAGATCCACGACCGCGGCGACGGCGATGAACGCAAACGCAAGGTCGAAGGTCTGATGGCAGCGATCGGTCTCGACAAGCGCTACCTCAGCCGTTACCCGCACAGCTTCTCCGGCGGCCAGCGCCAGCGCATCGGCATTGCCCGCGCGCTTGCCCTCGGGCCGAAACTCGTCATCCTCGACGAGCCGGTCTCGGCGCTTGACGTCTCCGTCCAGGCGCAGATCCTCAACCTCCTGAAGGATCTGCAGAAAGAGCTGGGGCTCACCTATCTCTTCATCTCGCACAACCTCGCCGTCGTCGATTACATGGCCGATCGCATCGCGGTGATGTGCAAGGGGCGCATCGTCGAGATCGCGCCGCGCGAAATCATCCTGCGCGATCCGGTGCATCCCTATACGAAATCGCTGCTCGCCGCCGTCCCCTTTCCCGATCTCGACCGGCCGCTCGATTTCAAGGCGCTCAGGGAAAACGGCGCCGCCGACAAGCAGAATTGGGGCGTGACCTTCACCGCAGAGCATGACGACGCTTCCGAGCTTGCCTATGCCGATCTCGGCGACGGTCATCTGGTGCGCGCCCGCAAGGGCGCCGATGCCAAGGAGTTGCGCGGATGGTGACGCGTCGCACCTTTCTCGGCGGCCTTGTCGGTGCTGCGATCGCACCGACGGTGCTTCGCGCCGAGCAGGCAGTCGAGCCGGAATTCCTCAAGGAGCGGCTGGCCGCAGGCAGCCTGCCTGCCATGGCTGAGCGCATTCCCGCCCGTCCGCGCATCGTCAATCTGAAGGAGATGGGACTCGAACCCGGCGCCTATGGCGGCACGGTGCGCACCATCATCGGCAGCCAGCGCGACATCCGCTTCATGACGATCTACGGCTATTCCCGCCTGATCGGCTACAACAAGCACCTGCAGTTCCAGCCGGACATCCTCGCCGATTTCTACGCCGAGGACGAGAAGGTCTTCACCTTCATGCTGCGCGAAGGCCATAAATGGTCCGACGGAGAGCCGTTCACCGCCGACGATTTCCGCTATTGGTGGGAAGACGTCATCCTGAACGACAAGCTGACACCGGGCGGCGGCGCGCTCGAGCTTCGCCCGCACGGCAGCCTGCCGCGCTTCGAGATGCTCGATCCGCTGACGGTGCGCTATACGTGGGAAAAACCCAATCCGATGTTCCTGCCGAGCTTGGCAGGTCCCCAGCCGCTCGTCATCTTCGGGCCGGCGCATTACCTCAAGCAGTTCCATAAGAAGTTCCAGCCCGATGAGGGGAAGATGGAACAGATGATGAAGACGAGCCGCGTCAAGAAGTGGCAGGATCTGCACATCAAGATGGCGCGTTCCTACCGGCCGGAAAATCCAAACCTGCCGACGCTCGACCCCTGGCGCAACACGACGGCGCTGCCGGCCGACCAGTTCGTCTTCGAGCGCAACCCGTTCTTTCACCGGGTCGACGAGACCGGCCGGCAGCTGCCCTATCTCGACCGTTTCGTCCTCAACGTCTCCTCCTCGTCGATCATCGCCGCCAAGGCGGGCGCGGGCGAAGCCGATCTGCAGGCAACCGGCATCGATTTCAACGACTACACCTTCCTGAAGGAGGCCGAAAAGCGCTTTCCGGTGAAGGTCAATCTCTGGAAGGTGGCGCGCGGCTCGCGCATCACGCTCTTGCCGAACCTCAACTGCGCCGACGAGGTGTGGCGCGGCCTGTTCCGCGACGTTCGCCTGCGCCGGGCGCTGTCCTTAGCGATCGACCGGCACGAGATCAACATGGTCGCCTTCTACGGCCTGGGCACGCCGAGCGCCGATACAGTGCTGCCCGACAGCCCGCTGTTCAAGCAGGAATATGCCGACGCCTTCGTCAATTTCGATCCCGACGAGGCCAACCGCCTGCTCGACGAACTCGGCCTGACTAGGCACGGCGACGACGGCATCAGGCTGCTGCCGGACGGCCGGCGCGCCGAGATCACCGTCGAGACCGCCGGCGAAAGCAACCTCGATACCGACGTACTGGAGCTGGTGCACGATCATTGGGCCAATATCGGCCTCGCGCTCTATACCCGCACCTCGCAGCGCGACGTCTTTCGCAACCGCGCCATGAGCGGCACGATCATGATGTCGATCTGGTACGGCCTCGACAATGGCGTGCCGACAGCCGACATGTCGCCCTCGGGCCTGGCGCCGACGCTCGACGATCAGCTGCAATGGCCGCTCTGGGGCATGCACTATCTCTCCGCTGGTCAGGAGGGTGTGGCGCCTGACCTGCCGGAGGCGGCCGAACTGATCGATCTGCTCAAACAATGGGGCTCGACGGCGAAGTTCGAGGAGCGCCAGGCGATCTGGCACAGGATGCTGTCGCTCTATACGCAGCAGGTGTTTTCGATCGGCCTGATCAACAGCACGCTGCAGCCGATCCTTCGCGCCGCCAAGCTGCAGAACCTGCCGGAAAAAGCCCTATACGGCTTCGATCCCACCTCCTATCTCGGCATCTACATGCCGGATGCATTCTGGTACAAGGAGGCCTGAGGCGTGCTCAGATACATTCTCTGGCGCATTGCCGCCATGGTACCGACGCTCTTCGTCATTTCGGCGCTGGTTTTCACCATCATCGAACTGCCGCCCGGCGACTTCTTCGAGAGCCAGATCGCCGAGCTGCGCGCCTCCGGCGAGACCGCCAATCTCCAGGAAATCGAGGAGATGCGCCAGCAATACGGCTTCGACAAGCCGGAGATCGTGCGTTATTTCTACTGGGTCGGCGGCATGCTGCACGGCGATTTCGGCTATTCCTTCGAATATCAGCTGCCGGTGTCCGACGTCGTCGGCGACCGCCTGTGGCTGACCATCCTCGTCTCCTTCACGACGATCCTGCTCACTTGGCTGATCGCCTTCCCGATCGGCATCTATTCGGCCACGCACCAGTACAGCTGGAGTGATTACGGCCTGACCTTCCTCGGCCTGCTCGGCATCGCCATCCCGAACTTCATGCTGGCGCTGATCCTGATGTATTTCGCCAATATCTGGTTCGGCATCTCGATCGGCCATCTGATGGACCAGCAATATATCTCGGCGCCGATGAGCTGGGAGAAGGCGCGCTCGATCCTCTCCCACCTGTGGATTCCCGTGATCATCGTCGGCACGGCGGGTACCGCCGGCATGATCCGTCGCTTACGCGCCAACCTGCTCGACGAGATGCAGAAGCAATATGTGACGACGGCACGCGCCAAGGGCCTGCATCCGATGCGGGCGCTGGTCAAATATCCGCTACGCATGGCGCTCAACTTCTTCGTCGCCGATATCGGCTCGATCCTGCCGTCGATCATCTCGGGTGCGGAGATCGTCGCCATCGTGCTGTCGCTGGAAACGACCGGGCCGATGCTGATCAAGGCGCTGCAGAGCCAGGATATGTATCTCGCCGGCTCCTTCCTGATGTTCCTCGCCTTCCTCAACGTCATCGGCGTGCTGATTTCCGATATCGCCCTCGGCTTCCTCGATCCCCGCATCCGTCTGCAAGGCAGGAGCACCAAATAATGTCGCCCCTTCCCGCACCCGGCGCGCCGCTTCCGCACTACGTCTCGACGGCACCTTTCGATCCGCTCGCGACCGAAACCATGATGGCGGCGCAATCGCGCATCCATCTCGCTTCGCAGAAGCATCTCATGTGGTGGAAGTTCAAGCAGCACAGGCTGGCCTTGGTCTCCGGCATCTTTCTCGCCGCCGTCTACCTGATGATCCTGATCGTCGAGTTCCTGGCGCCCTACGGCCTGCACACCCGCAATGTCGATTTCATTCATGCGCCGCCGCAGCGCGTCCATTTCTTCGACAAGGGAGAGTTCGTCGGCCCCTTCGTCTACGGCCGCACCATGACGCTCGATCTCGACACGCTGCACCGTGTGTATACCGACCGGCCGAACGACGTGCAGCCGATCCGTTTCTTCTGCCGCGGCGATTCCTATAAATTCTGGGGCCTCGTCGCCTCGAACTATCATCTCGTCTGCCCGGCAATCGGCGGCCAGATGTTCCTGCTCGGCACCGACCGGCTCGGCCGCGACGTGCTCTCGCGCATCCTCTACGGCGCGCGGATATCGCTGACGATCGGCCTGATCGGTATCGCGATCAGTTTCGTGCTCGGCATCGTCATCGGCGGGCTTGCCGGCTATTGGGGCGGCGTTTTCGATCTCATCGTCCAGCGCCTGATCGAGGTGCTGCAATCGCTGCCGAGCCTGCCGCTGTGGATGGCGCTTGCCGCCATCATGCCGGTGACCTGGAGCCCGATCGTCATCTATTTCGGCATCACCGTCATCCTCGGCATCATCGACTGGACGGGGCTAGCGCGTGCCGTGCGCTCGAAGCTGCTGGCGCTGCGCGAGGAGGATTACGTCCAGGCGGCACAGCTGATGGGCGCCAGCACGCCGCGCATCATCGGCCGGCATCTGGTGCCGGGCTTCATGTCGCATCTCATCGCCTCGGCGACGATTTCGATCCCCGGCATGATCCTCGGCGAGACCGCGCTTTCCTTCCTCGGCCTCGGCCTTCGCCCGCCGATCACCAGCTGGGGCATTCTGCTGACCGAAGCAAAAAGCGTCAGCGTCATCGCCTTCTACCCTTGGCTGCTCTTTCCGATCATTCCTGTTGTTCTTGTCATTTTGGCGTTCAACTTTCTGGGAGACGGCTTGCGTGATGCGGCAGATCCCTACAAATAGCAGGAAAGCCGGCGGCGCCTCACGGCACCGCCCCCGCCTCATGGCCTCCGGACGGTGGGGGTACTAATTCATGTTGTTCACCCCGGAGGGAACACCCATGGCCAGACGTCTCGAAGATGCACGCATCCTCATGTACAGTCACGATACCTTCGGCCTCGGCCATCTGCGCCGCTGTCGCGCCATCGCCCATGCGCTGGTCGAGGATTATCGCGGCCTCAACATCCTGATCATTTCGGGTGCGACGATCGCCGGCGCGTTCGACTACCGCGCCCGCGTCGACTTCGTGAAAATCCCGAGCGTCATCAAGCTGCGCAATGGCGAATACACGTCGCTCGCCAGCCACATCGACCTGCACGAGACGCTGAAGATGCGCGAATCGAGCATTCGCCACACAGCCGAGACCTTCCAGCCCGATATTTTCATCGTCGACAAGGAGCCGATGGGGCTGAAGGGTGAGGTCGAGGATACCCTCGCCTATCTCAAGGCCCGCGGCACCGTGCTGGTGCTTGGGCTGCGCGAGATTATGGACGCGCCGCATCTGCTCGATGCCGAATGGAAAAGAAACGGCATCATGCACAAGATCGACCAATATTACGATAGCGTTTGGGTCTACGGCCCGCCTGATTTTTACGACCCGCTGATCGGTCTCGACGTGCCGGCCAGCCTGCGCCGGAAGATGGATTTCGTCGGCTTCCTGCAGCGCAGCGTTTCCAAGGGCAAGACCTCGATCAACGCCCGCAAGGACAATTACCTGCTGGTCACCACAGGCGGCGGCGGCGACGGCTCCGATCTCGTCCACGACGTGATGAACGCCTACGAGGCCGATCCGACGCTGACACAGAAGGCGCTCGTCGTGCTCGGGCCCTATATGCCGGCGGCCGAGCGCGCCAAGCTGGTGCAGAAGGGCGAAGCCATTCCCTATATCGAGGTGATCGAGTTCGACAACCATATGGAAGAGCTGATCGACGGCGCCACCGGTGTCGTCGCCATGGGCGGCTACAACACCTATTGCGAGATCCTCTCCTTCGACAAGCCGGCCCTCATCGTGCCGCGCGTCAAACCGCGCCAGGAACAGCTGCTGCGCGCCAAGCGGGCCAGCGAGCTCGGCCTCGTCGACATGCTGCTCCCGGAACAATCGGTCGATCCCACCATCATGGCCGAGGCGCTGAAGCGCCTGCCCTCCCGCCTGCCGCCGTCGAAGAGTGGCAGCAATATGCATCTCGAAGGGCTCGACCACATCTCGCAGACCGTCGGCCGGTGGATCGACGGCCGCGCCAGCCACCTCGCCCTCGTCGGCGCGGAATAGGACCAGCCTTGCCGCCACGCCGCAAGATTCTCGTCGTGCTGAAAGGCTATCCCCGCCTTTCGGAAACCTTCATCGCCCAGGAGCTGCTCGGCCTGGAAAAGGCCGGCTTCGACCTGACGCTGATTTCGATGCGCCGGCCGACCGACAAGAAGCGCCATCCCGTCCATGACGAGATCAAGGCGCGCGTCGTCTATCTGCCGGAATATCTGCATGAGGAACCGATCCGGGTGCTGAAAGGCCTGGTCGCCGGCTTCTCCAGACCCGGCTTCAAGACGCTGATCAAACGCTTCCTGGCCGATCTGCCACGCGACCTCTCGCGCAACCGCTTCCGCCGCCTCGGCCAGGCGCTGGTGCTGGGGCGGGAGTGGCCTGATGGAGGCGAGTGGCTGCATGCCCATTTCATCCACACGCCGGCCTCGGTGACGGAATATGCAAGCATCCTGACGGACACGCCCTGGAGCTGTTCGGCGCACGCCAAGGACATATGGACGTCGCCCGACTGGGAGCTCACCGAAAAACTGAACAGCGCCCGCTGGACTGTCACCTGCACCCGGACGGGCTACGAGCACATGCGCATGCTGACATCCCGCAAGGATGCGGTGCACTTGAGTTACCACGGTCTGGACCTAGCCCGTTTCGACCATTTTGCCGGCGAGCGTTCGCAGCGGACCGGCGATGATCCGAACGATCCCGCCTTCATCTTGAGCGTCGGCCGCGCCGTCGAGAAGAAGGGTTACGACGTGCTGCTGCGCGCGCTGGCCCTGCTGCCCGCCAATCTGCACTGGCGCATGGAGCATATCGGCGGCGGCGAGGCGCTGGCGAAGCTGAAGGCGCTCGCCGCCGAGTTGGGCCTTTCCGAGCGCATCGTCTGGAAAGGGGCCATGGCGCAGGAAGACGTGCTCGATCACTATCGCCGCGCTGACCTCTTCGCACTCGCCTGCCGGATCGCCGCCAATGGCGACCGCGACGGCCTGCCGAACGTGCTTGTGGAAGCCTCGAGCCAGCGGCTCGTTTGCATTTCGACCGAAGTCTCCGGCGTGCCGGAACTTCTGAGGGACGGCGAAAACGGCCTCGTCGTGCCGCCGGAAGATCCAGCGCTGCTGGCTAAGGCACTCACGGCGGCGATCCGCGACCCGGCCTTGCGCAGGCGCCTCGGCGACGCCGCCGAAAGGCGGGTGCGCGACGATTTCGACTATCACTCCAGCATCACACAGCTCAGCGGCCTGTTCGAGGCCGAATGGCAGAAAGCGTCATGACGGCAGCGCGCATCTTCTTCTACGTCCAGCACCTGCTCGGCATCGGCCACATCGCCCGCGCCAGCCGCATCGCCAATGCCCTCGTCAAGGACGGCTTCGAAGTCACTGTCGTGACTGGCGGCCTGCCGGTACCGGGCTTTCCCGGCGAGGGCGTCAAGACCGTGGCGCTGCCGGCGGTCGTCGCCAGCAATGCCGGCTTTTCCGGCCTCGCCGATGCCGACGGTCGGCCGGTAGGCGAGGACTTCCTCCATGCCCGCCGCGACCTGCTGCTCGAGGCTTTTCATGCCGCAAGGCCCGATGTCGTCATCATCGAAGCCTTCCCTTTCGGCCGGCGGCAGATGCGCTTCGAACTGCTGCCTTTGCTTGCGGCGATCGAAACCGCCGAACCGCGGCCGAAGCTGCTGAGTTCGGTACGCGACATCCTGCAGGAGAATCGCAAGGCCGGCCGCGACGCGGAAACCGCAGCCCTGGTCAGAGACCATTTCGACGCGGTGCTCGTGCACGGCGATCCCGGCTTCGTCAGGCTCGAGAACACCTTCCCGCTGACGGCAGAGATTGCCGACAGGGTACGTTATACCGGCCTGGTCGCCGCGCCGCCGGCGCCGGAACCCGACGAGACCTTCGACATCATCGCGTCAGTGGGCGGCGGCGCGGTCGGCGCGGCGCTGATCGGCGCGGCAAAAGAGGCAGCGGCGTTATTGCCGGCCGATCTTCGCTGGCTGCTGATCTCAGGGCCGAACCTGCCGGAGGCCGATTTCGCCGCGCTGTCGCAGGATGCGCCCGCGAATGTGACACTGGTGCGCTTCCGCAAGGATTTTCCCTCGCTGCTGCGCGGCGCCAAAGTGTCGATCTCGCAGGCTGGCTACAACACGGTCGGCGATCTCCTGCGCAGTCAATGCCGGGCAATCCTGATCCCGTTCGTGGCCGGCGGCGAGACCGAGCAGACGGTGCGCGCCGAACGGCTGCAGGCACTTGACCTCGCCGATATCCTGCCGGAAGAGGGACTGACGCCGGGCCATGTGAAGGAAGCCGTCGAAAAGGCGCTCGCCGCACCGCGTCGCGGGAGGGTCCTGCTCGATCTCGACGGAGCGGAGAAGACCGCCGGCATCATTCGCTCCATGATTGCCGAATCGCTCGCCTAATTCAAAAATCCTGTGATATAAGCAGAGTTCCGGCGAGAATCGGCCTTTCTGCAGCCGCTCCCTTCGCCTTGTTTTCATTGCGATATCGGCGGTCCGGCTGCATGGTCCTGTTCTCAAAATTCTCCCCGTTCCGGCGCCCGGACCGCGCCTCCGGACTTTCCCTGCAAGCTGACGGTTAGCCATGGAAAAAAGCCTCGCCCGCTACATCTGGAAGAACACGCGGCTGCAGCAGCTGTGGATCCTGGCCGTCGTCGCGGCCTCGATGATCCCCTACTTCCTGTCCTTCGACCTGCCGAAGCAGATCGTCAACGGACCGATCCAGGGTGACGGCTTCGAAGGGCCCGGGGCAACGCAGCGATTCATGCATATCGCCTACGACATTCCGCTGATCGGCCATGTCGAATTCTTTCAAGGCGTAGAGCTCAACCGTTTCCAGATGCTGATGGCCCTCAGCCTGGTGTTCCTGGCGCTGGTGGTGCTGAACGGCCTCTTCAAATTCTACATCAACACCTATAAGGGCCGGCTCGGCGAACGCATGCTGCGGCGAATCCGCTTCGAGCTCATTGACCGCGTGCTGCGTTTTCCACCGGCTCATTTCAAGCGAGTGAAATCGGCCGAGATCGCCACGATGATCAAGGACGAGGTCGAGCCGATGGGCGGCTTCACCGGCGATGCCTTCGTTTCGCCCGCCCTTCTCGGCGGCCAGGCGATCACCGCGCTTGCCTTCATCATCGTGCAGAATTTCTGGCTCGGCATGATCGCCGCCGGCATCGTCGGCGTCCAGGCGGTCGTCATCCCGCGCATGCGGAAACGCCTCTTGGACCTCGGCCGCCAGCGGCAGCTGACGGCGCGCGAGCTTTCCGGCCGCGTCGGCGAAATCGTCGAGGGCATCGGCACGATCCACGGCAACGACACCTCCAATCTCGAACGTGCCGACATCGCCTGGCGGCTCGGCCGCATCTTCTCGATCCGTTACGACCTTTACCAGTGGAAATTCCTGGTGAAGTTCATCAACAACTTCCTCGCCCAGGTCACGCCTTTCCTGTTTTACGCGATTGGCGGCTATCTGGCATTGCAGGGCCGTCTCGACATCGGCCAGCTCGTCGCCGTCATATCGGCCTACAAGGATCTGCCCGGGCCGCTGAAGGAACTGATCGACTGGGACCAGATGCGCCAGGACGTGCAGGTGAAATACCAGCAGGTCTACGAACAGTTCAACGTCGAACCGCTGATCGACAGCCAGATCCAGGAACTCGCCACCGCCCCGGTCGGGGCGCTGACGAGCGCGCTCGTCGTCACCAACCTGACGCTTTCCGACGACAGCGGTGCCCGCCTCGTCGACCACGTCTCGGTCGAAATCAAGCCGAATGAGACGGTGGCGATCGTCGGCCCGAACGGCAGCGGCGCGGAAGCCTTCGCCGAAGCGCTCGGCCGCATGATCTGGCCGGATTCCGGCCGCATCACCATCGATGGACGCGACCTCTTGGGCATGCCGGAATCGATCACCGGCCGGCGCATCTCCTATGCCTCGGCCGACACCTTCTTCTTCCATGGCTCGCTCGCCAGCAATCTGCTCTACGGCCTCAAGCACGCGCCGATGACCGATCCCGTCTACGACGAGAAGGAAGCGCTCGAATATAAATGGCATTCGGCCGAGGCCGTGAAGGCCGGCAATCCGACCCTCGACCTCAACAGCGACTGGGTGGATTACCAGGCGGCCGGCGCCAGCGGGCCGGAAGACCTTCTGAAAGCGATCCGGCCGGTGCTCGACGCGGTGCTAATCTCGCAGGACATTCTCGATCTGGCGCTGCGCTCGACCGTCAACACCGACGTGCATGTCGCCGTCAGCGACCATGTCGTCGCGCTGCGCGCTTCGCTCCGGGACCGGCTGCGTGACGAGGGGCTCGACGGCATCGTCGTACCTTTCGATTTCGATGCCTACAACGCCCAGGCGACGGTCGGCGAAAACCTGCTGTTCGGCACGATGAAGCGGCCGTTGATGACCAACCGCAGGCTGGCTGCGCACCCCTATTTCCAGCAGCTCTTCCGCGAAACGGGCCTCAGCACCGATCTCTACGCCATGGGCCTCGAGATCGCCGAAAACGCCGTCGAACTCTTCCATGACCTGCCGCCGGACCATCCTTTCTTCCAGCAGCTGACCTTCATGACGGCGGACGACATTCCGACCTATCAGGCATTGCTGCAGAAGCTGCAGAGCCGCCGCTTCGAGGACGCCACGCCGGAGGAGCGTTCGGCGATCATCCGGCTGAGTTTCGCCTATATCGAGCCGCGCCACCGCTTCGGCCTGTTGACGAACGAACTGATGGACAAGATCGTCAGCGCCCGCAAACAGTTCCATGCGCATATTCCGGGCGATCTCGCCGAGCTGATCGAGCGTTACGACGCCGAGCGTTTCACCCCGTCGGCGAGCCTTATGGACAATGTGCTGTTCGGCCGCATCGCCTATCAGCAGGCCGACGCCTCCGAGCGTATCCGCGCCGTCATGGGCGAGCTCTTCGACGCCCTCGACCTTTATGATGACGTGCTGTCGATCGGGCTGGAATTCGACGTCGGCTCGGGCGGCAAGCGGCTGACCATGGTGCAGCGGCAGAAGCTGAACCTTGCCCGCGCGCTTCTGAAGCGTTCGGACTATTTTATCTTCAACCGGCCGCTGTCGGCACTCGATCAGCGCGTCCAGGACCAGATCACCCGCAACATCATCGAAGACCTGCATAAGGAAGGCGAGCGGCCGGCAATCATCTGGGTGCTTTCCAATGCGCGGCTCGCCGAGATGTTCGACCGGATCCTGCTCTTCGACCGCGGCGGTCTGGCCGAGGCCGGGAACTATCCGGAACTTTCCGAGAAAAACGGTATGTTCAAGGAACTGTTATCGTAATATTCTATAGGAGCGGCGATGGTAGGCGTTCCCTAGGGAATGCCCGGGAATTTAAGGCGTCTGGTTCGAAGAACCTTGGCGCCCAGGGGATTGAAACGCTCATGCTGTTGAGAGACGAAGTCGAAATGCTGCGACGGGTGCCGATCTTTTCAAGGATTGCGCCAGCAAAGCTCAAGCTTTTGGCCTTCACCTCCGACCGCATGACCTACAAGGCCGGTCAGGATCTCTTCCATCAGGGTGATGTCGGCGACGCCGCCTATGTCATTCTCTCCGGCAGCGCCGACATCATCGTCTCCTCGCCGGCCGGCGAGATCAAGGTCGCCGACGTCGAGCTCAATTCCATCGTCGGCGAAATCGCCATCCTCTGCGACGTCTCGCGCACGGCAACGGTGCGCGCCACCTCGCCGCTGGAAGTGCTGCGCATCAGCAAGGAACACTTCCTGAAGCTGCTCAGCGACTTCCCCGAAATGGCCGTCGAAATCATGCGCGTGCTCGCCGACCGCCTGAACCACACCACCGCGGAACTGACCGCGGCGCGGGCGGCGAAGCAGCCGCAGATGGCGCAATAAGATTTCAGATCAAGATTTCAGCGGTCATCGCATTGCGGCTGCAGAAGGCGCAGTGCGATAGATCAGCAAGAACGGCTGCGAGAGAATCGCCAGTCATATCCTTCTCCCCGTCGGAGCGGGGAGAAGTCTCGGCGGGCGCACGAGGTGCAGCCCATCTATTCGCGCTGTTCCAGCGCCTTGCTGAAGGCCAGTGCGGCGAGCGTGCAGATGGCGCCGGAAAGAAGGTAGTAACCGACGAAGGTCAGGCCGAAGCGGCTGGAGAGGCTGAGCGCCACCAGCGGTGCGAAGCCGGCGCCGACCAGCCAGGCGAGGTCCGAGGTGAAGGCAGCGCCGGTATAACGGTAGCCGCGGCCGAAACGCGACGAGATCGAACCGGTCGCCTGACCGAAGGACAGGCCGAGCACGCCGAAGCCGATAATGACGAAGGCATCGTGGCCGTTATTGCCGGATGCGATCAGGGTCGGCCCGATAAAGCTGAAGACGGCGATGATGACGGCGCAGATGGCAAGCTGAGCGCGCCGCCCGATGCGGTCGGCGATCAGGCCCGAGGCGATGATGGCGACGACGCCGACCATGGCGCCGACCACCTGCACCACCATGAAGGTGCCGATCGGTTGGTTGCCGTAGAGGCTCATCCAGCCGAGCGGGAAGATGGTCACCAGGTGGAACATGGCGAAGCTCGCGAGCGGCACGAAGGCGCCGATCAGGATGTCGCGGCCATGGACGCGCAGCACCTCGAGGATCGGCGCAGCCTCCAGCTCATGTTGTTCGAGCAGCGTGCCGAATTCCTTGGTCATGACCAGGCGCAGCCGCGCAAACAGCGCCACGACATTGATCGCGAAGGCGACGAAGAAGGGATAGCGCCAGCCCCAGGAGAGGAAATCCTCACTGGAAAGATTGGCGACGAAATAACCGAACAGCGTGCTTGCCAGCGCAAAACCGATCGGCGCGCCGAGCTGCGGGATCATCGCGTACCAACCGCGGTGATTGGCCGGCGCGTTGAGTGCGAGCAGTGATGCCAGGCCGTCCCAGGCGCCGCCGAGCGCGAAGCCCTGGCCGAGACGGAAGAGCGCCAGCAGCGCGATCGACCAGACGCCGATCTCAGCGTAACCGGGCAGGAAGGCGATCGAGGCCGTCGAGCCGCCGAGCAGGAAGAGCGCGATCGTCAGCTTCGTGCCGCGCCCATACATCCGGTCGATGGTCATGAAGACGACGGAGCCGACGGGACGGGCGAGGAAAGCGAGCGAGAAGATGGCGAAGGAATAGAGCGTGCCGGTCAGCCTCTCGGGCGCGAAAGGAAAGACGAGTTGCGGAAAGACCAGGACCGAGGCGAGGCCGTAGACGAAGAAATCGAAGAATTCCGACATGCGGCCGATCACCACGCCGATGGCGATGCTGCCCGGTGACACCGGCTTGTCGTCGTGAATGCGTCGTGCGTCGCGTTCAAGCGACGACGACGACGGTCCGTAATGCGATGTTGTTGCCATAAAACGCCTCCTCGTTAAGGCGCTTCCGGCAAGGCGCCTCAAGCCTGATCTTGATCAAACCGGCAGGCTTATCAAGTCCGTAAGACCGAAATAGTTCATCATCACGGCTCAAATGAAGCGCGGACCGAAAAAATTGCGTGATCCGGAGTGTGATTTCACCTGCAAATGCTGGCCTGACCGGCAGTTGGGGATATATTGGATTGAAACATGCGCAGGGCTAAAATCCTTCTAGATTTCATCAGGATTTCAAAGCACTAGCGCGCAATGATTTTTGCCGCAGTGCGGCATGTTTGCTGCACTGCGACCTTCCGCCTCATGTCGCTATTCGGTTCAGTGCTTTAGTCGCGGACAAAACGAAACAACAAGAGCTTAGAGACGTGCCAAAACTCATGAAGTTTTCCCGCCTTCTATCCGTCTTGCCGCTGCTTTTCCTGGCAGGATGCAACATGGTGGTCATGGCGCCCTCCGGCGACATCGCCGCGCAGCAGCGCGATCTGATCGTCATCTCGACGGTGCTGATGCTTCTGATCATCGTTCCGGTGATCTTCCTGACGCTGCTCTTCGCCTGGCGCTACCGCCGCTCCAACACGGCCGCGACTTACGCGCCGGAATGGCATCATTCGACCCGCCTCGAAATCGTCATCTGGGCGGCACCCCTGGCGATCATCATTGCGCTCGGCGCCGTCACCTGGATTTCCACGCATAAGCTCGATCCCTACCGCCCCCTCGACCGGCTCGATGCCGAGCGCGCCATCCCGGCTGATACCAAGCCGCTGACCGTCGAGGTCGTGGCGCTCGACTGGAAATGGCTGTTCTTCTATCCCGAACTCGGCATTGCCACCGTCAACGAGCTCGCCGCGCCCGTCGACATGCCGATCAATTTCAAGATCACTGCCTCCTCGGTGATGAATTCCTTCTACATCCCCGCCCTTGCCGGCCAGATCTACGCCATGCCCGGCATGGAAACGAAGCTGCATGCCGTCATCAACAAAGAAGGCGAATATGAGGGATTCTCGGCCAATTACAGCGGCGCCGGCTTCTCGCATATGCGCTTCAAGTTCCATGGCCTCAACCGCGAGGGGTTTGACGCCTGGGTGGCCAAGGTCAAGCAGCAGGGCACGATGCTCAACCGCGACGCCTACCTGAAGCTCGAGAAGCCGAGCGAGAAGGAGCCAGTCCGCTATTATGCCGGCACCGATGCCGATCTCTACACCGCCATCCTCAACCTGTGCGCCACGCCGGGCAAGATGTGCATGAACGAGATGATGCACATCGACATGATGGGCGGCGGCGGCAAGGAAAGCACCGAAAACCGCGAAAAGCTGCAATACGACAACCGCCATGCCGGCGAAGGCGTCGTCCAGCCGGGCGCAACCGTACCTGCAACGGGCGTTCCGGCAAAGGCCGAACCGCCGCGCAATTCTGATGGCAACGACATGCAGCACGACATGCCCGGCATGGACATGCAGCACGACGGCCATTCCATGCCCGGCATGAGCAACGGCACCGATCCGGCGCCTGCGCAGCTCAACAACAACAATTAACCTGGCGCTTTGCGTCGCAAGACATAATGAACGGGTTGTTCCATGTTTTCCAATCCTGACCTCCTGAAGTTGATCTTCGGCCGGTTGACCCTCGATGCCATCCCCTACCACGAGCCGATTCTGGTCGTGACCTTCATCGGCGTCGTCATCGGCGGTCTCGCCGTGCTTGGCGCCATCACCTATTTCAAGTTCTGGGGCCCGCTCTGGAACGACTGGATCTGCAGCGTCGATCACAAGAAGATCGGCATCATGTATGTGATCCTCGCCGTCATCATGCTGCTGCGCGGCTTCTCCGATGCGATCCTGATGCGCGTCCAGCAGGCGATCGCCTTCAACGGGTCGGAGGGCTACCTGCCGCCGCACCATTACGATCAGATCTTCACTGCCCACGGCGTCATCATGATCTTCTTCGTGGCGATGCCCTTCGTCACCGGCCTGATGAACTTCGTGGTGCCGCTGCAGATCGGCGCGCGCGACGTGTCATTCCCCTTCCTCAACAACTTCTCCTTCTGGATGACGACCGCCGGCGCGATCATCATCATGCTGTCGCTGTTCATCGGCGAATTCGCCCAGACCGGTTGGCTCGCCTATCCGCCGCTGTCGGGCGCCGCCTACAGTCCCGGCGTCGGCGTCGACTATTATATCTGGGGCCTGCAGGTTGCCGGTGTCGGCACGACGCTCTCGGGCATCAACTTGATCGCCACCATCGTCAAGATGCGCGCGCCGGGCATGACCTTCATGAAGATGCCGGTCTTTACCTGGACGGCGCTCTGCACCAACGTGCTGATCGTCGCCTCCTTCCCGATCCTGACGGCAACGCTCGCCCTGTTGTCGCTCGATCGCTATGCCGGGACGAACTTCTTCACCAACGACCTCGGCGGCAATCCGATGATGTACATCAACCTCATCTGGATCTGGGGTCATCCGGAGGTCTACATCCTGGTGCTGCCGGCCTTCGGCATCTTCTCGGAAGTGGTCGCCACCTTCTCGGGCAAGCGCCTGTTCGGCTACGCCTCAATGGTCTACGCAACCTGCGTGATCATGATCCTGTCCTACATCGTCTGGCTGCACCACTTCTTCACCATGGGCTCGGGTGCTTCCGTCAACTCCTTCTTCGGCATCACCACGATGATCATCTCGATCCCCACGGGAGCGAAGATCTTCAACTGGCTCTTCACCATGTATCGCGGCCGCATCCGCTACGAGGTGCCGATGCTGTGGACGGTCGGTTTCATGGTGACCTTCGTTATCGGCGGCATGACCGGCGTCATGCTGGCCGTGCCGCCGGCCGACTTCGTGCTGCACAATTCGCTGTTCCTCATCGCCCATTTCCACAACGTCATCATCGGCGGCGTTCTCTTCGGCATGTTCGCCGGCGTGAACTACTGGTTCCCGAAGGCCTTCGGCTTCAAGCTCGATCCCTTCTGGGGCAAGATGAGCTTCTGGTTCTGGCAGATTGGCTTCTGGTTCGCCTTCATGCCGCTCTACGTGCTTGGCCTGATGGGCGTCACCCGCCGCATGAGCCAGTTCGAGGATCCGTCGCTGCGGATCTGGTTCATCATCGCGGCCTTCGGTGTCGGCCTGATCGCGCTCGGCATCGCCGCCTTCCTGATCCAGATCGTCGTCAGCTTCATGAAACGCGAGGAATTGCGAGACGACAGCGGCGATCCCTGGGATGCCCGGACGCTGGAATGGTCGACCTCCTCGCCGCCGCCGGACTACAACTTCGCCTTCACGCCTGTGGTTCACGACCATGACAGCTGGTACGACATGAAAAAGCGCGGCTACGAGCGCCCGCTCGGCGGCTTCAAGCCGATCCACATGCCGAAGAATACCGGCACCGGCGCCATCCTGTCGGCAATCAGCGTCGCGCTCGCCTTCGGCCTGATCTGGTACATGTGGTGGCTGGTGATCGTTTCCGCCGTCGCGCTGCTTGCCGTGGCGATCGGCCATACCTTCAACTACAAACGCGACTTCTACATTCCCGCCGGCAAGGTGACCGAAACGGAAGGCAAGCGCACGGCGCTGCTTGCCGAGCAGGTGTAATGACCATGAGCGATCAAACCATCGACACGGCCGAAAAGCCTGAATTCTATCTGACCGAAGACCATCATCCGGAGGGGAGCACCAATCTCGGCTTCTGGCTCTACCTGATGAGCGACTGCCTGATCTTTGCGGTGCTGTTTGCCACGCACGGCGTGCTCGGCCGCAACTATGCCGCCGGTCCGTCGCCGGCCGATCTCTTCGATCTGCCGATCGTCGCCCTCAACACCTCGATGCTGCTCTTTTCCTCGATCACCTACGGCTTCGCCATGCTGCAGATGGAGCGGAACGCCAAGGCGGAAACGCTGTTCTGGCTTGCCGTCACCGGCCTCTTCGGCGCGGCTTTCATCGGGTTGGAACTCTATGAGTTCATCCACCTGATCCACGAGGGCGCCGGGCCGACGCGCAGCGCTTTCCTGTCCTCCTTCTTCACGCTCGTCGGCACGCACGGACTGCACGTCACCTTCGGCATCATCTGGCTGATCACGCTGATGGTGCAGGTGTCGATGCACGGGCTGATCGAGGCCAATCGCCGCCGCCTGATGTGCCTTTCGATGTTCTGGCACTTCCTCGACGTCGTCTGGATCGGCGTGTTTTCCTTCGTCTATCTGCTCGGAGTTGTCGGATGAGTTCGCAAGCCCCTGCTCATGAGGATGCCCACGAGGCGCATCACGGCCACAGCCACGGCCACCAGGCCGGCCACGGCACCTTCCGCAGTTACATGGCGGGCTTCGCGCTCTCCGTCGTTCTGACCGCCATTCCCTTCTGGCTGGTCATGGCTGATGTCTTCGAAAGCCCGGCGGTGACGGCGGTGCTGGTGATGGCTATCGGCGCCATCCAGATCGTCGTCCATATGGTCTTCTTCCTGCACATGAACCCGAGAAGCGAGGGCGGCTGGACGATGATGGCGCTGATCTTCACCCTCATCATCGTCGCCATCGCGCTCTCCGGTTCGCTCTGGGTCATGCATCATCTCAACACCAACATGATGCCGATGAGCCCTGAGATGATGAAGAACATGCCGTAATGAAAGGGGCGGCCGCCGCGCCGCCCTAAGCCCATGAGCGAAACCTCCAAGGAAACATCGGAAAGAGCGCATTTTCGGGCAAAACCTGCGCTCTTCGCCGTATGTCTGACGCTGCTTGCCGCCATCCTCTTTGGTCTCGGCACCTGGCAGGTTCAGCGCCTGGGCTGGAAAAGCGACCTCATCGCCCGCGTCGACCAGCGCGTGCACTCAGCCCCCCTACCGGCCCCGGCGCGCGCCGACTGGGACAAGGTCGATGCCGGCAACGACGAATATCGCCGGGTGACAGTCGAGGGAGTGCTGGCAAACGACAAGGAGACGCTGGTCTACGCCTCGACCGTGCTCGGTCCGGGCTATTGGGTGATGACGCCGCTGATGCTCGCCGACGGCGCCGCGATTCTCGTCAATCGCGGCTTCGTGCCCACGGACAGGCGCGACCCGGCCTCGCGCCGCGACGGTCAGATATCAGGCCCGATCGAGATCACCGGACTGCTGCGGATGACGGAGCCCAAGGGATCGCTGCTGCAATCCAACGACGTCGCCGCCGACCGCTGGTATTCGCGCGATGTCGCCGCGATTGCCCAGAAGCGCGGCCTCGGCGCGGTCGCACCCTTTTTCATCGACGCGGATGCCACCGCCAATCCGGGCGGCCTCCCCGTCGGCGGCCTGACGGTCATCCATTTTCCCAACAACCATCTCGTCTATGCGATCACCTGGTACGGGCTGGCGGTGATGGTGCTGGCATTGCTGGTGTTTGTTGTTCGCGGAGAGATCGGAAGAAGCCGAGCGTAGGTCGGCACTCGCTGTCGCTTTGCACCGGTGCGGCTCTCCGGCAAGCAACAGTTGCACGTCGGAAGTTTGCGCTCGGCGACTTAATCTCTTGTAAAGCGATGTCCGATACTGCTTGCCTGAACAGAACATCTAAAAGCTGCACATGAACCGGCCGGATTACATCCCCAGTCTCGATGGTCTGCGCGGTCTCGCCGCGCTTCTGGTGGTGCAGGCGCATATCGGCCTCATCTTTCCGGACACGGCCTTGCATGACGTGACCATGGGCAGCGAAGCCGTCGGCCTGTTCTTTGCCCTCAGCGGCTTTCTGATGGCCCATCTCTACGGCTCGCGGCCGGTCACCAAGGAAACCGTCCTGGATTTTCTTGTGAGCCGCTTTGCCCGCATCTATCCGGTCTATCTGACCGCTGTCCTGCTCGTGGCGATGCTGTCCGGAATACAAAGTCTAAACTTCGTTCAGCCGATCGTCGGCGGCACTGAGTTTTTCCGCCACGTCTTTCTTCTGGGCTCGAGCGGGGTTTTCTGGTCAATTCCACCCGAAATTCAATTCTATCTGTTCTTCCCGATCCTTTGGCTCTGCTTGACCCGCCCGCAACGCTATAGCGGCGTGATCGCAGGTTTGGCGGTGCTGGTCGTGGTAGATGGTCTGCTTGAGCTGCCGGGACCAGGCATACTGCTTCTTTCCAAGCTCCCCTATTTTCTGTTCGGCGCACTTGCCGGAGCGATGCATTCCTGCTGGGACAGGTGGAGGCCTTCCGCCCGCACGGGCGCTTTCACGCTATTCCTTCTGGCGGTGTTCTTCACGTACAGGCATGTCTTGCCTGGTTTCTCCCCTGAATTCTGGAGCCTGCAAAGCGCGGCCGCCGCAGCCGTGATTGTAGCGCTCGTCGCGCGACAGCCTCCCATCGCAGCCCATGTCCTGGCAGCGGCACCCGCGCGGTTCTTGGGGACGATCAGTTTTTCGCTCTATCTTTTCCACGTCCCGATCATGTTCCTCGTACGCCGGGCTTTCGAGGCTCTGATGCCGGAACTGGTGCTCATCCTGGTGGCGCTTTTCGTTGCGGCGGCAGGAGCATGGTTCATTCACGAGACGATTGAAGTTCCTAGCCGACGCCTGCTCGTCGCGTGGTGGCGGCATCATCGGTGGCGCGCAGCCTCGCGCGAAACTTCGGCTGAGACGATCGAACAGGCAATCCTCGATCTGCAAGAGACCGAAAAGCGCCTGCTCGGCGGCGCAACTGCGGCCGCGACCGATGAACAGCAAATCCCGAGGACATCGGAACTAGGCGAGGGAGCCGGCCGCACGGGCATCCGGGATAATGGCGACGAGAAGCTTCGCGCCTAAAGCGCGTCGCGATCTTTCAGATTCGCTCCTCGCGCTTTAGTTCTTTGTTTTTACGCATGTCGCTATCCCGGAACTGACCCACACTTCCGGGCGACATGCGGTAGAACCAGTCAGTCACGGCTAACAAGCAACCCGGCTGATCGCTTCCGCAAGCTGCGCCTGCGAGAAGGGCTTGCCCAGGCGGGGCAGATTGGCGCCGACGCCGTCGGGCAGATCGGCGTAACCGGTGGCGAGGATTATCGGCATCTCGGGCCACTCGCTGCGGATCGCCTCGGCGAGCTGCGCCCCGGTCATGCGCGGCATGGCGTGATCGCAGATGACCAGATCGACCGGCTCCTTACGCAGGATGTCAAGCGCCTCGGGACCAGCCATCGCCTCGAAGACGGTGTGGCCGAGATCCTCCAGCATCAGCGTCGTATTCATCAGGACCAGGCCGTCGTCATCGACGGCGACGATCCGCAGCCGGCGCTGTGCATCGCTATCCGGTTGCGGCACGTCGGCCGGTGCCACGACCCGCTGCTCGACGGCTGCGATCGGGAACCATAATTCCGCGGTCGTTCCCTCGCCGGGGCGGCTTTTCAGGATGAGCCGGCCGCCGGATTGGGTGGCAAGACCTTGTACCATCGAAAGGCCAAGACCGGTGCCTTTGCCGACACCCTTGGTGGTGAAGAACGGCGTGACCGCCTGCTCCAGCGTTTTTGTATCCATGCCTTCGCCTTCATCGATTATGGCGATCCTGACATAGCGGCCGGCCGACAGCGGCCCCGTGCCCGCGGCTATCGATTCCTCGGAGGCGCGCAGCACGATGCGGCCGCCCGACGGCATTGCGTCGCGAGCGTTGACGACGAGGTTGAGGATCGCCATTTCCAGCTGGGCCGGATCGGTGAGGATGGTCGGCAGCCTGACGGGAAATGAGGTCTCGATGGTGGTGAGGGGGCCAAGCGAACGGCTCAGAATATCCATCATCCCACGCACCAGGCCGGAGACGTCGAGCGGCTCCATGTGCAATTCCTGCCGGCGGGAGAAGGCCAGCATACGCTGGGTCAAGGCAGCACCGCGTTGGGCGCCCTGCATTGCGTTGTCGACCAGCGATGTCAGGGAGAGATCCTGCGGCATCCGTTTCTTCAGGATCTCCAGGCTGCCGAGCACGGCCATCAGCAGATTGTTGAAATCATGGGCGATACCGCCGGTCAGCTGACCGATCGCCTCCATCTTCTGCGATTGGAAAAGCTCTTCGCGCGCCTGCTCCAGCGCCCGCTGCGTCTCCATCTTCTCGGTGATATCGCGGGTGATCTTGGCAAAACCGAGCACGTCGCCGTCATCGCCGCGGATGACGTCGACGACGATGCTGGCCCAGAAGCGGGTGCCGTCCTTGCGGACACGCCAGCCTTCCCGCTCGAACCGGCCCTCGGCGCGGGCGATGCGGAGCGCGGTCTCCGGCAGGCCGGCGGCACGATCCTCCGGCGTATAGAAGGTCGAGAAATGTCGGCCGATGATTTCATCCGGCCGATAGCCTTTGATCCGCTCGGCGCCGAAATTCCAGCTGCTGACATTGCCATTGGGATCGAGCATGTAGATCGCGTAGTCAGAGACGCCCTGGACAAGCCGGCGGAACTGTTCCTCACTCTGACGGATCGCGTTTTCGGCTGCCCTGCGTTCGGTCAGATCGCGGGTGATCTTGGCAAAGCCGATGAGCTCGCCGGAGGGGCGGCGGATCGGATCGATGACGACATGCGCCCAGAAGCGGCTGCCGTCCTTGCGCTGGCGCCAGCCCTCCCCCTCGAACCGTCCCTGCTCGAGTGCCGTGGCAAGCGCGCGCTCGGGAATCCCGGCCGCGCGATCTTCTTCGACATAAAAACGGGAAAAATGCTCGCCGAGAATTTCCGAAGGCTTGTAGCCTTTGAAGCGCTGAGCGCCGGTATTCCAGCTGGTGACGATGCCTTCGGGGCTCAGCATGTAGATCGCGTAGTCGGTGATGGCATCGACCAGAAGACGAAAGCGTCCCTCTTCTTGAAGAGACGTATCATGCCGATCCAACACTTCCATCTGCCCCTCTTGGTCACCAGCGCTGTTAACGCGGCGGGGCGGAGATGGTTCCGAAAAGATCACACTTTTTCAGACGGCCCTGACCTGCGGATAGAAGCGCTCGCCGATCCGTTCGGCCGCCGCATAGGCCTGTGAGACGATTTCGGGCACCAGATCGATATCGGGCAGGCTGCCGAGGCCGAGCGGGCCGACGGCAAAGAGCCCGACAACCGTCGAACCGTCCTCCAGGAAGGGCTCACCCCGCGCATTGACCGCCAGCCCGAGCGACAGTTCGTCCGGCATGGCGAGGCCTGAGGAAAACAGGCTCTCCATCAGCGGCGTGGAAAGATCCGGCGCCTGGCAGCGGCAATCGATAATGCGCTCGGCATGGATGATCTCTTCGACAGAGGAGCCGGCCGGCGTGAAGAACAGGCCGCTCAGGCCGCGGCGGCCGGCCCGGCCGCGGCGCAGCACCGTGCGGCCTTCGGCGAGCTCGCGCTGCAGGCGCAGGTGGATGGCTTCCGGCAGGCGATTGCGGTGACTGTCGTAGATCGCCCGCAAATGGCGGTTGAACTGACGCTTGTCGCCGGCCGGCAGCGATCTCCAAAGCGAGCGGGCATGTTTCCTCAGCCCGTTCATCACCGATTGCCAGCTTCGCCCCTCTTCTTCCGCCTCGCGACAGGCCTGGCGGATGAAGCGCACAATGTCAGGCAGGCTCTCGGGCAGCGCTTCGGCCGGGAACACCGGATCGGCGGAATTCGGCGTATGGCTCTGGGGCAGGAAGCCGCGCCGGGAAATGATCGTCACCTGGCCGGCATAACCGGAATCGCGCAACTGCAGCACCTGGTCGACGACGCGGATGCCGCTGCCGAGCAGCACCGCATGCGGCCGTGCCACGAGGCGCTGGGCGCGGACCGGCGAAGCACCCGGCTCCTCGGCACGCGGATCGCTGAGACCATAGCCGGTGGCGAGGATCACCGTATCGAATAGCGGATTGGCGGGATTGGCGCTTTCGAGCAGGAAGCGGTTGCCGTGGCTCCGGCGGATCGCCACGACAGGATCGTTGCAGACCTGCACCGTAATGTCCCGGCGCGCCGCCAGCGCTTCGGAAAAGCGCTGGTAGACATAATCGCTGAAGATTTCCTTCGGCACGAAGATCTGCCGAAAACCGGGAATGGCGGCCGGCACGGCGGCGCGGAAGGCGGCGTTGGTACAGAGCCAGTCGTTGAAATCGTCGCTGTCGCCGACGGCGACCGAGAGATCGCGCACGCGAGTATTGAGGATCGTCGAGGCGCGGGCAGAGGCCAGCGCCTGGCCGCCGCTGACCGACGAGTTCAGATCGAACAGCTGCAGGTGGAAGGGGGTGCGCACCGTCTTCATCAGCGCAATGGCCGTCATCATGCCGGAAAAGCCGCGCCCGACGATCGCAATGCGCGGAACGGCCGATATCATCGCCGCAGCATTGGCCCTTCCGGAGAAAAGTCCCTGAACCGTCATCGCAACTCCTTTGCGGCTTCATCAGCGCCCTTGGGGTCGATCGAGGCTTCAACGCATAAACACCGGGTCACGCGTTGATGAGGGTCATGCGGCCATTCACAAACATCGACCGCAGAGCGGGTCCGTAAAAGCGGCCCGCAAACGAACTCGGCGGCAAAGCAGCCGCCCATAGTCTATTAAACTAGTCGTGTATGAAAGCGCCAAAAACCGCGAGTGGCAAGGGATTTATTGGAGCGAAGTTTAACTTGTTGGAACAGCGGCATATTTTCCGACCCTCGCGCCGTGGTGGCCACGCCTCGTCAGCACCGCCATGGCCTGATGCCGCCTCACCTTCAACAGAGGGGTCAGATCCGCCGGTTGTGGGGAAAGCCACCGCCATTGGCCATCTGCTTCCGTGCTTCCTCTCAGGATATCGTCAACGTGACCTACGTTCGATTGCGTTGCTCGAACCATCGTTTGCGGCGTCTTTCAATCACGCTCCCCATACACCTATCAACATCTCTAGAAACCGTTCTGCCGCCGGCGACAACGTGCCGCCGCGACGTCGAACCACACCGATTGTGCGGGATATGTCGGGATTGCGGATGGGGCGTGTGATCAGAAATGGATGGTCTTCCCGCGGGGTTGCCATTCGCGGCAGCACCGAAATCCCAAGCCCCGCCTCAACCAAACCGAGGGAGGTAGACAGATGGGTTACCTCGTAAAACCAGCGAAGTTTGATGTTTGATTTTGCCAATGCCGCGTCGAGCAGCGTTCTGTTGCCGCTCGACCGATGAACCGTAATCAAGTGATAGGGCTCTAGTTCCGCCCACTCGACCCATTGTTTTGCCGCAAGAGGATGATCCTTTCGCGCTGCAAGCACGAATGGGTCTTCCGCAAGCCGCTCGAAGGTGAGGTCGGGGTCGGAGGTGCCAATGATGTTTATGCCGAACTCCACCTCGCCACTTGCCACGGCTCGAAGACCATCAGTGGCAGGCAGATCGAGGATACGAAAGCGGATGTTTGGATATTCTTCATTGAACTGGCGGATGACCGTAGGCAGGAAGTAGAATGCCGCGGTTGGAAGACATGCAATCGTCACCAATCCGCCGCGATTGGCTCCAACGTCGCGGACCGCGAAGAGAGAACCATCGAACTCCTCCAGCAGGCGTCGGACGAGCGGCATGAGTTCTGTACCGAGAGCTGTCGCGGACACGTGCCTGGTTGTCCGTTCCAGAAGCGGCGCGCCGATGACCTGCTCGAGTTTTTGAATGCGGCGGCTCAACGCGGGCTGCGACATATGCAAGGCATCAGCGGCGCGATTAAAGCTCTCCAACTCCACGACGCTCATGAAGGCTCGAAGGTCAAGGATCTCACAATTAATGCTCATCTTGCATCAATCCTCCGATTCTTAGCATTTCACAAATAAACGCATATTGCAATAAATTGGATCAAAGAGCGCCGATTGATACGGCGATGACATAATTCCGATGGAAGCACAAGCGATGAACGACCTGTTGGCGATCCCTTGCGTACTGATGAGAGGCGGCACCTCAAAGGGGCCGTTCTTCCTGGCAGGCGATCTTCCCGCAGCTGCCGGTCAGCGCGACGAGATTCTCCTCTCCGTCATGGGCTCTGGTCATCCGTTGCAGATAGACGGCATCGGTGGCGGCAACCCGGTCACAAGCAAGGTAGCTATCGTCGGACCTGCCAGCATTCCGGGCGCCGACGTGGATTATCTCTTTGCCCAGGTGCGGGTCGATCAACAGATTGTCGACACTTCCCCGAACTGCGGCAACATGCTGGCTGCAGTTGGCCCCTTCGCCATCGAAGCTGGGCTTGTCCAGGTTCGTGGAGAAACGACACTCGTCCGGATCCATAACGTCAATACCAGGAAGCTGATCGAGGCCGAAGTTCCCACTCCAAACGGCAGCGTTTCGTATCTCGGTAATGCTGAAATCGATGGCGTGCCCGGACGTGCAGCGCCGATCGGACTGACCTTCATGGACGCAGCCGGGGCTCGAACCGGGCAGCTGTTTCCCACTGGCAAGCCTGTCGACCTGATTGATGGTGTAGCTGTCACCTGCATCGACTGTGCAATGCCGATGATGTTGATCGAGGCAGCAGCGATCGGTGCAAGTGGCTTCGAATCAGCGGCTGAACTCAATGCTGATCGAGCATTGCTGGGGCGGCTGGAAGAGCTGCGCATCGCTGCCGGCGAACGGATGGGCCTTGGAGACGTGCGCAATCAGGTAACGCCGAAGCCGGTGCTCCTTTCCCGGCCAAGGTCTGGAGGCGACATCAGCGTACGGTATTTCATGCCCCATCAATGTCACCCGTCGCTTGCAACCACGGGCGCCGTCGGCATCGCCACGGCCTGTATCAGCCATGATACGGTTGCATCGCTTCTGATCGGCGGGCGTACGCCCCCGGTGGTACTCTCCATAGAGCACCCAAGCGGCCACCTGGACGTTAAGCTGTATGAGAGAGACGGCAAGGTCGTTGCCGGAATCCTTCGCACCGCCCGGCGGCTGTTCGAAGGCCAAGTCTTCGCAAAACCTGTCGCTCAACTGGGTTGCGCGGCATAATAACCGTGGCCGCCGGGAGGGCGCCACCCAACAGGAGGAAATACCATGCGCAAGCTCATGCTCGCCCTCGCGGCAACCGTCGTGTTTGCCGGTTCTGCATTCGCGGATCCGGTCCGCATCAGCGTTGGTTCCTACAACCTCAACAACCTTCCTTTTCCGGTCGCCCAGGGACTCGGCCTTTATGAAAAGGAAGGCCTGGAGGTAACAGTCGAAAACTTTGCTTCGGGCGGCTCGAAGACACTTCAGGCGCTCGTTGCCGGCTCGACGGATATCGCAGTCGGCTTCTATGACCACACGATCCAGATGCAGTCGCAGAAGAAGGCTGTCGTGGCGTTCGTGCAGCTCGCCCGCAATTCCGGGCTCGTGCTGGCTGGCGGCAAGAACAGCACTTTCGACCCGGCTAAACCTGAAACCATCAAGGGCGCAAAAATCGGGATTACCTCGCCGGGCTCGTCCTCCGATTTCTTCGTCCGCTATTATCTGCAGCGCCACGGCCTGTCCGCAGATGACATCTCGCTGATCGGCGTCGGCTCCGGGTCTGCCGCGGTCGCGGCTCTTGAGCAGGGCAAGGTCGACCTCCTCGTCAACTACGACCCGGCAGCGACCTTCATCGAGGCCAAGGGCGTCGGCAAGATCCTGATCGACGGACGCAGCGACGATGGTGCCAAGGCAATCTATGGCGGGATTTACCCGACTTCCGTCCTCTATGCCACGCAGAGCTATATCGACAAAAATCCGGAAACGATCCAGAAGGTCACCAATGCGACCGTCAAGGCGCTCGAGTGGATGAACAGCCACTCCGCGGAGGAGATCGTCGAAAAGCTGCCGAAGGAATTTATTTCCGGCGATCGCGACACCTACGTCAAGGCGGTCGAGAACGCGAAGGCGATCTTCTCGAAGGCCGGGCGCATCAACGAAGACGATATCAAGATTCCGCTCGCCGTCCTGAAGAGCTTCAACGACAAAGTCGCCGCGGCCGAAATCGACCTTGCAAAAACCTACACGAACGAGTTCGTCGGCAAGGTCCCGAACGCCCCTGCCAACTGATAGGAGGAGGTGATGGAATTGGCCGTAGTGAAAACTGCACCCCCGACCAACAGTCCGGATCATGCAAAGCCGATGGTTTCCATCGATTCCATCACCATGTCCTTCGGGGCTTATGTCGCTGTGCAGGATGTCAATCTGAGCGTCTCCGATGGCGAGTTCCTGGCCATCGTTGGACCTACCGGTTGCGGCAAGAGCACCGTTCTGAACGCGATTGCCGGCCTTCTGAAGCCTGCCAGCGGGACTGTTTTCATCGATGGTCAGCCGGTGCGCGGGGTCCAGAACGACATCGGTTATCTTTTTCAACAGGATGCATTGCTTCCATGGAAGACCGCAATCGAGAACGTTGAACTTGGTCCCATGTTCAAAGGTGTCGGTGCAGCCGATCGTCGCGAGCAGGCGATGAGATGGCTGGCGAAAGTCGGGCTCAAAGGGTTCGAGCATCGCTATCCGCACCAGCTTTCCGGCGGACAGCGCAAGCGCGTGCAGATGGCGCAGGCGCTGATCACCGGTCCCAAGGTCATCCTGATGGACGAGCCCTTCTCAGCGCTCGACATCCATACCCGCCACCTGATGCAGAACGAGCTGTTGCGGCTTTGGCAGGAGGAGCGGCGCGCAGTGGTGATGATAACGCACGACCTCGAGGAGGCGATTGCTCTTGGTGATCGGGTCGTCGTGCTTGCTGCTGGACCGCGCTCGCGCGTGATCGACAGCTTCCCCGTCGATCTCGAGCGTCCGCGCGATGTCGCTGAAATCAAGCTCGATCCGCGCTTCATGGATCTTTATCGCAACATCTGGTCATCGCTGCGCGGCGAAGTGGAGAAAAGCTATGAACGTCATGACTGAACGTCTCATTCAAATCGTGCTGCTCGTGGCAATTGTCGGCGGTTGGCAGCTCGGTGTCGCGGCCGGCGCCATTGACGTCTTCTTTTTTCCGGCTCCGGTCGACATTTTCAACCAGGTCTTAGCCTGGGTGGCGGACGTCAGCTTCTATAGCCACGTCGCCATCACCCTCACCGAAACCGTACTCGGCTACCTCGTTGGAACGGCACTTGGCGTGGCAGCGGGCGTGTGGCTCGGCCTCAGCCGTTCGACCGCGCGCATTCTGGACCCCTTCATCAAAGGGCTGAACGCAATTCCTCGCGTCGTGCTCGCGCCGATCTTCGTGCTGTGGCTCGGCCTTGGGCTGTGGTCCAAGGTGGCGCTCGCCGTGACGCTGGTGTTCTTCGTCACCTTCTTCAACGCGATGCAGGGCGTGCGCGAAGTCAACCCGGTGGTATTGTCAAACGCCCGCATTCTGGGAGGCAATCGGCGGGACCTGCTTCGCCACGTCTATTTTCCGGCAGCGGCAAGCTGGATTCTGTCCTCGTTGCGCACTTCGGTCGGCTTCGCCGTTGTGGGGGCGATCATTGGCGAGTATCTCGGCTCCTCTGCCGGGCTCGGCTATCTGATCGCTCAGGCCGAAGGCAATTTCGATGCGGTCGGCGTCTTCGCGGGCATCCTGATCCTCGCGATCTTTGTCTTGATTATCGACAGCCTTCTGGACATCGCCGAGAAGCGCCTCATCAAGTGGCGGACAAGTGCTTCTGAACGGCCGGCGTGACGAACACTTGCGACAACTTAAACAAATGCTAACTCGCGCGCTCCCTTCCCAAAGAAGGGAGCGCGAGCGTCTCGAGCAATTGTGCATTCGGTGCAACGAGAATCCGGTCGTTATCGCGTCGACGAGGCGGCACTCAGTGACCTAGAGCCTTTCCTGGTTAGATTGAAGCATTCTGTTGGCTCAAACGGAGTCGGATGGTCGACCGGCCGGCGCGCGTCTTAGCCCAGTCCTACGGCGAAGCCGGCCGGTCGATCAGCCGGCCCGTTTCAGCCAACCCGAAGGGCCGGGCACCTTTCCGCCAGGATCAGAGGCGATCGGCTCGGACGTACCTGAGGGTATGCCCGTCGCCAATCGCCTCTGCCCTGGCGAAAACCTGCCCCGGCAGAATGCTTCAATCTAACCAGGAAAGGCTCTAGTCTTAAGCGCTTTCACCGGGATATTGCTTTGCCTTCAGCAGCCCGGCCAGATGCGCCG
The DNA here is from genome assembly GCF_029194105.1 of Rhizobium mulingense. Lineage (NCBI taxonomy): Bacteria > Pseudomonadati > Pseudomonadota > Alphaproteobacteria > Hyphomicrobiales > Rhizobiaceae > Rhizobium > Rhizobium mulingense. The sequence continues at coordinate 316,557 of NZ_JARFVE010000003.1, read as the reverse complement.
TATTGCGCGCCAGCATGTCGACGGCCTTTGTCACGACCTTCGGCACCTTGTCGAGATCAACGAAATTGGTGGAACCCATCGCTTCCCCGACCCAATAGGCGACCGCATTGGCCGGGATGGTGAAGCCGACATCGTTCAGCGCCTGATAGAGTTCGGCCGACACGTGATGGGCGCCGTCCTCGTTGCCGACGACGGCAACGGCCGCGACCCTGCCGTAGGAAACCATGCGGCCCTGATCGTCCGTCTCATCGAGGAAGGCGTCCATGCGCTCGAGCGCCCGCTTGCAGATGCTGGACGGCTGGCCGAGCCAGATCGGCGTCGCCAGCAGCAGGATATCGGAGTCGAGCAGCTTGGCGCGGATATCGGGCCAATCGTCGCCTTCGCCCTCGTCCGACGTGACGCCCGGCTTGACGTTGAAATCGGCAAGGCGAAGCACTTCGGTCACAACGTCATATTCGGACAGCGCCTTGTCGATGAGGGCGATCATCCGGTCGGTCGACGACGGGTCCTTGGCGTCGCTGGTCTTCAGCGTGGCGTTGAGAGCAAGGGCTTTCAGCGGCATCTTATCTCTCCGGTAACGGTTGCCCGACGGGTCTGCCTGCTGCAACCCACCCGCGCGCCGATTGTTCCCGCGGCTGAGGCGAGGCGGCCTCACGCAAAAATAACCAGTTGGTGAATTCTTTACTTGAACCGCCAAATGGAATCGGCAAAACTGACGGTGCTATCAATCCTTTCATGGATTTGCCGTCTTTTCGGGCCAGCGTCCGAGCACACATCTATTGGAAAAATACCGTGAGCAGCGATGCGTTAACACGCGCGACGAAGCCTTCGGCTTCGATGGCGCTTGCAACTGCGGCAGGCTGGGGCCGAGGCCTCTTTACACTGGTGCGCATCACCGTGATGGCCTTCCGCCACCCTTGGCAGGCAGGCTTTGCGATCGGCGCCACGCTCATCGCCTCTACCTTCCAGCTGATGATCCCCCGCCTTCTCGGCCAGGCCGTCGACCACACGCAAATGGCGATGGGCGGCGGTGCGGCCGGCCAGGCGGCGCAGGACGCGCTGCTGACCACGGCGCTGCTTCTGCTCGGCGCCAGCGTGCTGCGCGGCCTCTTCACCATGGTGCAGAACTATTTCAGTGAATCCGTCGGCCACCACATGGGCTACGAGCTGCGCCTGGCCTGCTATGAAAAAATCCAGCGCCTGTCCTTCAGCTTTCACGATACCGTGCATTCCGGCGATCTGATCACCGTCGGCATGCTCGATCTCGAAGGCGTGCGCATGTATTTTTCCACCGCGCTGGTGCGCATGATCCTGCTCACGATCCTGATCGGCATCGGCGCCTATATGCTGCTGTCGACCAACGTCGTGCTCGGGCTGCTGGCGCTCTCCTTCGTGCCGTTCGTCGGCTGGCGCTCCTCGGTGACGCAGCTCAGGCTACGCGCCACCTGGCTCGACCTGCAGGAGCGGCTGTCGGTGCTGACCCGCATCATGGAGGAGAATCTCGGCGGCATCCGCGTCGTGCGCGCCTTTGCCGCCCAGGAGCATGAACTCACGAAATTCGAGGCGGCCTCGAAAAACGCGCTGGCGCTCGCCCATCAGCGGGTTGGCATCCGCGTCGTCAATACCAGTGCCATGACCTTTTCCTTCTTCGCGGCGATGGGCCTCGTGCTTTGGATCGGCGGCGGCAAGGTGATGTCGGGCGAGATTACCGTCGGCACGCTCGCCTCCTTCCTGACCTTCATGACCATCCTGCAGATGCCGGTGCGCCAGCTCGGCCTGATGGTCAATGCCTTTGCCCGCGCCTCCACCTGCGGCTCGCGGCTCTTCAAGCTGCTCGACCTCGACATCGCGATCAAGGATGCGCCGGATGCCAAAGAATTGGCGGTAACGGAAGGCGTGCTGCGCTTCGAAAATGTCAGCTTCGCCTATCCAGGCTTGGAAAAGCGCACGGTGCTCCATGATGTCTCGTTCGAAGCCCGACGCGGCCAGACGATCGGCATCGTCGGTCCGCCCGGCAGCGGCAAGTCGACGATCGCCCATCTGATCCCGCGCTTCTACGACGTCAGCGGCGGCAAGATCACCATCGACGGCCAGGATATCCGCAAGGCCACCCTGCAGTCGCTGCGCCGCGCCGTTGCCGTCGTGCAGCAGGATTCCTTCCTGTTCACGACGACGATCGAAAACAACATCGCCTATGGCGACCCCTGGGCGAAGGAAAGCCGCATCGAACGCGCCAGCGAAAGCGCCCAGCTGCACAATTACGTGCTCGGCCTGCCCACCGGCTACGGCACCGTCGTCGGCGAGCGCGGCGTATCGCTGTCCGGCGGTCAGCGGCAGCGTCTTTCGATCGCCCGCGCGCTGATGCTGAAGCCGGCGGTGATGGTGTTCGACGATTCGACGGCGGCGATCGATGCGGCCACCGAGCAGCGCATTCGCAGCGCCATGCGCCGCTATGCCGCCGACCGGGTGACGATCATCGTCGCCCACCGCCTGAGCTCGCTGATGCATGCCGACCAGATCCTGTTCGTCGAAGACGGAAGGATCGTCGAGCGCGGCACGCATCAGGCGCTGCTTGCCCTCGGCGGCCGCTACAAGGCGCTCTACGAGCTGCAGGTACGGCCGGGCGACGAGGTGTTGAGCGCGTAATCTTCTCTTCTCCCCGCTCGAGAAAAGTGCCGAACAAAGCGAGGCGATGAGGGGGCGAGGAGCGATAGCGACGAGTGCGCTACCCGGAAGCGAAGGGCAAATGAGGGCCTGCCGTGTGGCCCCCTCATCCGCCCTTCGGGCACCTTCTCCCCGCTGGGGAGAAGCGCGGACAAGCAATTGATGTGCGGACCAGCCTCAAGTGATGGCCGCAGGAGGAACGACGATGGCCGAGGAACTGGAAACCGAGCGTCCGGACGTCCGCGAGGACGGACGCCGCCCGCCGCGGGCAGTGGTCGGTTCGCATCGCATCGAGGAGGAAATGTTCGGCAAGGCCTTCGACGGCAACATCGTCAAGCGCATCTGGGCATTCGTTCACCCCTACCGCACCCAGGTCCTCTGGGCGGTCGTCGCCGTCCTGACCTTCACGACGATGCAATTGCTGATCCCGCTGATCATCCGTTATGCCATTGACCACGGCATGTCGCCGGGCGGCAGTCCTTCGGCGCTGATCTCGGCGATCGCCGCCTTCGCCATCGCCATCCTTATCAATTATGCGGCAAGCTACGCGCAGGAGACGCTGGTCGGCAACGTCGCGGAAGAGGTGCTCTTCGACATCCGCAAGGCGATGTTCTCGCATCTCCAGCGCGTTTCGCTCTCCTTCATGGACAAGACCGAAGTGGGGCGGCTGATGTCGCGCCTGCAGGGCGACGTCAACTCGATGCAGGAATTCCTCGAGACCTCGGTGCTTTCGGTCGGCGACATCGTGCTGCTCTTCGGCATCGTTTTCGTGATGCTTTACCTCGATTTCAAGCTGGGGCTGCTGACGCTCTCGGTGCTGCCGGTGCTTTTCATCGTCCGGCTGTTCTGGCTGCCCCTCGCCCGCAAGTCCTTCATGGCCGCGCATGAGACCAATTCGGTGGCAAACGGCGCGCTCGCCGAAGCGATCCATGGCGTGCGCGCCGTCCAGAGCATGGACCGGCAGGGCGTCAACTTCACGCTCTACGACGACAAGGCGCATGCCAATCTCAGGACGCACCTGACGGCGGCGCGTTATGCCCAGGTGATGGTGCCGATCGTCGACAGCCTGACCGGCGTGGCGATGGCGCTCGTCATCGTCGTCGGCGGCGCCCGAGTTCTCAACCAGGCGCTCGACGTCGGCGTGCTCGTCGCTTTTCTCTTCTATATCCAGCGCTTCTTCGACCCGATCCGGTCGCTGACCCTGCAATATTCGGTGATGCAGCGCGCCATGGCGTCCGGCCAGCGTCTGACCGAAGTGCTCGACGTGCCCGTCGACATCAAGGACGCGCCCGACGCCAAGACCCTGTCGCGCGACATGGACGGTTCGGTGGAATTCAAGGATGTCGTCTTCGGCTACAATCCGAAGCACCCGGTGTTGAAACATGTGAGCTTCAAGGTCAATCCCGGTGAGACGGTGGCGCTGGTCGGGCCGACGGGATCGGGCAAATCGAGCTGCATGTCGCTCATCCATCGCTTTTATGACGTACAGCAGGGGCAGGTGCTGGTCGGCGGCCACGACGTCAGGGAACTGACCCAGGATTCGCTCGGCGCGCAGATCGCCATGGTCTTGCAGGAGCCCTTCCTCTTTACCGGCACCGTCTTTGAAAACATCCGCTACCATAAGCTGGAGGCGACGCGCGAGCAGGTGATCGAGGCGGCCAAGGCGGTCGGCGCGCATGATTTCATCATGCGCCTGCCCGACGGCTACGACAGCATTCTCGGCGAGCGCGGCGGCAATCTATCGCTCGGCCAGCGCCAGCTCCTGAGCTTTGCCCGTGCACTGGTGGCGGATGCGAAGATCCTGGTGCTCGACGAGGCGACCGCCAATATCGACAGCTATACCGAGATGCTGATCCAGAAGGCGCTGGTCAAACTGCTCGAAAACCGCACCGGCCTCGTCATCGCCCATCGCCTGGCGACGATCCGCGAGGCCGACCGCATCATCGTGCTGCAGAACGGCGAAATCATCGAAAGCGGCGACCACCGCCAGCTGATGAAGAACGGCAAGCTCTATTCCAGACTCTATAACTTGAACTACGCTTCCTTCGACGATATTCCCGAAGACGTGCTGGAGGAGACGACGGCGGGGGAATCGGCGACCTGACATGCGTTACCTGTTGTCGCAAAGTTTGAACGAACAAACGCCTTGCTGCCGCATTTTACTTTTATCCGGGGCCTGTGCCCACTGAGGAGAGCGTTATGAAGAGAATTATTAGCAGCCTGTTGATCGCGACGGCCCTTGTTGGATCGGCTATTCAGCCCGCTGCCGCGCGTGACCATCATCACCATAACAATACCGGCCGCATCATCGCCGGCGGCGTTGCTGCAGGCGTCGTCGGCGGCCTGATCGGCGGCGCAATCGCCAATGGTAGCCCGCGCTACGTCGATGAAGGTCCTCGTTATGTCGAGAGCCCCCGCTATGTCGAAGAGCCGAGATGCTGGTATGAGGACCGCGACGTGCGCAACCGCTATGACGGCGGCTACCACGCCGAAACCGTGCGGGTCTGCGAGTAGGCCTGAAGTTGTTTGAAGTGGCGTTGAACGCGTCAGCGTCGCTTGACCGTCAGCCGAGGTTGCGTTCCGCAGCCTCGGCTTTTTGATTTCAATATCAAGGCCATGCTGGCAGGAGAGCAGCCGCTCGTCCGGCTGCCGCCACCGACCGGGTGGAGCCACGCGTCTCGAAAATCCGGACGCGCCTGTAGGTTACGAACGCGTCATCCTGGAACTCGTCATTCGCCGAAGCTTCCCCTATGGCTTTTCGCAGAGGTCGTCCTGTGGCAAGAAGGGCCATGACTCGGCGCCTTAGGGGAAGAGGATCGGCTGACATGAAGGGAATCCGCCAGCTCGCCGAGCATCTCGACATTTCGATCGGCACCGTGTCCCGCGCGCTGAACGGCAAGCCCGACGTCAACGAGGAAACGCGCCGGCGGGTGCTCGCCGCCGCCGAGGAGCTTGGCTACGTCGCCAACCAGTCGGGTCGCAGCCTCCGCCAGGGCATGACCAATGTCATCGGGCTAATGCTTGAAGTGAGCCGCGAGACGGTCGAAAACAGCGACGACTTCTTCCTCGGCGTCACCGACGGGCTGCAGAGCGTCTTTTCCCGCCACAAGCTCGATCTGGTCATGCTGCCCTGCCCTGACGACGAGGATCCGCATGAATATCTGAAGCGCATGGTGGCGCGCCGCCTCGTCGATGCGCTGATCATTTCGGCGACACGGCGCACAGACCGGCGCATCGAGCTTCTGGAAAAAGCCCGCATCCCCTTCGTGGCGCTCGGCCGCAGCGCGTCCGGCGGCAGCTATACCTGGATGGACCTCGATTTCGAAGGCGTGGCGGCGCGCGGCGTCGACCGGCTCGTTGCCAAGGGCCATCGACGGATTGCGGTGGCCGCCCCCTCCTCCGACATCAATCTCGGCTACATCTTCCTCGACAGTTATCGCCAGGCGCTGCAGCGCCACGGCATCGCCTTTGATCCGACCCTCGTCATCCGCGTCAAGTCGAGCGAACAGGGCGGCTATCAGGCCGGCCACGAACTGCTGATGATCGAAGACCGGCCGACGGCGATCATCCTGATCCACGAGCTGATGGCGATCGGGCTTTACCGCAGGCTGGCCGAGGCAGGCATCGTGCCCGGTCGCGACCTCGCCGTCGTCGGCTTCCGCGAAGAGCCGCGCACCCTTTTCCTCCAGCCGTCGCTGACCTCCTTCCGCATGTCGCTGCGCGATCTCGGCGCCCAGCTTGGCGAAACCCTGCTTGCCACCATGCCGGCCTATGCCGATCATTATCCGCAGGGCGCCCGCAACAGGATCTGGCCGATGGAGCTCGTTCCGGGCGAAAGCGACGCCTTCACGCTGACGGCCTGAAGCACATCGCTCAGATCCGGCTCGGTGCCGCCGCAGCTTCGCGGCTCGACAATTGACGCGTGACGAAGAAGACCAAGAGGGCGCCGGCGGCAAGGCAGGCGGCGAGGAAGAACATCGGCGCGATCGTGCTGCCGCTTTCATCCTTGATCCAGGGCACGACGTTCTGGGCGACGAAGCCGCCGAGATTGCCGACCGAATTGATGGCGGCAAGTCCGGCCGCCGCACCCGCTCCTTTCAGGAACCGCGAGGGCAGGCTCCAGAACACCGGCTGCGGCGCGAAAATGCCGGCGGCGGCGACGCAGAGGAAGGCGAATTGCACCGTGTGGTTCGGGATCAGTGCCGACAGCAGCAGGCAGGCGGCGCCGATGAAGGCCGGAATGACGATATAGGGCGTCTTCGATTGCGCCTTGTCGGCCATGGCGGGAACGGCATAGAGCGCGCCTGCGACCAGCAGCCAGGGAATGACGTTAAGGAAACCGTTCACCGTGTTGCTGACGCCGAAGGCCTTGACGATGGTCGGCAGCCAGTAGCTCAGCCCATAGGCCGACAGCGGAAAGGCGATATAGCAGAGCGCCATCAAGAGGACGCGCGGGTCGACGAGCGCCTTGAAGCCGTTTCCGGCATTTGCGTCCATGTCGGCATTTTCCGAGGCGAGCCTCCGTTCCAGCCAGCTCTTCTCCTCGCGACTGAGGAAGCTCGCATTCTCAGGCCGGCCGGGAAGATAGAAAAAGGTGACGACGCCGGCGATGACGGCCGGAATACCGGTCGCCAGGAACACCCACTCCCAGCCGGCAAAGCCGTAGAGGCCGTCGAGATCGAGCAGCGCGCCGCCGAGCGGTGCGCCGACGGCATTGGCGATCGCGCTGAAGATCATGAACAGGCCGACCATCCGGCCGCGATAGCCCGAAGGGAACCATAGCGTCAGGAGATAGAGGACGCCGGGAAAGAAGCCGGCTTCACAGACTCCGAGCAGGAAACGCAGGATATAGAACATCGCTGCGTTCTGGGTGAAGGCGAGCGCGATGGTGACGAGGCCCCAGGAGACCAGGATGCGGGCGAACCAGACACGCGCGCCGAGCCTGTCGAGGAAGAGATTGCTCGGCACCTCGAAGAGAAAATAGCCGATGAAGAAGAGCGAAGCGCCAAGACCATAGGCATATTCGCTCAGGCCCAGGGCATCGACCATCTGCAGCTTGGCAAAGCTGACATTTTGCCGGTCGATATAGGCGATGAGATAAAGGATGCCGAGAAACGGCATCAGCTTCCAGGTGATTTTCGAGATCAGCCGCTTCTCGTCGACCATGCATATTCTCCGCAATGACAATGTCGTTAACGCCTAGATAGCGCTATCAACCAATATTCAATTGGGCGAAGTATTTTCTGCGATGCCGCAACCGTGATTGGTGGCCGCAACCGGATGACCGGTGCGGCCCGTTCTGATCATTCAGCGGCGACGGTGGCGGCGCGGCGGCCGATCGTGGCCTGCGTCAACACCAAGGCCATAAAGGCGCAGACGGCGATGCCGGCGGCCATCGGAAGGGCGGTGCCGTCGAAGAACAAGCTCGAGATCACCATGGCGACGGCGGCGATGACGAAATGCAACGTGCCCATCAGCGACGAGGCGGTGCCGGCGATCGCGCCGTGATCCTCAAGCGCCAGCACGGCGCTCGTCGGGATGACGAGGCCGAGAAAGCCGTAGCCGATGAACAGGAAGCTCGCCATGACAGGCATCTGATTGAAGCCCGCCGCCATAGCAACCGCCATGACGACCATGGCAAGTGCGAAGGCGCTGACGGCAATCCGCATGACCCGCACCAGGCCGAAACGCTCGCCGAGCCAACCCGTTGCCTGCGACACCGCGAAGAAGGACACGGCATTGATCGAGAAGGCGAAGCTGTACTGCGTCGGCGTCAGCCCATAATGCTCAATCAGCACGAAGGGCGAGTTGGCGAGATAGACGAGGAAGCTGGAAATGCCGAGGCCGCCGATGAAGGTCAGCGTCAGGAAATTGCGGTCGGATAGCAGCAGCCGGTAAGCCGTCATGGCGCTCCCGAGGCCGCTGCCGCTGCGATCGGTGGCCGGGCGGGTCTCGTCAAGCTGCGTGGCGAGCAGGACGAGGCCGATCAAGGCGGCTATTGTCACGGCCCAGAACACGCCGCGCCAGCCGTAAAACTCGATGACCGCGCTGCCCGTCAGCGGCGCCAGGATCGGCGAGATCGAGAAGACCAGCATCAGCAGCGACATCAGCCGCGCGGCCTGAACGCCGGTATGCATGTCGCGGACGATGGCGCGCGGAATGACCATGCCGGCCGCACCGCCGATGCCCTGGACGAAACGGAAGGCGATCAGCGTCTCGATATCGGTCGAAAGCGCGCAGCCGATCGAGGCTAGCGCGAAGAGGCTGATGCCGAGATAGAGCGGCAGCTTGCGGCCCCACATGTCCGAGATCGGACCATAGACGAGCTGGGAGAGCGCAAAGGAGATGAAGAAGGCGAGAAGGGTCAGCTGGGTGACGTTATTGTCGGCATGCAGATCCTGGCCGATCGAAGGCAGCGCAGGCAGATACATGTCGATGGCAAAGGGGCCGATGGCCGATAAAAGGCCGAGAATGAGGGCAGTGCGGAAGAAGGAAGCCGTCATAATGGTGATCTTTCATAAAAGCGCGAGCAAAGACGCCGGATGGTCGTTTCGCCGCAGTGCTCTTAGGGGTTCAATGATGATCGTTCGCGCGAAGACGAAGTTGGGAGCTCATATCTTCGGCTGGGAAGCAGGCGTGTCCATAAATTTGGACACTGATGTAAAACTAGGCGCCATTGTCTAAAACGTCAAGGCGTCTTATCTTCGCTCTCATGAACGATCGCATGACACCGGCAGTCCGGATGACGGGGCATAGCCAGCGCGGGCAATGTGCCAAGCGCATGTCAATCCTCGACGCCGCTGCCGACGTTTTCTGCCGCCAGGGATTTGCCGCCGCCAGCATCGACGAGATTGCCGCCGTCGCCTGTGTCTCCCGCCAGACGATCTACAATCACTACCGCGAGAAGGAAACGCTGTTCGTCGCCGTTGTCGAGGACGTCATGAACCGCGCCAATGCCATGCTTTTTTCCGTATTGTCGGCCTTCCCTGATAATGCCGACAATCTGGAGGACGACCTCACGGCTTTCGTCATCCGCCTCAACAAGAACTGCATCTGCAATCATGACGGAAAGTTCCTGCGCAAGCTGGTGCAGACTGAGGGTGAGCGATACCCACATCTCTTCGAAAGCTGGCGCCAGCACGGGCCCGGCAAGCTGACGACCGCGCTTTCCGCACTTCTCGCACGGCTGGCGCAAAAGGGAGCGCTTGTCATCGACGATTTCGACGTCGCCGCCCGGCAGTTCGTCGCGCTCAGTAATGCCGACCTGCAGATGATGACACTTTTCGGAGGAACACCGACCGACGCGGAACTGGAAAAGGCGGCCCGCAATGCCGTTCGTACCTTTCTCAGGGCCTATGGCCGACCGGCGGCGGAGAATTTCGGAGCTGAACCGCAGCTGACAGCTCTATCCGGCTGATCAGGCAAAAACCGTCATCTGCGCCGGCACGACGGCGAACATGCCGGCGCGGCGCGCGGCAAGATATTTCACCAGCTGTTCGACAACCGAAGGCATGACCGGCTTCTGGACGACGCCGACCGCGCCCTTGACGCCGTCGGCGACGGTCTCGGGATTTCCGGTCATGAAGACGACGGCGATGTCATGCTCTTCCGCCAGCCGCCGGCCGAGCTCAGGCCCGGTCGGGCCATCGGCGAGATTGACGTCGACAAAGGCAATATCGGCGGACGGCGCCAGCTGCAGCGCCTGTTCGCGATCATTCGCCAAGCCGGCGACCTGCATGCCCATGCCTTCCACCGTCGCGCCGAGATCGAGGGCGATGAGGAATTCATCCTCGACGATCAAGACGCGCTGTTTCACGAGTTCATCTTGCTGCAAGCGCCGCACGACATTGGTGGCCATGATACGTCCCCTTGTTACGCACATACTTCGAAAGAAGAATCCGCTTCAGCAGCTGTGCCTGCCGAAACTCAGTGTTGTAACGGCGAACTTGACGATATGTTCCGCGGTGAAACGGGATTTTTCTGATTTAAGCTATTGTTAACGTTAATTAATTCTTAAGGAGGCGCTGGCAGGGCAGGTAAACTATGGCCGATCTTGAGCGTGCACCTCTGGTTGAGGGCGCGATGACACGTTATGATTATTCATTGATCTCGAGAATCGAGGATCGGCTTGAGAAACAAGGTTATCGTGCTGGCCATCGTGGCCGTCGGCCTTTTCGCCTATACCAAGGTGATGGCGAGGATCGGCTCGGGCTCACCGCCCCCGGCCGCGCCGATGGAACAACGCGCCGATCTTATTCGCGTTTATAAATCTGAACGCCGTATGGTTCTCCTTAAAGGCGACGCTCCCATCGCGACCTATCAAATTTCTCTGGGCAGTGCTGCCGATGCAGGCCCCAAACAAAGCGAAGGCGACGAGAAGACGCCTGAAGGGCGCTACGAAATAGACTGGCGCAATCCGAAGTCGATGGCGCATCTGAGCCTGCATATTTCCTATCCGAAGCCAGAAGAGCAGCGGGCGGCTGAAGTGAACGGCTTTCCGCCAGGCGGCAATATCATGATCCACGGGCTGCCCAACGGCTGGGGCCTGCTCGGAAAAGCCCATCGGCTGTGGGATTGGACGGATGGCTGCATTGCCGTCACCAATACGGAAATGGGTGAGATCTGGGCCCGGGTTCCCGACCATACGCCGATCGACATCATGCCCTGACCGGCCGATCAGCCCTTGGTCTTACCGACGAGCACCGGCTGGCTGCGATAGTCGGCCGGAAACAGTGACTTCAGGTTCTCGATTTTCGGCAGGTCGTTATAGACGATATAGGGATAGGTCGGGTTGAGCGTCAGGAAATCCTGATGATAGGCCTCGGCCGGATAGAAGCCGGCGGCATCCGATACTTTGGTGACGATCGCTTGCTGGAAGACATGCGCCTTGTCGAGCTGGTCGATATAGCGTTCGGCCACCTTGCGCTGCTCCGGATTCGAGACGAACAGCGCCGAGCGATACTGCGTGCCCCCGTCAGGTCCCTGGAAATTCAGTTGCGTCGGGTTGTGCGCCACAGAGAAGAAGATCTGCAGCAACCTGCCGTAGCTTATCCTTTTCGGGTCAAACCGCACCTCGACGGCTTCGGCGTGGCCTGTCGAGCCGGTGCTGACAGTTTCGTACTGCGCCGTTTTCGCCTCGCCGCCGGCATATCCGGAGACGGCGCTCTCGACGCCCTTGACGTGCTGGAAGACGCCCTGGACGCCCCAGAAACAGCCGCCAGCGAAAATGGCGGTCTCGGTGCCCGATGTGGCGGTTTCGTCGATATCGGGCGGCGGGATGACGACCGCCTCCTCGGCGGCGTCGGCTACACTCGTACCGAGTAAGACAACGGCGGCGGCGAGGAGCGAAGCGAAGCTCCTGCGGTGGGAAGATATGGACATGGCGCGACCTCCTGCGAGTTGTCCAAAATCCTTGCTCATCCTTGCAAAAGCGGCAAATCACAAGGCGATCACTCACGCCGATGTGACAACCCAAAGAAAGTGCCAGTGCGAAGTTGAAACAGCGCTCAAGTTGAGTTGACAATCGCGTGAGGAGTGAGGAGAGTGCCGCCGGTTAGAGCCAGCATCGCCTGTATCCTTGGGGGGAATCTATGTCCGTGCGCTCGTTCTTTGCTTTCGCCAGCATCGCATTTTTGTCCGTGATCGCCGTCAGCTTTCCAGCCGCCGCCGCGGAGACGAAGCGTGACATTCAGACGATCAAGGACGCCGATTTCTTCGGCTTCGATCTTCGCACCGAGCAGAACGTCTCGCTCGATCAATGCAAAACCTCCTGCATCGGCGACAAGAGCTGCAAGGCCTTCACCTACAATCCCAAGGTGAAATGGTGCTTCCTGAAATCCGATTTCAAGACGATGAACGCCTTCCCCGGCGCGATCGCCGGCAAAATCGTCGAGACATCAGCCCAGAAGGAACCTGATATCGGCGCCGCACCGCGCCTGACCTTCCTGACCAACGACCTGATCCAGCAAGCCCACGACTTCAGGGACAATCTTGCCCTGACCGACGGCCAGCAGGGCCAGGGCGCCGCCAGCCTGACGGCCAATGCCCGTCTCGACATGACCGCCAACAACCTGACCGACGCGTTGATCGCCTTCCACGGCGCGCTGTCGCTCACGCCAGACGATGCCGATCTCTGGCTCGAAACCGCCCGCGCCGCGATTTCCTTCGGCAGCACGGAAAGCAGCGTCACCGGCCAGGCCGTGCTCGATGCGCTGAACGGCTACGAGCTGACGCGCACCAAGGCCAAGCGCGCCGAGGCCCTTGCCGTGCTCGCCAGCGCTCTCGAACGAAACGCCAATTACCGCCCCGCGCTCGGCGCCTACAAGGCGAGCCTGGCGCTGGTTGCCTCCGACGAGGTGCAGAGCGCCTACCTGCAGCTCAAATCGACGCAAGGCTTCCGCATCACCGAACACACGGTCGACGCCGACAGCGCGACGCCGCGGGCCTGCGCCACCTTCTCCGAGGCGCTGGTCAAGACCACCGACTACACGCCCTTCGTGACGTTGAACGGCGAGGCGCCCAAGGCGGTCGAGACGAAGGACAAGCAGATCTGCGTCGAGGGCCTGACACACGGCCAGACCTACAAGATCGCCTTCCGCACCGGCCTGCCGTCATCAGTCGACGAGACGCTCGATGCGCCTGTTGCCATCGACGTCTATATCAAGGATCGCAGCCAGATGGTGCGCTTCACCGGCGACAGCTTCGTGCTGCCCTCGACGGCGCGCCGCGGCATTCCGATCGTCTCGGTCAACCTGACCTCGGCCAATCTCAAGCTCTACCGCATCGGCGATCGCGGAATCGCGCCGCTTTTGACCAACTCGCAGTTCCTGAGCCAGCTCGACGGCTACAGCGCCCAGAACATCCAGGATCAGAGCGGCGAGCTTGTCTGGCAGGGTTCGATCGAGATCGCCAACGAGCTCAACAAGGACATCATCACCAGCTTCCCGGTGGACGAGGCGCTGCCCGAACGCAAGCCCGGCATCTACGTGATGACCGCAACGGCGGGGAACGGCCCGGCGCAGGAATGGGATTCGCAGGCGACGCAATGGTTCCTCGTCTCCGATATCGGCGTCAGCACCTATGCCGGCACCGACGGCCTCAACGTCTTCACCCGTTCGCTCGCCTCGGCAAAACCGATAGCAGACGTCGAATTGCAGCTGCTGGCCAAGAATAATGAGGTGCTCGGCACGGCGACAACCGATGAAAACGGCCGCGCCATCTTCACCGCCGGCCTGATCCGCGGCACGGCGGCGCTGACACCTGCCGTCATTACCGCGAAGAACGGCGCCTCGGACTATGTCTTCCTCGACATGACACGCGCCGGCTTCGATCTCTCCGACCGCGGCGTCACCGGCCGCGCCTCGCCCGGCGCGATCGACGTGCTGACCTTTACCGAACGCGGCATCTATCGCGCTGGCGAAACGGTCCACGCTCAGGCGCTTGCCCGCGACACCGACGGCAATGCCATCGAGAATCTGCCGCTGACCTTCATCTTCAGCCGCCCGGATGGCGTCGAAGACCGCCGGATCGTCAGCCAGACCAGCAATCTCGGCGGTTATTCCGTCGATTTCGCCACCCAGGAAAACGCCATGCGCGGCACCTGGACGATGAACATCTACACCGATCCGAAGGGTAGCGCGATCGCCAGCAAGAGCTTCCTGGTCGACGATTTCGTGCCTGATCGCACCGACATGGAGATCAAGACCGAGGCCAAGGAAATCGGCCCGGATACGCCGGCGAACATCACGATCTCAGGCAAATATCTCTACGGCGCTCCGGCCGTCGGCCTGACGCTCGAGGGCGATGTTGTCGTCAAGCCGACGCGTGAGAGCGCCGCCTATAAGGGATTCTTCTTCGGCCTTGCCGACGAGGAGGCGAACGAAGATTCGCGTCTGCCGATCGACGGGCTGCCGGAGCTCGACGAAAACGGGCAAGCTTCGACCGACCTCACCGTCGGCGACCTGCCGGCAACGACGCAGCTGCTCAACGCCACCGTCTATATCCGCATGCAGGAAGCGGGCGGGCGCGCCATCGAGCGCTCGCTTGTCCTTCCGGTGAAGAACGAGCGCGCTTCGATCGGCATCAAGCCGGAATTTTCCGACGAGCTGCCTGAGAATTCCGTCGCCAACTTCACGGTGATCGGCGTCAATGCCGCCGGACAGAAACAGGAGACGAAGGGCCTGCGCTGGAAATTCTACAGCCTCAACCGCGAGTACCAATGGTATCGCGAGGGGACGGCCTGGAAATACGAGCCGGTCTATACCGCCGAGCAGATTTCCAACGGCAGTGTCGACGCAACGATGGACGGCGGCAAGATTTCCGTGCCGGTGACCTGGGGCCGCTACCGTCTCGAAGTGGAAAGCCCTGACGCCGACGGCCCGACCTCCAGCGTCGAATTCGACGCCGGCTGGTTCGTCGCCTCGACGTCGACCGAAACGCCGGACGGCCTGGAAATCGCCCTCGACAAGGACAGCTACAAGATCGGCGAAACTGCCAAGCTGAAAGTCACGTCGCGCTATGGCGGCGAACTGATGGTGACGGCCGGAACCGAAAAGCTCGTCGCCGTACAGAATACCACGATCGGTGAGACCGGCGGCGAGATCGACATCCCGGTCACGGCGGACTGGGGCGCCGGCGCCTATGTCACGGCAACGCTCTTCCGCCCGGGCGACGCCCAGGACAGCCACATGCCGATGCGCTCGATCGGCATCAAATGGCTGAAGGTCGATCCCGAACAGCGCGCGCTGCAGGTCAAGCTCGATACGCCGGAAAAGATGCTGCCACGCGGACCGCTTGATATCGGCCTGCAGGTGACCGGCGCGGGCGCCAACGAGGATGCCTACGTGACGGTTGCCGCCGTCGATGTCGGCATTCTCAACCTGACGCGTTATGAACCGCCGAACCCGGAAGACTGGTATTTCGGCCAGCGTCAGCTCGGTCTCGAGATCCGCGACCTCTATGGCCGGCTGATCGACGGCTCGCTGGGCGCGACCGGCAAGCTCAGGACCGGCGGCGACGGTGGCGCCATTGCGCTGCAGGCAAGCCCGCCGACGCAGAAGCTCGTCGCCTTCTTCTCCGGCCCGGTCAAGCTCGACTCCGAGGGCAATGCGAAGGTCTCCTTCGACATTCCGCAGTTCAACGGCACGGCGCGCGTCATGGCGGTCGCCTGGTCGAAGACCGGTGTCGGCCACGGCGTCAAGGATGTCATCATCCGCGATCCCGTGGTCGTGACGGCCAGCCTGCCGAAATTCCTCGCTCCTGGCGACAAGGCCAATCTGCGCCTCGACATCGCCAATACCGATGCGCCGGCCGGCGACTACAAGCTGCAGCTGACCGGCAATGACGCGGTCGGCATCGAAGACGGATCCGCCGCGCAGACGATCCGCCTCGAAGCCGGCGCGAAATCCCAACTGACGCTTTCGCTCATCGGCAAACAGCCGGGCGCCGGCAGCGTCTCGATCAACCTTTCCGACGCCTCCGGCCTTTCGCTCGACCAGGTCGTCGACGTGCCGGTCCGTCCGGCATCCCTGCCGATCACCCAGCGCAGGGTGCTGGCACTGAAGCCGGGGGCCAAGCTGACGGTGGACAAGAACCTGCTGGCCGACAGCGTGCTGCCTGGCGCCTCGATCAGCGTCAATGTCACCCGTTCGGCGGCCTTCGACATTCCGGCGCTGCTGATGACGCTCGACCGCTACCCCTTCGGATGCGCCGAACAGACGACCAGCCGGGCGCTGCCGCTGCTCTATTTCGCCGAGGTGGCGAAGCAGGCGGGCATCGAAAACGACGAGGACGTGCGCAAGCGCGTACAGGACGCGATCTATCGTGTGCTCTCCTACCAGGCCTCAGCCGGCAGCTTCGGCCTCTGGGGTCCGGATTCCGGTGACGTCTGGCTCGATTCCTACGTCACCGATTTCCTGACGCGGGCCCGCGAAATGAAATATGACGTGCCGGAAAAGGCCTTCGTGCAGGCACTCGAAAACCTGCAGAACACCCTTTCCTACACCACCGACATCAAGGGCCAGGGCGACCAGATCGCCTATGCCATCTATGTTCTCGCCCGCAACAAGAAGGCCGCGATCAGCGATCTGCGTTATTACGCCGATACGATGATCAACGACTTCCCGACGCCGCTCGCCAAGGCACATATCGCCGCCGCACTGGCGCTCTACGGCGATGCCCAGCGTTCGAAGAACATTTTCATCGACGCGCTGCAGATGTCGCAGCAATCGATGGTGTCGCGCGTGAACCTCTCGCGCACCGACTACGGCACGATCCTGCGCGACGGTGCGGCGATCCTGGCGCTTGCCGCCGAGAGCCGGCCGGTGCCACCTGTCATCCCGGATCTCGCCAAGGCCGTTGCCAAGGAATGGGGCCGCAGCAAATACAAGAGCACCCAGGAAGAGGCCTGGATGCTGCTTGCCGCGCGCGCGCTCCAGGGCGGTGATGACGGCCTGAAGATCGATGTCAATGGCGCGGCGCATAGCGGCGCCTATATGGCACGCATGACCGGCGATGCGCTCGCCGATCATCCTCTGACGCTGACCAACCAGACGAACGACTCCGTCTCGGCTGTCGTCACCACCGTTGCCGCCCCCACCGTGCCGCTGCCGGCCGGCGGCGACGGCTTCCTCATCGAGCGCAGCTATTACACGCTCGACGGCGAGGAGGCCAATATCAGCGAGGCGAAGCAGAACGAGCGTTACGTGGTCGTCATCCACGTGCGCGAGACCAATGACTGGCAGTCGCGCATCGTCATCACCGACCTTCTGCCGGCCGGCTTCGAGATCGACAATCCGAACCTCGTCGACAGCGCCCAGATGACGAATTTCGACTGGATCGGCGAAATATCAGCCGCCCATACCGAATTCCGCTACGACCGCTTTGTCGCCGCCTTCAACCGTGCGCCGGGCGAGGAGCGTGAATTCAACGTCGCCTATGTCGTACGCGCCGTCACCCCCGGCACTTACGACCATCCGGCAGCAAGCGTCGAGGACATGTACCGGCCGGAGCTTTCAGCCCGCACGGCGACCGGAAAGATGGAGGTCGTAGCAGCACAATAATGAGGCTGTGGCACAAGTTCGCGATCGGCTCCGCCGCCGGCATCCTGCTTGCCGGCGCGGCTCTGCTCGCGCTCGACGCCGCCGACCGGACCTTTCCGCCGCCGCTCGACAAGGCGGCGGTGGTTTCACCCGAGGTGCTGGATGCCGATGGGCAGCTGCTGCGTGCCTTTGCGACCCCGGAGGGCCGTTGGCGGCTGAAGACTGTGGTCGCCGATGTCGATCCACAATTCCTGCGCATGCTTGTTGCCTATGAGGATCAGCGTTTCTACGATCACGGCGGCATCGATATCCTGGCGCTCGGGCGTGCCAGCCTGCAGTTCGTCCGCAACGGCCGAATCGTCTCCGGCGCCTCGACGCTCTCGATGCAGGTGGCCCGGCTGATCGAGCCGCGCACGGAACGCTCGTTTTCAGCAAAACTTCTGCAGCTGGCACGCGCCGTGCAGATCGAACGGCGGCTGTCGAAGGAAGAGATCCTCGACCTCTATCTTACCCATGCCCCCTATGGCGGCAACCTTGAGGGCGTGCGCGCCGCAAGCCTTGCCTATTTCGGCAAGGAGCCGCGCCGCCTGACCGTCGCCGAGGCGGCGCTGCTGGTCGCCCTGCCGCAATTGCCGGAACGGCGTCGTCCGGACCGCAATCTCAAGGCCGCGCAGGAGGCGCGCAAGCGCGTGCTCGACCGCGTCGCAGTGGCCGAGGCCGTCGGCGACGGTGAGGCGGAACGGGCCGAAACGGTCGCCATTCCACCGCGGCGCCTGCAACTGCCTGCCCTTGCCGCCCATGTCGGCGAAGCCGCATTGCGGAAGGAGCCTCTGGTCCTCAAGCATCAGACGACGTTGAAGAAGCAGGTGCAGCAGGGGCTGGAATCCGTCGCCCGCGCCGCGACGACGAAACTCGGCCCGAAGCTTTCGCTCGCCATGGTGATGGCGGATGGCCAGACCGGTGCGATCGTCGGCGAAGTCGGCTCGGCCGATTATTTCGACGCCAGCCGCTCCGGCTGGATCGACATGACACGCGTCAACCGTTCGCCTGGCTCGACGCTGAAGCCTTTCATTTATGGACTCGCTTTCGAACAGGGCCTCGTGTCCCAGGAGACGATCATCGAAGACCGGCCGGCCGATTTCTTCGGCTACCGGCCGCGCAATTTCGACATGAGCTATCAGGGCGACGTCACCGTGCGCGAGGCCTTGCAGCTCTCCTTGAACGTGCCGGCCGTCAAGCTGCTCGACGCCGTCGGGCCGTCGCGGCTGCTGGTGCGCTTCCGCCGCGCCGAAGTGCGCCCGGCCCTGCCGCCGAATGAAACGCCGGGCCTTGCGATCGGTCTCGGCGGCGTCGGCATCACGCTGAAGGATCTGGTGCAGCTTTATACAGCGCTCGCCAATCGCGGCCAGCCGGTACGGCTCGGCGACGGCGTCACCGGCACACCGGGCAAGCTCGACGGCGAACCGCTGCTTGAGCCGGTAGCGGTCTGGAACGTCGCCGATATTCTCTCCGGCGTCATTCCTCCCGCCGGCGCGCCGCAGCGCGGCATCGCTTACAAGACCGGCACGAGCTACGGCTATCGCGACGCCTGGTCGATCGGCTATGACGGCCGGTACGTGCTCGGCGTTTGGGTCGGCCGGCCCGATAACAGCGCCGTGCCCGGTCTGACCGGCTATGGGACCGCCGCGCCGATCCTGTTCGAGGCTTTCGCCAAATCCGGCCTCGCCACGACGCCCCTGCCCCGCCCGCCGGCGGGCGCCGTGCGCATCGCACAGTCGGAGCTGCCGATCAGCCAGCGGCGTTTTGCGCTGAATGCCAGCGGCCTGCTCGTCGCCTCCGGTCGCGAGCCCGCGCCGCTGATCGTCTATCCGCCGGAGGGCGCGCATATCGATCTCGGCGCAAAGGGAGGCGACCTGTCGCCGCTGCTGTTGAAGCTGCAGGGCGGCCGCGCGCCCTTCCGGTGGCTCGCCAACGGCAAGCCCTTACCCGATCTCTCGCGCCGTCGCACCCAGCAATGGCTGCCCGATGGCGGCGGCTATTCGAAACTGACCGTCATCGATTCCGCCGGACGCGCCGCAAGTGTCGGCGTTTTCATCGACTGAAGGAACCAAAGCCGGGCTACAACCGTTGGAAAAGGTCTCCCTCCAACGTCAGACGGCCTCATGACAGTTCCGACAGCGACCTACCGGATACAGTTCCGCAACGGCATGACCTTCGATGATGCTTCTCGCCTCATCCCCTATCTCAAGACGCTCGGCATCAGCCACCTCTATGCCTCACCGATCTTCACCGCCGTCAGCGGCTCGACACATGGCTATGACGTCACCGACGCCAATGAGATCGATCCCGCACTTGGCGGCCGCGCCGGGTTCGACCGGCTGACCGAACGCCTCGCCTCGGCGGGCATGGGATTGGTTCTCGACATCGTTCCGAATCATATGGCCGCCTCACCGGAAAACGCCTGGTGGCGGGACGTCCTGGCATTCGGCCGGCAGAGCGCCTATGCGCGCCATTTCGACATCGACTGGCGCGAGCCGCTGACCCTGCCGCAGCTCGGCCAGGAATTCGAAGAGGCGCTGGCCGCCGGCGAACTGCGCCTCGTGCTTGACGAAACGCACGGCAATTTCGCGTTAGCCTATTTCGAGACGCTGCTGCCATTGAACCCCAGCAGCTATGGCGCGGTCGCAAACCGGCTTGACGATCCGGCCGCGACGAGAATGGCGGAGGCGGCCGTCACATCAGGCGAGGACTTCGCCCGGGCGCTGCGCGACATCCTCTTCGAAGGCGGCGATCGCGCGACCCTCCGGCGAAAGCTTGAGGACGTCTCGTCCGATCGCGAATTCCTGAGAGACCTGCATGACGAGCAGCATTGGCGCCTGACCCATTGGAAGGAAGCGGCGCGGCATCTGAGTTACCGCCGCTTTTTCGAGGTGACCGGACTGGTCGGCACCCGCGTCGAGGACCCCCGGGTGTTCGAGGACATGCATCGGCTGGTGCTCGAGCTCGTGCGCCATGGCAAGGTGCAGGGCCTGCGCATCGACCATGTCGACGGGCTCGCCGAACCCAAGGCCTATCTCGACAGGCTCAGGGCAGCAGTCGGTCCCGACACCTATATCGTCGTCGAAAAGATCCTCGGGGCGGGCGAGGTCCTGCCGGAGAGCTGGCCGGTCGCCGGCACCACCGGATATGAATTCATCGCCGCCCTCAGCGAGCTCTTCATCGACGCCAGCGGCCTGCGGATATTGGACAATGCCTATCGCGGCCTCGCCGGCGAGGCGGGCGATCTCGATGAAGGCCGGCGCCTTGCCAAGCAACAGATGGTCGAGCGCAATTTCGCCGGCGAGACCGGCAGGCTGGTCGCCATGGCAGCGGGAATCTTTCCCGAGATAAACCGGGAAGAGATCGCCACCGCGGTGCGCGAGCTGCTGATCGCATTCCCCGTCTATCGCACCTACGGCGACGGCGGTCCGCTGAGCTGGCAGGATTCGGCCGTCCTTGCCGCAACCGCATCGCAGGTCATGCCGCAACTCGACCGGCGCGCGCTCGATCACGTGCTGAAGCTTCTCGAAGGCAAGATTGACGGTGACGCGGCCCATGAATTCCGGATTCGCTTTCAGCAGCTGAGTGGGCCCGTCATGGCGAAGGCGACGGAGGATACGCTGTTCTACCGCTATAGCAGGCTGCTTGCCGCAAACGAGGTCGGCGGCGAACCGGGCAAACCGCCCGAGGGGCCGGACGGCTTCCATCGTCGGATGGCCGAGCGGGCGCGGCTGCAGCCGCATGGGCTTTCGACGAGCTCCACTCACGACACCAAACGGGGCGAGGATGCACGCGCAAGACTTTACGTCTTGAGCGAGGGCGCGGACGTTTTTGCCCAGGCGGTGGAGCGTTGGCGTCACATGAACCTTTCCTGGCTGAAGAATTTGCCGGGTGGTGCCGCGCCTGAACCGAATACCGAATGGATGCTGTATCAGGCGCTCGCCGGCGTCTGGCCGGAAGAATTCGACAGAGCACAGGGGGACGACCTCCGCGTGCGCTTTACCGATTACGCGGTAAAGGCGGTGCGCGAGGCGAAATTGCGCAGCGCCTGGACCGAACAGGATGGCGCTTACGAGGAGGCGATCACAGCCTATGCGGCGGCGCTGGTATCGCCGGACAATGACGCCTTTCTGGAAGATTTCGAAAGGGTGCTGCAGCCCTTCATTGCGGCGGGCTACGTGAACAGCCTGTCGCAGACACTGCTCAAGCTTACGGCGCCGGGCATTCCCGACATTTATCAGGGCTCGGAAGGTTTCGATTTCAGTCTTGTCGATCCCGACAATCGCCGGCCGGTCGACTATACGCGACTGACGGCTTGGCTTGATGAAGCCGGACCGATCGCCAAGCTTCAGGCGGCCGCCTTGAAGCAGCGCATCGTCGCAATCGGCCTGCAGCTTCGCCAGCGGCACCCGGTTCTCTTCGCCAAGGGCGACTATCTGCCGTTGAAGACGACGGGCAGCCGCCGTGATCACGTGCTGGCTTTCGCCCGCGTGCATAATAGCGAATTCGCGATCACCGTCGCCCCGCGGCTGATGTTCGGCTGGCTGGATCCCGGCGTGCTTTTTGCCGGCCCGGAATTCTGGGAGGACACGTCGATCGCGGTGCCCTCCCCTCTTCACGGGCTGAAGGCGGATCTCGTGACTGGAAAAACGATCGAGCCGGGAGGCAGCATTTCGTTGGCCGCACTGCTTGGGAGCCAGCCCCTCGGCCTGGTCAGCCCGATCTAAGGATCGGCGCGATCTGAGGATCGGGCGATGCCGCGGTCGCGCGACGCGAAGTAGCCGATAAAATCGATATCGCCAAAATTAGCGCTTGACCTTCCAGTTGCTGGAAGGTGGATAAGCCTCTCCAACTGCCCTTCGGGCATCGGAGATAGTCATGGATACCAAGCACGAACACGACCACCATCATCATCACAACCACACCCACGGCAACGGTCAGTGCCGTTGCGGCCATGATCATCAGGAGAAGTCCGCCGAAGTTGTGATCCGTGATCCCGTCTGCGGCATGACCGTCGATCCGCAAGCCGGCAAACCCTCGTTCGACCACCAGGGCCGCATCTATCATTTTTGTTCCGAGAGCTGCCGGACGAAGTTTGCGGCTCAGCCACAGGATTATCTGACAGCGAACGATCCGGTCTGCGGCATGTCTGTTGATCGTTCGACGGGAAAATACTTTCTGAAATTTGAGGGCGAGAAATTCTACTTCTGCTCGGCCGCCTGCCAAACCAAGTTCGAAGCTGACCCGTCCGCCTATCGCGACGGCGCCCGTCCGGCAGCCAAGCTGGCGCCAAAGGGCACGCTTTATACCTGCCCGATGCATCCGGAGGTCATCAGCGACCGTCCCGGCGACTGCCCGAAATGCGGTATGGCGCTGGAACCGATGGGTATTTCTCCTGATGACGAAGGCCCGAACCCGGAACTTGTGGATTTCTCCAGACGGCTTTGGGTCAGCGCCATTCTTGCCCTGCCGCTGCTGGCGCTCGGCATGGGGCCGATGCTCGGCCTGCCGCTCCGAGAAGCGATCGGCGAACCACGGGCGACATACATCGAACTGCTGTTGGCGACGCCGGTGGTGCTGTGGGCGGCCCTGCCATTCTTCCGCCGCGCATGGGCGTCCCTCGTCAACCGCAGCCCGAACATGTGGACGCTGATCGGCCTCGGCGTCGGCACCGCCTATGTCTACAGCGTCGTCGCTACGCTTGCGCCGGGTATTTTCCCGATGAGCTTTCGTGGCCATGGCGCTTCCGTGCCCGTCTATTTCGAGGCGGCGGCCATCATAGTCGCTCTGGTTTTCGTCGGCCAGGTGCTGGAGTTGAAGGCACGCGAGCGTACCGGCTCGGCGATCCGCGCCCTGCTCGACCTCGCGCCGAAGACGGCGCGGCGCATTGATGCCAATGGCAACGAGAGCGACGTGCCGGTGGAGGAGATCCAAACCGGCGACCGGTTGCGCGTGCGCCCGGGCGAGCGCGTGCCGGTGGACGGTTCTGTCCTGGAAGGCCAGTCGACCGTCGACGAATCGATGATAACGGGCGAACCCTTGCCGGTCGAGAAGACGGCGGGCGACGGGTTGACCGGCGGTACGATCAACAAGAACGGCTCTCTTGTGATGTCGGCCGAGAAAGTCGGTGCAGACACGGTGCTGTCGCGCATCGTCGACATGGTCGCCAAGGCGCAGCGTTCGCGGGCGCCGATTCAGGGCGCCGTCGACCGCGTGTCGGCCTTCTTCGTGCCCGCCGTCGTTGCCGTGGCCGTCCTTGCCTTCATCGTCTGGGCCGCCGTCGGGCCGGAACCAAGCCTGGCAAACGCGCTGCTTGCCGCTGTCGCCGTTCTGATCATCGCCTGCCCTTGTGCGCTCGGTCTGGCGACGCCAATGTCGATCATGATCGCGACGGGGCGCGGCGCTGGCGAAGGCGTGCTGATCAAGGACGCCGAAGCACTGGAGCGCTTTTCCAAGGTCGACACGCTGATCGTCGATAAAACAGGCACGCTGACGGAAGGCAAGCCTGTTCTCACCGACGTCGTCGCCGTCGGCGGCATCGAGGAAGGCAGGCTACTGTCGCTGGCGGCCAGCCTCGAACGCGGCTCGGAACATCCCCTGGCCGAAGCGATCGTTTCCGGTGCCGAAGAGCGCGGTATCACCTTCGTGGAGGTGACCGGCTTCGAGGCGAAGACCGGCAAGGGTGTAAAGGGCCTTGCCGCCAGTGCGAGCGTGGCGCTCGGCAATGCAGCAATGCTCGCCGAACTCGGCGTCGATCCCTCGGCGTTGTCGGAGAAGACAGAAGCGCTGCGTGGGGACGGCAAGACGGTAATGTTCGTCACGGTCGACGACAAGCTTGCCGGTCTTGTTGCCGTTGCCGACCGGATCAAGCCGACGACATCAGCCGCCATCAAGGCGCTGCACGACAGCGGGCTGAAGATCATCATGGCGACCGGCGACAACGAGCGCACCGCGCAGGCGGTCGCAAAAAGCCTCGGCATCGATGAAGTCCGCGCCGACGTGCTGCCGGAAGGCAAGAAGGCGCTGATCGAGGAATTGCGCGCCAAGGGCGCCGTCATCGCCATGGCCGGCGACGGCGTCAACGATGCCCCGGCACTTGCGACCGCCGATGTCGGCATCGCCATGGGCACCGGCGCCGATGTGGCGATGGAAAGTGCCGGCATTACATTGGTCAAGGGCGACCTCAACGGCATCGTCAGGGCGCGGCGGCTGGCGGAGGCGACGATGCGCAATATCCGCCAGAATCTCGGTTTCGCCTTCGCTTATAATGCCCTCGGCGTCCCGGTCGCCGCCGGTGTGCTCTATCCGGTCTTCGGCCTGCTGCTGTCGCCGATGATCGCGGCAGCGGCGATGAGCCTCTCGTCGGTGTCGGTGATTGCAAATGCGTTGAGGCTGCGCTTGGCAAAATTATAGGAGATAGCGATGAATATCGGCGAAGCATCTGAGCGCTCCGGCCTGCCTGCGAAGACGATCCGCTATTACGAGGATATCGGCCTCATCCGCCCCGAAAGGGGCGGAAACGGCTATCGCGACTACGCTGCGAGCGACGTTCACAAGCTGCGTTTCCTGCAGCGCTCGCGCGGTCTCGGCTTTTCGGTCGACGAATGCCGGCAATTGCTGGCGCTCTATGAGGACAAGGGTCGGGCGAGCGCCGACGTCAGGGATATCGCCGAGAGCAAACTCGGTGAGATCGACCGCAAGATCCGCGAACTGACGGAACTTCGCCGCACGCTGGAGCACCTCGTGCATGCCTGCCATGGCAATGACCGGCCGGACTGTCCGATTCTCGAAGAGCTTTCGGACGGCGGCTGAGCTTTTCAGTAAGGTCGGGTCAGGAAGGTCAGGATGTGTCCCGTGTGAGCGCTTGAGAGAACGGCGCCGACCCTGCAGCATCGCCCTCGTCGCCGTCATCAAGCACGCCCTCATCGAGGCGATGCTTGATTGCAAGCGCATAGATTACGTCGAGAATATTACGGTCCTTGAGATGCGTATCGCTCAGGGCGAGAAGCGAGGCCCGGACGATTTTCTTGCTCGTGGCCTTCGGGCAACGCGTCTTGACGAAATCATACAGCGCCTCACCCGTCAGTCCCTCCATGGCGCCGTCCACGAGAGCTTCGTAGACCCGCTTCTTTTCCTTCATTGTGCATCTTCCCCTCCAATCAGCGGCGTGATGATCTGGCATGTGATCGTCATAAACAATCGCCGATTTAAGGCGCGCATCATATCCTGGCCGAATATCGGCAACCATATTCCGTCCGGATGACTTTTTTTGTCCCGCCGGGAATAAAATCCCGCGCGCTTGCGTATACTCAATCATGGAACGCAAAGACCGCCCCTTCGACGTCATCGGACAGCTCGCAGCGCTGAGGCGCTACGCGCGTGCGCTGGTGCGCAATTCGGACGAGGCAGAGGATCTAGTACATGATGCGCTGGTGCGCGCCTTCGAGAAGAAAAAGAGCTTCCGCAGCGGCGGCAACCTGCGTACCTGGCTGCTCTCCATCTTGCACAATGCCCATATCGATCGCCTTCGCCAGAAGCGGTCGCTGACACGGCGCCATGACGAAGCGGCTGTCGAAGCCGAGCAGTCCTTGCCGGCCGGCCAGGAACACGCCGTGCGCCTGCAGCAGGTACGCGACGCCTTCTTCGACCTGCCGGAGGAACAGCGCGAGGCGCTGCATCTCGTTGCGATCGAAGACCTTTCCTATCAGGAAGCGGCCAATGCGCTCGGCATTCCGATCGGCACGCTGATGTCACGCATCTCCCGCGCCCGCACGCAGCTGCGCGAATTCGAAGAGAAGACACCGCGCGTTTCGCATCTGAGATTAATCGGAGGGAACGGCCATGAAAGCAGTTGATCCGATCGTCGACGCCGATCTCGACGCCTATGTCGACGGCGAGCTCGATGTCGCACGCCGCATCCAGGTGGAGTCCTATCTTTCGGAGAACCCGGCGATTGCCGCCAAGGTGATGGCCGATCTCAGCGTGAAAGGTGAGCTGCGCCTGGCGCTTGCCGGCGAAAACGGCTTCGGCCGTCCCGAGACCCGCGATGCCGCCCGCCGGTTGGAGCGTGGCCTTTCCTATGGCCGCATCTTCCACTCCATGCAGCGCATCGCCGCCGTCGGTATTCTGGTGACCGCCGGTTGGGTGGCGCACAATTCCTTCGGTGCCTTTTCGGCGACCGAGGTAGCGGCCTCCGTTCCAGCGCCCGCCTATGTCGAGGATGCCGTCCGCGCCTATCAGACCGCAGTCCTGCGCGAAACCATGCCTTCGCAGCCACCGACCACTTACAGCGCCGACGACATCCGCGCGGCCACCGCGATCGTGATGCCCGAACTGCCTAGGGATTGGAAGATCGCCGACGTGCAGATCTTCCCGTCCGAATTCGGCCCCAGCGTCGAGATGGCGATCACGGTAGCGGATGGAAAGCGACTCTCGCTTTTCGCCGTCCGGCCGGGCGCCTTCGAGGTCCAGCCGGTCAGCCATCTCGCGCTCGAAAAGGCAGAAGCCGCCTATTGGCAGATCGGCGAGGTCGCTTACGCCCTGATCGCCGACGATAGCGGTCTCAATCTCGATCAGGCGGCCGAACGGCTCGCTCGCTCGCTCTATTAGTTCTAACCGAGGAGATCAGCATGAACCCGATCAATCCCCGCTATGGCGCCGTTGCCGGCTCCCAGGCTATCTTCGACGAGGGTCTGCGCCAGCACATGCTGCGCGTCTACAATTATATGGCTCTCGGCCTCGTCATCACCGGCCTCGTCGCCTTCGTCGTCGGCTCGACGCCGGCCCTCTATGTCCCGATCTTCGGCTCGCCGCTGAAGTGGGTGGTAATGCTGGCGCCGCTCGCCTTCGTCTTCTTCTTCTCGTTCCGCATCCAGACGATGTCGGCCAGCACGGCGCAGATCACCTTCTGGGCCTTCTGCGCGGTGATGGGCCTGTCGCTCGCCTCCGTCTTCCTGGTCTTCACCGGGATGAGCATCGCGCGGACCTTCTTCATCACCGCCACGATGTTCGGCGCCACCAGCCTATACGGCTATGTGACGAAGCGTGACCTGTCGCGCATCGGCTCGTTCCTGATGATGGGCCTCTTCGGCGTCATCATCGCCAGCATCGTCAACATCTTCCTGGGTTCGAGCGCGCTGCAGTTCGCAATCTCGGTGATCGGCATCGTCGTCTTCGTCGGCCTCACCGCCTACGACACCCAGAACATCAAGGAACAATATTCGGAAAATTACGATCAGGAATCGAACCAGAAGCTCGCTGTCTTCGGTGCGCTCTCGCTCTACCTGAACTTCGTCAACATCTTCACGCTTCTGCTCAACTTCACGGGCGAGCGGGAATAGGACCGCGCTTCCGGGGGCAATGGAAGCGCAAGAGCGCCCGGTCTGCAGTCTGTGACAGGATGGCAGATCGGGTGCTCATCTCAAAACGAAAGCGGCCGGGTTCACGCCCGGCCGCTTTCGTTTCAGATGATACCCCAGGCACGATAGCGACCGCGGCCGGTGATTTCGCGAATGCCGATCTCATTGACGAGGTTCAGCGCGCCGCGCGGCGTAATCCTGAGATGGCGGGCAATCATCGCCGCCGAGACCATCGGCCGCGACAAGATGAAATCGGCAAGCTCAGGCAGGCTGCTGTTTGAGCGGCGGCCGCGATAGCGCAGCTCCATCTGCGTGCGTGCCAGCGACAACCGGTCGATTTCCTTGAGACCGGCCGCGGCACCCAGATGCATCGCCTCCAGAAAGGCTTGCAGCCGGGTTGGCCGGTCGCGCGCCCGCCGCCGCTCGTGGCGCACCAGCTTCAGCCCGCCGTAAAAGGAAAAGAGATGCGAGGCGACCTTGCCGCGGGCGCGGAGATAACTTGCGACCAGAAGACCGCCGAGCCAATGCTGTCGCCGTAGCGGCTCGATCCTGTCCCAGGCCTCGAAAAGAATGACGGCGCCGAGGATCGGCGGCAGGCTGTCGGCCAATGGCAGCACGCTTCGCCACTCCGCAAGCCGCTGTTCCTCGTCCCATTCCTCGTCGCCGAGCAGCCCGAGCGGGTCATCGTTGCGCTTGGCTGAGGATATTGCGGCCACCGCCTCTCCCGCCGGCGCCTTGCCCGTATGGATGTCGATGAGCTTCTGCGAGCGGGCAAGCAGCGCATCGATCTCCGCCATCTCGGCGGCAAGCGGCCCGCCTTCATCCTCGCCCTCTTCGTCGGTCTCGACCTCGATCGCCGGGGTTTGGCTTGCCAGCGCGGTCCCCTCCGCTTCCCCGATGGCCGACGTCAGCACTGCAAGGCCCGACCCGCTAAGAGCCCAGGAAGGTTCACCGGTCCAGATGCGCCGACGCGTCCGCAGCACCGAATGGGCGATCGTCAGCTCGTGGCTGGGGGCTCGGCTATCCATATGCGCGTCGTGTAAAACGAGATCCTCGACATGCACGAGTTCGCCGGCGACCCAGAGCGCGCCCGCAGCATCGAAGAAGTGACTGCGCTCGGCAAATCCCTCGCCGACCGGCGAGCGCAACACCCGCTCGTCGAGCCGCGCCAATCCGTCCTCTGCGGCAGCAAGGGCTGGAAGCAGGCTTTGAAGCATCGCACCGTCAATATCATAGCGCATTGTTAAGCTTTACGGTTTTTAACAAATTGAAGCAAAAAGCTTATTTTCTTCCGTCACGATGACATGGTTAACGGTGCATTTCAACAAAAGCGGTGGGGAAGAAAGTGCGTTAAGGCTCGTCGACAGGCCGCATCTTCTTCTAACCCTCGCAGCTGAGGTCATCGAGATCTTTGCGGAGATCTGAGGTGCCGGCCGTGCTCAATGGGCCAGAGAGCGATCCGGGTCTCGGTGTGAACCGCGCCGGGTATGCCGGAGGCTCCAACATTTGACAAAGTGGAGCCTCCGGCATACCCGGCGCGGTTCAATCAACTGAACAAGGCTCAAAGCGACAGAATCGAATGATGACGATGAGGCCGCTTGATTGAAATCACGTCAGAATTTTGGGAAGTAACCGTCTACCAAATGGTGCTTGTCACGCCTCACCAGTCATCGATCAAACCCCGCCTTGACCCTCTCTACGAGAGTTCCAAAGGTTGGTCTCCATTCAAACGTGTCTACACTTCTGTAAACACCGGCAAGTACGAAGGGATCAAGCTGGTTAAACGTTTCAAACTCCGAAAATGTGTCGACCTCCGCAATCACGACAGCGGTCATGGACTTGCCTTCGGCAACCGGAGCAGAAGGTCCGGAAAGCAAGATGCGGATCGGTGCGTCCCGCAGATAGGCCTTGTGTTCGTCGATCAATTGGGAACGTTCGGCAGCCTTGCCGGGATCGGATACCGCATAACGAACGACGATCATCGTCTGGTCTCGACGGGCGTCAGCACGAAATCGAAAGCGGAGCGCCAGACCGTCGGACGATCCACACGTTCGAAAGGAGCGATCAGGCTCTTTTTTACACCAAACACCGTGTCTGATTCCAGATAGGGATCGTCGCCGACAAAGGTGTGGGTTACGAGCTTCTGATAACCCGAAGCCGTGATCAGGTAATGGGTATGGGCAGGACGGTAGGGATGGCGGCCGAGGGACGTTAACATCTGGCCGACCGGGCCGTCATCCGGGATCGGGTAGGAAACCGGCTTTATGCCGACGAAACTATAGGCGCCATCTGCGCCGGTCACGAAGATGCCCCGGTTGTTCCACTTCGGCTGAATATCCGGCTGCTGGACGTCGTAGTAGCCATCGGAATTATCCGACCATACGTCGATCCGGGCTCCCTCGATCGGATTGCCGCTGAGATCCAGCACCCGCCCGATGAAGAGGCAGCTCTCTCCCTTGCCGTCGAGCGAGATGTTTTCACCCATCTGCCGTATGGGCGCGCCCTCGACATGGAAAGGTCCGAACACGGTATTTTCCGTGGCGCCTGGCGGACGCCGGTTGTTGATTGCATCCACCAGCATCGACAGCCCAAGCGTATCGCTGAGCAGGATGAACTCCTGTCGCTCGTGATGACAGAGATGGCCGGTTCGGGTCAGGAAGCCTATGGCCAGCTCCCATTCCTCCTGGGTCAGGCTGATATCCTTGGCAAAGGCATGCAGGTGCTTGACAAGCGACGCCATGATTTCGGCCAGGCGTGGATTAATGTCCTGCCCCATCCGCGAATTGACGGCTTCAACGGATCTCTCTTCGCTGAAATATTCAGGCACGTGACCATCCTCCTAAGGCATTAACGCGGCCGCGCGCCCTCCCAGGCGCTCTGTAACAAAACCCGGATCGCTTTCCTTTCGATCGGGCGCGGGTTCCAGTAGGGGTTCTGGGCGGCGAGTTCTGCCGCACGGTCGAGATCGGCCTCCTTCATGCCCAGATCGCGCAGCGCCAGCGGGGCGCCGATCGAAGCGGCAAAATCATAAAGACCGCAGCCCAGCGAGCCGCCGAAAAGATCGGCGGCCGGCTTTAACGCATCCGCAGCGGCCGCCGCGTTGTAGCCGGCAGAATGGGGAAGAATGACCGCATGGGTTTCCGCATGCGGCAGATCGAAGCTACCGCCCAGCGTATGGCAAAGCTTATGATGGAGGGCCATGCCAACCGCTCCGAGCACCGTACCGCACAGCCAGGAACCGTAAAGCGCTTCGCTTCGCGGCCCGATGTCCCCAGGGGCATTTACGATTTGAGGCAAAGCCTGCTTCATCGCGCGCAGGCCCTCGACCGCCATCATTGACGAAATCGGGTTGCGATCCTGCGCGTAAAGACCTTCGACGGCGTGCGCCATTGCATTGAGCCCGCTGCTGACGCTGATGTTGACTGGCAATCCCAATGTCAATTCCGGGTCGTAGATCACCACCTCGGGCAGGATGCCGGGCCCGCGGACCGTTGTCTTCTGCCCGTTTTCTGTCTGGCCGAGGATTGGTGTAACCTCCGATCCCGCATAGGTCGTCGCCACCACGATTTGTGGTGCGTCGTTGCGATAGGCGATCGCCTTGCCGAGACCGATCGTCGATCCGCCGCCGATTGCGACCACGCAATCGGCGGCGGCCAAGTTGTATGCGGCGATCGCGCGCTCGGTTACATCGACCGGCGTATGCATCGTCGCGTCGTGGAATAGTCCCGCCGCAAGCGGACCGAGGGAGGCCGCGATCCGTTCGGCCTCCGCTTTCTGGTGCGGGGTCGAAAGGATCAGGGCGCGCTTGCCGCCCTGCCCAGCAATCGCCTCGGCGAGACGGTTCAACGAGCCGCTCCCAAAGAAGACCTGTGCCGCGCTGGCCGTGTATCTGAAAGGTGCAAACATGCTATCGATCGAGTTTGAAGAGTGAAACCGCGTTGGTGCGACCGATCTTCAGACGGTCGGCCTCGGAAATGGTCGTGTTGTCGAACCAGTTTGCAGCATGGTCGACGTTCTCGAATGGCCAGTCTGTCGAGAACAGAATTCGGTCCGCGCCGATTTCCAGCATAGCATCGATAAGCGACTGCGTGCGGAAGTTCCCCGAGGTCGTGATGTAGAAATTATCGTTGAAATAATCGGCAATCGGGCGTTTGGCCGGATAGTTCTTTTCCACCTTGACCCACGCATTCCGGTTGTCGATGCGCCACATCATATATGGCAGTCCCTCGCCCATGTGACCAACGATGATGCGCAAAGCCGGATGTTCGTCAAACAGGCCGCATCCCATCAAGCGTAGCGCGTGAACAGCGGTCTCCTGTGCGAACGCCCATGTCGGACCCATCAGCCAGGAATGGCCAGCATAGATCCGACTATCCTGCGGCAGCGGGTTGCGCGGATGCAGATAGAAGGGAACGTTGAGTTTTTCGACTTCGGCCCAGAACGGACGATATTGCGGCAGGTCGTAGTAGAGCGGCGTCGTTCCGTCGCCTTCCTGCGAGAAGCCATTGACCAGTGCACCGACGAAACCCATCGTCGTCACGCATCGCTGCAATTCCTGCGCGGCCGCATCCGGATCCTGCAGGGGCAAAGCTGCAAATCCCAGGAAACGGTTCGGGTTCTTGACGCATTGCTCCGCCAGAAAGTCATTGGCGCGTCGGGAAGTCTCCAGAGCCTTTGCCTTATCCGGGATCGCCTGCACGGCCGGAGCGTTCAGCGACAGGATCATTTTCTCAATGCCATGGGCATCCATCAGCCGCAGACGCTTGTCCTGGATATCGAGAAGCCGGGCGGACAGTTCCGTCCAGTAGTCGCCCGGCACGAAACCAGCCGAATCCTGCAGCGTCTCGGGAATGGCGAAATGTTCTTCAAGCGCGATCTTGCCTTGCACGATATGCTCTCTTTCCTGTCTTCAATCGAAATAGTGGGATGGCGGATCAGAATTGTCCCTTGGGCGGAAGACCGAGCAGCTGCTGGCCAACCATGGTCCCCACGGCATCCCAGTTCATGGAAATATGGCGCCCGACGGCATTTGCATCGCGCCATGCCCGCTGGACGGGGTTGGACATCTGGAGGCCGAGGCCGCCTGTCGATGCATTGAGAGCTTCCACGGCCCGGAGGGCCAGGCTGACCGCAAAAGACTGGCTACGACGGGCAAGAATCCGATCTTCTTCGGTGATCTCGCCGGCGCCATCCTCGCGGGCCTGGGCCAGTTGCTGCGCCCGGGCAATATCGCGCAGAATGATTTCGCGGGCGGCATCCACGGATGCGGAGGCTTCCGCCACGCGAAGCTGGATCGTCGGAAATTCTGCGATCTTGTTGTTGCCACCGGCGACTGCGCCACGTGTCACACGGGCCCCCATGTGATCGATATAGCTCTCCAATGCGCCCTTCGCCGCACCGACGGCCGCGCTGCCGAGGCAGAACGGAACCCCCATGAGCAGCGGAATGTTGAAAAGGCCGATACCCTTATAGCCACGTCCGCCCGGCGTTCTGCCGGAGGTCGCATCCGGAAAGCTCAGCATACGGCATTCCGGAACGAAGACGTCCTTGAGGATCAGGCTTTTTGAGCCGGTCCCCGCGAGGCCGACCACGTCCCAGGTCTCGGCAATGGCATAATCGCTGGCGGGAACCAGAAGGAACGCCGGTACAGGACGCTCCCCCTCGCCGTTTGGCGGAATGATCGCCGCACACAGCGCCCACTGTGCATTTTCGCATCCGCTCGCAAAGGCCCAGTCACCGGATAACCGGAAGCCGCCCTCGATGCGCTCCGCCATGCGGACCGGCGCATAGGAACCGCAGAGCAGCGCATCCGGATTGCTGCCCCACACGTCCTGCTGAACCCTTTCATCAAACATGGCAAGGAGCCATTGATGCGCGGAAAGGAGGCCCGCAACCCAGCCGGTGGAGGCACAAGCCGACGACAGCTGGATATTTGCATCGACAAGCTCGGCAAACGATCCTTCCTCGCCACCGAAACGGGCGGGCTTGACGATATCGAAATAGCCGGCGGCGCGCAGCAGATCGATATTGCGTGCCGGCACGCGGCCGGATTTTTCGGTATCGCGCGCGCCGGCACGGATCTCCTCCAGCACGGGGGCGATGCGATCCGCAAGACATGCGTTCTCGACCCGCGCCGAGGCGGGAAACAGGGCAGCTGTATTGTTCATGGAACTACCTTCAGTTCTGGGATGCAGGAAGCGCGTGCTGTGGCGCGCAATATTTCGAGTTCTCGTACATCAGCGCGGTGGTGTCGTCGGAATGGCGTGTATCCACCACCTGCCCGATGAAGATCGTGTGCGTTCCATAAGGAACTGCGCCCATACGGCGGCAGACAACCGAGGCATGAGCGGACTCCAGCACCATCATGCCGCGCTCATGGCGAATCCAATCGGCAGCATCGAACCGACGCTCAGGCGCAATCTTGCCGCTGAAACCTTCCGATACGGCTGCCTGCCTGTCGGTCAGAACGCTGACTGCGAATTCAGGCACCTCAAGCAGCATGTCATGCAGGTAGGTGCGATTGTTCAGGCAGATGATGAGAGATGGCGGATCCATCGAAAGTGATGTCACGGCCGTTGCCGTCATTCCATGATCCGCGCCGTTGCGACAGGCGGAAATGACCGTCACCGTCGCCGGGAAACGACGCATGGTCGATCGAAATGCATCGCTGAGCGGTGCGGGGGCCGGCGCTATGCCGAGGGCAGCAGTGGCAGACATGATTTCCTCCCGTGTCTCCTGTAATTCAAATTATTGCATTTGCAATTGTTGTCAATGCAAATTTAAAAATTATGCGGAAAATGCTTGATCTTCCCAGCCGTTCTCGGCGGCTGAAGCCAATCGTGTTGTCATTCCGGTCATTTAGGTGCATGTCGGAGAGAGCCCCCGGCAAGCCGAATCCCGCCAGCAGACAGAGACATGTACAAACTTACCGATTCCGTTCCCTATCTTCTCAATCGCGCCGGCGTGCGGATAGCCGAGGTATTCGCGCAGAGAATCGCCGAAGACAATCTCAGCGTGGCGATGTACCGGGTCCTGGCCATGCTCAAAGAGCGCCAGGAGAGCACCCTGGGGGATCTCGCCGACGTCGTCTCCGTCGAGATTTCGACGCTTTCGCGCCTGGTCGGCACACTGGCCAAGCGCAAGCTGGTGTCGCGAACACGTCCGGAAGATAACGGCCGTATCGTCATCGTAAGGCTGACCCCGCAGGGCGAGGCGATGACGGAAAGGCTTATGCCGCTTGCCGTGGAACTTGAACGCACCGCGGTGCAGGGCATGTCGGAAGAAGAGGTCGCAGCCCTGAAGAAGGCGCTGCGCCGCATGCACAGCAACTTGCCGGCAATATCCGGAAAGGGAAAAGTTGCCATCTGAAAAGATTGCAGTTGCAAATATTTTATTCGCAAGTATTTAATAGCGTGTCATCGTTGTCTTGACATCGCGCTGTCATGGGCGAGTCTGGAGCTGGGAGGAACCACGCCGGCAACGATCCAGGAGGATTTGTACATGGATCAACGCGGACCTGCCGCTGGCAGGAGCGTACTTCCTGTACTCAAATGTATGGGGAGGGAAAATTGGCCATACAAGATTTCGCTATTATCAAGGAACGCGTTCGCAGCCCGAATATCATCATCGCTCTTTGCGGCCTGCTGATCCTGTTCGACGGCTATGACCTGATCGTCTACGGCGCCGTCGCGCCGGCATTGCTCGGTGAAGCCAACTGGGGCTTGACGCCCGGCTTGGTGGGACGAGCGGCCTCCATCACACTGTTCGGTATGCTGCTGGGCGCGCTCGTCGCCGGAACACTCGCTGACAGGATAGGTCGCCGCAAGGTCATCATAGGCAGTCTGCTGAGCTTCTCCGTTATGATGATCGGCAGCGGTCTTGCGCCGAACTTTCTCGTTTTCGAGGGAACACGCTTTCTTGCCGGCCTGGGCCTTGGCGCTCTTTTTCCGACTGTAACCGCGTTGATCATCGAGTTTTCTCCGCCGAAGCGGAAGGCAATGGCCTATTCGATTGCTCTTCTCGGTTATCTCGCCGGCGGCATCGTTTCCGGCATCCTCGGAATGCTGCTGATACAGAAATATGGATGGCGTCCGCTGATGATCATCGGCGGCGCACCGATCCTGCTTCTGCCTTTCTTCATCCGCCTCATACCCGAGTCTCCCGAATGGCTGGCAACGAAGAACCGCCAGAGCGAAGCCAACCAGATCGCAGACCAGTACGGGCTGGCCAATCCCATCGCTAAGCCTATTGTACAGGTCGGCATCCGGTCGCTGTTTTCCGAAGGTCGCCTGCTGCCGACCTTGAACGCATGGGGTATCCACTTCTGTTCGCTCCTGCTGACATTCGGCATGGTCAACTGGCTTCCGACCATCATGAATAAGATGGGCTATGACCTCGGCTCTGCCCTACTCTTCTCGGTAACCCTCAATCTCGGAGCCGCAATCGGGCTGCTGATCGGCGCGAGGATTGCCGACCGCGGCAATGTCAAGATTGTCGTCGCAGGCATGTTTCTACTCGGAGCCTGCTCGATCTGGCTGCTGACGCAGGTGGATCAGGACCTCCAGGTCTATGGTCTGGTGGCACTCGCAGGCACGGGAACGATCGGCACGCAGATCCTCGCCAACATCCTCGTCGGAAACCTCTATCCGGTCGAAATCCGCGGAACCGGCCTCGGTTTCTCACTCGGCATCGGCCGTATCGGCGGAATGATCGGTCCAGCCATCGGCGGTGCCGTGCTTGGCGCCGGTCTCGCCCCGCAGTGGAACTTCTACATCTTCGCCACGGTTGGCGCAGTAGGTTGCGCTCTTGCGGCGGCCACTTTGCTTTACTCAAGCAAAGTCCATTAAAACTGGTCGCCGACAGGTCTTCCACGTCAATAAGACCTGCCGGCGTAATCATGAGAAAGTCAAATCACTCAATTGATCTCTTTCAGGACCGAGTGCTTTCTCGGAAACAAATGTCGCCTTGATATCGACCAACGGTTCATGGAACTGAAATAGACACGCATTTTAACCCTACAACTCTCTAGCGCGTTGTCAGCGGTCATGACTTGCCCTCAAGTTTTATCCAGCTTTGAGTTCGCTCCGGCAGTTTTTGGTTGCTGTATTTGGGGCGGTAGCGGCGGGTTGCAGTGCGGAGCCATTTCCGGCTCGCAGCACCGCATCACGCTAAACGGTTGCGTTCCTTCCCTGGGCCTCAATGGCCCAGAGCTTATTTCAAAATGGATTATTTCAACGAGGCAAGGTCACCGCCGACGGCCGGATTCAGGTTCGCTTGAAGAGTATCGGAGAAATCAGCATAGCGGCGCCGTGAGAAGGATTTCCGAGGCCTTGCCGCGCTTAGGGCGGAATAGCCGCAGGAGCCTCAGCATAGCGGCCGTCAGGGAGGCGGGACGACTAGCGCGCTCATCCGTTCCGGATTTGTGGCTTTTAGCTATGCAGGCAATGTCTGAAGATGGCGGAAAAGAAGCATCTCATAAATTGCGGCCACGTGAGACACCTTCGCCTTGAAAAGACTCGAACCGCCGGCCCTTGCGTTGTTTCGCTTTACTGCGCCTCGTATTCCCCTGTGCCTCATCAAATGCCGATGAGCACAGAGCGTTCGATTGCCGTCGTGATCTCGGCGCAAAACTCGATGAACGTCCTGACCTTCGCGGGCAGATGCTTGCGTGAGGGATGGAAAGCGAACAGGGGAAAACGCTCACCGTGCCAATCGGGAAACAAGTCGATTAGCGAACCTCTCGCCAACGCCTCCCCGATCCCCCAACCGATCACCTGGGCGACGCCCGTACCTGCTATACACTCCTGGAGCATCGATTTTGGGTCCGTGAATGTCAGCGGTCCGGCCGTCGGAACCTCGATCGTCTCGTCGCCGCGAACGAACTCCCAGTCGAACGGGCGGCCAGTATAGGGGTCGAGAAACTGCAGGCACCGATGCGCGACAAGGTCACGAGGATGCGCCGGATGACCGTAGCGTTCCAAGTATCGAGGCGAGGCTACAGTCAGGATCGGTGCTTCTATCAGCTTACGCGCAACCAGAGTAGCCAAACGCGGCTGACTGAACCGGATCGCGAGATCGATGCCCTCGGCAACAAGATCGCCGACATGCTCTCTGGTTACAAACTCGATCGAAAGGTCCGGGTGACGTTCGCAAAACGCGCCAAGGCGGCCGGCGAGAACGAGCGGCAGAAAGAAGGGATCGATGTCAACTTTCAATCGGCCGCGTACTGCTGACCCGGATCCGGAGGCGATCAGCGCGGCATCTTCGATCGCGTTGAGGTGCGGTTTGACCTCCTCGTAAAACCGCCGGCCTTCATCGGTCAGCGTCAATGAGCGGGTCGTCCGATCGAGTAGCCGCATCCCAAGGCGCCCCTCAAGGCGGCTGATTGCCCGGCTGACGCCGGAATCAGTGATTCCGATCAGTTCGGCAGCTTTCACGAAGCTGCCGCCTTCGACGACGGCTACCAGTACGCTGACACCCGAAAGAATACGCGTGTCGAACGGCATATCATCACTCCTGATTTTCTGTCAGGAAGCATCTGACATAAGCGCACTTAATTCAAGGAGGCCTCGGAGCGATAAAGGGCCCGCCAGAAAAGTTTCTTGAAAGGACCAGATCATGAATAGCCCCAAAAACCGCACCGTCTTCAAAGGCGGCACCATCCTGGCGATGGACCAGACGGCTGCCAATGTTCGAACCGCCGATCTGCTTGTCGACGGTGACAGAATAGCCGCCATCGGAGCGAACCTCGCCGTCGACGATGCTGCCGTCATCGACGCCTCCGACAGTATCGTGATGCCGGGTTTGATCGACGCCCATCATCACATGTGGCTCGGCGTGATGCGCCGCATGATGCCCAATGTAGAGGACCTGTTTGCCTATATCGATTTCGTCGCGGAGGGTTTGGGCGCCCATTATCGCCCGCTTGATATGTATCTCAGCACCAAGCTCACAGCGCTTGCCTGCCTCGGCGCCGGCATCACGACCGTTATCGACGCCTGCCATTCCTCGCGCAGCCCGGAACACACCGAGGCAGCTCTTGATGCCCTCAAGGACAGCGGCATCCGCGCCTTGCACATGGTGGGTGCTGCTATGGACAAGAAGGCCTCATCTGCGCACTTGCCGGAAGATCTGAAACGGCTGGCGGGCAAGTGGAACCAAGGCGGCAGCCTCGTGCATGTCGGTCTGTTCGGCCAGCTCAATCTCGACTGGTGGAAAGTGGCCCGGAGCCTCGACATGCGCATCCTGACTGAGTTCATCGGCGATTTGGCCAAGCTCGGACCGGAGTTTGCTGAAGCCGGCGTACTAGGTCCACATAACATCTTCAATCATTGTACGCGGATCCCGCAAGAAACGTGGCGTCTGTTTGCTGACGCCGGCGTCAACGTCACCATCAACCCGCGCTCGGATGCGTTGTTCGGCTTCGATGACGATAGTTTCGCCTATCAGCAAGCCGTCGATCACGGCTTGACGCCAGCCATTGGCATCGACCTCGACACGGCGTTCGGCAGCGACATGTTCGGTGAGATGCACGCCTTGTTTTCGCAGCAGCGTTCGGCCATGCGCTACCGCAAGTTCCGCGGCGAAGCCAACGCAGCCTCGCTGATCACTGTCGAGCGTGTCCTGGAGGCGGCAACCGTCAACGGCGCCCGTGCCGCCGGCCTCGAGGGTGTGGTCGGTTCGCTGGCACCGGGCAAGCAAGCCGACATCATCATGGTGCGCACCGATAGTGTCGCCGTCCTACCGGTCAACGATATCGTGGGTACGATCGTCCAGGCGGTCGAGCGCTCAGACGTCGACACAGTCATGGTCGCCGGCGAAATCCGCAAACGAAGCGGAAAGCTGGTCGGCGCCGATCTCATCAAATTGACGGCGGACGTCACTGCCTCGCGCAACTACCTGCTGGAAAAGAGCGGCTATCGCCTGGACCAGATCGGTGCATCCGCCCCCACAAAAGCGGCCTGAGCCGGAGCTGCCGCCTCGAGGGCGGCCTTCACCCACATTATCGAAAATGGAGGCTGTCATGCCAGCATCTCTTATCAATGATGCGGCCGAACAAAAGGCCGACACCACATACCTTTCCCGACCCGCCCCCGGCATCATAGCTGCACTCTTCAGTGGTTATCTCGCAGTTGGGCTCCCGCTTCCCGTTATCCCTCTCTTTATCCACGACAAGCTCGGCTTCAATAGTCTCGTCGTCGGAGCGGCGATCGGCATCCAATTCCTGGCGACCGTGCTTAGCCGCGGGCATGCGGGTCATCTGACGGACCTCCACGGCGGCAAGCGTTCGGCATTGCAGGGTGCTGCGGTCAGCGCGGCCGCTGGCGCGCTCTATCTGGCGGCAGCCACGCCTGTGTTTTCGCCCAGTATCAGCCTTGCTATTATTTTCATCGGCCGCCTGGTCGCGGGCCTGGGGGAAAGCCTCTTTGTCACCGGCTGTGTCTCATGGTCGATCGCTTCCGTTGGGCCGCAGCGTGCGGGCATGTCGATGTCTTGGACCGGCATCGCAATGTTCGCGGCTCTGGCCATTGGCGCACCGATCGGGATGGGGCTCTATCAGGCCTACGGTCTTGAAGCCGCGATGCTGGCCTGCGTTCTGGCGCCGGCGGTCGCAGCTGTCATCGCCCTGCGCGAGCATCCTTATGCTACTCCTGCTGGCCCCCGCCTGCCCTTCTACAAGGTTATCGGTCAAATCTGGCGCGAAGGAGCCGGTCTGATGCTGCAAGGCGTGGGTCTCTCGGGGCTGACCGCCTTTGCATCGCTCTACTTCGCTGCCCGGCATTGGGACAATGCCGGTTTCGTGATGACCGCCTTTGGCGTCGGCTTCATCTTCGTACGGGTTGTCTTCGGCTCGCTGCCCGACAGGGTGAGCGGGTATCGCGTCGCACTCTGGTCATTGGTGATCGAAGCGGCTGGCCAGTTGATCATATGGACAGTGTCGAGTGAAACAGTGGCTCTCGCCGGTTCGCTGATCACTGGCCTTGGCTGTGCCCTGATCTTTCCGGCTCTTGGTGTGGAAGCCTTGAAGCGGGTGCCTCCGGCCAGCAGAGGCAGTGCCATGGGTGCATTCGTTGCGTTCCTTGACATCGCATATGGCGTCTCGAGCCCTGTCAGCGGCGTCATTGCAGCCGAATTTGGCTATGCATCTGTCTACTTGTTAGGTGCCGCCTGCGCTCTCGTTGGCGCTCTGCTCGTTCACGCCGCACGCTCTTCTAATTCCTGACCATCGTTCAATATTCCGGCGAGAGAAATTCGCCGTTCACTTAAAGGAGATTTGTCATGTCCCGCATCTTTATAACCGGTTCGTCCACCGGCCTCGGTCTCATGGCGGCCGAGCTTTTGGCTGAGCAGGGTCATCAAGTTGTGCTACATGCCCGAAACGCCGCACGTGCAGAAGATGCCCGCCGCGCCCTGCCGCAGGCTGAAGCTGTCGTCATCGGCGACCTTGAGACTGTCGCCGGGGCAAAGGAAGTCGCGGCCAGCGTCAACGCGCTTGGCCGGTTCGACGCGGTGATCCACAATGCCGCTGTCGGCTACCGGGAGGCTCACCGTCTCACCTCCGACGGCCTGCCCCATGTCTTCGCCATCAATACGCTGTCTGCCTATATTCTGACTGCCCTGATCGACCGGCCCAGGCGGCTCGTCTACCTGTCCTCCGGCATGCACCATCATGCAGACGCCAATCTCAACGACATCCTCTGGAAAAAGCGCCGGTGGAATGGATCGGAGGCCTACGCGGAAAGCAAGCTGCATGACGCAATGCTCGCCTTTGCCGTCGCGCGCCGCTGGAAGAACGTGTTCTCGAACGCGCTGGAGCCGGGCTGGGTCCCGACCAAGATGGGAGGTGCTGGCGCGCCCGACGATATGGCGCAGGCGCATCTAACCCAGGCATGGCTCACGGCAGGCGATGATCCGCAGGCGGATGTCAGTGGAGAGTACTTCTATCATCTCAAGCGTAGAACTGCTAACCCGCAGGCTCACGATCCGGCACTCCAAGATCAACTCATCACGATCTGCGAAGAGGTTTCCGGCTTGGAACTGCCAGAATAGAGCAGCGGCATTTGGCGATACAGCCCGGTCTGATTATCAGGCTGACCCAGTAACAGCCTGTTGTTTGGGGAGTTGCTGGTTAAGAGATAGCTCCCCGTTCCGCCTCCCTAAGTGCACTCAGGCTATCGGCCAGGGATCGTCGTGCGAGAGCAGCCAGAATGGCATGCCCCGCTTCTTCGGCAAGGCGCCACTCGCTCTCGGCGTTCCAGCAGGTGACGGGGCATTTCGCGACCGAGGCCACTACTGCCCTCGGTTAGGAACCATGCGCGCTCTGGCGTGATCGCCTCCTCACGCTTTCTTCA
The DNA here is from genome assembly GCF_029194105.1 of Rhizobium mulingense. Lineage (NCBI taxonomy): Bacteria > Pseudomonadati > Pseudomonadota > Alphaproteobacteria > Hyphomicrobiales > Rhizobiaceae > Rhizobium > Rhizobium mulingense. Next base: position 274,107 of record NZ_JARFVE010000003.1, on the reverse strand, counting down.
TCGCGAAGATCCCTTGGACCAAGGCATTATACCGGTCTTCGGAAGAGCCTCGGCGCGCGTTGACGAGTGGCTGGATGTCGTTTGTTGGCGTGTAACGCAGACGGTCCGATTGGTCGGTGCTTGCCGCATAGATCGCCGCGACTACCTTTTCGATCGCGTCTTCGTCGGAACCGCCAGCCATGTTGCCATACATCTGACCGACATGGTCCAGGAAAGGTGCGTAATCCTGATGCGGCGGTTGCCCGTTTGCGCTTTCCGCCCCGGTTCGAGCCATGAAGTTAGTCTGAGGGGCGCCGCCCGGCTCGATAATCTTTACCTTGATGCCAAGCGAACCAAGCTCGTACGAAAGCGCTTCCGAGAAACCTTCCACCGCGAATTTTGAAGCGCTGTAAATCGAAGCGAAAGGAAAGCCGACGATACCCGCACCCGAGGTTATATTGACAATCGTGCCGGCGCGGCTTGCCCGAAAATGCGGGAGGATCGCGCGCGTGACGTCCATCAGGCCAAAGACGTTGACGTCGAATTGCTGCTGGATAGCCTCGCGCGGAATCCGTTCGAAGATCGAGAACAGGCCGTAGCCGGCGTTGTTGACCAGTGCATCGATGCGACCAAAGCGGGCTATCCCGTTGGCGATCGCGTCCTCGATACTGGCGCGATCCTGGACGTCGAGCCGGGTGACAAGCACGTTGCCTTCAGACGTCAGTTTGCTCGCCTCAGGATTGCGCATCGTTGCAACGACGTTCCATCCCTGCCGTGCGAAATAGTTCGCCGTGGCTTCGCCGAAGCCCGACGACGTGCCGGTGATCAGGATTGTCTGTGTCATGCCTATCTCCGTGTTGTTGACATGCGCACAGTTCTACGCGAGGAACGTTGTGCTGATAATCCGGTCAATACCGGACAGGATGATGACGGAAACTGTACAATGGAAGACTTTGGAATAAGAGCTTTGAGTGTTGTCAGCACGGTTGCCGCGCATAGAAGCTTCCGCGGGGCGGCGAGCGAGCTCAATCTCTCGGCCTCTTCCGTCAGCCACATCGTCGCCAACCTGGAGCAGAAGATCGGCATACGCCTTTTTCTCAGGAACACCCGCAGTGTTTCTCTCACCGAAGCAGGTGAAGCATTTCTCGCTCGGATCCGGCCCGCGCTCGCTGAAATCAATGGAGCTCTTGAAGGCGTTCACGAACTGCGGGACCGGCCAGCTGGGCTTGTTCGGATCAACGCTTCAAGTTGGGGTGCGGGTCGACTGCTACCGATTGTTCTCGAGTTTATGCGGTCCTATCCGGACGTCAGGGTAGATCTGACTTGCGAGGGCAGGATCGTCGACATCATCGCTGAGGGCTACGATGCGGGTTTGCGGCTTGAGTCGATGGTACCCCAGGACATGATCGCAGTGCCGCTCGGCATTCCGGAAACGTTGATCCTCATTGCCGCGCCCACATACCTGGAAGCGCGCGGTACGCCCAAGACCCCAGGTGACCTGCTTTCCCACGAGTGCATACGGGCGCGGCTTCCAAGCGGCGTGATCATGGACTGGGAAATGGGCCGCGCGGGCGAATATGCGCAACCGAAGGTGTCTGGCAAGCTGGTCGTTGGCTCTACGGAGCTTGCCGCGAAGGCTGCGGCGAACGGGGTCGGCATTGGTTATACCGATGCGCGCGAGGCCGCGCCTTTTCTTGAGCGCGGTGATGTCTTGCAGATCATGGAAGACTGGACGCCGTCGCTTGGCAGCGAAGCGCTTTACTATCCGGCGACGCGCCTGCCGTCCGCGGCATTCAAGGCCTTTGTCGGTTTTGTTCGCGCCAAAAGAGTGAAGGACTGAGAGCCACCCGCGGCTCTCAGTCCTTCCGAATTGCGCCTCCAGCGCCACCAAGCAAGCGGCTTCAATCGCCGCCAACGGCGTGGCGATGTTCAGGCCTTTGCGGGTTTGAGGAGATCGCCAAGTCCCACGCGGTAAAGCATTTCCGCACGCAGCCGATCGAGAACGGCAAAGCCGACATTTGCCCCGTCTTCGGTCGGGTCGCAATGAACGCGGAACGGACGCTGACCAAAGGGCGCATCGACGACTTCGACGATCATGTCGGCGACCGGTGCCGGATCGGCATCATCCGGAACAATGGCGGCAAAAGCCTCCTGAACCTTCGCGCCGAAACCCGCATAGGGGCCGCTGGCCTCGTACTCGGCGAGCCGGGCTTCGTCGGCTGGACTGCCGGAATGAGCGAAGTGGTTGGTGCCCTTGGTGAAGGCGCCCGGTACGACGATCGTTGTTTCGATACCCCAGCGGCTCAACTCACGGGCATATTGTACGGCAAGCGAATCCATTGCGGCCTTCGCGGCAAAGTAGGGCGAGAGGTAGGGAGGCGTGCCTCCGGCCGAACTGGAGCTTGATATCCAGACCAGAAGGCCCTCGCGGCGCTTGCGCATGTGCGGCAGGACGGCGCGGTTCACCCGCTGCGTGCCGAGCACGTTCACGTCGTATTGCTGAGCGAACTGCTCGGGCGTGAAAGCCTCCGCCGGTCCGAACATCATGTGCCCTGCATTATGAACGACAACGTCGATCCGGCCGCTTTCGGCAATGACCTTCTCGACGGCGACGTTGACCGATTGCTCGGACTGGACGTCGAGGTCGAGAGGCCGCAGATCGATGTCTTCCTTGCCGGACAGTTCGACCATCTGAGCCGCATTTGCGGCATTTCGGCCGGCGATGTCACGCATCGAGGCATAGACGGTATGGCCGGCACGGGCGAGCGCCTCGGAGGTCAGGCGGCCGAAACCGCTGGACGAGCCGGTGACAAGAATGACTTTCTTGCTCATGATGATGATCCTTTCGAGTTTGTTGGAGTGTTTCAATCGTAGGAGAAACTAAAGGGTCAGATGATCCCGCCATTTGCGCGCAGCACCTGGCCGTTGATCCAGGCTCCGTCGGGACCGGCAAGGAAGGCCACCGTGTTGGCGATGTCCTCAGGCTGTCCAAGACGCTCCAGAGGGGCGAGCTTGGTGAGGTTGTCGATAACTGCCTGCGGCTTGCCGTCCAGGAAAAGGGCTGTCGCTGTGGGACCAGGTGCCACCGCATTGACGGTGATGTTGCGACCACGCAGTTCCTTGGAAAGCACATGCGTCATGGCTTCGATGCCGGCCTTGGTCGCTGCATAGACGCCGTACGTGGGCTGATAGAGACCAACGACGCTCGACGACAGGTTGATGATCCGACCGTCGGCGCGCAGCCTCCGGGCGGCCTCACGCATCGTATTGATGCTGCCCTTGAGATTGATCGCGATCTGGCCGTCGACGAAAGCCTCGTCGCCATCCGCGACTGTGGCAAGCTTCATGACTCCGGCATTGTTGACCAGCACGTCGACGCCACCCAGCGCAGCTTCGGTCCTGTCGAACAAGCGAGCGACTGCAGCCGCGTCGCTGACGTCGGCTTGTGCTGCAAGCGCCTTCCCCCCGGCACTCTCGATGCGGTCAACCAGTTCCTCGGCGGCTTTTGCGTTGCCGGCGTAATTGACGACCACCGCAAAACCGTCTCTCGCGAGCCGCTCGGCAATAGCAGCTCCGATACCGCGCGAGGCGCCGGTGACGATTGCGATTCTCTTTTGATCGTTGGCCAACTCGGTTCTCCTTCAGTTGATGCGCCGCAGCGCGGTTGAATGAGAACAAGATGGCCTATTGAAGCTCGCACATAATCGGGCATTATTCGCCATCATCATCCGGAGATCACGAATAATGGACCGGTTTGACGCTATGCGCATCTTCACGCGTGTCGCCGAGCGGCGCAGCTTCTCGCTCGCGGCAGAAGACCTAGGCTTGCCGCGCTCTACAGTCACGGACGGTGTGAAGTTATTGGAGAAGCGACTTGGTGTGCGGCTTCTGGAGCGCACGACGCGGGTGGTGCGCCCGACACTGGATGGCGAGGCTTACTATCAACGCTGCCTGCGCCTGCTCGCAGATCTCGAAGACGCCGAAGCAGGTTTTAACGGCGCAAAGCCTTCTGGTCTCTTGAAGGTCGACCTGCACGGCACGCAGGCGCGCTACTTTTTGCTGCCCAGACTGCCTGAGTTTCTCGAGCGTTATCCGGACATTCAGCTCCACATAAGCGAGACGCATCAGCCGATGGATATCATCCGCGAGGGTTACGAGTGCATCGTGCGGGTCGGCGCTCTTTCCGATTCAAGTCTCATCCAGCGTAAGCTTGCGGAACTCGACCGCGGCACATTTGCCAGCCCGGGCTACTTAAAGAAGTTTGGAACCCCGGTGAGGCCGGAGGATCTCGAGAACGGTCATCGCATGGTCGGTCTGCTGGCACCTGATATGCCCTCGGTCGCCCCTCTTGCCTTCCGCATCGAGGGCCAGATCCGAGAGATGCAACTGCCGACAGTCGTCACCGTCACCGGCGCGGAAACCAATGTCGCATCGGCTTGCGCCGGCCTCGGAATCATCCAGGTGCCGCGCTACCGCGTCGTCTCCGAAATTGAAAATGGCTCGTTGGTGGAGATATTGACTGATACCCCGCCTCCAAAAATCCCCGTCCACGTTCTTTATTCGCACACGCGACAGCTTTCACCTCGTTTGCGCGTGTTTCTCGAATGGATGCAACATCAGTATAGAGTGAGATCCGTCGATCTTGGCTAGAAGAGGTCGGTTCCGGTTGAGGACGAAATATGGGATCCGGCCTCAGCGACAGAACGGGCATCGTCCAATGTATCATGCCCTCGTAACTCTGGGTGCTCGACGTCGTAATAATCTGCGAGTCTGTTATTCGGAGTTCGGGCCAAATCCTCGACAGGAATCGCAGCCACAAGCAAAAAGTTTAGCAGCGTATCTTCGCGACCCCTTGCCTTCCGACCGATGCTTCGCCTTGAAAGGAATCGAACCCCCGGTCAAATCAATAATTGGCCAGATATCCTTTTGCGACGGCTTCTTTCTGCGCAACTGCTTGGCATAAGCCGCCCCACATTTACGGCCCGATCGCCGGATCGTTTCGTACGATGCGACAATGCCCCGCTCCAACAGCATTTCCTCGATCCACCGTAGACTCAACGGAAACTGGAAGTACAGCCATACCGCATAGGCGATGATCTGCGTGGCAAGCGGTGGCTCTTGTGACTGACCGTCGTCGAACTCATCCTCGCCCAATTATCCGTCAACCGTTAAACTGCAGACAACGTGACATCGCCGGCTGTCGCCATCGCAGGGCGGGGTCGGTCGTCGTCAAAGGCATCCTAATTACCGGCCTTGGTATTAGGTTAATCGGACGAGTGGGCAGTGGGCAGGAGAATTATCGAAAAGAACGAGCTTCGCCGCACGCTTCACGCAATCTCCAAACGGTAGATCTTAGCGGCGCTCGCCAAGGTCGCGACGCGCTGTTCCGTTGGAGGAGAGGATTTCATGACGACAAAAAAATATGCCGCCGAAGCGATTGGCACGTTCTGGCTGACATTTGGCGGTTGCGGAAGTGCAGTTATCGCAGCGGGTCTGCCAAATGTCGGGATCGGGTATCTCGGCGTGGCATTGGCGTTCGGCTTGACAGTTGTGACGATGGCCTACGCCATCGGTCATATCTCTGGCTGTCACCTCAATCCGGCCGTCACAATTGGGCTCGCGGCGGGCGGGCGTTTCCCAGCGAACCAGATCCTTCCCTATGTTATTGCTCAGGTCGTAGGCGGCATTATCGGTGGCGGCGTACTTTACCTAATTGCCAGCGGCAAAGGCGGATTCGATCTCTCCTCAGGATTCGCCTCAAACGGTTACGGCGAACATTCACTGGGCCACTACAGCATGCTCGCGTGTTTGATCGCAGAACTGGTGCTGACGGCGACATTCCTGTTCATCATCATGGGCGCAACACATGGCAAGGCGCCTGCCGGCTTCGCTCCATTAGCGATTGGTTTCGGACTTACCCTCATCCACTTGATAAGCATCGACGTCACGAATACATCAGTTAACCCGGCGCGCAGCACCGGGGTCGCAGTATTCGCCGGCGGTTGGGCTGTCCAGCAACTTTGGCTGTTTTGGCTTGCGCCGATTGTCGGAGGGCTCCTCGGCGGCACGCTCTATCGCTGGCTCAGCACGGAACCCACCGGCGTTGTCATCGGCACCGCCCCGACAACGTAGGTCAGGGACGCCTTTCACCATCCGGCTTGGATGACTGTGCCGAGTTTTGTCGCGAGCGTCAGGGTTTCGGTCGGTCGTGACGGCCTTTAATCTACAAGTCTATGTGCGGTCGTTCTTGACCTATCGCGTTTGCGGCAACCGATGGCACTCCGACCAATATCAGCGCAGGCAGCGACACCGAAAGACCCGCCCCCGACAAGCGCATTCATGCTGCCTGCCAACAAGCCGACGAGAAAAAGAAGAACGATATCGTACTTGTTCAGGTCGCCGTAGCAAAGCTTGATTCCCGCCGAGACGCTTGTCCAAAACTGCTGGCGGGTTTTGTGCGTGACGCTTTACCGTGTTCACGTGATGGGGCAATCGTCGGCGGATTTGCATGCGACGGCGGATGTATTGGAATAGAGATCAGGCGTAGATTTCATCACCAAATGGTGCTATCTATAACACCATAAATCAGGAAACCAACGATGCGATCGACCATCAATCTCGACGACGCCCTCATGGAGAGAGCTAGGTTCCTAACCGGCACGAAAGAAACCGCCACTCTGGTCCGCCAAGCGTTGGAGACGCTTGTCCGTGTGGAATCGGGAAAACGCCTCATCGCGCTGGGCGGAACTATGCCGGACGCGGAGGCAGCCCCACGCCGCCGTAGCGCAGCTGCCAAGTGATTCTTGCCGACACTTCCATCTGGACCGATCATTTCCGGCAGGCCGATCCAGAGCTGCGTAGGATTATCGAGGACGATCGTCTCTTATGCCATCCAGCCGTAATCGGAGAGCTTGCACTCGGCAGCCTTCGGGATCGCAGTAGCGTGATAGCTTTCTTGGCGGCTCAGCGCGAAGCGCTCGTCGCGACCCACGATGAAGTCATGATGATGATTAATCGCCATGCCATCTTCAGTATGGGCATTGGCTACACAGATGCCCACTTGATGGCCTCAGTTCTCCTCGATCAGCGAACAGCCTTATGGACCAGAGACAAGCGACTGCGGGCCGCGGCCGAGAAGGCGGGGGCTTCACTGCACACCCCTGCCAATGCGCGAAACTAAATGCTGTATCGAAGGGCCCATGCTGGTCGAGAGTCGCCTGAGCGCAGAGTTCCGACCGATCTATTATGCTATATTCCTGGCCGACCCGACCCCAACACCGCCGCGGATTTCATAAGCGATGCCGCGCGTTGTCGATCAGACGCTGCGGACCAAAGCATCACGGGGATCAGGTTAATGGTAGGATCGGCACTTCTGCCATGCCGAGGCAGCATAACCGTGCAATCAGGTCCTCAATACTCTGCCGGCACCGCATATACTTCTGCAGACGGATCCGCAAGGAATGCGCGCACCGTCGGCGGCAGGTGGCGCGACGATAGCGGCAGAGGTCCACATCGCAAGAGAAGTTCACGCAGGTCCGGCTCGGCGCCGACATGTCGCCAGATCATCCGTGAGGCATAGGGCAGGTTTTCCCTTCGCCACGAAATCCCCATTGTCGTTCCGCGCAAATAGACACGCTGGTACTCGTCGAATGGCAGGAGGATCGTTTGTGACAACATGGAATTCGGGCCGACGACGCGCTCCGTAATGAATATGCGGTTTCGATAGAACGCCGCCAAACCCACATACTTCGAAAACTGCTGGATGCCGTTTCCAGGGTCCCGCAGACGCTCCATTGATTTGACATGCACCAGCCCGCCCTGCTCCATAAGGCGGCTGCACGAACAGACAACCATTCCAGGCCAGGACGGCGAGCGATGATAGGTCTGGAAATAGCCGATATGGCGCCGGAGCGCGGTCAGATCTCCGGGGAACGCCTTTAAGAGTTCGGAATTTTGATTAAGCCCTAGGGTTGGTTTGCGAAGGCGCTCGCGAAAGAGCCTGGGAGCGAGATTAAAGTCGGCTGCGTCGAGATCGAAATACTTGGCGATGCGCGCCAGATTATGAGCAGAGGGTCTCGTCTGGCCGTTGATGTATCGATTGAATTGTTGCCGGTTAATATCGATCACACGGCACAGGTGCGAAATAGAACGCTGCGTGGCACAAGCAGCCCTGAGGTTGTCGACCAGGTGAGGCATCGGCAGCTCCGTCTTGATAGTGGCTAGCGTAAACTCGCTTAAAGATGCGTCAAGCCGCGAAATTGCGCGAGCCTGCCCGGCCTCTAGGCTCTTTCTTACAAAACTGAAAAGAGGGAACTGTCATGACGCATCAAAAGGATCATTCTTTGCAGCTGAAAATCGACCGCCGCAACTTCCTCGGCGGCGCAGTCGCGCTGGGCGCTTTGCCGGCCCTCACTTCCGGTCTTCTAATGCCGCGCGATGCCCGCGCGCAGGAAGCCAAGCGCGGTGGTCATCTGAAACTCGGCCTCAAGGGCGGCGCCACCAGCGATGCGCTCGACCCCGCCACATACAGCGCTTCTGTCTTGTTCGTCATTGGCCGCCTTTGGGGCGATACGCTGGTCGAATCCGACCCCAAGACGGGTGCGCCCTTGCCGTCACTGGCGACTTCCTGGACGCCATCCGCGGACGCATCCGTCTGGACTTTCAAGATCAGGAACGACGTCCAGTTTCACGACGGCAGCAAGATGACCGTCGCCGACATCGTCGCGACACTGAAGCGCCATGCGGACAAGAATTCGCAGTCCGGTGCACTCGGACTGATGGCCTCGATCACCGGCATCGAAGAAAAGGCGGGCGAGCTTGTCCTGACGCTTTCGGAAGGCAATGCGGATCTGCCTCTCCTTCTCACCGACTATCATCTGATCATCCAACCCAAGGGTGGCGTGGGCAAGCCTGCAGCCGCCATCGGTACCGGTCCTTACATTCTGAAGAACTTTGAACCCGGCGTTCGTGCTTCCTTTGAGAAGAACTCAAGGGATTGGCGCTCCGACCGAGGCTTTGTCGACAGCGTGGAAATCCTCGTCATCAATGACAACACCGCTCGCATTGCGGCGCTCGCCTCCGGCCAGGTCCATTTCGTCAACAATGTCGACCCGAAGACCGTCCCGATGCTGCAGCGGGCACCGACTGTCGAAATCGTGCGGAACGCCGGCAAGGGCTTTTACTGCTTCCTGATGCATTGCGACACGGCACCCTTCGACAACAACGACCTTCGCCTTGCGCTGAAATATGCCATCGACCGCCAGTCGATCCTAGACAAGGTGCTGGGCGGCTACGGAACGATCGGCAACGACTATCCAGTCAATTCTAATTACGCCCTTGCCGCGACCGATATCGAGCAGCGGCCGTATGATCCGGACAAGGCCGCCTTCCACTTCAAGAAATCGGGCCTCGACCGTCCGGTTCAGTTGCTCACCTCCGATGCAGCCTTTCCAGGCGCCGTGGATGCGGCCATCCTATTCCAGCAAAGCGCGCGCAAGGCAGGCATCACAATCGACGTCAAGCGCGAGCCGGAAGACGGCTATTGGACTAACGTCTGGAACAAGCAGCCCTTCTGCGCCTCCTTCTGGGGCGGCCGCCCGACACAGGATTCGCGCTATTCCACCTCCTACCTTTCGACCGCGGAATGGAACGACACGCGTTTCAAGCGCCCTGACTTCGACAAGGGGGTGCTGCAGGCAAGGTCCGAGCTCGATGAGACCAAGCGAAGGGTACTTTATCGGCAATTGGCGCTGATGGTGCGAGATGATGGTGGTCTGATCCTGCCCGTCTTCAACGACTACATCATGGCTTCTTCGAAAACGCTGAGGGGATACGTCGACGATATCGGAAACGATATGTCGAACGGCTACATCGGCAGCCGGGTATGGTTCAATGCCTAACTCAGCGATATATGATCATGGCTGAGCGCAGCTTCACCACCATCGAAAATCATTGGATCACCCTCAAGGACGGTACGCGTCTCGCCGCGCGCATCTGGATGCCCGATGGCGCGGAGAGCGACCCGGTGCCGGCGGTCTTCGAGTTCCTGCCCTACCGCAAGCGCGATGGAACGAGCCCCCGCGATGAATCCACCTACCCGGTCTTTGCCGCCGCCGGTATTGCCGGCGTGCGCGTCGATATCAGAGGTTCAGGTGAATCCAGCGGCATCAACGATGGTGAATACACCAAACTGGAGCTTGCCAATGCCTGCGAGCTGATCGCCTGGATTGCGGAGCAGCCCTGGTCCAACGGCTCCGTCGGCATGATGGGCATTTCCTGGGGCGGCTTCAACTGCCTGCAGGTCGCGGCTCTGAAGCCCACGGCGCTGAAGGCGGTGATTTCGATCGCTTCCACGGTCGATCGCTACAATGACGACATCCACTACAAGAATGGCAGCCATCTCTCCGCTCAGCTTTCATGGGCGGCGACGATGCTTGCCTACCAATCGCGCTCTCCCGATCCGGCCATCGTGGGCGACGACTGGCGGGATATGTGGCTGGAACGCTTAGAGCAGGAACCCTTCTTCATGGAGGAATGGCTCCAGCATCAGCGCCGCGACGAGTTCTGGCGGCATGGTTCGATCTGCGAGGATTTCGAGAGTTTCGATATTCCGGCCATCGTCATCGCCGGCTGGGCGGATGGCTATCGCAATACGCCGCTGCTCGCAGTCGAAGGCCTCGGCGAGAAGGCGAAGGCGCTGATTGGTCCCTGGGTTCACAAATATCCGCATTTCGCCTGGCCGAAGCCGCGCGCCGATTTCCACGGCGAAGCGATTGCCTGGTGGAACCGCTGGCTGCGCGGCGAGCGCAACGGCGTGGAGACCATGCCATCTGTGCGCGCCTATATTCTCGACTCCATAAAGCCAGCCACGCGCCGCGATTTCGATCCGGGCTTCTGGATCGCCAAGCGTCGTTGGCAGCCGCCCGACTTGCACTGCTTCTATGTCGAGCAGTTCGGCGGCTTGATGGAGGGCATGCCGATCCCGCATGCGCCGGAGCACCCCGTCTACCTGCGCTCGCCGCTCGACACGGGCACCGCCTCGGGCGAATGGTTCACGCTGAAGCCGGATGCGGAGCTGGCGATCGATCAGCGCCTCGACGATGCCGGCTCGCTGACCTTCCAGACCGCGCTGCTGGCTGAAGATCATGATTATCTCGGCCGCCCGGTCGTGACGCTGGCGCTCAGATGCGATGCCGAAACCGCCAATCTCTGCGCAAGGCTCGTCGACATCCATCCGGATGGCACGGCGACCCGCGTCTCCTTTGGCGTGCTCAATCTCGCTCATCGCAACGGCAATGCAGCGCCCGCGCCGATGAGCAAGGGTGAACGCACGACTGTGAGCCTTACCCTGGATGCCTGCGGTTACCGCTTTCGCAAGGGGCATCGTATCCGCCTGTCGCTGTCGACGGCCTATTGGCCGATGGTCCTGCCGCCGCCGGAAGATCCGGGTCTGACGATTGACATCGCCTCCGTCGGCCTTGGCCTGCCTTTGCTTGGGACACATGAGCTCATCGATGTAAAACAGCCTGACGATCCCGATCCGCTGCCGAAATATATCGAACACGCGCCGGGCTCGACGAAGCGGCATGTTGTGCGCGATCTGTCGGCCGGCCTTACCCGCTATGAAATCCACGAGGATACCGGGCTTTTCGAACATCCTGGCACTGGCCTGTCGACGCGGCAGCTTCGCGAGGAAACCTGGTCGATCGCGCCGGATGACCCGCTGTCGATGTCCGGCATCTCGACATGGACATGTGACATGCAGCGCTCTGGCTGGTTCGTCCGCACGGTCGCGACGTCATCCATATTCTGTACGGCAAAGGACTGGATCATCAGCGCCTCGGTCATTGCCTATGAAGGCGAGACGGAAATTTTCAGGAAGATGTTCGAAGAGAAGCGCATCGCGCGCGACCTGATGTAGGCCAGTGCTGGCAGGCAAATAAGGTTGCCGCCGAGTGACACTCGGGTCCCAATGGTGTGTTTCGCCATGCACATTTGGCTCCGGCTCACTTGATGAAATCAAGTGCTGGCTGATGTTGGTTTCACATGAGGAATCAGCACCATGGTTATTCGCTGCGACCCTCGACGCTCGTTCCTCGCGGCTTTGTAGTCGACAATACAGCCGTTGATGACGAGGTAATGTTGATCGCAGTTCGGCCGGCGAGTAGAGCAAGCCCTTGGCCGATCTGCCGAACAAGGTCGGAGCGAATCCACAGTGGATATCAGCGACGCTGGCCTGACCTGCCCTTGTTGGGAAAGTCCGTTCGGCTTGTCATAAAGCGCGATGGTTCCACTGCGACGCAGTGCTGTGCGGCGGGCAAATCTTCTCCGAGCGCTTCGACGGGGACATTCTCGCGCCTTCAGCGCGGCGAGCTGCCAGGCTCGACCACATCGTCCATCATCTCGGGCTTGCAGTGGGTGGCAGGCCAGCGGCCACCTTTGCCAACCGGCTGATGTTGCCGGTAAGCAACGATACGCTGCTGCGCGTCGTGCGGCGGCGCGGCAGTCCGCGCTTTGTCCCGCCGACCGTCATCGGGATCGATGATTGGGCGTGGCGACGCGGAGGTGTTTGAAAGGTACTCGAAATGATTCGCTGCTGTGGCGAAGCAATGATCGCGATGGTTCCACGTCAACGAAAGCGGGAGGATGGACTTCGTTTTCGATGTCGGGGGTCCGTCTTCGGCAGGTTATGATGAGGTTTCCGATAGGCGCGGGAGCATTTCCTCTCGAAAGCTTGCGATGGCCAAGCTGACGCGTTCGACCTTCAGCCGCGAATATAATTTGGATACTGGGCTCGGATCTCATCGATGATCGACAACGTGCCCGACAGATGTTTTCGGAGCGCCGCTGTCGCCGCGTCCGGCTTACCCGAAGCGATGGCATCGACAATTGATTCGTGGTCGGCGAGGACCGTTTGCATCTTGCCCGGCATCGGGAGGTTGAGGCGCCGCAACCGGTCGAGATGCACGCTCTGGCGCCGGACATTCGCCCAGAGCTGCAAAATGCCCGCCCTCTCGTAGAGCTTCCGGTGAAAATCGCGGTCGATGTCGTCGAAGATGTCATAGGTCTCGGGGGACCCGACCGCCTTTTGCCGCGCCAAAATCTCGCGCAACTCCGCCGCCGTCTCGACCGGCGCCTCCTCGGTCAGCCGCCGCACCGCCTCAAGTTCGATCGACAGCCGCAGAAACTGCGCCTGTCGCGCATGATCGGTGTCGATCTTGGCGACAACAGTCGCATATTGCGGATAGACTTCGACAAGTCCCTCCTCCTGAAGCCGCATCAAGGCATCGCGCACAGGCGTCTGGCTGACTCCGAATTCAAGCTGGAGGGACGCGCGCGACAATACCGTTCCCGGTGCAAGTTCCACCGTCAGTATCCTTGCGCGCAATATCTCGTGGATCTGCAGTGCCACCTGTCGTGACCGATCCAACTGGCTTTCCCGAACCATTCCGCTCATGTCCCTGCCCTCACCCTGCGTCGTGCAAATCGACTTAAACACATTTTTTGGGTTGATGCACTGATGCATTAGTGCTTCAATGGCAAAATCGCCTCGGGAGGGGCGGCAGAGGGCTGATGCCCGCATCCTATTGGAGGACCAGATGCAAATTCTAAAACATTGTCTTGTGGCTGCGGCCGTGACGCTCGGCCTTGCCTCGGCTAGCCAGTCGCAGGAGAAGACCGCTATTTCGATTACCCGCCAGCCGGGCATTCTCTATCTCGCCAGCCACGTCATGGAGACGCAGAAGCTGATCGAAAAGCATGCGGCTGCCGAGGGTGTGGCTGATGTGACCGTCGAGTGGCGGACCTTCAGCGGCGGCGGCGCTCAGACGGATGCCTTGCTTGCCGGCAACGTCGACGTCGTCAATACAGGCACCGGCAACCTGCTTCTGCTCTGGGACCGCACCAGGGGAAAGGTAAAGGGGATCATCACCAGCTCCGCGCAGCCGGTGATCATGGTCAGCAATGATCCGCGCATCAAGTCGCTGAAGGACATCACGCCGTCCGACAAGATCGCCGTGCCGACGGTCGGCGTGTCCACCCAGGCCATTCTGCTGCAGATGGCGGCGGCGAAGATGTTCGGCGAGGACAAGGTCAAGACATTCGATGCAAACACCGTTCAGCTCGGGCATCCGGACGCGGTTGCGGCAATCGCCAACCCGAACCACGAGGTTAAGAACCATTTCTCGGCGCCGCCTTTCCAATATATCGAGCTGAAGCAGCAAGGCGTGCATCGGGTGACCGATTCCAAGGAAATCCTGGGAGGCGCGCTGACGCAGGCGACCTTCTTCACCACCACTGCATTTGCCGATGCCAACCCGAAGATCGTCAAGGCGTTGCGCGAAGCGACGGAAGAAGCGGTCGCTTTCATCAAGAAGGATCCCAAGGCAGCCCTTGAAGCCTACAAGACTGTGTCGGGCGACAAGACCAGCCTCGATGATCTGCTCGCCATGTTGAAGGAGCCGGGCATGGACGAATGGCGCACCGACCCGCAGGGTACGATGAAATTCGCCGAGCACCTGCACAAGATCGGCACGCTCAAGACCATGCCGAAGGCCTGGACCGACTATTACCTGTCCGATTCCGCCTATCTCAATGGCAATTGACGGCCCTGGGAGCGGCGCTTCAGAGCCGCCGCTCCCCTCTTCAAGGAGTAATTCCAATGCTTCAGGCCACTGCCCGAACAGACAACGAGACCGCACCGGCGGCCGAGAGAGAGCCCCTCCTCAAGGTCGACAATGTGACGCTGCGCTACAAGACCCCGAATCTCTTGGTCACCGCCACCGAGGGCGTCAGTTTCTCCGTCCGCCAATCCGACAGGTTCGTGCTGCTCGGACCGTCCGGCTGCGGCAAGTCAACGCTTCTCAAAGCCGTCGGCGGCTACATGACGCCGTCGACAGGCTCCATCCATATCAACGGGCGCAAGGTGAAGTGCCCGGGGCCAGACCGCATGATGGTCTTCCAGGAGTTCGACCAGCTGATGCCCTGGAAGACGGTGCTTGAGAATGTCATGTTCCCGCTGCTCGTCGCCCGCAAGCTGCCGAAGGGCGAAGCTGAAGCATTGGCGCGTGAGTATATCGACAAAGTGAAGCTGACGCGCGCCGTCGACAGCTATCCCCACACGCTGTCCGGCGGCATGAAGCAGCGCGTCGCGATCGCTCGCGGCATGGCGATGCAGCCGGATATCCTCCTGATGGACGAGCCTTTCGCAGCGCTCGATGCCCTCACCCGCCGGCAGATGCAGGACGAGTTGCTCCAGCTTTGGGAAGACACCCGGTTCACGGTCATCTTCGTTACGCATTCGATTGCCGAAGCGATCAAGATCTCGAACCGGATCCTGCTCCTGTCGCCGCACCCGGGCAGGGTCAAGGCGGAAGTGGTCGATGTCGACAAGATCAGCCACGAAGACGGCAGCGCCGCAGTCCTTGAGCGTGACATCCATAACCTGCTGTTTTCCTCGGAACCAGGCCACAAGGAATAGAACCATGTTATCCGCAAACATCATCCTTGCGCCCGATGTCGAGGCCACCAAGCCCTACGACAACGTCAAGCCGGTCGAACAGAGGCTGAGTGCATTCGAAACGCTCTGGGGCATCGGCGCACTGCGCAAGACATTGCTGATCGTCACGCTAGCGATCGTCTGGCAGGTCTACGCCTCCTATCTCGACAATCCCCTTCTGTTCCCAACGCTCAGCGACACGATCATCACGCTGATTGACCGTTTCGCCGACGGCACGCTGCCGGCCCGCATCTGGACGACACTGCAGATCCTATTCATGGGATACGCGCTCGGCACGGTGCTCGCCGCACTCCTGACCGTGCTCGCCATCAACACACGCATCGGCACAGATTTTCTCGAAACGATGACGGCGATGTTCAACCCGCTGCCGGCGATATCGCTTCTGCCGCTGGCGCTGATCTGGTTCGGCCTTGGCGCCTCCAGCCTCGTCTTCGTGCTGGTGCATTCGGTCCTTTGGGCAGTGGCGCTGAATACCCATTCCGGTTTCCTCGGGGTCTCGCGCACCTTGCGCATGGTCGGCGCGAACTACGGACTGACGGGCATTTCCTATGTGCTGCGGATCCTCGTGCCGGCCGCCTTCCCTTCCATTCTCACCGGCCTGAAGATCGGCTGGGCCTTCGCCTGGCGCACGCTAATTGCCGCCGAGCTCGTCTTCGGCGTCTCCTCGGGCCAGGGAGGCCTTGGCTGGTTCATCTTCGAGAACCGCAACCTTCTCGATATTCCGGCAGTCTTCGCCGGCCTCTTGACCGTGATCATCATCGGCCTGATCGTCGAAAACCTCGTCTTCCAGACGATCGAGCGCCACACCATCCAGAAATGGGGAATGAAGGAATAGCCGCGAATGCGATTTTCCCATCCCGAGAAGGTATCCTCATGACATACAGAAAAACGCCGGACATGCTGCGAAGCGCGCGATGGTTCGCGCCGGATGACCTGCGCAGTTTCGGCCATCGCTCGCGCATGATGCAGCTCGGCTACGCCGAGGAGGATTTTCGCGACAAGCCGATCATCGGCATCCTCAACACGTGGTCCGAGCTCAATACCTGCCACTCCCACTTCAAGGAGCGTGTGCAGGATGTGAAGCGCGGCGTCTCGCAGGCCGGCGGCTTCCCCGTTGAAATGCCGTCGCTGTCGGTCGACGAAAGTTTCACGAAGCCCACCTCCATGCTCTACCGCAACATGCTGGCGATGGAGACGGAGGAGACGATCCGTTCGCACCCGCTCGACGGAGTCGTGCTGATGGGCGGCTGCGACAAGACCACGCCCGGCCTCGTCATGGGGGCGCTGTCGGCCGGCGTGCCGATGATCTACCTGCCGGCCGGGCCGATGCTGCGCGGCAATTACGCCGGCAAAATCCTCGGCTCCGGCTCGGATGCCTGGAAATATTGGGACGAGCGTCGCGCCGGCAACATCACCGATGCCGAGTGGCTCGGCGTTCAGGGCGGCATCGCCCGCTCAGCCGGCACATGTATGACGATGGGCACCGCCAGCACTATGACCGCGATTGCCGATGCGATGGGGCTGACGTTGCCGGGCGCCTCGTCCATTCCGGCCGTCGACGCCAATCATCAGCGGATGTCGGCCGCCTGCGGCCGCCGCGCCGTCGAGATGGTCTGGGAGGATCTGACGCCCGACCGGATCGTCACGGAAGCGGCATGCCGCAACGCCGCGATCGTCGCCATGGCCACCGGCTGTTCCACCAACGCCGTCGTCCATCTGATTGCGATGGCCAGACGCGCCGGCATCAACCTGACGCTCGACGATCTCGACCTGCTGGGGCGGGTGACGCCGCTCATCGCAAACGTCCGCCCCTCGGGGAAGGACTATCTGATGGAGGATTTCTTCTATGCGGGCGGGTTGCGGGCGCTGATGAAACAGCTCGAGGACCGGCTCGACCTGACGGCCCTGACCGTCACCGGAAAGACCATGGGCGAAAACCTGATCGGTGCCGAGGTCTATAACGACGATGTCATCCGGCCGCTTTCTAATCCGGTCTATCACGAGGGATCGCTTGCCGTGTTGCGCGGCAATCTCTGCCCCAACGGCGCCGTGATGAAGCCGGCGGCCTGTGACCGGAAATATCATGTGCATCAGGGGCCGGCGTTGGTCTTCGACAGCTATCCGGAAATGAAGAAGGCGATCGATGACGAAAATCTCGACGTCACGCCCGACCACGTCCTCGTGCTGCGCAACGCCGGGCCGCTAGGTGGACCGGGGTTTCCCGAGTGGGGCATGCTGCCGATCCCAAAGGCGCTGATCAAACAGGGGCATCGCGACATGCTGCGCATTTCGGACGCCCGCATGTCCGGCACTTCCTACGGCGCCTGCATTCTGCACGTGTCGCCGGAGAGCTATATCGGCGGTCCGCTGGCATTGCTGAGAACCGGTGACATCGTCCGCCTCGATCTGCCCAACCGCCGGCTCGACATGCTGGTCGACGAGGCAGAACTCGTCAGCCGTCGAGATGCATGGAAGGCGCCGGAGCCGCATTTCCAGCGGGGTTATGGCTGGATGTTCTCCCGCCATGTGACGCAGGCCGACCAGGGCTGTGACTTCGATTTTCTAGAAACGGGTTTCGGCCAAAGCGCCGGCGAACCGGATATTTATTGAGGGAGGAATGAGAATGACCGATTACGTGCTGAGCGAGGCGACACGCGCGAAGTTCAAGAAGATCTCCACCGCATCGATCGCCACCGCCCTCTTCAAGCGCGGCCTTCGAAACCAGTTCATCCAGGGGGTCGTGCCGGTGGCGCCCAAGGCCGAGGCGATGGTCGGACAGGCATTCACGCTGCGCTATATTCCCGCCCGTGAAGATCGCAATCCGATCACGGTTTTCCAGAACCCAAATCACCCGCAGAGAGTCGCAATGGAGACATGCCCTCCTGGGCAGGTGCTGGTGATGGACGCGCGCAAGGACGCAAGGGCTGCGACGGCGGGTTCCATCCTGATCACCCGGCTGGCGCTCCGTGGCGCGGCGGGCGTCGTCTCCGACGGCGGTTTTCGTGATGCCGAGGGGATCGGCGCGCTTGACATGCCGGCCTATTACGCCAAGCCGTCGGCGCCAACCAATTTGACTTTGCACGAAGCGCTGGACATCAACGTCCCGATTTCCTGCGGCGATGTCGCCGTGTTTCCCGGTGATGTCCTGGTCGGCGACCGGGACGGCGTCATGGTCATCCCTGCCCATCTGGCCGATGAACTCGCGGATGAATGCACGAATATGGAAAGCTACGAGGACTTCGTCCTTGAGCAGGTCAAGGCCGGCGAAGCAATCATCGGCCTCTACCCCTGTACCAAGGAAGAACATCAGCAGAAATACCAGGCCTGGAGAAAAGAAAACGGCCGCTGAACTCCCGAGCAGGCGCCGCATTCAAACCCGGAGCCCCGCTTCGGCTAATTTCCGTCAAGCCACTCCTGCAGCTCTGCCTCGGCCCGTTCCAGCGCGCTGTAATTCAGCAGTTTGCGCAAAAGTGCGACGGTGACGGCGCGGGCACGCAGGTTGAAGCGGCCGTCCTCGTGGTCATCGCCGGCGGTCTGATAGACATCGAGCTTGTCATAAAGCTGCTGCAGGCGGTTCTGGACGCTGCGCAGCGACAGGCCGCGGCGTTTGGCGATGGCGCGGTCGGTGAGGCCGAGCGCGATGTCGACGAGGATCTCGTATTCGGAATCGGTGAAGCCGTTCGTCTGGCCGAGACTTTTCTGCTGCAGGCCCCGCACCTCACGATCGATGACGCACTGGCTCTCGATGAAAATCGAACGCAGCGCAAGCTTCAGCCGTTCGTCGGAAGCGGATTTCAGCACGTAGCCATAGGCAGCGCCATCCGGCACGATGCGCGAGACGCCGCGCACATAGGCTTCGTCCGAATAATTCGACCAGAACAGGATGCGTGTCTCCGGCCGCTCCTTCCAGATCGTACGCGCCGCTTCTATGCCGTTTCTATTGGCCATCTGCAGATCCATGACGATATGCGCCGACTTGTGGTCGCGAGCGAGCTTTTCGCCGGCGGTTCCATTCTCCGCCTCGATCACGGTATCGCATTCCGGCAGGGCCGCATTGACCGCCTCGTGCAGGTAGGACCGGTGCAATGGGTCGTCCTCGACGATCAGAACCTTCATTTCGCTTTGCTCCTCAGTTTTATTCGCCCGCCGGCCCATTCGGCGCTGGACCGGGCCCTAGCGGCAGTACGACGCGGACCGCGGTTCCCCGGTTGTTATGGCCAGGTCCCGTCGTGAAACGTGCTGAGATCAGCCGCGCGCGGGTCTTCATATTGTCGATGCCGCCGCCGATCCGTCCTCGGACCTTGGAGAGCCCGGTTCCATCGTCGGAAATTTCGATCGACAATTGTTCCTTGTCGGCCTCGAGCCGCACCATGATTGCCAGGGGCGCGGCATGGCGAACGGCATTGTTGATCGCCTCCTGGGCGATCCGGAACATGGCGACGCTGACGGTCGGTTCCAGCTGCTCCAGCGCGCCATTCGTTTCATCGACCAGACCCCATTCGATCGCCGATCCGGCATCGCGCGTCGATCGGTCGAGATGATGCTCGATTGCCTGGGCGAGGCCGAAGAGCTGGAGAACGGATGGTTTTGCCTGCTCGATGATCTGCCGCAGATCCTGCATGCAATGCTGCAAAGATCGTGAAACGGGCTCCAGTACCTCGGCCGTCACCTCGCCGTTGCGCGACAGCCGATCGATCCGGCGCGCCAGCCGCGTCAGGTCGGCAAGCGTCTGGTCGTGAAGGTCCATGCCGATCCGTTGACGCTCCTGCTCCAGCGCTTCCGTCAGTTTCAGGGCGCCTTGACGCAACCCCTCCTCACGGGCGCGGGCCTCCGCCTCCACGATCGCAGAGCGTTGCGCTTGCTCGGCCGCCTGCAGCGCGAAGAAATAGGGCGTCAGCAGATCTGCGATGATGCGGGCGCGCTCGATATCCTCCATCGTATAGACGCCCGCTTTGTGAGACGAACAGGAAAGCGCTGCGATGATCGTGCCCTGCACCTTCATCGGGACATGCAGGCGGCTTCTCAGCGACTGTTCGACGATCGGCCGCTTGAAAGCGCCCTCGAAATGGAAGCGCGGATCCGTCATGGCATCGTCGGCAAGCAGAAAGTCGACCTCGCCCCAAAGCAGCGAACGAATGGGACTGTTGACCACCGGCGCGCCGGCGATCTCGCCCCAGGCGGTCTCGATGCCGGTCTCGTAGGCCGTGTGGTAGTTGCCGCCCTCAAGCAACACGCAGACGTCGAGATGGTCGTGCGGGATGATGTGGGCGACCTCGGCCGCGACGGAGCGGATCGCCGAACGGAAATCGAGCTGGCCGGCGAGCAGCCGGGAAATGCCGAGATAATGGTCGAACAGGGCTGCTGGTGCTGGTTGCAGCATTGTCAGTTCCTCCCCGTCATGACAGGCTCCTCAACCCGCCGTGAACGTTTCCCAGTAAGCGCCCGCGGATGGGCCGCCGTCTTGCGTAAACCCGCAGCTTATTGCGCAAAACCCGCAAACGACTTGCCGCCTTGCCCCTGTACAGACTGGCCAATCTCCCGCATCCTGCCCTTACTGAGAGGAGGAAGCTCAGTGCAAGAACAATTTTCACTTAAGCCCGCTTAAGCCGGCAGCAGTGAAGCGATCGGCCGACCGGCGCGATCATGAGGGAGGAAGACATGACAATTCGTAAGATGCTTCTGGCATCGGCCGCTCTTGCTTGCGCCGCGATGCCCGTTTCTGCCTTTGCCGACACATCCGGCAAGAAGATCGCCCTTTCCAACAACTATGCCGGCAACTCGTGGCGCCAAGCCATGCTGACGAGCTGGGGCAAAGTGACAGGCGAAGCCGTCAAGGCCGGCGTCGTCGCCGCAGCTGACCCCTTCACCACCGCCGAAAACCAGGCGACGGAACAGGCGGCGCAGATCCAGAACATGATCCTGCAGGGCTATGATGCGATTGTCCTGAACGCCGCCTCGCCGACGGCGCTGAACGGCGCGGTCAAGGAAGCCTGCGATGCCGGCATCACCGTCGTTTCCTTCGACGGCATCGTCACCGAACCCTGCGCCTGGCGCATCGCCGTCAATTTCAAGGAAATGGGCCGCAGCGAAGTGGAGTATCTGTCGAAGAAACTTCCGCAAGGCGGCAATCTGCTCGAGATCCGCGGCCTTGCCGGCGTCTTCGTCGATGACGAGATCTCGGCCGGCATCCACGAGGGCGTCAAGCAGTTCCCGCAGTTCAAGATTGTCGGCTCCGTGCATGGCGATTGGGCGCAGGACGTGGCGCAGAAGGCCGTTGCGGGCATCCTGCCAAGCCTGCCTGAGATCGCCGGCGTGGTGACGCAGGGTGGCGACGGCTATGGCGCCGCACAGGCGATCGCCGCGACGGACAGGAAGATGCCGATTATCATCATGGGTAACCGCGAAGATGAATTGAAGTGGTGGAAGGAGCAGAAGGACGCCAAAGGCTACGAGACAATGTCCGTGTCGATCGCGCCCGGCGTCTCGACGCTCGCTTTCTGGGTGGCCCAGCAGATCCTCGACGGCAAGCAGGTCAAGAAGGATCTTGTCGTGCCCTTCCTGCGGATTGACCAGGACAATCTCGAAACCAACCTTGCCAATACCCAGGCCGGCGGCGTCGCCAATGTCGAGTACACGCAGGCGGACGCGATCAAGGTCATCGAGTCGGCAAAGTAATCTCCCGGCGATTGCCGCGCGGTCGCAAATGGCTGCGCGGCATTCTTTGGATCAGCTGTGGCGGGCAAGCATGGATGACGTTTTGAAGGCGGTGATCGCCGTCGATGACGCCAAGGTGAGCTTCGGCGCCGTCAGGGCACTCGACGGCGTCACGCTCCGCGTCATGCCGGGCGAATGCGTCGGTCTCGTCGGACACAACGGCGCCGGCAAATCGACGATCGTCAGCGTCATCAATGGCGGGCTGACGCCGCATGAGGGAAGCGTGGCAAGCGATGGCGCGCGCCTGGAGCGTTACGGCATCAACGCCGCGCGCGCTCGCGGCGTGCGCTGCGTATTCCAGGAACTGTCCCTCTGTCCCAACCTCTCGATCGCGGAAAATACGCGCATCATGCACCGCCATCTCGGCGGTTTCGGCTGGCGCAGGCGGGCAGCAAGGATCATCGAGAAAAGCCTCGACGCCGTCTTTCCCGGCCACGGCATCGACAGCGGCCGCGCCGTCGGCGACCTTTCGATCGCCGAACGGCAGATGGTCGAGATATCAATGGCCTTTTCCGATGCCGGTATTGCGCCGCGGCTGGTGATCCTCGATGAACCGACCTCGTCGCTCGACGCAAGCCTCGCCCGCCAGATGCTGGATCATGTCCGCCGCTTCGTCGCCGCCGGCGGCTCCGTCATCTTCATCTCGCATATTTTGCACGAGATCCTCGAAACGGCCGACCGCATCATTGTCATGAAGGACGGCCGCGTCGTTGCCGAACGTTCGGCGCGCGAATTTGACCATCATGGCCTTGTGGAGGCCATGGGCACCGTTGCGAGGGAAGACACCGGTGATCGCCCGGCGCGCTTACAGTCCGACGCTCCTTTCATTCTGTCGCATCAGACGGCGGGCCGGCCTTTCGCAGCCCGCAAGGGCGAAATCATCGGACTGGCGGGGCTGGCCGGCCACGGGCAGACCGAACTTCTCCTCGCCTTGCATGCCGCCCAGGCCGGCAACTGGCTGCCCGAACGCGATTCACTCGTCACCTTCGTCGCCGGCGACCGCCGACTCAACGGCATTTTCGAACTGTGGAGCATCGTGCGCAATTTTTCGATCGCCTCGCTCGGCGATCTGTCCCGACGGGGGGTCATCCTCGCGGACGCAGAGCAGACGAAGGGCGCCGACTGGAAGCGCAGGATCGAAATCCGCACACCCGACATGGCGAACCCTATCCTGTCGCTTTCCGGCGGCAACCAGCAGAAGGTGCTGTTTGCGCGCGCGCTTTCGACACGTGCGCCGGTCGTCTTGATGGATGACCCTATGCGCGGCGTCGACGTCGGAACCAAGCAGGAAGTCTATGCTATCATCCGCGAGGAAGCATCGCGCGGGCGCACTTTCATCTGGTATTCGACCGAGATTGACGAGGTCCGCCTTTGCGACCGCGTCTACGTCTTCCGCGAAGGCCGCATTACCGCGGAACTCGCCGGCGATACCGTCAGCGAGAAGAACATCATTGCTGCCTCCTTCGAAGGGGTCGCCGCATGACGTTCCGGCTCTCCTCGGACGCGATGCGTCTTGCCATTCCCGCCCTGTCGCTGACCCTGCTGCTCGCTTCCGTCTTCTGGCTGCAGCCGCGCGCCATGAGCTATGTCGGGCTCAACCTGCTGTTCAATCTGGCTGTGCCGATCGCGCTTGCAACGATCGCCCAGATGCTTGTCATGGCCGTCAACGATCTCGATTTGTCGATGGGTACCTTTGTCAGCTTCGTCGCCTGTGTCAGCGCCACTTTTCTGCGCGATACCCCTGTCATCGGAATCCTGATCCTCGCCGGCGCGATTGCGGCCTATGCGGCGCTCGGCGTCGTCATCCATCTGCGCAATCTGCCATCCATCGTCGTGACACTCGGTATGAGCTTCGTCTGGGGTGGCCTTGCCGTAATGCTGCTGCCGGCGCCGGGCGGTCAGGCGCCGGACTGGGTGCGCTGGATGATGACCGTCAAGCCGCCGCTGGCGCCGATGGCGATCGTTGCGAGCATCGTCATTGCCGCCGTCGCCCACGTTCTCGTCACGCGCTCCTCGCTCGGTGTGCTGATCCGCGGCATCGGCGGCAACCAGCGCTCGGTCGAACGCGCGGGCTGGTCGATTGTCGCAGCCCGCGCCGCAGCCTATGGGCTCGCCGGAGTCTTCGCCGTGCTTGCTGGTATCGCCCTCGTCGGTCTCACAACCTCTGCCGACGCCAACATCGCGCTGCGCTACACGCTTCTGTCGATCGCCGGCGTCATCCTCGGCGGCGGCGAGTTCATCGGCGGCCGCGTCTCTCCGATCGGCGCCGTCATCGGCGCCCTGACACTGACGCTGGCCGGCTCTTTCCTGTCCTTCCTGCGTATCTCGCCCGACTGGCAGATCGGCGCTCAGGGCGCGATCCTGATCATCGTGCTGGCGCTACGCCTGATGCTGAACCGCCTGGAGAAGCGGGAGAAACGCCGATGACGTCTCGCCTCAACCTTATGGGCAAACCCTGGATCTGGTCATGGCTGGCCGCCTTCGTCGTCTGGTTCCTGACGATCATGGTCACCTTCGGCGCCAGCACGCTCGGCCTGTCGCAGGCCGCCCTCACCTTCGCCGCCTTTTCGGTCATCGTCGGCATCGGCCAGATGTTCGTCATCACGCTCGGCCCAGGCAATATCGATCTCTCGGTTCCCGCCACCATGACGCTTGCTGGTACCGTGGCGCTGAAACTGATGAATGTCGAAAACGGAATGATCCTGCCGGGGCTGCTCATTGCCATCGTCATCGGCCTTGCCGTTGGCATCGGCAACTATGTGCTCATCAAGGCGCTGAGAATTCCGCCGATCATCGCCACGCTGTCGATGAGCTTCATCGTGCAGTCCGCGGCGATCTGGACGAACCGCGGACTGCGCATCAAACCCCCGAGCTTGCTTGCGGAATTCACCACCTCGAACACACTCGGCATCCCGAACGTAGCGATTGTCGCTCTGCTCATCTCGCTGATCGCCTGGTTCCTGCTTGAGAAGACGATCTACGGTCGCTGGATCTCGGCAATCGGCCAGAGCATGCCGGCTGCGCGGATGGCCGGCATTCCGGTCGACGGCACGCGCTTCGTCACCTACCTGTTCTGCGCCGTGCTCGCTTCCGTCGCGGGCTACCTGCTCGCCTGCTTCTCCGGCGGCGCGGCGCTCAACATGGGCTCGGAATATCTGCTGACCTCGATTGCCGTCGTCGTGATCGGCGGCACGGCGGTCGCCGGCGGCGATTCAAACGTACCGGGCATCTGGGGCGCATCGCTCTTCATGTTCCTTGTTGTTTCCATGCTCAACACCTACGGGCTCGGCGCAGGCATCCGCCTCATCATGACCGGCCTAATCATCATCAGCGTCATCATGCTTGCCGGCGGCCGCCGGGCCGGCATGCGATAAACGGGAAGACCGCCATGGCCGAGACCAGCATCTACGAAATCCACGACCCGCGCTTCCGGCAGCTGATCGTGACGAGCGCCGGCCTCGAGGAACTTTATTCCGGCTGCCGCTGGGCGGAGGGTCCCGTTTGGTTCAACGATGGCAACCAGCTTCTATGGAGCGACATTCCCAACCAGCGCATGCTGCGATGGACGCCTGAAGGCGGCGTCTCCGTCTTCCGGCAACCCTCCAACTTCACCAACGGCCACACGCGCGACCGGCAGGGGCGGTTGATCTCCTGCGAACATGGCGGGCGCCGGGTAACGCGCACCGAGATTGACGGCTCGATCACCGTGCTTGCCGACCGTTTCGAAGGTGCGCCGCTCAATTCACCGAACGATGTCGTGGTGAAGTCGGACGGCACGATCTGGTTCACCGACCCGACCTACGGCATCATGTCGAATTATGAAGGCTATCAGGCCGAACCAGAGCAGGCGACCCGCAACGTTTATCGGCTCGATCCGGCAACCGGCGAACTTTCTGCCCTCGTTAAGGATTTCACTCAGCCAAATGGCCTCGCCTTCTCGCCCGACGAAAAGATCCTCTACGTCGCGGACTCGGCAGCCAGCCACGATCATAGCCTGCCGCGCCACATCCGCGCCTTCGACGTGGTGGACGGCAGCAAGCTGGCGAACAGCCGCGTCTTTTGCCACATCGACAACGGCATTCCTGATGGCATCCGAACCGACGTGAATGGGAATCTCTGGTCCAGTGCCGGTGATGGCGTGCATTGCTTCGATCCGACGGGGAAGCTGATCGGCAAGATCCGCGTGCCACAGACGGTCGCGAACCTCACCTTCGGGGGACCCAGACGCAACCGGCTGTTCATTGCCGCCACACGTTCCATCTATTCGGTATATGTCACCGCGACCGGCGCCCAGACGCCGTGAGCGTCCAACTTCGAGTGGTGTTTTGCGGCGGCATCGGCATTCTCGTATCGTCTTGATCAAGGTCCGGGTGGTCTCAATTAACCTTGAGACGACCAGGAGAGGGGCAAATCATTTTCGCCGGCACCGGCCTGCGCTCGGAATCATGCGGACCGCAGCAGGGCGTCGATCTCGGAGCGTGACGGCATTGCGGGTGCCGTGCCGGGCCGTGTGACCGCGATTGCCGCGGTCGCGCAGCCGAAACGGACGGCTTCGACCGGCGCTTGTCCTTCGGAAATTGCCGTCGCGAAGCCGCCAAGAAAAGCGTCCCCCGCCCCGGTCGTGTCAACGACATTGGCTGCCTGAAGTGCGGGGACGAATTCGCTCTGCCCGGCGGTGTAGTAGTAGGCCCCACGTGCGCCGAGGGTGATGATCGCTGCTCGTGCGCCTCGATCAACCAATGTGCTAGCCGCTGCACGTGCCTGCTCGTCGGTTTCGATCGAGTGGCCTACCAGTTCGGCTGCTTCAACTTCGTTGGGGACGATGAAGTCACACAAGCCGTAAATGCTGTCGGGTATCGTCCGTGCGGGCGCCGGGTTGAAGATGGTCGTGGCCCCTGCCCTTTTCGCCATCGACAGTCCGTGCATGGCCGCCTCGAGCGGTTGTTCGAGCTGGGTCATGAAGATGGCGGCGCTTTCGATCTCGGCCCGGTTCGCATCGACATCCTCGATGCCGATGAGGCCAGCGGCGCCCGGTGCGACGATGATGGCATTGTCGCCGCTCCCTTCGTCGACGAAGATGAAGGCGGCGCCACTCGAGACACCTTCCATCCTCATGACATTGGCTTTGACGCCCGCCTTGGCATAGGCGGCAAGGGCCATGTCGCCGAAGGGGTCGTTGCCGACCCGTGAAATGAAGGTCACCTTGCCGCCGGCCTTTGCCGCGGCAATTGCCTGGTTGGAGCCCTTGCCTCCCGGCCCGAGCGTGAAACCGGAGCCCATCAGCGTCTCGGCAATATGGGGCAGGCGCTTTGCCTTATAGGCGGTGTCGGCGGCAAAAATGCCCAGAATGACGATTCCGCTCTTCTCGCTCATCTGCGAGCCTCCTCCGCCGGAATGACGCCCTTGGTCAGAAGGAAGCACCCATAGAACCGCAGTTCCCCCGTTGCGATCACGCAATAGGCCTTTTTGGCGATGTCGTAGAAGGCCATGCGTTCGACGGGATACATCGGCGATGGCTTGCCCTCGGCGCGATCGACGATCGTCTGGACCTCCTGCTGAATCGGCGGAATTTCATCGGGCTTGCCGATCACTTCCATGCGGCCCACCGACGGCTGGATCGGTGTGTCCAGCGGCAAGACCGAAAGTATCGCGTCGATCGCCTGCGGCGCGGGAATGTTTTCCATGGTCAGCAATTTTCCCAGACGCGTCTGGCGGGCTATCGAATCCGATGGAAAATTCATGTCGGAGATGACGAGATAATCACCATGTCCCATGTTGCAAAGTGCTTGAAGAATGTCGCCGTTGAGTTCGGCCCTGATTCCCTTGAGCATTGATCTCCCATCCTTTTTTGTGGCCGAAACACCGGCCGTGCTTCAATTTGTATGCCCGGTGATGTCCGCCTTGAAGTGCGGACATGGGCCGCTCGAGCCGCGCACGATCAGCGATCCGTCGACCATTTCGTCTGCCGTGCCTGGCGGCTCCTCAAGGAGAAGGCTGACCGCTCGGCGCGCCAGCATATCGGCGGGCTGGCGTATGGTCGTCAGCCGCGGCACCACGAGATTGGCAAGTGAAATGTCATCGAAACCCGTGACCGAAAGTTTCCGCGGCACGTCGATCTTGAGGTCGCGGGCCGCGCGTAATGCGCCGATAGCCTGCTGGTCGCTGGCGGCGGCGATTGCCGTCGGCCGGCCCTGAGGCGGGCGGGAAAGAAGCTCACGGGCAATCCGTTCGCCGGACTCGTAGTCGAACCTGCCGTAGACGATTTCCAGGTCAACCGGCTCGCCGCTCTTGCCGAACCCGTCCATACGGCTGACGAATGCGTCCTTGCGTATGCGCCCTGCTTCAGTGTCGGTCGGCCCGGCAATATAGGCAATGCGCCGGTGCCCCAGCCCATAGAGATGATCGGCAATCAGCGTAGCGGCCTGCGCGTGGTTGGTCGACACCAGGGGAAAGGTGCCGAAGCGCCGGTCGAGCGATATGACGGGGACCGAAGCCGGCAGATCCAGGCCCGAACCGTCGCTGGAAGCCACGACGATGATGCCGCGCACCGACCGGTCGAGAAAGGCCGAAACGTGACTCTGTTCCGCCTCGCTGTCGTTATGCGAGCTTGCCAGCATCAGGCTGTGCCCGCATTCGAGCGCCGCACGTTCGATGCTTGCCGCAAGCTGCGCAAAGAAGGGATTGGTGATGTCGGGAACGACGAGGCCGATGACGTCGGTTCTGCTGGTGCGCAGCGCCCTTGCGGTGACGTTCGGCCGGTAACCAAGCGCCGAAATGGCGTCGTTGACCTTTTCGCGCAGCGCCGGCTTGACCGCGGTTTCGCCCGACAACACGCGCGAAACCGTGCCCACGGATACGCCCGCATGTTCGGCAACGTCCTTGACTGTCGGCATCTTCGCCATTTCCAACATCCCGCAGCTATTTTACGGCGCCCGCGGTCATCCCGGCGATGATATGCTTTTCCAGCACGACGCCGACGACGACCAGCGGCAGGATGCCGGCGGTGGATAGCGCAGCCATCGACCACCAGTTGATGCCCTGGCTTCCTGTCTGGCTAGCGATCATCACCGGCAACGTGTTGGTGTTGGTGGAGGTCAGCAGCGCGGCGAAGAAATATTCATTCCAGCACAGGATCAGCGCCAGGAGGAACGCGGCCACCATGCCCGGCAGAACCAGTGGCACGATGATCCGGGCAAACGCGCCCCAGACCGACAGACCATCGACCAGGGCTGCCTCCTCGAGCTCTACAGGTATGGTGGCGAACTGGTCGCGCATGATCCAGACGACGATCGGCAGGACCATCAGCGTATAGACGGCGATCATGCCGGCATAGGTGTCGAGCAGCGCCAGTTCCTTGTAGAGAACCAGGAACGGCAGCGCTAGGACGACCGGCGGCATGATGAGCTGCGACAGGAAGAAAAAGGAGATGTCGGAATTGCGCA
This sequence comes from Rhizobium mulingense, assembly GCF_029194105.1. Lineage (NCBI taxonomy): Bacteria > Pseudomonadati > Pseudomonadota > Alphaproteobacteria > Hyphomicrobiales > Rhizobiaceae > Rhizobium > Rhizobium mulingense. The sequence continues at coordinate 244,455 of NZ_JARFVE010000003.1, read as the reverse complement.
TATGGCCGAACTTGTAGGAAAAGCGGCTGAGCCCATAAGCGGCCAGCGATCCGAGCACGACCGCAAGAGCGGATGCCGTGACCGAGATGATGACGCTGTTCCAGAGCCGGCGCATGAATTCGTCGCGCACCGTGGATATCTGCGAGATCGTATCGGGGGAGAGCCCGAGCGAGCGCCAGCCGAGCCAGCTGGGGGTAAAATTGAACCAAGGGATCAGATTGCCGCGCATGACATCCGCCGCCGTCTTGAACGAGGTTGAAACCGTCCAGAACAGCGGGAAGATGCAGACACATGCCCAGACGACGAGCAGGCCGTAGACGGCAAAACGCATCGCCCACCACCGAATGCGCTGGCCCCGCCCGTATTTTTCGAAATCGATGCGAACCATCAGAGCCTTCCTGTCATCCGCTTCACGATACGGTCGGAAATCTTCATCAGCCCTGTCATGCCAACAACGATGATCACAAGATACACGAGCGCGAGCAGCGTCCCGTAACCGACATTCGAACGGTCGCGGTATTCGCGATAGATGAAACTGGTAACGGAATCGGTCGCGCCGCCCGGGCCGCCCGATGTCACCGTGATGATGATGTCGGCGAGCTTGAGCTTGAAGATGATGCGGATCATCACCGCCGTGACCGACACCGGCAGCATCAGCGGGAAAATGACCTGCCAGAAGCGTTGCCATTTGGTGGCGCCATCGACTTCGGCCGCCTCCAGCACCTCCCGTGACAGGGCCTGCAATCCGGCAAGAAGCATGATCATCATGAAGGGAATGAAGGTCCAGGCATCCATGATCATGATCGAAAGCCGGGCCGTCAGCGGATCGCCGAAGAAGGACGGATTTTCCCAGCCGAGCCAACGGGCCATGCGCGCGATCGGGCCGAAACGCGTCTCCAGCATCGATTTGCCGACCATCCAGCTCACCGCGACCGGCGACAGCATCAAGGGGACGAGGAAGGTGACCCGCCAGAATTTCCGGGCAATGATTTCCTGGTTGAGGAGCAGCGCCAGGCCGAATGCGATCGCATATTCCACAACGATCGCCAGGGAATAAAGGATCATGTTGAGCAAGGCGTTGGCGTAGAACGGGTCGGCGATCATCCGTCGCACATTGTCGAGCCCGTTGAAGCGCCGCCCGGCAGAAGAGGCGAGGTTCCAATCGGAAAAGCCGATCCAGAGCGCAAAGAGCAGTGGAAACACCACCATCGACACGACGAAAAGCGCGGCCGGCAGAACAAACAGCGCCTTCTTGCCGGCCTCGCCGTAGATGACGACGCGCGTGACGCAAAGAACCGCGGCCCAAAGGAAATATGCATAGAGGACGGGTCGCCAGTTGGTAAAGCCCCATTCGGTCCAACCCAGCTCATGGACCCCCTGCAAGACAAAGGATGCAATGAACCATGCGGCGCTCAGCCACAGAGCCGCGCGGCCCCAGAAACGGCGGCTCGCGGAAATGGAGCCGGCTTCGACCGTGTGCAGCAGGTCGCCTTCGACTGTCGACATGATATTCCTCGCCCGGATAGAAAAGGCGCCGGCGGAATCGCTTTCGATCCGCCGGCGCGTTTGGTCTGTGGATCAGAGCCCGAGGCTCGCCCGATAGAGTTTCAGCTGGCCGTCGCGGCCGATCTGGTCGGTGATCTTTTCCCAGGCCGCGGCAATTGCATCCGCGGTCTCCTGCGCCGACTTGTACTGTCCGGCAAAGCCCTTCGCCAATTCGTCCTCGGCGACGGAATAATATTGAAAGATGCCCGGAATGCGCGGTTCGATCGCAGCGTTCGGATGGTTATAGCTGTCGGCGTTCGAACCGAGATAGTCCTCGATATAGGCGCGGTCGTAACCTGCCTTTTCCCATTCGTCGTAATTGAAGTTCGACTGACGGTAGGGCTGGAAGCCGGAGGGATAGGCCGACGTCCACAGCGACAGATCCTTGCCGCCGAGATGGGCGGCGGCAGACCAGGCCGCCTTGCGCTTCTTCTCGTCGCTGGAGACCCGCTTGGTGACGTAGATGCCCCAGCCGAGATAGGCCATGTTGGGCGCTTCGTTATACTTGTCTTCCCATTGACCGGTCTTGCGGTTGTAGACCCGGTTGGAGCCGCGGTTGATGCCGAAGCCGACGACGTCGCCGACGACCGAGGTGTCCGAGGTGCGCGCGCCAGAGCCGACGTCGCCCCACCACATCAGCATTGCACCGGTGCCGGCCAGGAACTGCGAAAAGGCCGTGGTGCCGGGGTCGGCATTGATCTGATCGGCTGGATAGGCCTTGGCTGCGATCAGATCCAGCACGTCCTGGATCGCCTGAACCCATGCCGGGTTATTGACCAGCGGCTTCATATTGTCAGGATCGAACAGCCAGGCCGGGTCGCCGGGATACTTGGCATAGGCGGTCGCACGGTTTTCGATGAAATAGAAGCCGAAACCACCCCAGCCCTTCAGCGGATCGAGATAGCCGTAGGCCGGCTGGCCGGTCAGCGGATCGGTTTTGCCGATCAGCGCCTTGGACGCCGCGTTGACCTCCTGCCAGGTCTTCGGCGGCTCGGCCATGCCGCTGATCGAGCCTTCGCCGAAGTAATCCTTGCGATAGGCGAAGGTGTGGCAGTCGCCGTCGATCGTCACGCGATAGGTCTTGCCGTCCCAGGTGCCGACCGGGGGTTTCAGGTAGCTCACCAGGTCGTCGGCTTCGATCTGCTTTGCAGCCCAGTCGGGCATCTCGTCCAGAAGCCCCCGTCCGGCTGTGTCGCCTTCGAAGGGGGCGCCCATTTCGAGAATGTCGAAATCAACCGTGCCGGTCGCAATCGACTGCTGAAGGCGGGCATTGTAGTCGGCTTGCGCAAGGTCGATCCAGTTGATCTTGGCGCCGGTATAAGCTTCCCAGGGCTTCAGGAAGCCGCGGAACAGGAAGTTGTGCAGATTCTGGTTATTGAGCCCCATGAAGGTCAGCTCGACACCGGCCAACTCGCCCTGCTTGACGTTGGCCTTGGTTGGGCCGAGGCAGAGTTCGCCGACCTTCTGCCAGTCCGCATCCGTCGGCGAGCCCTTGCCGACCCCCGGTATCTGCAGGATCTGGGCGCGCAGATCATCGGCAGCGAACGCCTTGCCCGGAATTCCGCCGACTGCGCCGGACAGGCCGAGCAGTGCTGCTGCACTCGCCGTTCCGCGCAAAACGTCGCGGCGGCTTGCCTGACGGCGCATCAGTGCATCGTATATTTCGACTTTCATGTCTTCCTCCTCCACGCTTCGTTGGGCTGCCGCCAGCCGGTCTTGCCGAACTGGTTCCGGTCCGATTTTTGGGACTGGTCTCGTGCAGAACTATCTGGTAAACAAGAAAATGAAACGTTTCATAATTCTTGCTTGAAACCGCTCCTCTCGGTCTCACCATCGAGCATTAGACGGCAAGCGGCAAAAGTCAATAAGAAATGAAACGTTTCATGGAGGAGGTCTCACGGTCTCTCGGGCAACGATTGCCTCGAGCGCGATGCCGTGGATATTGTCAAGCGACGCATATCCCTTGGGACCACCCCTGGGGTGGCCGGAAAGCGATTGGGAGGCATATGGCTGAGGTCAATATTTCGGAGGCGCGCAAGGCCTATGGCGCCTTAAATATTCTGCACGGCGTTGATATCGAAATTCGCGACGGTGAGTTTGTGGTGCTGGTCGGCCCGTCCGGCTGCGGCAAGTCGACCTTGCTGCGCATGGTCGCCGGGCTCGAAAGCATCACCGGCGGCACCATCTCGATCGGCGGAAAGGTCGTCAACAATCTGCCGCCGAAGGACCGCGACATTGCGATGGTCTTCCAGAGCTACGCGCTTTATCCGCACAAGACGGTTGCCGAAAACATGGTCTTTGCGCTGCGCCTGCAGAAGCAGCCGGCCGACGTCATCAAGCAACGACTGCAGGCGGCGGCCGAAACCCTCGACCTTGTGCCCTATCTTGACCGCTATCCGCGCCAGCTTTCCGGCGGCCAGCGGCAGCGCGTTGCGATGGGACGCGCCATCGTCAGGTCGCCGCAGGTCTTTCTGTTCGACGAGCCGCTGTCGAACCTCGATGCCAAGCTGCGCGTGCAGATGCGTAAGGAGATCAAGGAGCTCCACCAACGGCTGAAAACCACGACGATCTATGTCACCCATGACCAGGTCGAAGCGATGACCATGGCCGACAAGATCGTGGTCATGCAGGGCGGCAAGATCGAGCAGACCGGAACACCCCTGGAACTCTACGATCGTCCGCGCAATACGTTCGTCGCGACCTTCATCGGCTCGCCGTCGATGAATCTGCTGAAAGGCCGCTACAAGGCCGAAGGTGCGGTGTTCGTCACCGGGACCGGCGACGAGATTTCGCTCGGTTTCACGCCGGAGGCATCCGATGGACAGGCCGTGCTGCTCGGCGTGCGGCCCGAACATCTGTCCCTTAGCCCGGGCGGCCTGGAAACGACCGTCAACGTCACCGAACCCACCGGCCATGAGACGATGGTCTTCCTGCGCTACGGCTCCGGCGAACTTGTCGCGGTGCTGTCCGAACGTCACGATTTCGAGCCCGGACAGGTCGTGACGATAGCCGCCCGGCCGGGCAAGCTTCATCTGTTTGATGCGGAATCCGGCAAGACGCTGCGGCGGGATTGAATTTTGGCGTCCTGCCGGTCTGAAGGCCTGGCGATAAAATAGCACATGGCCTCCGCGGTCTCGACAATGCGATCCGGGAGGCGGCAGTTCCGAAGCCGTTTCGTGAACATCGCACCCGAAGCCTCAATGCGACAGCAGGACAGGCAGCACTCGCGATGATCCGGCTTCGATGAATGTCGATGCGTCCTAGAGCTCTTCCCGGTTCGTGGGCCGAACAGCCGAGGCTTGCTTGACCTTCGTCAAAGCGAGACCGACTTACACCTTGCAAGCTGCTCTTCACATAAGAGTGGCCGTGGACTTGCGATATGGAATTTCAGCGAGCGGAGGTCTATCATCGGTTTGGAGGCAAAGATGCTTTCGACACAGCGAGATCTAAAGCGGGGCGGTGAGCGTTTTCCCATTCCTTCGCAAGGCGAAGTCGAAGGCAGGCTTTTGATGTTCGAAGTGGTTGCCGTCACCTGCCTGCAGGAGCTTCTCGCAAAAACGGATCCGCATCTCGTTTTCAGGCTTCGCCGAAAGCTCATTCGCAATCTGAAGGAGAAGTGCGCGCCGTTGAGACTATGTGCAGACGACGAAAAGGCCGCAAAGGAGTTCGCCCTCCAGCTGTTCAGCGCCGCTATGGAGGGGGCCGAAGCCGAGGTGCGAACCGGTAGCCAATATTCGCAGAAGAACCGCTAGAAGCAACTGGCCCATCTCATCCTGCCCTACGATCAAGAGCGCCGCCTGTGGGTGGATTCCAGGAAGGATGGATTGAAATAGGCGGTTATCACGACATATCGAACGGAAGGCTCCTCGGAGGCTAGAGGACTGGCGGTTGCGGGATCCGCGCGTGATGACATCAATCATGATCTTCTTGCGAAAACAGTTCTTGCGAAGATCGCGGGAAGCTTGACCTATGTGGTTGGGCTGGGCGCCACACGCTCGCCGGCGTTGCCCGCTTGTTGGTGACCTAAACCCTTGTCGGCGCCCGACGGGCGCCGTGCTTATGGTGGTACGAGCTCCCATCCGTCAGACGGGTGACGGCAAATCGCGGCTGCGCGCCCTCGTCATGCGACAACGTCGGCTGCATGAATTCCGATACCCCCATCGCACGCGACGTCGCCGCGATCGTATTTCGCGCAGGCAGTTCGGCTGAACAGGCCGATATTGTCTTGAAGCCAGCTTTCGTCGCGACGACGCATATCCATTAAATTCGCCAAGGGCTTCTGCTCGAAAGAGCTTCTCAGCCGAGGCCGCTCAAGAACTCTTGCGTCTCCATGAGTTCCAGCTGGACGGAAAATCGATCGTGCAGCAGTTCCAGCGACGCGTCATAAGTGTCGTCGGCGCTGCTGCAGACGGCGTCCTTCAGCACGATGACGCGATAGGCAAGATCGATGGCGCCAAGCGTCGTGGCGAGCACGCAGACATCCGTTTCCCCGCCGGTGATCACAAGGGTGTCGACCCGCTCCGACTGAAGAATCGCATGGAGGCGGCCGTCGATCCAGGGCGAATAGGTGCGTTTGTCGAAGTATCGCGCCGGCGGAACGAGCGAGGGCAGCGAGGAAGCCAGATCGATGAGCTCGGGCGGGAGGTGCTCGCCCGTCATCATCCACCATTTCTGGTAATAGTCGCGCCATTTTCCCGGCATCGCATCCGGATGCTGGGGCGGCACGAATCGGGTAAAAATCGTCCGGGACGGATGCCGACCGGCTAGCTCCTCGATCTGTGGAGAGATCCGAACCATCCAGGGCACGTGCCATGGGGTGTCTTCGGCAAACATGCGCTGCATGTCGACGCAAAGGTGCCGCCATTCGCCGATCCCGCCCATCAGATCCCCCTTTCATCTTCGGGTGTCAACCGCTGCCCGGAACGAAAGTTCCCGAGTGCTGGAAGATCAAAGGCTCTCAAGCATGTCGTGCAAAACGGGGCAGCGGTTTTGCGTAAGAAGGATCTGAGACGCGCTTTAGTTAGGCAATGGCTCCCGAAGTGATCGCCCGTGAGCCGGCGCCGCTGTCCGATTTGGCGAAGCCGTCGAGTTCGCGGAGAGGAACCGGTTTGGAGAAGAAATAGCCTTGGAGATCGGTGCAGCCGAGTGCGGTCAGAAAGTCGCGTTGATATTCGGTTTCAACCCCTTCTGCCGTCGTCGAGATGCCGAGATTGCGGCTGAGGGTGACGATCGCGCCGATGATGGCTGCTCCGTTGGCTTTTGCACCGAGCTGCGAGACGAAGGAACGATCGATCTTGATGCGGTCGATGTCGAAACGCACCAGATGGCTGAGACATGAGAAGCCGGTCCCGAAATCATCGAGGGAAATTTGAATGCCCCGGCTGCGCAGTGATTTCAGTACCGTATAGACATCCGAATTATCCTCGATGAGCGAGGACTCGGTGAGCTCGAGCTCGAGGCGGGATGGCGGCAGACCGGTCTCTTCGAGCACGGCGAAGACTTCCTCGGCGAAATTTGGTCTTCTCAGCTGGGCCGGCGACACGTTGACCGCCACGAAGATTTCTTCAGGCCATGTGCAGGCGGCCCTGCAGGATTCGCGCAAGACCCAGAACCCGAGGGCGTCGATGAGGCCGCCCTCTTCGGCTGCGGGGATGAAGGTCGCAGGGGTCAGCAGTCCGCGCTGACTGTGACGCCAGCGCACGAGAGCCTCCGCACCGGAAGCCGAATATCCGCCCTCGGCGCGATGCACCGTCTGGTAATAGACCTCAAGCGATCCGAAATCCGGCTTGCTGCCGTCCGGGCCGGGTTGGGGATTGCCAGCGGAGGGAGCCGTGCCTTTGGCCAGAACTTCGCGCAATTCGTTCTTGAGAATGTCGCGAGCATTTCTGCCGCCGTCCATGGACGGGGAATAGACGCGCCACTGGCCTCTCCCGCCCATCTTTGCCTCGTAAAGTGCGACGTCGGCATACCGCATGACGTCATCGGCATTTCGCCCGGCATCCGGCACGATGGTGACACCGATCGAGCCGCCGACGCGGGCGACCGCTTCGCCCCTCAAAAGCGGGAAGGGCCTGCCAAGTGCGGCAACGATCGCGTCGCATATAGACAGCAGGATTTGATCGTCATCCTTGATGTCCCGCAGAAGCAGGGCAAATTCGTCGCCTCCGAGCCGGGCGAGCGTATCATCAGGACGAAGGACCGAACGGATCCGCTCGGCGGCCATCCTGATGAGTTCATCACCGGCGGCATGGCCGAACGTGTCGTTCACCGCTTTGAAGCGGTCGAGGTCGAGAAGTGCTACGGCCGAGCGCTCGGTCGAATGCCGCATATGGGTCAGGCACTCCTCGAACCGTATGGCGAACAGGGCGCGGTTGGGAAGATCGGTCAGCACGTCATGCAAGGCAAGCTGCCTTGCATGCAGCTCGCTTCTCTTCAATTCGCCGAGACTGCTCCGCAGCCGCACAAGCAGCACCGAAAACAGCACGGCGATCACCAGGGCGGCAATCGAAAGCGCCGGCATCAATCGGCCGATCACCCGCGAACCTGGAAGATCGGGTCGCCATACGATGAAGCCGATCGGTTCACCATTTGCCGTCGCGTCGATTTGGAACGCGACCTCATTTTCGTCGGCATCGGCCGTGCGGGCAAAGCGCGCGCCGTTGAGGCCCTGCTGCCGGCTCAACTCGTCGAGGGCCGCGCCATCGAGAAACCGCACGACGATCAGGAATTGCCGCTTCGGCTGCGGCTGTCCATCGGGAGCTTCGTTGATGGCGACGATGCCGACGATCGTCGGCCGGCCTTCCAACCGCATCAGATTGGCCAGCGCATGGTTGGGGCGAACCGCGCTCGCCCGACGGCTTTCCAGCGAGGATGGCGTTCGGTCGCTGAAAGTCGGACTGTGGCGTGCCGTAAGACGGCTATCCCTGAGGAGCGGCAAAAACAGAGGCTTCATCCAGCGATAGCGTTTTTCAGTTTTCGCGTCGGTCAGCATGCTCAGCTGAGCCTTCTCGTCGACGACAAAAGCCTGATCATATCCGAAGGCGGACATTGCGGTTTCGCTGATTGCGCTGCCGGCCGCCCCGGTCAGAACCGCATCGAGGCCGGACGAAACACCTGCCGAACGGGACGCGGGATAAACGCGGGCGAGATAGCCGTTGCCGAACTGACCGATGACATGGGCGACCTGATCGACCTGTTCGCGCAGGCGCGCATTCACCAGCTGACGCTGGCGATCAAGGGCCGCAGCGTCGCTTTCGGCTCCAGCCCAGAGCGCCGATAGCACGACGAGTCCAATCGCTCCGAGCCCGCTGATGGCGATCAGAAAGAGAATTCTTCCCGAGGCGATCCAGGACTTCTGAAACGTGTTGGAGCTGGATGGAACGACGATGTGCAAGTCTGGACCCCTGGACCCCTCGATACGGGCGCATTCGTCAACGCTAACAAATAAGCGTTCACGTAGAATTAAAGGCTGCGGCGCACTATAGGGCGAGATCGATCACGCCCAGGGGGTTCCGGCGATGTTGCTGATATCCATTCACACTTTATTGCGCGGCGCGCTGATGGTAGGCGGGGTGAGTGTCGTTTTGGCGTTTTCGCCGCTGCCGGTGGCCGCGCAAGAGCGAATGCCGATGAGAATTGCCGTCGAAGGTGCGTTTCCGCCCTTCAACTATCTCGATGCGAATAACAAACTTCAGGGTTTCGACATCGACATTGCCAATGCCCTCTGCGAGACCGGCAAGTTCGAATGCCAATTCATCATCGAGAAGTGGGACGACATGATCCCCGATCTCATTGCCGAAAAATACGACGCGATCATTTCATCCATGTCGATGAGCCTGGAGCGGCGCCAGAAGGTCGCCTTTACCGAGAAATACTACAACAGCCCATCAGTGTTCATTGCGCGGAAGGATTCGCCGATCACTGACGTCAGTCCCGCCGCCCTCAATGGCAAAAAACTCGGGGTGACCTCGTCAACGGCGCAGGAATCTTATGCCAACCATTTCTATCCCGACATGAAAAAGACGGTATTCCGGTCGTCGCCGGAATTGTACAAAGGCCTGTCGGATGGGCGCGTCGACATTATCCTGGAGGATAAGCTCGCCATTTACGACTGGATCGCCAATACGAAGGCGGGAACCTGCTGCGCGTTCAAAGGGCCGGATCTGGTCGACGTTACTTTTTTTGGCGAAGGTGCCGGGATTGCGGTGCGTCTGGACGACAAGGAGCGCCTTGCACGCCTGAACGAGGCGTTGAAGACGATTAAGGAAGACGGGACTTATGACATGATCAACGCCAAGTATTTCCCGTTCAGCATCCAGTAGCCGGCAAAGGATTTTCGTGTGACTGCTGCGAGATGGCCGGTTCGTCCGGCCATCTCCGTTTTGAGCAAAAGCGCGCTGCGGCACACTCTTGCACGATATGCTTTTATCGTCAGGCAGCTTTCGCGACCTCTCCATGCGGGTCGAGAACAAATTTTGTCGCCGCGCCGTGGTCGAAGCTCTCATATCCCTGGACGGCTTCGTCGAGCGGGATGACCTTGGCGTTGACGATGTCGGCAATCGGCAAGCGGTCGTGGAGGATCGCCTGCATGAGCTGGCGATTATATTTGAGCACCGGCGTCTGGCCGGTGTGGAAGGATTGCGCCTTGGCCCAGCCGAGGCCGAAGCGAAGCGAGAGATTGCCGTGTTTGGCGGCGTTGTCGACGGCGCCCGGATCCTCGGTGACGTAGAGGCCGGGAATGCCGATCGAGCCTGCGGCGCGGGTGATTTCCATCATCTGGTTGAGTACGATCGCCGGCTGTTCGCCGCCCGAATGGCCGCGCGCCTCGAAGCCGACGGCGTCGATGGCGCTGTCCACCTCGTTGCTGCCGACGACCTCAGCGATCATGTCGCCGAGACGATCGCTCTTGGAGAGGTCGATCGGTTCGAAACCGACCTTGGCCGCATGCGCCAGGCGGTCCTTGTTGAAATCACCGATCATGACGACGGCGGCGCCGAGGATACGAGCCGAAGCCGCAGCCGCAAGACCGACGGGGCCGGCGCCGGCGATGTAGACGGTCGAGCCGACGCCGACGCCGGCGCGCACTGCGCCATGAAAGCCGGTCGGCAGAATATCGGAGAGCATGGTGAGATCGCGGATCTTCGCCATTGCCTTGTCGCGATCCGGGATTTTCAGCAGGTTGAAATCGGCATAGGGAATCGTGACATAGCGTGCCTGGCCGCCGATCCAGCCGCCCATGTCGACATAGCCGTAAGCACCACCGGCGCGGGCCGGGTTTACGGTCAGGCAGACGCCAGTGTCCTGGGATTTACAGCAGCGGCAACGGCCGCAAGCGACATTGAAGGGTACCGAGACGATATCGCCGATGTCGAGCATCTCGACGTCGATCCCTTTCTCGATGATCTCGCCGGTGATTTCGTGACCGAGGACCAAACCCGGCATCGCCGTCGTGCGGCCGCGGACCATGTGCTGGTCGGAGCCGCAGATGTTGGTCGAGATCACTTTCAGAATGACGCCGTGTTCGATGCGGCGGCCGTCGGGCGCTTCCAGCTTCGGGTCGTCGATGTCGCGAACTTCGACCTTGCCCGGCCTCAGATAGACGACGCCTCTATTCTTGCTCATGGATTCCTCCCATTTGTTGAGTGCCTCGATCTGCAGCCGATGCAGCCGATGGCAATGCCTTCCTCCGGCCTGCCTCCTCTGCAGTCCGGTATTCACACGCCGCATCGGGCGATGTTCGAATTTCGCAGATAGGCGGGGACAGACTGGATTGAGGAGAGAGTGAATACGATAGGGCTGGCCTGTCGTGCCGCTCTCGTCATCGCCCGCCGCAATCCGTAGATCTGCTGCGAAAAGAGCTCATTTAGGGCTACAGAACCTCCTTTCGATCCATCTGGATATCTTTCCGGATAATTATCCGGTCGTTCCCGAGGATTTCAGTCCTTTACCACCGTGGCGGCGCGCCGGCGGCTGCCTGCCATACTTCATGTCGCTCGCTTGCGCGGCAGCGCCGTGAACGTGACAAGAAAAACATGCCTGACGAAAAACAGAGCCCGAAAAAACGACACGGGTGCCCCTCAAGACGACAATCGGCAAAGTCGTCATCTCTTCCGGCAATCAGATCTGTTCGGCCAGCGGCAGACGCCGTTTCCAATCGTGATTGGACATCGGCTGCGTCCTGAGCCACGCTGTTTTTGGGAGCGGACCGTCTATTTTTCCGAGGATAGGAGGCCGGAATGGAACAGTATGCACTGGAGCAGCTGAAAACAGTTGCGAAGATCAGCACGAGCATAAAGCCCCTTGAACTGACACGGCGCGAACGCATTGAACGCTGGGCCGAATGTCTCGAACGCAGCCCCAGACCGTTTTTGAAGACGCTTCACGAGACAGAGTATCAGCCGATCGCAGATCGGCTTGCCCTGCGGGGTGACGACACCCCGATCTCCGTTGCGTTCGCTGATGCCATTCTGCGGGCGGCCGGAATGGAAAATGACAGCTATGGAGAAGCCAAACGGTTCTTCGAACTCAGCGACGAACAGTTGCACGAGCTTGTCTGCTTCTGTCATTTTGGTGAAAGCGTCAGCGCCTCAGCAGTCGCTCGCCGCGTGCGAAGGATCGCAGATCCCAGACCAAGCGGGTTTTTCGCTCAGCTTCGCGCGTTCTTTCGCTAGAAAGGCCCTGACGCTGTAAGACTGGGGTTCGCGGCCTGTCACTGCAGCCGGCAGGTCACGCGCCTCGGCAAGCGCGAACAGGACCCGCGCAAACGGTTGCCCGGTGGGGCGGAGGATAGGCTTCGCGCTTTTCCCGGCAAACCGCTACGCGCTTTGCTGGTTGCCCTAGCCAGCGTAAGACCGCCGGCCTCGGTTGAAGTCGATCGCGGTATGCCAGAACACGGCGCCGAGGATGATCGCGCCGCCGAAATAAGTGGCGACGGGCGGCTGTTCTGAAAACAGCAGCCAGACCCAGAAGGGCGTCAGCACGATTTCCATAGTGCCGATCAGTGCCGCCTCGGCCGGCGGCATCCGCTTTGCCCCGGCGAGGAAGAGCACCAGGGCGAGGGAAAAATTGGTGGCGCCGAAGGCGGCAAGGACGATCCAGTTGTGCAGGTCGAGCGAGCCGACCGAGCCGAAAGGCGCGAAGATGACGAGGGTCAGGAAGGCGCTGACGACGGTCGGCGGCAGGCTCGGCACGCCGGGATCGATGCGCGGAATGATGATAACGAGCGCGAAGGACGCGGTCATGCCGAGCGCCAGCAGATCGCCCCAGCCGGTGCCGCCGCCGATAGACGAGGCGACGATGACGCCGACGCCGAAGAGGGACACGGCGCCGGCGATCAGCGTCCGCCTGGCAACTCTCTCTCCGAGGATAAGCCAGCCGAACAGAGCCGCAATGAAGGGCGTGGTCGCATAGATCATCGTCACATTGGCGACGGTGGTCATGTAGAGCGCCCCGATGAAGCATCCCTGACTGAACGTCTGGCATGCGATCATCGCAAGACCGGACGGATGGAAGACGGAACGCCATTGCCGCCGCGAGATGCCCCCTTCGAGGAAAAGGCAGGGGATCAACAGGAACAGGCCTCCGAACAGCGACCGCCACGCGATCGCCGTCCATACGTCGGTGGTGAGGAGTCGCGAGTAAACGCCGCTCGCGCTCCAGGCGAGTGTCGCGGCAACGATGAGAAGCACACCCTTCTCGTGCTCGCTGCCTGCGAGGTGTCTAGCCGAATTTTCAATGGTCACGCAGAGATTCTCAAAGAAGGAAATCGAACGCCGCTCATTTCTGCGCCACGAATTGACATTAGACAAACGAATAGTAGTGATAGCTGTCATCGATCTTTTCTATGGCTGCCAATGCAAGAGCCGATTGAAAGTGACCTTCTCAGAACCTTCCTTGTTGTCGCCGAGACGTCGAACTTTTCGGCGGCCGCCCAGCGCATCGGGCGGACGCAATCTGCGGTCAGCACCCAAATCAAGAGGCTCGAAGCCGCGATCGGCGAAAACCTCTTTGAGCGCGGCGCCCGCGGCGTGCTGCTGACGCGCCAGGGCATCCAGCTCGTGCCCTATGCCCGCAGGGTCATCGATCTCCTGAACGAGGCAGCCGCGACGATCCGCAGCAAGCCGCTCGACGGGCCGGTGCGCATCGGTATTCCCGAGGAATACAGCCAGACGGTGCTGCCGGCAGCGCTTGCGGCTTTCGCGGTTCGCCATCCGGCAGTCGAAGTTACCGTCTCCTGCGATTATACGGTCCGCAACCTCGCCGCCCTGGAACGGGACGAACTCGATCTTGCCGTCGTCTTTGACTGGAGCGACCAGAACAAGGGCGAGGTTCTTTGCGTCGATCCAACCGTCTGGGTCACGTCGATGGTACATCGGCTGCACGACATCGATCCCCTGCCGGTTGCGACCTACCGCAACTCGACCTGGTCACGCGATTTTGCGTTGCGCTCGCTGGAGCAGATCGGCCGCAGCTACCGGATCGCCTTCATCGCCGATACCGGTTCGGGGCTGAAGAATGCCGTGATTGCCGGCCTCGCCGTCACGACGCTTTCCCGCAGCAGCATTCCGCCCGGCTGTCGCGAACTGACCGCCGATGATGGCTTTCCGCCGGTCGATTCCTCGAAGGTCGTACTGCGCCGCAATAGTTTTCGCTCCAGTGAGGCGGTGCGGGAACTGGCCGACATGCTGCGCGACGCATTCCAGCCTATGACGGTGCCGATGGTATGATGCGGCGGCGCAGGCGGCGCCGCGTCTCCGACGGGCTCTCTGAAAAACTCGCCCGGTAGCTTCTCGCAAAGGCGGAGGCCGAATTGAAGCCGGTCGCGGCCGCGATGTCGGCGAAGGAGGCCGTCGTCTCGATCACCTTGCGGCGCGCTGTGTTCAGGCGCAGCGCGAGATAATGTACATGCGGCGGCGCGCCGATGCTCTGCTGGAAGAGATCCTGCAGATGCCGGGCGCTGACCCCGACCCTGCGGGCAAGCCGCGCAAGAATCAGGGGCTGCTCGATATGCTCCTCCATCAGATGCACCGCCTGCGTCACGCGCGAATCGTGCGCGCGCAGCCCCGCCGAAGCGGCAGAAAGCATTTCGTCGGCATGGAAGGAAGGTTGTTCATAGCGGAACAGCCGGCTGACTTCGAGCGCCAGCGAATAACCCTGCCGCTGCCGGATCACCTCCAGCATTAGGTCCACGGTCGGCAGCGAACCTGATGTCGTCAGCCGCTTGCCGTCGATGACGAAACGATCCTTGACGGCCCTGACCTCGGGATAGGCCAGGGCGAAATCCTCGTAGTCTTCCCAGTGGACGGTCGCCGGCAGTCCGTCGAGCAGGCTTGCTTCGGCGAGCAGCCACGTGCCGGACTCAATGCCAGCAATGATGGTGCGGTAGCGGGCTGCCTGCGAGAGCTGCATCTTCAGCGCCGGCGTGGCGCTGCGGCGCCAGTTGTAACTGGCCAGCACGAACAGCGGGGTCTCCTCGGTCGTCGCCCGGAAAGTGCCCTCAGCCGGGATGGCGATATGGCTGGTGGTCGGGACCGGCGTTCCGTCCGGCGTCAAGAGCCGCCAGCGATAGAGTTCGCTGCCAGCGATGCGGTTGGCACCGCGCAGCGGCTCGATGACCGACGCGATCAGGATCAGGTTCGTCTCCGGCAGGACGAGAAGATCGATATCGAGCCGTTCCGTCGATCGCTGCAGCAAGGTCGCCTCCCATTGTTCCGAAAATGTATCAGCGACTTCCGAGAATGCAAAGCATCTCCGTCGATCCTGCCGCGTAATGCCTGATAAGACGGGAGAACAAAAACATGCCTCTAGCGATGAACCGCGATGTCTTCATCACCTGCGCCGTCACGGGCGCCGGCGATACGGTTTCCAAATCCAGCCATGTTCCCATCACTCCCAAGCAGATCGCGGATTCCGCGATCGACGCCGCCAAGGCTGGGGCGGCCGTTGTTCACTGCCATGTCCGCGATCCGGAAACGGGGGCCGCCAGCCGCCGCAACGATCTCTACAGGGAAGTCACCGAGCGCATCCGCTCGGCCGATATCGACGTTGTCCTCAATCTCACGGCCGGCATGGGCGGGGACCTGATCTTCGGGGATGTCGAAAGCCCCCTACCCCTCAATCAGAAAGGCACTGACATGGCGGGCGCCAGCGAGCGGGTCAGCCATGTCGCCGAATGCCTGCCGGAGATCTGCACGCTCGACTGCGGTACGATGAACTTCAACCTCGGCGACTATGTGATGACCAACACGCCAGCCATGCTGCGGGCGATGGCGAAGAAGATGACGGATCTCGGCGTGCGGCCTGAGATCGAGGCTTTCGACACCGGCCATCTCTGGTTCGCCAAGCAGCTTGCCGAGGAAGGCCTGATCGAAGACCCGGTGCTGATCCAGCTCTGCATGGGCATTCCATGGGGCGCGCCCGACGATCTCAACACCTTCATGGCGATGGTCAATAACGTGCCTCCGAGCTGGACCTTCTCGGCCTTTTCGATCGGCCGCAATGCCATGGCCTACCCGGCGGCAGCGGTTCTTGCCGGCGGCAACGTTCGCGTCGGCCTCGAAGACAATCTCTTCGTCGGCAAGGGCCAGCTCGCCACCAATGCGCAGCTCGTCGAAAAGGCGGTGCAGGTGATCGAAGGCATGGGCGCGCGGATCATCGGACCGGAAGATGTGCGCAAGAAGTTGAAGCTGACGAAGCGCTGAGGATATCATGACCAAGATCAGCAAAGCGGCCTGTATCGGCGGCGGCGTTATCGGCGGCGGCTGGATCGCCCGCTTTCTGCTCGCCGGCATCGACGTCGACGTGTTCGACCCGCATCCGGAGGCGAGCCGTATCGTTGGCGAAGTGATCGCAAATGCCGAAAAAGCCTATGCCATGCTGACTGGTGCGCCACTGCCGCCGCGCGGCAGGCTCCGCTTCTGCCAGACGCTGGTGGAAGCCGTCACTGACGCCGACTGGATCCAGGAAAGCGTGCCCGAAAGGCTTGACCTCAAGCGTGGCGTGTTGACCGAGATCGATGCGGCTGCGCGCCCGGACGCCCTGATCGGTTCTTCCACTTCGGGCCTGCTGCCGACCGATCTGCAGCGCGACATGAGGCATCCCGAACGCCTCTTTGTCGCTCACCCCTATAATCCGGTCTATCTGCTGCCGCTCGTCGAAATCGTCGGCGGCGAGAAGACCTCGGCAGCGACCATCCGGGCGACGATGGAAAGACTGCCGCCGATCGGCATGAAGGGCGTCCACATCGCCAAGGAGATCGAGGCCTTCGTCGGTGACCGGCTGCTCGAAGCGCTCTGGCGCGAGGCGCTCTGGCTTATCCACGACGATATCTGCACCGTCGAGACGCTCGACGACGTCATCCGCTATTCCTTCGGCTTGCGCTGGGCGCAGATGGGCCTGTTCCAGACCTACCGCATCGCCGGCGGCGAGGCCGGCATGCGTCACTTCCTCGCCCAGTTCGGCCCCTGCCTCGCCTGGCCCTGGACCAAGCTCACCGATGTCGTCGATCTCGACGAAGCGCTGATCGAAAAGATCGGCCGGCAATCCGACGAGCAGGCGGCGGGCCTTTCGATCCGCGAACTCGAACGCATCCGCGACGAAAATCTCGTCGGCATTCTGCAGGCGCTTAAGGGCGGCGACGGCGGCAAGGGCTGGGGCGCCGGCAAGCTGCTCAAGGACTTCGAGCGGACGCTCTGGGCAGAAGGCGGAGGCGAGGCCATGCCAGCCGATCCTTCGAGGCCGCTGCGGCTTGTCGAAACCAAGGTGAGCCCCGCCTGGGTCGACTATAACGGCCATATGACCGAGCACCGCTATCTTCAGGTCTTCGGCGATACGTCCGATGCGCTGCTGCGTCTCGTTGGCGTCGACCTTGCCTATGTCGAGGCGGGGCACAGCTATTATACGGTGGAAAGCCACATCCGCCATCTCGGCGAGGCGAAGCTCGGGCAGGCGATCCATTCGGCCTGCCAGATCCTGAGCGCCGACGAGAAACGGCTGCATGTCTTCCACACCCTGCACGACACGGCGACGGGCGAGCTCATCGCAACTGCCGAGCAGATGCTGCTGCATGTCGACAGCAAGGCGGGCAAGGCGGTAGCGGCGCCGGCCGCGGTGCTCGACAGGGTGAAGGCGATTGCCGCGTCCCATGCGGAGCTGGCGCTGCCCGAGGGCGCCGGCCGTCACGTCGGCCAGAGGCGGTAGGAGGACGATATGGATTTTGCTCTCAGCCAGGAACAGGAGATGATCGTCGAGACGGTCCGCGCCTTCGTCGAGACCGAAATCTATCCGCATGAGAACGAGATCGAGCGGACCGGGATGGTCCCGCCGGAGCTTGGCCGCGAGATCCAGCGCAAATGCATCGAGCTCGGCTTTTACGCCTGCAATTTTCCCGAGGAGGTCGGCGGTGCCGGCCTCGATCACGTCACCTTCACGCTGGTCGAGCGGGAGCTCGGGCGCGGCTCGCTGGGCCTGACGGTCTTCTTCGGACGGCCTTCCGGCATCCTGATGGCCTGCGAGGGCGAGCAGCGCGAGCGCTATTTACTACCGGCGGTGCGCGGCGAGAAGATCGATGCGCTTGCCATCACCGAGCCGGATGCCGGTTCCGATATGCGCGGCATGAAGTGCACTGCTCGCCGCGACGGCGGTGATTTCGTGCTTAACGGCACGAAACATTTCATCTCGCATGCCGATGTCGCCGATTTCGTCATCGTCTTTGCCGCCACCGGCGAGGAGGAAACGCCGAAAGGCATCAAGAAGAAAATCACCGCCTTCCTCGTCGATCGTGGCACGCCAGGGTTCGAAATCCGCAAGGGCTACGATTCCGTTTCGCATCGCGGCTACCACAACTGCACGCTCAGCTTCGAAGATTGCCGCATACCTCAGGCTCAGGTGCTCGGCGAGGCTCACCGTGGCTTCGATATCGCCAATCAGTGGCTTTACGGCACGCGACTGACGGTTGCTGCCACCTGCGTCGGCCGAGCCCGGCGCGTCTTCGAGATGGCTCTGCCCTATGCCGCCGAACGTAAGCAGTTCGGCCGTCCGATCGGGGCTAATCAAGGGGTGTCGTTCAAGCTCGCCGACATGATCACCGAGATCGACGCGGCCGACTGGCTGACGCTTGCGGCCGCCTGGCGGCTCGACGCCGGTCTTGCCGCTGACCGCCAGATCGCTTCAGCCAAGCTCTACGGCTCCGAGATGCTCGGCCGCGTGACGGACGAGGCTATCCAGATCTTTGGCGGCATGGGCCTGATGGATGACCTACCGATTGCCCGCTTCTGGCGCGATGCCCGCGTCGAGCGCATCTGGGACGGCACCTCCGAGATCCAGCGGCATATCATCAGCCGCGACCTGCTTCGGCCCCTGGGAGCGTGAGCCGATGACATCCAGCCCGCTCGACCGCCTGCTCAGACCGCAAACGATCGCCGTCTTCGGCGGCCGCGAGGCGCGCAGGGTGATCGAGCAATGCGACCGAATGGGCTTCTCAGGCGCAATCTGGCCCGTCCATCCCAACCTCGATGAGGTGCTCGGACGGCCGTGTTATCGCTCCGTCTCGGATCTGCCTTCGGCCCCGGACGCCGCCTTCGTCGGCGTCAACAGGACGCTCACCGTCGAGATCGTGCGTCGCCTTTCTGCGGCGGGCGCGGGCGGCGCGATCTGCTATGCATCCGGATTCCGCGAGGCGACGGCGGAACTTGCCAACGGCGCCGAACTGCAGCAGGCTCTTGTGGAGGCTGCCGGCGACATGCCGATCCTGGGGCCGAACTGCTACGGGCTGATCAATGGCCTCGACGGCGCCTTGTTATGGCCCGACCAGCACGGCATGCAGCGGATCGAACGGGGTGTCGCGATCCTGACGCAGTCCTCCAACATCGCCATCAATCTCACGATGCAGACCCGCGGGCTGCCGATCGCCTATATGATTACCGCAGGCAATCAGGCGCAGACGTCGCTCGCCGATGTCGCCTGCGCGCTGATGGAGGATCCGCGTGTGACGGCAGTCGGCCTTCACGTTGAGGGCTTTGGCGATCTTGCTGCACTTGAACGTCTGGCCGCCATTGCCCGCCGGTCGAGGAAGCCCGTTGTCGTTCTCAAGGTCGGCAGGTCCGAGCAGGCAAAACATGCGGCCGTCTCGCATACGGCTTCGCTCGCGGGCAGCGATGCGGTAGCCGATGCCGTGCTGGCCCGCCTCGGCCTCGGCCGCGTCCAGACCTTGCCGGCTTTGCTGGAATCCCTGAAGCTGCTGCATGTCGCAGGTCCGCTCGCCAGCCATTCGATCTCGTCCATGAGTTGCTCGGGCGGCGAGGCTTCTCTGATGGCGGACGCCGCCGTTGGCCGCAATGTTGAATTCCCTGCGCTGCAGCCACAACAGCTGCCGCGTCTGCGGCGAGTTCTCGGCGAGATGGTGACGCTTTCCAATCCGCTCGACTATCACACCTTTGTATGGGGCGATTTTGTCCGGCAGACCGAAGCCTTCACTGCCATGTTCGAAGGCGGCTTTGCCATCAATCTCGTCGTCCTCGATTTCCCTCGCGGCGACCGCTGCGATGCGTCCGAATGGGCAACGACAGCGGATGCCGTCATTGCCGCGGCCTCTGCGACCGGCGCGCTCGCCGGCCTGCTCGCGACGCTCCCCGAGAACATGCCGGAGCCGGTCGCCAACCGGCTGATGGCCAATGGCGTCGTCGCTTTCGCCGGTATCGATGAAACTATCACGGCGGCGGAAGTCGCCGCCGGCATTGGTCAAGCTTGGAATAGCCCGCCTCCCCTGCCGCTGCTCGACGTCGCCCCCATAGTCGGTGGAATCGAGACGCTGACGGAGAGCGAGGCGAAGGCCGAGCTTGCCGCCTGCGGCCTCCCTGTTCCCTGGGGGCTGCAGGCTTTTTCTTCCCGCCAAGCTGCAGAGCAGGCCGAACGGCTCGGCTTCCCAGTCGTTCTCAAGGGTCTCGGCATTGCGCACAAGACCGAGGCCGGAGCTGTCGTGCTCAATCTAAAGGATGCGAAGGCAGTATCGGATGCGGCGGCGGCAATGGCCTGCGACGCCGGTTATCTCGTCGAGAAGATGATCGGTCCTCCTGTCGCGGAACTCATCGTCGGCGCCACCCGCGATCCGGTCTTCGGCTTGTCGCTGACATTGGGAGCGGGCGGTATTTTCGTCGAACTGCTCGACGATTCCGTCATCCTGCCGCTTCCCGCGACGAAAACCGAGATCTATGCTGCGATTTCGCGTCTCAAGATTGCTAGATTAATTCACGGCTATCGCGGGCGGCCGAAAGGCGATCTCGAAGCCGTTGTCGACGCTGTCGCAGCTACGGCAGAATATGTCGTAACGAATGCGGTGCGCCTGGAGGAACTGGACCTTAATCCATTGATGGTTCTTCCCGAAGGTCGCGGTGTTGCTGCAGTTGATGCCCTCATACGGCGAAGGAGATAGCACAGGTTTGAGCGAGCATATTCGCACACGACGTGACGACGGCGTATTTGAAGTCGTCATCGACCGGCCGAAGGCGAACGCCATCGACCTTGCGACCAGCCGTGCCATGGGATTGATCTTCCGGGATTTTCGTGACGATCCTGAGTTGCGCGTCGCCATCGTGACGGGGGCCGGCGAAAAGTTCTTCTGCGCCGGATGGGATCTGAAGGCTGCTGCATCAGGCGATGCGGTCGACGGCGATTACGGCGTGGGCGGCTTCGGCGGATTGCAGGAGCTGCGCGACCTCAACAAGCCCGTCATCGCAGCCGTCAACGGCATCTGTTGCGGCGGCGGACTAGAGATCGCGCTTTCGGCGGACCTGATCATCGCTGCCGAGCATGCGAGTTTCGCCCTGCCGGAAATTCGCTCGGGAACGGTTGCCGATGCGGCGTCGATCAAGCTGCCGAAACGCATCCCCTATCACATCGCCATGGACATGCTTTTGACCGGACGCTGGCTCGACGTTCACGAGGCGCATCGCTGGGGTTTCGTCAACGAGGTCCTGCCGGCCGACAGGCTGATGGAGAGAGCCCGGGAGCTTGCCCGCCTGCTCGCAAGCGGGCCGCCGCTCGTCTATGCGGCCATCAAGGAAATCGTGCGCGAAGCGGAGGGGTCGACGTTCCAGACTGCCATGAACAAGATCACCAAGCGGCAGTTTGCGACGGTCGACAGGCTTTATTCGAGCCAAGACCAATTGGAAGGCGCCCGCGCCTTCGCCGAGAAGCGAAACCCTGTTTGGAAAGGACGATGAGGAGGCGGCAGCAACCGCAGTGTTTTCCCGCATGATGCGGGCACCGGAGGCGGAGAGGAAACCGTCTGCGATCCTGCCCGGAAGTTCTGTCAACGCACCATAAAGAAGGAACTGGGGAATGAACGACTATACGAAATATCTCGCAAGCCGCGTCACCGCGGGCGGGCTCAGCCGCCGCGAATTCATGGGGCGCGCCATGGCGGCCGGCATCACACTTGCCGTCGCCGACAAGCTCTTCACTGAAAGCGCCGAAGCCGCCGAACCGAAGCGCGGCGGCCATCTGAAGCTCGGCCTCGAAGGCGGTGCCGCCACCGATTCCAAGGATCCGGCGAAATTCCTGTCGCAGTTCATGTTCTGCGTCGGCCGCTGCTGGGGCGACATGCTGGTTGAATCCGACCCGTTGACGGGTGCCGCCGTGCCCGCACTTGCCGAATCCTGGGAGCCCTCGAAAGACGCGGTGACCTGGACCTTCAAGATCCGTAAGGGCGTCAAGTTCCACGACGGCAAGGAGCTGACGATCGACGACGTCGTTGCGACGCTGAAGCGTCACACCGACAAGAAGTCGGAATCCGGAGCGCTTGGTGTCCTCGGCTCGATCAAGGAGATCAAGGCCGACGGCGGCAACCTCCTGCTGACGCTCAGCGAAGGTAATGCCGACATGCCGCTGCTGCTCTCCGACTACCATCTGGTCATCCAGCCGAATGGCGGCGTCGACGATCCGCTGGCCTCGATCGGCACCGGTCCCTACAAGCTGACGAGCTTCGAACCTGGCGTTCGCGCCACCTTCGAGAAAAATAAAGACGACTGGCGCAGCGACCGTGGTTATGTCGATTCGATCGAGATCATCGGCATGAACGACGCCACCGCACGTATCGCCGCACTATCGTCCGGCCAGGTGCACTACATCAACCGCGTCGATCCGAAGACCGTCAACCTGTTGAAACGCGCGCCCAATGTCGAGATCCTCTCGACCGCCGGCCGCGGCCATTACGTCTTCATCATGCATTGCGACAAGGCGCCGTTCGACAATAACGACCTGCGCCTGGCGCTCAAATACGCGATGGACCGCGAAACCATGGTGCAGAAGATCCTCGGGGGTTACGGCAAAGTCGGCAACGACTTCCCGATCAACGCCACCTATGCGCTGTTTCCCGAAGGCATCGAGCAGCGCGTCTACGATCCTGATAAAGCCGCTTTCCACTACAAGAAATCCGGCCATAGCGGGTCGGTGCTGCTGCGCACTTCCGACGTCGCCTTCCCCGGCGCCGTCGACGCGGCCGTGCTCTATCAGGAAAGCTGCAAGAAGGCCGGGATCGAGATCGAGGTCAAGCGTGAGCCCGGCGATGGCTACTGGACCAATGTCTGGAACGTCCAACCCTTCTCGACTTCCTACTGGGGCGGCCGTCCAACGCAGGATCAGATGTATTCCACCGCCTATCTCTCGACGGCGGACTGGAACGACACCAAGTTCAAGCGTCCCGATTTCGACAAGCTGCTGCTGCAGGCCCGCTCCGAGCTTGATGAAGCCAAGCGCAAGGAGATGTACCGCACCATGGCGATGATGGTGCGCGACGAAGGCGGCGTGATCCTGCCGATGTTCAACGACTTCGTGAACGCCTCCACCAAGCAGGTGAAGGGGTATGTCCACGATATCGGCAACGACATGTCGAACGGTTACGTCGCAACCCGCGTCTGGCTGGACGCCTGATGGCAAGGGGCGCATCGCCCCTCCGACCTCCGACGAAGCTGGGACCGTGGGAAGAAAACCCGCGGTCCTCCCGACGTTTTAGCCAAAGGCATTTGCCATGACCAACCCTGCCCCAAGCAATATCTTGCCGGGTCTGAGGCTCCGGCAGCGTTTTCCGTTGCTTGCCCTCATCCTCGAGCGCTTCGTGCTCAGCATCGTCCTGCTTTTTGCGGTTTCCATCCTGATTTTCGGTGGGCTCGAAGCCCTGCCTGGCGATTTTGCCACCACCTATCTCGGCCAGTCGGCAACGCCGCAGGCTGTTGCCAATATCCGCCAGGACCTCGGGCTGGACCGTCCGGTGATGACACGTTACGTCGAGTGGCTCGGCAATGCCGTCCAGGGCGACTTCGGCACCTCCTGGGCCAGCAAGAATTCGGTGAGCGAACAGATCGGCAAGCGCCTCGGCAATTCGCTTTTTCTGGCAGGTTTCGCGGCGGTGATTTCAGTGCCGCTCGCTGTCGGCCTCGGCATGTTTTCGGTGCATTTCCGCAACCGCATGCCGGATAAAATCATCAACGTGATCTCGCTTGCGGCGATCTCGCTGCCGGAATTCTTCATCGGTTATCTGCTGATCCTCTTCTTCGCCGTGAAGTTCGGCGTGGCCACCTTTCCGGCGACCGTCTATGACAGCATGGGATTCCTCGAACGCCTAAAGGCGATCGCGCTGCCGACGGCGACCTTGGTGCTCGTCGTGCTGGCGCATATGATGCGCATGACCCGGGCCGCCATTCTCTCCGTCATGTCGTCGGCGTATATGGAGACCGCGGAGCTTAAAGGTCTCAGCGCCTTCCGCTCGATCGTCAAGCACGCCGCCCCAAATGCGCTGGCGCCGATCATCAATGTCGTCGCATTGAACCTCGCCTATCTCGTGGTCGGCGTCGTCGTCGTGGAGGTGGTCTTTGTCTATCCCGGCATGGGGCAATATATGGTCGACGCGGTCACCGTGCGCGATATGCCGGTCGTGCAGGCCTGCGGCCTGATCTTCGCGGCCGTCTATATCTTCCTCAACATGATTGCCGATATCCTCGCGATCGTCGCCAATCCAAGGCTGAGGCATCCGCGATGAGAGCAAGAGACATTCCCATCACCGCCTGGATCGGCATGGCGGGCATCGCCATCGCCTTTATCTTCGCGCTCTTCGCGCCCTGGATCGCGCCCTACGGGGAGACCCAGGTCGTTGGCGACGTATGGCAGCTGCCTGACGACAAATATATCTTCGGACTCGATAATCTCGGCCGCGACATCCTCTCGCGGCTGATCTATGGCGCGCGCACGACGCTCTTGGTCGCCTCCGCGGCCACCATCATCTCCTTCTCGCTCGGCGTGATCCTGAGCTTCACCGCCGCAGTCTCGCGCGGCATCGTCGACACGGTTTTTTCGCGCTTCAACGATCTGATGATGTCGATCCCGACGCTGATCTTCGCGCTCGTGGTGCTTGCCGTCCTGCCGCAAAATATGATTGTTCTGATCCTGGTCATGGCGGTCCTTGATTCCACCCGCGTCTACCGCCTCGGCCGCGCCGTGGCGCTCGATGTGGCGGTGATGGAATTCGTCGAGGCGGCCAAGCTGCGCGGCGAAGGCAAGCTCTGGATCATCTTCCGCGAGATCCTGCCGAACACGCTGTCGCCGCTGCTAGCCGAGTTCGGACTGCGCTTCGCCTTCTCGATCCTCTTCCTCTCGACGTTGTCCTTCCTCGGCCTCGGCATTCAACCGCCGGCGGCCGATTGGGGCGGCATGGTCAAGGACAACAAGGACGGCATCATCTTCGGCATCTCGGCAGCACTGGTGCCGGGCACGGCGATTGCGACGCTTGCCATCTGCGTCAACCTTGTCGTCGATTGGCTGCTGAAACGTACATCCAGCCTCAAGGGGGGGCGCGGCGATGCCTGAGCTTCTTTCCGTTCGCAATCTGAAGATCGAAGCAACCAGCTATCCGCCGGGCGAGCCGCCAAAGCGAGTAACGATCGTCGACGGCGTTTCCTTCGACCTCAAGAAGGGCAAGGTTCTCGGCCTGATCGGAGAGTCGGGCGCGGGCAAGTCGACGATCGGCCTCTCGGCGCTCGCCTACGGCCGAGGCGGCGCCGAAATCACCGGCGGGGAGGTGCAGCTCGACGGCACCGATATCCTGACGCTCGGCAAGAACGGCATCCGGAAAATCCGTGGTGCACGGGTCTGCTATGTCGCGCAATCGGCTGCCGCCGCCTTCAATCCGGCGCATAGGCTCGGCGATCAGGTGATCGAAGCATCCGTCAAGCATGGATTGATGAGCAGGGAGGAGGCGCGCAAACGGGCGCTTTATCTGTTCCGCGTGCTCGGCCTGCCCAATCCTGAGACCTTCGGCGAGCGCTTCGCCCACCAGGTCTCCGGCGGTCAGCTGCAGCGCGCGATGACGGCGATGGCGCTCTGCTCGAATCCTGAACTCATCGTCTTCGACGAGCCGACCACGGCCCTCGACGTGACTACGCAGATCGACGTGCTGGCGGCGATCAAGCATGCGATCGAGGAGACCCATACTGCCGCCCTCTACATCACCCATGACCTTGCCGTCGTCGCCCAGATCTCCGACGACATCATGGTTCTGCGCCATGGCAAGCAGGTCGAAAATGGCAGCGTTCAGCAGATCATCGAAGCGCCGCGACAGGACTATACCCGGGCGCTGGTCAATGTCAGGCAAGCCTATCGGGAGGAAGCCGCCGACCAGTCCGCGGCGCTTCTCAAGGTAGAGAATGTCAGCGCCGAATATTCCAACGGATTCAAGGTGCTGCATGATGTCTCGCTGCATGTGCCGAAGGGACAAACGCTCGCCGTCGTCGGCGAATCCGGTTCAGGCAAATCGACCTTGGCGCGCGTCATTACCGGGCTCTTGCCGCCGAGCGGCGGTCGCGTCGTCTTTGGCGGCAAGGCGCTGATGCCGGCTCTCAAGAGCCGGCTAAACGACGATCTCAGGCGCATCCAGCTGATCTATCAGATGGCCGATACGGCGATGAACCCGCGCCAGACGGTGCGTGACATCATCGGCCGGCCGCTGACCTTCTATTACGGCTTGAGGGGTGGGGCGAAAACCGCACGGGTGAAGGAACTGCTCGATCAGATTGAAATGGGTAACGGCTTCATCGATCGTTACCCGGCCGAACTCTCCGGCGGTCAGAAGCAGCGCGTGGCGATCGCCCGAGCCCTTGCCGCCAAGCCCGAGCTTATCCTCTGCGACGAGCCGACTTCTGCGCTCGATCCGCTGGTTGCGGAGGGCATCCTTAAACTGCTGCTGCGCCTGCAGGAGGAAGAGCAGCTCTCCTATGTCTTCATCACCCATGACATCGCGATCGTCCGGGCGATCGCCGACAGCGTGGCGGTGATGCATCGCGGGAAGCTGGTGCGGTTCGGGCCGAAATCGACGGCGCTATCGCCGCCCTTCGACGACTACACCGATCTGCTTCTGAAATCCGTACCGGAAATGGAAATCGGCTGGCTGGAACGCGTGCTTGCGACCAGGCGCATGGAAAGCGCCGGTCATTGAAAGGGAACAGACATGACGTCGCGCGGCTTCACCACCATCGAGAATGAATGGATCACCCTGAAGGACGGAACGCGGCTTGCGGCGCGCATCTGGATGCCCGACGCCGTCGAGCAGGATCCCGTTCCCGCAGTCTTTGAGTTCCTACCCTACCGCAAGCGCGACGGCACCAGCCCACGGGACGAGTCGACCTATCCGGTGTTCGCCGCCGCCGGCATTGCCGGCGTGCGGGTCGATATCCGCGGATCGGGGGAATCCGACGGCGTGATCGACGGCGAATATACCGAACGCGAGCTTGCCGATGCCTGCGAGCTGATCGCCTGGATCGCCGCGCAGCCCTGGTCGAACGGCTCGGTCGGCATGATGGGCATCTCCTGGGGCGGCTTCAATAGCCTGCAGGTCGCGGCATTGCGCGCGCCGGCGCTCAAAGCTGTCATCTCGATCGCCTCGACCGTCGACCGCTACAATGATGACATCCACTATAAGAACGGCTGCCATCTCTCCGCCCAGCTCTCATGGGCGGCGACGATGCTTGGCTACCAGTCGCGCCCGCCGGATCCCGCACTTGTCGGCGAGCGCTGGAAGGAGATGTGGCTCGAGCGCCTGGCAGGCGAACCCTTTCTCATGGAGGAGTGGCTGGCCCATCAGCGGCGCGATGATTTCTGGCGTCACGGCTCGATCTCAGAAGACTTTTCGAGCGTCGAGATCCCGACGCTTGTGATTGCCGGCTGGGCCGACGGCTATCGCAATACACCCCTCATGGCGGTCGAGGGTCTGGGCGAGAAGGCGAAGGCGCTGATCGGCCCCTGGGTGCACAAATATCCGCATTTCGCATGGCCGAAACCGCGCGCCGATTTCCATACCGAAGCGATCGCCTGGTGGAACAAATGGCTGCGTGGCGAAGATAACGGAATCGACAGGCTGCCGCAGGCCCGCGCTTATATTCTTGATGCCGTCCGCCCGGCGTCGCGGCGTGACAGCGATCCTGGTTTCTGGGTGGCTAAGGACAGCTGGTCGCCGCCGAAGATGCAATGCTTCTATGTGGAGCAGTTCGGCAGGCTGACGGAGGGTATGCCGATTCCGCATGCGCCGGAGCATCCCGTCTATCTGAGTTCTCCGCTCGATACCGGCACGGCATCTGGTGAATATTTCACCCTGAAGCCCGATGCCGAAATGGCGATCGATCAACGCTCGGACGACGCCGGCTCGCTGGTCTTTGATACGGTGCCGCTGGCACGGGATCACGACTATCTCGGCCGGCCGGTGCTGACGCTTGCGCTGCGATCCCGGGCAACGAGCGGAAATCTTTGCGCCCGGCTCGTCGATGTTCATCCCGACGGCACGGCGACGCGGGTCGCCTTCGGCGTCCTTAACCTCACCCATCGCGACGGCAACGCTGATCCGAAACCACTGACCGCGGGCGAGACTGTATCGCTCCGGCTTGTGCTCGATGCCTGCGGTTATCGCTTCCGCAAGGGCCATCGCATCCGCCTTTCGCTTTCCACCGCCTATTGGCCGATGATCCTGCCGCCGCCGGAAGACGGGGGGATCGATATCGATATCGCCTCACTTGGTCTTGGGCTGCCGATGCTTGGCGAACACAGGAGCATTGAAATCGAAGAGCCGGCCAATCCCGATCCTTTGCCGAAATATATCGAGCATGCCGCCGCCGCGACCGAACGACAGGTCGTCCGTGACCTCTCGTCGAACCGCACGAAATACCGCATTCATGAGGAAACCGGGCTCTATGAGCATCCTGAGACCGGCCTGTCGACCCGGCAGTTGCGGGAGGAAGTCTGGTCGATGTCGCCCGATGATCCGCTGTCGATGACGGGGATTTCGACCTGGACCTGCGACATGCGGCGCCCCGGTTGGTTCGTCCGCACCGTCGCGACTGCGCGGATTGCCTGCACGGCGACCGATTGGATCATCAGCGCCATCGTCACGGCTTTCGAGGACGACGTGCAGATCTTTGAAAAAGTCTTCGCGGAAAAGAAGATCGCCCGCGACCTGATGTGATCGTCAGGCGGCTGCATAATGCCGGACGGCCTCGCAGACCGCGCGGAAGCCGTCCTTGGCGCCATCGCTCATGTGGCGGGCGCGCAGCCAGGCATGCACCATCTGCGGCTCCTCCCGGAACGAGACCTCGATGCCCTCCGCCGCCAGCCGGGCGGCATATTGGCGGCCATCATCGCGCAGCGGATCGAAATGCGCGACGGTGATGAAGGCCGGCGGCAGCCCGGCAAGCGACGGTGCCTGCAGCGGCTCGGCGACCTCGTTGTTGTCAGGCGCCTGCAGGATCGTGCGATAATAGGTGACATCCGCCGTTGTCAGGCCAGGCGCCGCAGCCATTTCGACATAGGAACCTGCGGCAAGGTCGCCGCCGAGCGCCGGGTAGATCAGCACCTGGCCGACGACGCCTGTTAGCTCCTCATTGCGCGCGCGCAAGGCAAGGCCGGCCGCAAGATTGCCGCCGGCGCTGTCGCCGATCAGCACGACCTTGCTCCCGGCGGAAAGCAGATGTTTCAGCACGGCAAAGCCGTCATCCGCCTGCGCCGGCCAGCGATGTTCGGGCGCGAGCCGATAATCGACCGAGACGAGTTCCGCACCGGCGAAATCGGCGATCTCGGCGCAGATGGCATGATGGCTCTCAAGCGAACCGACGACGAAACCGCCGCCATGAAGATAGAGCAGAATGGTGCGGGTGACGATTTTGCGCGGACGGTAGCGCCTGATCGGGATGCGCTGAACCATGCCGTCCGCAAAGATCATATCCGGGGGGAGCGGGCGGTCGAAACGCGCGCAAAGAGCATCGTACCAATGCCGCTGCTGCTCGATCGACGCCTCAATCGCATCCGGCGGATAAAAAGCATCGCAAATTGCGAGAAATTGCAGGATGCCCTTTTCGGTGGGGACAGGCGTTGGAGCGGACATTGAGGGTCCTTTCGATTTGGAACATTCAAATCCATGTCCCTGGCCGACTCTGCCGTCATCTTGCGCCTTTGCAATGGAACCGATCTGTCCGGTAGCGACCCGAGGATGTCGCGGCGCTCGATTATTTTGAGCCGAATGCAAAATTCGCAAGATTTTTTTGGCGTCGACCCAAGGAAAGCCACGGGAGAAACGTCTCATTTCCGAAATAGCATCTTGCTTGATAGCTTGGGGGTAGGTGCGCATTGGATGCGGAGCTCATAGAACGAGCGCAGGGAGGTGACCGGGAGGCCTTCGGGCAACTGGTCTCGCGTCATTATGATTTCGTCCACGCGACGGCGTGGCGATGGTCAGGCAGTTCCACCGACGCTGACGATATCGCCCAGGAGGTCTGCGTCAAGCTCGGTGCGGCCATCCGCGGCTTTCGCGGCGCCAGCCGCTTCAGGACATGGCTCTACACGCTGACGCTCAACGCCGCCCGAGACCATAGACGCAGACTTGCGCGGGAAGAGCAGACATTCCGCGCGTACGCCGCCGAACCGCAGCAGGATGCGCCGGGCGGAAACGACGACGAGCTGTCGAGCGCATTATGGGCGGCCGTGCGCGCTTTGCCGGAACGCCAATGCGACGCCGTGCTGCTCGTCTATGGCGAAGGCCTCAGCCATTCGGCGGCCGCCGATATCATGGGCTGCTCGGAAACGACCGTGTCCTGGCAGGTCCACGAGGCGCGCAAGAGGCTGAAGGCCATGCTCGGCAAGGAAGAGGTATGATGGACAAGGAACTCGAAAAGCTCTCCCGCCTCACACCGCCGGCAGCCGATCCGGAGGCGCGTGCGCGCGCCCTTGCCGCGGCGATGCAGGCCTTCGACAGCGCAGGAAATAATGCAGCGGCAGCCCAAGGAAATGCGAAAGGCTGGCGTCCAAGCTCCATCATCAACTGGATATGGAGCCCTGCTGTGAATAAGAAATTCCTCGCCGGTTCAGCCCTTGCGACGCTGCTCGTCATTCCCGCCGCCGGCTATCTCACCCGCGAGCTGACCCGCAACCAACCGATCATCGACCAGGAAAACATCGCGGGGACCGTTTCGAAAAAGGAAGTGCCGATACCGACTGGCCGGCCGGCCGCGCCCGCGCTTTCCGAAGCGGTGACCGAAGAGAACCGGCTGCCTAAATCCGCGGCGGCCGACAGCGCTCGAATCGCTCAGGATCAGGAGCAGCAGTCCGCGGCGAAACCCGACGGGACACGGATATCTGATTTCAGCCCTGACGAAATTGCTGGCCTCCTGCCGAGGCGTAGAGAGGCCAACAGCTCTGTTGCGTCAGGTGCCGCTGCCCCCCAGCAGCAGTTGGCCGAGCCGATGGCCGTCGCCCCCTCGCCTGTGGATGGACGTGCCCAAGTCCAGCTCGACCCCAGCCGTGAGCGCTTTGCCAATGCCGCCGCAAATCCGATCAAGAGTGTCGCGACCGATCCGGTCTCGACCTTCTCCGCCGATGTCGACAGCGCCTCCTATTCATTCGTCCGCCGGTCGCTCACCGGCGGGGCAATGCCCGATCCGCAATCGGTTCGCGTCGAGGAGATGATCAATTACTTCCCCTATGATTGGCCGCGTCCCGACAAGGCTGACCAGCCCTTCAAGGCGACAGTGACCGTGATGCCGACGCCGTGGAACCACAACACGGAACTGATGCATGTCGCGATCAAGGGTTATGACATCGCGCCGGCGACCGCGCCGCACGCCAATCTGGTCTTCCTGATCGATGTCTCGGGCTCGATGGACGAACCGGACAAGCTGCCGCTGCTGAAGAGCGCCTTCCGCTTGCTGATCAACAGGCTGAAGGCCGACGATACCGTCTCAATCGTCACCTATGCCGGCAATGCCGGCACGGTACTCGAGCCCACGCGGGTGGCGGAGAAATCGAAGATCCTCTCGGCAATCGACAGGCTGGAGGCTGGAGGCTCGACCGGCGGCGCCGAGGGTATCGAGGCGGCCTACGATCTTGCCAAAAAGGCCTTCGTCAAGGACGGCGTCAATCGGGTGATGCTGGCGACGGACGGCGACTTCAATGTCGGCCCGTCGAGCAACGAGGATCTGAAACACATCATCGTGGAGAAACGCCAGGACGGCATCTTCCTCACCGTTCTCGGATTCGGCCGCGGCAATCTC
The DNA here is from genome assembly GCF_029194105.1 of Rhizobium mulingense. NCBI lineage: Bacteria > Pseudomonadati > Pseudomonadota > Alphaproteobacteria > Hyphomicrobiales > Rhizobiaceae > Rhizobium > Rhizobium mulingense. The sequence goes on along the minus strand of NZ_JARFVE010000003.1, from coordinate 212,341 downwards.
AACGATTCCCTGATGCAGACGCTGGCCCAGAACGGCAATGGCAGCGCCGCCTATATCGACACGCTGGCGGAGGCGCAGAAAACGCTGGTCGAAGAAGCGGGTTCAACGCTGTTTCCGATCGCGAAGGACGTCAAGTTCCAGGTCGAGTTCAACCCGGAACGCATCGCAGAATACCGGCTGATCGGATACGAGACGCGGGCGCTCAAACGCGAGGATTTCAACAATGACCGCGTCGATGCCGGCGATATCGGCTCCGGCCATAGCGTCACGGCGATCTACGAGATCACGCCCAAGGGAAGCCCCGCGGTCATGACTGACGAGCTGCGTTACGGCGTGCCCGACAAAGTACCGGCCGAGACATCGGGCAGCGCGCATCAGGGCGAGCTTGCCTTCGTCAAGATGCGCTACAAGCGGCCGGGCGAGGACAAGAGCGCCCTCATCACCACGCTAGTCGACGACCGCAATACCGTCGCCACCGTCGACGCCGCTCCGCAGGATGTCCGCTTCTCGGTGGCCGTCGCCGCCTTCGGCCAGAAACTGAGCCGCACCAATGCCCTGGATGCCTATCCCTATCAGGCGATTGTCGATCTCGCTGCAGCATCGCGGGGGACGGATGCCTTCGGCTACAGATCCGATTTCCTCCGGCTCATCCGGTTGGCCGACGGTCTCAGTCAGCAATAGGGAAGAAGCGCCCGTGCGCTGGTAAAAGGCAGGCCGTCTGAAAGGGCGGCCTCAGGCTTGCGGGCAATCCACTGCAAAACCCGCGACGACATCCTCGGCCTTGTGCCGAGGATCTACACCGGCCCAATTAAGTCACTGAAGATAAACGTTTTCCCGTCAAGAAATTATTGTGGTCAGATGCTCGGCACAAGGCCGAGCATGACGGAGGAGAGTTTGTCAACAAACCGAGGCCGCCTGAGAAGCGGCTCAGCGATTATCCCGGTCTTGACCCGTTGGACGTGAGATACACGGCGTAGAGCGAGGTGGTTGCGGTGATGAAGAGGCGGTTCCGTTTCTCGCCGCCGAAAGCGACGTTGGAGACGATCTCGGGAATAAGGATCTTGCCGATCAGGGTGCCATCCGGATCGTAAGCGTGCACACCGTCGCCGGCACTCGTCCAGATCCTTCCCTTCCGGTCGACGCGAAAACCATCGAAAAAGCCCGCAGTGCATTCGGCGAAAATGCCGCGATCGATCAACTCTCCACCATCGGAAACAGCAAGTCTTCTAATATGACGGGGGCCGCCGGGCAGATGGGTCCCGCCGGTATCGGCGATATAAAGCACCGTTTCGTCGGGGGAGAAAGCCAGCCCGTTCGGCTTTATAAAATCGGACGCCACCCGATCGGTTGTACCTGTTGCCGGATCATGCCGGTAGACATGGCATCCGCCGATTTCCTCCTCGCCGTAATCGCCCTCATAATCGTGGAGGATGCCGTAGCTCGGGTCGGTGAACCAGATGGTTCCGTCGGATTTGACGGTGACGTCGTTGGGCGAATTGAGCCGTTTGCCGGCGATGCGATCGGCCAGCACGGTAATCCCGCCGTCGAAATCCGTTCGCGTGACACGGCGCGCCAGATGTTCGCAGGTGATTAGCCGTCCCTGAGTGTCGACCGTGTTGCCGTTGGAATTATTGCTGGGCGAGCGGAAGACTGACGTCTGCCCGCTGGTATCGTCGTAGCGCATCATGCGATCGTTGGGGATATCCGAGAAGACCAGATAACGCCCGGCGGCAAACCAGGCCGGTCCTTCCAGCCAGCGGCCGCCCGTCCAAAGCCGCTCGACGCGGGCATGGCCGACGAAACAGCTTTCAAAGCGTAGGTCCAGCACTTCGAACCCCGTACCCTCGATTTCTCCGAACATGATGTCCTCGCTTCAGATTGTTATCGATATCATCGTGCCTTTGTTTTTCGACCTTCGTACAGAGATCGGCGAACTGTGGAACGCGGCAGTCCTGCAATAATATTGATTGTGCGATGATAGCGATAACTTTATCGTGTTCTGAAGTGCCCAACTAGGAAGCTGTTTGAAAGCGGAGCCGGTGAAAGACGAGGATGAGTCAAAAGGCAGGCGTCTCAAGGGAGTAGACGCCCAAAAGCTGACGATGGCCGAAGTCGCCAAATATGTCGGCGTATCGGCCATGACCGTTTCGCGCGCCTTTCGCCAGGATGCGAGCGTTTCCGAAGAGACCCGGAAGCGCATCATGGAGGCCGTCGATGCGCTCGGCTATGTGCTCGATCTCTCCGCCGGCAGCCTTTCGTCTCGGCGCAGCGGCTTCATCGCGGCGCTGGTGCCCTCCATCAACAATTCGAATTTTTCCGACACCGCACGTGGCATCACCGATGCCTTGGAAAATACCGGCCTTCAGCTTCTTCTCGGCTATACCGATTATTCCGCCGAAAAAGAGGAAAAGCTGATCGAAGCGATGCTGCGCCGGCGCCCCGAAGGCATCATCCTGACAGGTGGTTCGCATACCGACCGGGCGCGGCGCATGCTTGATAAGGCCGGCATTCCGGTGGTCGAAACCTGGGAAATTCCGGAAGAACCGATCAATCATGTCGTCGGCTTTTCCAACAGCGAGGCGATGTCCCTACTGGTGCGGGCGCTTGCCAGCCAGGGCTATCGGCGGTTTGGCTATATCGGCGGTACGACCGCGCGCGATACCCGCGGCAGCCAGCGGCGAAGCGGTTTCCTGAAGACTGTTGAAGAACTGGGCTTGGGACCGGGGCGGGCGATTTCCTTCGGCGTGCCGCCGATCACCATGGAACAGGGCGGCCAGGCGGTGGTGAGCCTCCTGGAACGCTGGCCGGACACGGAAGTGGTTCTCTGCGTCTCCGACCTGTCCGCCTTCGGCGCGATCATGGAATGCAAGCGCAGGGGAATGCGCGTGCCTGAAGATATCGCCATTGCCGGCTTCGGCGACTACGAGATCTCGTCGATCTGTCATCCCAGCATCACCACGATCAATGTCGACTGTTACGGCATTGGCCGCCAGGCCGCGGCCAAGCTCCTGGATGCCATGCAAGCGGGCGGCGAGGCGACCGGTGACGAGATCACATTGACCGGCTACAGGGTCGTCCTGCGCGAAAGCACGGAGCGCGGCGCCCGATAATCGGCGCCTTGTCAGAAGGCGATCTGGACTTTCATCGACTTGCTGCGATCGCTTGCCAATTCAAAGGCGGCGACGGCCTCTTCGATGGCAAAAACCCCTGTTAGCAACGGTTTCAGATCGACGCGCCGCGCGTTGATCAGCTCGACGGCAAGCGCAAATTCCTCGTGAAAACGGAATGTCCCGCGCATCTCGAGTTCCTTGGCGACGATCATGTTCTGCGGGATGGAGACATCGCCGCCGAGGCCGAGCTGCACGAGAACGGCGCGGGGCTTCAGCGCCTCCAGGCCGGCGCGCACCGCGCGCTCATTGCCTGATGCTTCGAACATGACCTCGAAATATCCCTTGTCGGCGCCGTAAGCAGCGAGGTCGGCGGCATGCGTCGCAACATTGATCGTTCGATCCGCGCCGCTGGTGCGGGCGATCGCCAGAACGCTGTCGGTCACATCGGTCGCGACGATTTCGCGGGCGCCGAGAACGCGCGCGGCAATAATCGCCAGCATGCCGATCGGGCCGCAACCGGTGACGAGAACCCGTTTTCCCAGCAGCGATCCGGCGCGGCTGGCAGCATGCAGCGTTACGGCAAAGGGTTCGGCGAAGGCGGCCTCGTGAATGGAGATGCCGTCGGCGACCTTGTGGCATTGCCAGCGCTCCGCCACCAGGCGCTGGCGAAAGCCGCCCTGAATATGCGGCATCGGCATGGCGCTGCCGTAAAACCGCATGTTGAGACAGTGGTTCTGCTGCCCCCTCAGGCAATATTGGCAATGATTGCACGGCCGGCTCGGAGACACCGCAACGCGGTCTCCGATCGCCAGATCGCTCACACCGGCACCCAGCGCCTTGACCGTGCCGGCGATTTCGTGGCCGAGAATCATCGGCTCGCGCAGGCGAACGGTGCCGAAGCCACCATGATTGTAATAATGCAGGTCGGAACCGCAAATGCCGCCGGCTTCGATGGCGATTTCCACCTGCCCCTCTCCCGCAACCTCCGGCTCGCGCTCCTCGATCCTGAGATCCTTGGCGGCATGAATAACGATGGCTTTCATATCGAAACCCTCACACGACGGGAGTTGGAAGTGCTGCGCCGGCAAAATGCGCGGCGAGATTGTCTCTGACCAACTGACCCATGGCTTTGCGGGTCTCGACGGTACCGGAGCCATGATGGGGCTGCAACACCACGTTTTGAAGCGTCAGGAAACGCGCATCGATCTTCGGTTCATTGAGGAAAACGTCGAGGCCTGCGGCCTGGATGGTGCCGTTCTGCAGGGCCGCGATCAGCGCCTCTTCGTCGACCGTCGTCCCGCGCGAGACATTGATCAACATGCCCTTGGGACCGAGGGCTTTCAGCACTTCGGCATTGATGATCTTCATCGTCGCCTGCCCGCCGGGGACGATGACGATCAGGAAATCGGCCCAATCGGCAAGTGCAACCAGGTCCGGCTGGTAGGCATAGCCGACATCCTTGTGCTCATTGCGGGCGAAATAGGCGATGTCGCAGCCAAAAGCGGCTGCCCGCCTGGCGATCGCCTTGCCGATCCGCCCCATGCCGGCAAGCCCTACCTTCTTGCCCGAGACCCGCGTCACCAGCGGCATGGCGATATTGCCCCACTGGCCGGCGCGGACGAAAACGTCGGCCTGTGGAATCTGCCGCGCCGTGGCAAGCAATAGTCCGATGGCGATATCAGCGACATCCTCGGTCAGCACGTCTGGTGTATTGGTGACGCGAATGCTGTTGGTGCGGGCATAGGAGAGGTCGATGGCATCGGTGCCGACGCCGTAGCAGGACACGATCTCCAGCTTCGGCAATTGCTTCATCAGCTCGGCGGACGCGCCGAGTTCACCGCGCGTCGCGACAGCGCGAATATCCCTGCCGACCCTTGCGATCAGTTCCTGCCGGTCTGCCGCTTCCCACAGGCGGTGAACGCGATACTTCGCCTCCAGATCGGCCATATCCCATTCCGGGTAGGCTCCGGTCATCAAGATCTCTACCTCAGACATTCCGTCTCCGTCCCGCATTTGGCAGTTGATAATGTTATCGATAACATATAATCCGGAAAAGCGATGTCAAGTGAGTTTCACCTGAAGTGGCGGTATAAGCCGTCATTCGCAGCGACACCGGAGGAGTTACTTGCATGAAGAACCTGTTTGATCTGACCGGACGGCTTGCCCTCATCACCGGCTCGAGCCAGGGGATCGGTTATGCGCTGGCCGAGGGCCTGGCGCAGCATGGTGCCGAGGTCGTCATCAACGGCCGCACGCCCGAGAGCGTCAAACGGGCCGTCGAGAGCCTCAAGGCTCAAGGCCTGTCGGCCCATGCGGCCATCTTCGATGTGACCAGCAAGGACGCCGCCAAACAAGGCATTGATGCGATCGAGGCCGATATCGGCCCGCTCGACATCCTGATCAACAATGCCGGTATGCAGTTTCGCACGCCGCTGGAAGACTTTCCGGCGGACAAATGGGAACTGCTTCTGACCACCAATATTTCGAGCGTGTTTTACGTCGGCCAGGCAGCCGCCAAGGCCATGATTGCCCGCGGTCAAGGCAAGATCATCAACATCGCGTCCGTCCAGAGCGAACTGGCCCGTCCGGGCATCGCCCCCTATACGGCGACCAAGGGCGCGGTGCGTAACCTGACGCGCGGCATGTGCGCCGACTGGGCCAAGCACGGTCTGCAGATCAATGCGATCGCGCCGGGTTATTTCAAGACGCCGCTCAACCAGGCGCTCGTCGACAATCCCGAATTCTCGTCCTGGCTGGAGAAGCGGACGCCGGCCGGACGCTGGGGCAATGTCGAGGAACTGGTGGGTGCGGCCGTTTTCCTCTCGGGCCGCGGTTCGTCTTTCATCAACGGCCATACGCTGTATGTCGATGGCGGCATCACGACCTGCCTCTGACAGAGACGCGATGATGGAGATCGAGAAAGAAGCGCTGCCTCTGGCCGTCGTGGTCATGGGTGTGAGCGGTTGCGGCAAATCCTCGGTTGGGGCGGGCATCGCCGCTCGAAACGGTATGCGGTTTGTCGAGGGCGACCAACTCCACCCCGCGGCAAATGTCGAGAAGATGGCTCAGGGCATACCGCTCACCGACGCCGACCGCCTACCCTGGCTCGACCAGATCGGCGTGGAAATAAAGATCGCGCAAAGGGCGTCGCGGGGGTTGGTGATTTCGTGCTCGGCGCTGAAGCGCAGCTATCGAGATCGGCTGAAGCAGGCGGCGGGCGGGCGCCTGGCCTTTGTTTTCCTGGAGGGCTCGCGCGAGCTGCTGCTATCACGGATGCAGGCCCGTCAGGGCCACTTCATGCCGGCGTCGCTGCTCGACAGCCAGTTGCAGACGCTGGAGCCGCCGACCGGTGAAGCCGGTGTCGTGACGGTGGCGATCGATATGGCTTTGGATGATATTGTGGCGCTGGCTTGTGAGGGGCTGAAAGGCGCAGCCATCAAGGGAGGTTTTGATGCAGAATGATTATAGAGCAGATGTCGCCGTCATCGGCGCCGGCATCATGGGAACGGCGATCGTCACGCGGCTGATCGAAACCGGCCACAAAGTATCGGTCTTCGATCTCGATGCCGAGAAGGTCGCTGCATTGACGGCAAAGGGCGCTCACGCGGCGAGCTCCGTGGCGAGTGCCGTCTCGGCGTCCGAATTTTGCATTCTCAGCCTCAATCACGCCAGCATCGTGCGCGCCGTCGTCTTCGGTGAGAAGGGGGTTGCAGCGGCGGCAATCGCCGACAAGCTGTTGATCGACATGTCCTCCATCGACCCCGCCGAGACGGCCGACATGGCGAAGCGGCTGCGCGCGGAAACGGGCATGGCATGGGTGGATTGCCCGCTGTCGGGCGGCGTGCCCGGCGCGCTCGGCGGCAAATTGACGATCATGGCCGGTGGCAGCCCCGAGGATTTCGAGCGGGCGCGCGTGGTGATGCGGCATCTTGCCGCCAATTATACGCTGATGGGCGCCTCCGGCGCCGGGCAGACCACCAAGTTGATCAATCAGCTGTTCTGCGCCGTGCTGTTCCAGGCGGTCGCCGAAGCCGTCAAGCTCGCGGAAGCCGGCGGCGTCGATCCGGCCGCAATTCCGGCAGCGCTTGCCGGTGGCAGGGCAGACAGCCGGATATTGCAGGAGTTCATGGCGAAATTCGCCGCCCGTGATTTCTCGCCGACGGGCAGGATCGACAATATGCTGAAGGATCTGGATTCGCTTCAGGCCTTTGCGCTGAAGACCAAGACGCCGCTGCCGATGACGGGTACGGTGGTGGAGATTCACCGCCTGCTTTGCGCCGCCGGCCTTGGGCCGAAGGACTCTGCCGAGATGATGCATCTCCTCGACGGATTTCGCGCCGGCTGACGTCATCTCGCGGGTTGAGGATTATCACTTTCCGCTTGACTACTGCGAAATGTTATCGATAACATCTTTTTGTAAGGACAGCTGCAGCTTTGGGAGGAGCCACAGTGGAAGCCAAGAGACTGCTGGAGTTCCAATCGATCAGCAAAAGCTTCGGCGGCACGCAGGCGCTGCGTAACGTATCGATCGATCTGCGCGAAGGCGAGATCCTGGCGCTGCTGGGGGAAAACGGCGCCGGCAAATCGACGCTGATCAAGACCCTTGCCGGCATCTACAAGCCCGATAACGGCGACATCCTCTTTCGCGGCCAGAGTTACCATCATCGCCCGCCGAAACCGAACGAGCGGCAGCCGGTCGCCTTCATCCACCAGGATCTCGGTCTGATCGAGTGGATGACGGTCGGAGAGAATATGGGCCTGTCGCAGGGCTTCTCGATGCGCAGCGGCCTGATCGACTGGGGAAGAACGCAGGCGCGGGCCAAGGAAGCGCTAAAACTGGTCGGCTGCGACTTCGATCCGACGACGCGGGTCTCGGCCCTGTCGCGCACCGAAAAATCGCTCGTCGCCATTGCCCGGGCGCTTGCCGTCGAAGCCGATGTTCTCGTGCTCGACGAGCCGACGGCGAGCCTTCCCGCCGACGAAGTCGATCGGCTGTTCAATGCGATCCGCCCGCTGAAAGAGCGCGGCGTCGGCATGATCTACGTCTCCCACAGGCTGGACGAGATTTTCCGCATCGCCGATCGCGTCGCCGTGCTGCGCGACGGATGCATGGTGGGACAGAAGCCGGTCAGCGAGACCACCCCCGACGAACTGGTGACGATGATCATCGGCCGCAGCGGCGACAGCCTCTTTTCGAAGACCGAAATCAAGCCCGGCAAGGCGATCGTCAAGGTCCGCGACCTCGTCTGCGCCGGCACGAGCCCGATCTCCTTCGATATCCGTCGGGGCGAACTGCTGGGCCTGGCCGGACTGCGCGGCGCCGGCCAGGAACGGATCGGCCGGGCGCTGTTCGGTTGCGAGCCCTTCAACGGCTCGGTTCTGCTGCATGACCAGGCGCCGGATCTTTCCAGCCCACGACAGGCCATGGCGTCGGGCATCGGTCTGATCGCCCGTGACCGGACGGAGGAATCGGTTGCGCTGTCGCTGTCCATTCGGGAAAACACCTATCTCAATCCGGGCGCCGTCGGCCGCGGGCTTTTCTCCTTCCTGTCGCCGCGCGGCGAAGCCGATCTCGCCCATGCGATCGGCCATTCCGTCGGCCTCAGGCCGAACGATCCGGATCTGCCGGCGGAAGCGCTGTCGGGCGGCAACCAGCAGAAAGTCGTCGTCGGCCGCTGGCTGGCGACCGGCCGCAAGCTGCTGGTTGCCGAAGACCCGACCGCCGGCGTCGACATCGGCGCGCGCGCCGAGATCTACCGCCTGATCACCCAGGCGCTGGAGGCCGGCCTGGCGGTCGTCGTGGTCTCGACGGATTTCGAGGAAATCACCCATATCTGCCACCGCGCGCTGGTTTTCTCGCGCGGCAAAATCGTCAGCGAACTGAGTGGAAGCGCTCTGACGACGGAGGCGGTCATCACCGCCGCCTCCGCCTCGGAAGCGGCTTGAGCCATCGGGAGAACAGCCATGCAATCCATTGAATCCACCGCGCTGGAGCCGACCAAGAGCGAAATGGCCGGCCTGTCTACCGGCCAGAAGATCGGACGCCTGATCCCGGTTTACGGGCTGGTGATCCTGACTGTCGGCCTGATCGTGCTCTTCTCGATCCTCCTGCCCGATACCTTCCCGACCGTGCTGAACGTCCGCTCGATCGTCTCCGACAAGGCGATTATCGCGCTGCTGTCGCTCGCCGCGATGATCCCGATGGCATCGGGCCGCATCGACCTGACCGTCGGTTACGGCATCGTGCTCTGGCATATCCTCGCCATCAGCCTGCAGACGGTCTACGGCCTGCCCTGGCCGGTCGCGGTCGTCATCGTGCTTGCCCTCGGCGTTCTCACCGGCTTCATCAACGGCCTGCTCGTCGAAGTCGCCAAGATCGACAGTTTCATCGCCACGCTCGGCACCGGAACGGTTCTCTACGCGCTTGCTCTTTGGCATACCGGCGGGCGGCAGGTGGTCGGCGTGTTGCCGGAAGGTTTCTATGCGCTGAACGGCACCATGCTGTTCGGCTTGCCGATCACCGGTTTCTATGTGCTCCTGATCGCGATCTGTATGTGGATCGTTCTCGAATATCTGCCTTTCGGCCGCTATCTCTACGCCATCGGCGCCAATCCCAAGGCCGCGGCCCTCAATGGCATTCCGGTCCGCAAATTCGTGATGGGCGCCTTCATCACCTCGGGTCTGCTGGCGGCTCTGACCGGTGTGCTTCTCGCCTCGAAGCTGCGGATCGGCCAGGCGAGTGTCGGTCTCGAATATCTGCTGCCGGCGCTTGTCGGCGCATTCCTCGGATCGACGACGATCAAGCCGGGGCGGGTGAACGTCTGGGGCACCCTGATCGGCGTCATCATCCTGGCGGTCGGCATTTCAGGAATTCAGCAATTCGGCGGGTCGTTCTTCGTCGAACCGCTGTTCAACGGCGTAACCCTGCTGATTGCCATCGGCATAGCAGGTTACGCCCAGCGCAAGCGCGGAGCTGTGAGGAGGATCACACCCGCATCAAAATGAGGATGCCGGCTCAGCCGGTGTTACAGAACAAACAAAATGGAGGAGTGAACATGAAGCGCAGGACTTTAATGCAGGCAACGGTCGCAACCGTCGCCCTGATGCTCAGCGTGCCGGCAATGGCCGATTCGATGGCTGACGCCAAGGCCGTGGTCGAGAAGTATGCGTCCAAGGTGAGCGCATGGGATGGCCCGACGAGCGGCCCGAAAGGTGCGAGCGGCAAGAACATCGTCATTCTTGCCGCCGATATGAAGAATGGCGGCATCCTCGGCGTGGTCAACGGTGTTGAGGAGGCGGCGGGCGCCTTGGGCTGGACGGTGAAGGCGCTCGACGGCGCAGGCTCGATCGGCGGACGGACGGCGGCCTTCGGCCAGGCCATGGCGCTGAAGCCCGACGGCATCATCATCAACGGCTTCGACGCCGTCGAGCAAAAGCCGGCGATGGAGGCGGCCAAGGCGGCCGGCATTCCGATGGTTTCGTGGCACGCCGCCTCGGCCGTCGGCCCGGTTCCCGAGGTCGGCGTGTTCGCCAATGTGACCACCGATGCGATGGAAGTATCGAAGGCCGCGGCGGACTGGGCCTTCGCCGATGCCGGCGGCAAGCCGGGCGTCATCATCTTCACCGACTCCACCTATGCGATCGCGATCGCCAAGGCCGACCGCATGAAGAAGGAGATCGAGGATCTCGGCGGCACGGTCCTCGAATATGTCGACACGCCGATCGCCGAAACCTCCCAGCGCATGCCGCAGCTGACCACGTCGCTGCTGCAGAAGTACGGCGCCAAGTGGACGCATTCCCTGGCGATCAACGACCTCTATTACGATTTCATGGGACCTTCGCTCGCCTCGGCCGGTATTGCCGGTGACGGCAAGCCGGTGAATGTCGCCGCCGGCGACGGTTCGGAGAGCGCCTATCAGCGTATCCGCGCCAAGCAGTTCCAGGCCGTCACCGTCGCCGAGCCGCTCAACCTGCAGGGCTGGCAACTCGTCGACGAGCTGAACCGCGCTTTCGCCGGCGCCCCGTGGTCGGGCTATGTGTCGCCGCTGCACGTCGTGACCAGCGCGAACGTCGAATTCGACGGCGGACCGAAGAACAGCTTCGATCCCGATAACGGCTATCGCGATCAATACAAGAAGATCTGGGGCAAATAAGCCCTTCCGAGGGCGTATCGACCGATACGCCCTCCCTCCCTCAGTCACCCGACATCGGTCCAGCTCCCTCGAGTTTTGGAAAAGAGAACCTATGATCATTCGCTACGCTTTGTTTGAAGGCGAAATCCATCCCGGCCGGGAAGAGGAATTTCGCGACTTTGTGAGACAGCGCCTTGTTCCTTTGTGGACGAAATTTCCCGGAGCCGAAGAAATCCGGGTGCTGGACGGGGTCGAACGCGACGAAGGCGCCCCGGTCTATGCCATGGCTCTGGCCATTCGGTATCCTCACATGGAGGCCGTGAACGCAGCACTTCTCTCCGATGTGCGGTTTCAGAGCCGCGAGGTCACCGGCGAGCTATTGAAGCTTTTCACCGGCAAAGTGCATCATCACGTGTTCGCTGCCAACGAATATCCTCCGCGTGTCGCCTGACACAGCCGGAGCAGCCGGTGGGCACCAAGCGTTACGCCGTCGTCACGCAGCGGTTACGGCCGGCATTCCTGGCGAGGTAGAGGTTGGCGTCCGCGACATGCAGCGCGCCACCCTCCAGCTTGTCGGTCGAAGACCAATCCGCCAGAAGATACCTCGATCACATTGGCTCGCGCGTCCGCAAACATTCGGCACTCGCTTATGCAACAGTCGATACGCATCTTTCCATGTAGCAACTTCCAATATTCTTTCGCGTACGAAAATCAGACGTTTTGCGCAGAAATACCGATGAAATATACGAAAAGCGCAACAGAACGATGCCCTCTCGTCGTCGTTTACATTCTCTAAAATATATAACTTTAGTTTTAAGCTATCGGAGCGACGTTCCCAGGATCGTCGCCTACGCCATGACGGCGGGCCGGGCATCCGAATCTCGTATGAAATCGACATTGTTACCGCGACGCAGGCGGCTCGCACCTTTGATGCGCTGGCTGCGCTCAGGGGATACGTGTGGCGGTATGCGAATGGCGTCGCTTCCGCGTGCGGGGTGCCTATCGGGTGCTCGGGACAACGGGTCCCACATTTGAACGAGATGCGACGAACGATCCCGGCAGTCCAGACACCTGTAACAAAACCTCCCATACGACGGAGAGTGGTAATGAAGAGCATTCAGAATTTCGGGGTCGCGGTGCGTCTCGCCCTTGGCTTCAGCTTCCTGATCTTGCTGATGGCCGGCCTGAGCATCTATTCGACGGTTAAGGTCGCGGAGATCAACAGCAATCTCGAAACGATCAACGACGTCAACAGCGTCAAGCAGCGGTTCGCCATCAATTTTCGCGGCAGCGTGCACGACCGGGCGATTGCCATTCGCGATGTGACCCTGGTGACCTCTGCCGATGAGCGCAAGGCGGCCGAGGCGTTGATCGAAAAGCTCGCGGCTTCCTATGCCGAGAACGAAAAGCGCATGGCCGATATGGTCGCATCGCCGGCCGGCGCGACGGACCAGGAGAAGTCCATCCTGAAGGAGATCGCCGACATCCAGGCGAAAACCAATCCCCTGGTCGCCCAGATCATCGCGCTGCAGGAGAAGGGTGACGGCGAGGCTGCCCGCAAGATCCTGCTCGAACAGGCGCGGCCGGACTTCGTTGCCTGGCTCGGCGCGATCAACAAATTCATCGACCACCAGGAAGCACTGAACAGATCGATCGGCGGCGACGTCCGCAGCACGGCAAGCGGCTTCAAGCCGATCGTCCTGATGGCGCTGGGCATCGCGGCGCTTCTTTCCGTCCTGGCGGCGGTCATTACCGCACGCACGATCGTTGGCCCGCTGGCAAATCTGCAGCTTTCGTTGAAAGCGATGGCGGAGGGCAATCTCGATGGCGACCGTCGCCTCGAAGCGCGCGGCGACGAGATCGGCAAGCTTGCCCGCGCCGTGGCGGGATTGCGCGACGCCATTTCGGCAAAGGCGGAGCGGGAAGCCGATGCCGAAGCCAGGCGGGCCGTTGCGGAACGGCACCGGCTCGAACAGGATGCCAACGAACGCCGCACCCTTGCCGAGCAGACGGACCGGGCCGTCGGCCAGCTTGGCAGTGCATTGCAGGCGCTGGCCGATGGCGACCTCACCCAGCAGATCGGCACGCCGTTCATCCCGTCCCTGGAAAAACTCAGAGCCGACTTCAATTCCGCCGTCGAAAAGCTGCGTGCTGCCATGCAGAAGGTGGCCGAGAACGCCAGCGCGATTGCGGCTGGCGCACAGGAGATCCGCTCGGCTTCGGACGATCTCGCCAAGCGGACCGAGCAGCAGGCCGCCTCTGTCGAGGAGACCGCCGCTGCCTTGGAAGAGATCACGACCACCGTCGCCGACTCCAGCAATAGGGCTCAGGAAGCAGGCCAGCTCGTGCGTAAGACCAAGGACAATGCGGAACGCTCGGGCAGCGTCGTCCGCGACGCGGTCGATGCCATGGGCAAGATCGAGTCCTCCGCCACCGAAATCGGCAGCATCATCGGCGTCATCGACGAGATCGCCTTCCAGACCAACCTGCTGGCGCTGAATGCCGGCGTCGAGGCCGCCCGCGCCGGTGAAGCCGGCAAGGGTTTTGCCGTCGTCGCCCAGGAAGTGCGCGAACTGGCGCAGCGTTCCGCCAAGGCGGCAAAGGAAATCAAGGAGCTGATCAACGCTTCGAACGGCCATGTGAAAAACGGCGTCGCCCTGGTTGGCGAAACCGGAAAGGCCCTGCAGGAGATTGCGGTACAGGTGCAGCAGGTCGACGGCAATGTCGGCGCCATCGTCGGCGCCTCGCAGGAGCAGGCGACCGGGCTGAAAGAAATCAATACCGCCGTCAACAGGATGGATCAGGGCACGCAGCAGAACGCCGCGATGGTCGAAGAAGCGACAGCCGCCGCTCACAAGCTCGCCAAAGAAGCCGATGCGCTGTTCCAGCTCCTGGGCCAGTTCAACATTGGCGGGGTGGTGGCATCGAGGCGCATATCGCAGCCGGCTCCCGCGGCGCAGCAGGCTCAGCCCGTGGCTTCGCCGGCCCGCCAGATGGTTGCCAGAGTGAGCAAGTCGTTCAAGGGGAATGCGACCCAGGGGAACGCAGCATTGGCCGGCAATTGGGAAGAGTTTTAAACCGCACAGAGTTCTGCTGAAAAATTAAAGTAGCGAAGGGCAGCGTTTGCTGCCCTTCGTGTTTTTCTCTTACGCCCGGGCCGGGACCTTGGCCGGAAGCAGGGCGTTGACCACGACGGCAACGGCGATGTTTGCCGCGAGCGCCAGCAGTCCGGTATAGACGGTGAAGGGTTCACCACCGAGGCTGATCAGGTGCAGCGGCTTCCAGCCGGCGTCCCAGACCAGGTAGGTGCCGCCGCAGAAGCCGACGAACCAGCCGGCAAGCAGCCCGGGTGCACGGAACCAGTTGGTATAGAGGCCGAAGACCAGGGCCGGAAGCGTCTGCAGGATCCAGATGCCGCCGAGCAGCTGCAGGTCGAGGGCGAACTGGGTCGGCAGGAAGATGATGACGAGCAGCGCGCCGACCTTCACCACCAGCGACGTCACCTTCGCGACCTTGGCTTCGCCCGCATCGCTGACCTTGGGGTCGACATAGGCCTTCCAGAAATTGCGGGTGAAAAGATTGGCCGCACCGATGCTCATCACCGCCGCCGGCACCAGTGCGCCGATCGCGATCGCTGCAAAGGCGAAGCCGGAGAACCAGCCCGAAAACAAGGTCTTGAACAGGGTCGGAACGACGTCATTGGCACTGTCGAGCTTCAGGTTGGCGGCATGGCCCATATAGCCGAGCAGCGCCAGAAGGCCGAGCAGCAGGGTATAGGCGGGCAGCATGATCGCATTCTTGCGGATCGTCTTGCCGCTGTTGGAGGCAAAGATGCCGGTCAGCGTATGCGGATACATGAAGGCCGCGAGCGCCGAACCGAGAGCGAGCGTGGCATAGGCGACATACTGATTGCCGCCGAGCAGCAGGTTGCCGGAGCCCTTGGCCTGGAAGGCCGCATCGGCCGAGGCGAAGACATTGGCGTAGCCGCCGAGCTTCGACGGGATGAGTGCGACGGCTGCGATCACGACGATATAGATCATGATGTCCTTGACGAAGGCGATCAGCGCCGGGGCGCGCAGGCCCGCCGAATAGGTGTAGAGGGCCAGCACGATGAAGGCGATCGCCAGCGGCAGTTCGCCATGCAGCCCGAGCGCCTTCAGGACCGCCGTCATGCCGACGAGCTGGAGGGCGATGTAGGGCATGGTGGCGATGACGCCCGTCGCCGCGACGGCGAGTTCAAGACCGCGCGATCCATATTGGCCGTGGACGACGTCGGCGGCCGTCACATAGCCGAATTCCTTGGCGCGTTTCCACAGGACCGGCATGACCATGAAGACGAAGGGATAGACGACGATGGTATAGGGCAATGCGAAGAAGCCGTAGGCGCCGACGGTATAGACCAGCGCCGGGACGGCGATGACCGTATAGGCGGTGTAGAAATCGCCGCCGACGAGGAACCAGGTGATCCAGGTGCCGAAGTTGCGTCCGCCGAGGCCCCATTCATCGATGTGGGCGAGCGTCTCGGGCTTGCGCCAGCGGCTGGCGACGAAGCCCATGACGGTGACGAGGGCGAAAAAGAAGATGAAGACGGCAAGCGCCGTGCCGTTGATGTCAGTCGTCATGACGAACGCTCCGATAGGCGATCCAGGTCAGCGTCGCGGTGATCGGCACCCAGAGAAGTTGATACCAGTAGAAGAAGGGAAAGCCGAAAAGCGACGGCTCGCGGAGATTATAAAATGGCGGCCAGAGCAGACCTATATACGGGATGATCAGCAGCCAGAGCGCTGCCTTGCTACGTGGTTTTTCCATGTCGGAGTACCTTTCAGGCGCCGCAATCGCGGTCGCCATGTTCCAGTTGTCGGCGTGGAAGGCAGGTCTGTCAGCCGGCGGCGGCAGCAGGCCCGGTTCGGGTCGCTCGAGCTTTTCCGGCCAATCGGAAGCTGATGTAACGCATGTGAATTCCTCCCAACGGCTGGCACTTGGCAAGCCGCGAATGGAGTCCTAGGGCGTCCGTTTTATCCCCACAAGATGGGCGCAGAGCTGAAATACCGGGCTCTACCCAGAAGTGGGTAGGCGCGAATTCGCGTCGATTTTCGAGACGATGCCATGGTCGAGCGCATAGCGTATGAGGCCTGCGGTGGTGGCGATGCCAAGTTTCTTCTTGAGGTTCTTGCGATGGGTTTCCGCCGTGGCAGCGCTTATCCCGAGCATTTCGGCGATCTCGCGGTTGCTCCGGCCGGCAACGATCAGCCCGAGGATATCGCGTTCGCGCGGGGTCAAGGGATCGCTCCCCTCCTCCACCCGTTCCCCCATCAGCGCGTCGAAGACGCCGGAGGAGAAATAGGTGCCGCCAGCCGCGACGGTTTCGATCGCCGCGACGATCTCCTCTGTGGAAACGTCTTTCAGAACATAACCGGCGGCACCGCGCATGACCGAAGAGGAGATATACTCGCGACTGTCATGCATGGAGAGCATCGCGACCCGGGTCTGCGGAAGTTCGCTCCGGAACAGTTCGATCGCATCGATGCCGCTGAGCTTCGGCATGTTGATGTCCATCAGCACCACCTGCGGCTGGATCTGCCGGGCGATATCGAGCCCGGTCTGCGCCAGCCCGGCGATGCCGGCGACCTCGATATGATCGAATGTTTCGAGAACGGCTTTTAGCCCGTCCAGCACCAGCGGATGGTTGTCGATCAGGAGCACCCTTATTTTCGGGCGTTCCGTCATGCGGCTTCCGCCTGCTTACCGGCGGGCAGATTGGCCGATCTCGGCATCATGGCCGTCAGTGTCGTGCCGGCCTCGCTGCTGTTGATGAGCAGCAGGCCGCGGAAGTGAGCCATCCGCTCCTGCATGTTGCGCAGGCCGAGGCCCGAGCCGCCGGGCGCGTTATCCCTGGCGCCATCGAAGCCGGTGCCGTTGTCGGAGATGGTCATGCGGGCGCGGGCGCCGTCGCTCCAGAGCCTGACCGAGAGCTTCGAGGCACCCGAGTGCCGCTCGACATTGTTGAAGGCCTCCTGGGCGACGCGATAAAGGGCGGTGCTGGCTTCCGCCTTCAGCGTGCCGGCGAAGCCCGAGGCGTCGATCTTCATCTCGATCCCCGTCCGTTCGGCAAAGTGATGACACAGCGCCTCCAGCGCAGCCGTCAGGCCGAGATCGTCGAGCACGCGGGGGCGCAGATCATGCGAGAGCAGCCGGATTTCCTTGATCGCGCCGTTCAGCGCCTCGACGCCGCGCTCGATGGTCAGCGCCGCCTCGTCGACATTGGTCCTGACCTTGCGGCCGGCGAGATCCATCGCATAACGTACGCCGAGAAGGGTCTGGGAGATGCCGTCATGCAGCTCGCGCGCGAGCCGGGTGCGCTCTTCTTCCTGGGTGTCGATCACTCGCTGCGTCAGCTCCTTGAGCCGGCTGTCGGCCATGCGGCGCTCGTGGAAGGTCAGCAGCATGCAGGTGGTGAAAACAACGAGCACCGAAGGCACGGCGATCAGCGCGACGATCACGAAGGTTCGCCTGATATTGGCGCGCATCACCTTGTTGGCGGCCGCACTCTGGGCGAAGACGTCGTCCAGATAAACGCCGGTTCCCACCACCCAGTGCCATTTGTCGAGGCTGACGACGAAGGAGAGCTTGTCGGCGATCTGTCCGGTCGAAGGTTTCTGCCATTTGTACTGGTGCAGGCCGCCGCCGGCCTTTGCGGTGGCGATCAGTTCGGCAATGACCTTGTCGCCATCCGGGTCGGTCAGGTCGAGCCAATTTTGTCCATGCCGGAAACTCTGGCGCGGATGGACGATATTGTTGCCGTCGTAATCATAGACGAAGAAATAGCCGTCCCTGCCGTAGTCGAGCGAAGTCAGAATATCAGCCACCTGCTGCTTGGCGGCTTCGTCGTCGGCCCCGGCCTTGTCGTAGATCGTCTGGATGGCGGAGAGGGCAAGATTGGTCAGATTGAGGATCTCGGCTTCCTTGGTCTTCAGCATGTTCTGCTCGAACGTGTCGATGCTGTTCTTGGCGAGGTTTGCCGATTGCCAGGTGATGAAGGCGGTGATCGCAAGGATCGAGATGACGAGCGGGACGACCGCCAATGCGATGATCTGGTGTCGTAACGTCAAGGATCGTTCCTCCCGAAATTTGCGCCCGGAATTATGCCCTTTGCCGAAGGCGAGTCCAGCGGCTTGTCCGGAGCTATTCGAGCGGCACGAACAGGCCGAGCTTGACGTCGCGCAGCACGACATTGGTGTGCATGCGGCGGATCTGCGGATTGTCAGCCATGATCAGGGCGGCGATGTCGTCATAATGCTCGACGTCTCGGGCGGTGACGATGGCGATCAGGTCGACTGCGCCGGTGACGTAATAGACCTGCTGGATATGATCCTGTTTCTCCGCCCAGACGCGGAACTTCGCCAACGCGTCGTAATTGTCCCGCTCGATCTCCATGCCGACGATGAACACCATCGATGTTCCTGTCGCCTTCCGATCGACGACGGCGACCTCGGCCTTGATGATCCCCTCTTCGCGCAGCCGTTTCAATCGCCGCTGCACGGCCGAGACCGACAGTCCGATCCGTTCGGCGATCGTTTCGGCCTTCAGCTGGCAGTCGCGCTGAACGACATCGAGAATGTCACGGTCAAAACGATCCAGCTGTTCCATTGTCCAGTCCATTTCCAGTTTCATAGTTTCTGCCGCATTCGAAGCGCAAGGAAGATTATTTTGCACAAAATATGCAAAAGAGGTGATAATTGCGCGAAAAAACCGCGTTCTTTTATCATTATCCTTTGCAAACTCAGTTCAGCCGGACCCATGCATGTCGGATCAGCCCTTTCCTGCTCTTCGCGTCGAAGATCTCCATAAAAGCTTCGGCTCGCAACAGGTTCTCAAGGGTATCTCGACGGAGGCCTACAAGTCGGACGTGATTTCGATCATCGGCTCGTCGGGCTCCGGCAAGAGCACCTTCCTTCGATGCATCAATTTCCTGGAGACGCCGGATCGCGGCCGCGTTGCCGTCAACGGCGAGGAGATCGTGCTGAAAGTCGATCGCGGCGGGCGGCTAAAGCCGCAGAGCTGGCGGCAGATCGAGCGGCTGCGGACCGGGCTCGGCATGGTCTTTCAGAGTTTCAATCTCTGGGCTCATCGCACCGTGCTGGAAAATGTCATCGAGGCGCCGGTGCATGTCATGGGCATGTCAAAGCGCGAGGCGATCGAAAAGGCGGAAGCCCTGCTCCACAAGGTCGGGCTGTTCGACAAGCGCGACGCCTATCCCGCCTTTCTCTCCGGCGGTCAGCAGCAGCGGGCAGCGATTGCGCGGGCGCTCTGCGTCGATCCCGCCGTCATGCTGTTTGACGAGCCGACATCGGCGCTCGATCCGGAACTGGTCGGCGAGGTGTTGAAGGTCATCCGCGATCTCGCGGAAGAAGGCCGGACCATGCTGATCGTCACGCATGAAATGCGCTTCGCCCGGGATGTTTCGAGCCGCGTCCTCTTCCTGCATCAGGGACGGATCGAGGAAGAAGGGCCGCCGGAACAGGTTTTCGGGGCGCCGGTCAGCGCCCGCTGCCGGGAGTTCACCCGTCTCGGCGCCCATTGATCCACACCAGCCATCATCAACAACACACGAACCAGGAGAATTCTGCGAATGAAACTGCTCCCCACGCTTTTTGCCGGCGCGGCACTTGCGCTTTCCGCCGTCACCGCGCAGGCCGAAGTCCGCTTCGGCGTCATGAACGAATCCTATCCGCCCTTCTTCGCCAAGGACGCCTCGGGGGAGTGGCACGGATGGGAAATCGACCTGATGAACGCCGTCTGCGCAGAGATGAAGGAGAAATGCTCGATCGTCGACATTTCCTGGGATGGTCTCATTCCGGCTCTTGAGAGCAGGAAGTTCGACGTGATCTGGTCGTCGATGTCGAACACGGCGGAACGTTCGAAGGTGATCGACTTCACCGACAAGTACTACAACACGCCGAGCACCCTGATCGGTCCCAAGGACCAGAAGCCGGGCGCCACTGCCGACGACGTAAAGGGCAAGACGATCGGCATCCAGGTGTCGACGATCCAGTCTGAATATTACAAGAAATACTTTGCCGAGGCTGCCGACGAAAAGACCTACCAGACGCTCGACGAGGCGTTCCAGGATCTCGCCTCCGGCCGCATCGACTACGTCTTCGGCGATTCGCTGGCGCTCGACGCTTTCCTGAAAAGCGACGGCGGCAAGGATTGCTGCGCCAAGATGGGTGATGTCGCGGACGACAAGGAGATTCTCGGAGCCGGCGTTTCCGGCGGTCTGCGCAAGGAAGATACGGAGCTGAAAGCCAAGCTCAATGCGGCAATCGCTGCAGTTCGCACCAACGGCCAGTATGACGCCATCACCAAAAAATACTTCGACTTCGACATCTACGGCGCGAAGTAAGCAGCCCAAGAGATGGCGACCGCGCAACAAGGCATTCTGGACCTGCTGTCTCCCTATCCTCCGGGATGGGGCGGTGTTCTTTTGGCAGGTGCGGTTTCCACGGTCGCCATCTCAGCCTGCGCCTTCGCGGTCGGCCTGCTGCTCGGCACAGGCGGCGCGCTTGGAAAGCTTTCGGACAATCGCGCGCTCCGCCTCTTGCTGGATCTATACACCACGGTCATTCGTGCCGTTCCCGAGCTGATCCTGATCGTCGGGCTCTATTATGCCGGCACCGACGGCCTCAACCGGCTGCTGGCGGCATTGGAGCTGCCGCCGGTCAATGTGAACGGCTTCCTCGCGGCCGTCGCCGTGCTCGGCTTCGTGCAGGGCGCCTATATGACGGAGGTGCTGCGCGGCGCGATCCTCGCCATTCCCACCGGTCAGATCGAAGCGGCCAAGGCCTTCGGCATGGGGCCGATGCTGCGGTTCCGCCGCGTCCTGCTGCCGGCGCTCTTGCCGAACGCGCTGCCGGGTCTTGCCAATCTGTGGATGTCGGTCACCAAGGACAGCGCGCTGGTCGCGGTTGTTGGATACCAGGAACTGGCGCTCGCCACCCGCCTCGCTGGGGCAAGCACCAAGCATTACTTCGTGTTCTTCCTCGCCTCGGCCTTTCTCTATCTCGCGATCACGCTCGTTTCCAACCTCGCTTTCAAGCTGATCGAGGGGCGGGTGCGGCGGGGACAGCCACGCCTTGCCTGAAGAAAGCCGCGCCAAATGAGTTTCACCTGGATCTCTTCCTACTGGCCGCTTCTTCTGACCGGCGCCTGGCAGACGGTGTCGCTGCTGGTCATCTCAGTGGTCTTCGGTTTCATCATCGCCATCGGCCTCGCCTTCGCGCAGGTCAGCGGCGGCAGGCTGGCGCGGCTCGCCGCCCGCGGCTATTGCACCTTCTTCCGCGGCACGCCGCTGCTGATCCAGCTGTGGCTTCTCTATTACGGCGTCGGCTCGCTGCTGCCGATGGTTCCCGGCATCCGCCAGAGCCTGTTCTGGCCGATCCTGCGCGAGGGCTTCTTCTTCGCCGCGGTCAGCTTCACGCTGAACTATGCGGCTTACGAGGCGGAGGTTTTGCGCGGCGCGCTGCTTGCCGTTCCCAAGGGCGAGCTCGAAGCCGGCCGGGCCTTCGGCATGTCGCCCTGGAAGCTGACCCGCCGTATCTGGCTGCCGCGCGCCATCCGCATCGCGCTGCCGACGATAGCCGGAGAGATCGTCATGCAGCTCAAGGCGACGCCGCTCGCCTTTACGGTGACGGTGATGGATCTCTATGCCGTGGCCAACAAGGTTCGCCAGGACACGCTGCTGGTCTATGAGCCGCTGCTTGTCGTCACCCTTTTCTATCTCGCCCTGACCGCAGTCATCGCCCGCGTCTTTCGAGGTCTCGAAGCGCAAGCGCCGGTCCGACGTTAAGCGGACGGACGTTTCTCACTTTGTTTTTAAAGCCCGCCGCCGGTAACGGCGCGACAGCCCGAATGGAGATCTCTTCATGAGCACCACACGAATTCTCGACGGCGGCATGAGCCGCGAATTGCTGCGGCTCGGCGCCGAATTGAAGCAGCCGGAATGGTCGGCGCTGGCGCTGATCAATTCGCCGGATATCGTCCGCGACGTGCATAAGGAATTCATCGCCGCCGGCTCCGAGATCATCACGACGAACAGCTATGCGCTGGTGCCCTTCCATATCGGCGAAGACCGGTTCCAGACGGAGGGGGCGGCGCTGATCCGTCTCGCCGGCCGCTTGGCGCGCGAGGCGGCCGATGCCGTCATCGACCGCAAGGTGCTGGTTGCCGGTTCGCTGCCGCCGATCTTCGGTTCCTACGAACCGCAGAATTTTCAGCCTGAGCGGGTGCAGGATTATCTCAAGGTGCTGGTCGAAAACCTCGACCCCTTCGTCGACATATGGCTCGGCGAGACGTTGAGTCTCATCGCCGAGGGCAAGGCCGTCCGCGAGGCGGTGTCGGCATCAGGCAAACCCTTCTGGATTTCCTTCACGCTGGCCGATGATGAAGCGGACATCGAAAGCGGCGAGCCGAAGCTCCGCTCCTGTGAAAGCGTCGAGGAGGCGGCCTCCTGGGCGGTTTCTTCAGGTGCCGAAGCCTTCCTGTTCAATTGCAGCAAGCCCGAAGTCATGCGAGGCGCAGTCGAGACGGCGGCGCGCGTGTTCCGCAAGGCGAACGCCCGGATCGAAATCGGCGTCTATGCCAACGCCTTCGAAGGCGAACAGGGCGCATCGGCCGCCAATGAAGGCCTGCACGATACCCGCGACGATCTGGACGATGATGCCTATTCGCGTTTTGCCTGCTCCTGGGCCGAAGCCGGAGCGACGATCATTGGCGGCTGCTGCGGCATCGGCGCCGCCCATATCCATCGTCTCGGAAAAACACTTTCACGGTAAGCCGCGGCGTGGCTTTGTTCACTCCCCTTTCGGCGCCGTCTTCTGGAGCTCGAGCAGAAGCTCGATCAACTTCGGCGCCATCACCCTGATTTCCGAAAGGTGGACGGCGCTCAACCGCGTCAGAAGCTCGTCGGCCTTCTCGGTCAGGAAGAGCGTCTGACGACGCCTGTCGGTCGGGTCGGCATGGCGTTCAACCAGTCCGGCATCCGACAGCCGCCCGACGAGCTCGGTCGCCGTATGCGGCGCGATGATCAACCGCTCGGCCAGCATGCCGATGGTCATCGCTTCGCCGCGTTGTCCCTTGATCGCCAGCAGCGCCTGGTGCTGCTGCACGGGCAGTCCTTCCGACTGGGCGGCTGAGGCGCTGAAGTCCATGAACTGACGAAGCGCGAACCTGAGGTCGGCGAGCGCCTCGTAATCTTCCTGTCTGAGCGGCGGCGGGGGTTTCCTCACACTCATTCTCCTCTGCCGCTTTTGTGAAGCGACCCTGCTCGGCTGCCGTGCCTCGGTGTCGGGGCAACGCGCGACACCGGCTTCTGTGCGCGAATTCTTTTGCCGATCTCGAATAGATGGGCAGCCGCCGGCCGGTCAAGTGAGGCATCGTCGGAGACATTTTCGTCTTCTCGCTTTTGTCCGTTGATTTATATCGTATCACGATATATTGACCCCACTCAAGCAGACCCTTATCCGCAGCAGAGGCTTCCATGGCGCAGCATCATCCCAGCAACCGGCCGCATGATTTCACCGGCGGTCTTTCCCGGCGCGAGGCCGGCGATTTCACCACCGACAGGCGGGTCCTCCTGCTGGTCGGGATGTCCATCGTCGTCGGCAGTGCCGGCGCCTTTGCGGCCTGGTGCCTCGTCAGTCTGATCGCGCTTGTGACCAATGTCATCTGGTTCGGGCAGATCGGCATTCAGCCCGCTTCTCTCGCCGCCGTGCCGCGCTCGCTGTGGGTGGTGCTGGTGCCGCCGCTCGGCGGGCTTGTCATCGGCTTGATGGCCCGCTTTGGGTCCGAGAAGATCCGCGGCCACGGCATTCCCGAGGCGATCGAAGCCATCCTGATCGGCGGCAGCCGGATGTCGCCGAAGGTCGCGGTCCTGAAGCCGCTGTCCTCCGCGATCTCGATCGGAACGGGCGGCCCGTTCGGCGCCGAAGGGCCGATCATCATGACCGGCGGGGCGATCGGCTCGCTCTTCGCCCAGTTCTTTCACATGAGTGCCGCCGAGCGAAAGACGCTGCTCGTCGCGGGTGCGGCCGCCGGCATGACGGCGATCTTCGGCTCGCCGATCGCCGCGGTCATGCTGGCGGTCGAACTGCTGCTGTTCGAATGGAAGCCGCGCAGCTTCATTCCCGTCGCGGTCGCCGCCTGCGTGTCGATCTGCTGGCGTCCGCTGCTCTTCGGCACCGGTCCGCTATTCCCGACCCATTTCCAGATGACCTTGCCCTGGTGGGGAATTTTCGCCTGCGCGGCGATGGGGATCATGTCAGGCCTGCAATCCGGCTTGCTGACGACGCTGCTCTACAAGATCGAGGACCTGTTTGAAGCCTTGCCGATCCACTGGATGTGGTGGCCCGCGCTCGGCGGCCTCGTCATCGGTCTCGGTGGCCTGATCGAACCGAGGGCCATGGGCGTCGGCTACGACATCATTGACGGGCTGCTTAACAACCGGCTGCTTGCGCCGGCCGTGCTGTCGATCCTGCTGGTGAAGACGATTATCTGGCTGTTTGCCCTATCGTCCGGCACTTCGGGCGGCGTGCTCGCGCCGCTCCTGATTTTCGGCGGCGCTCTCGGATGGCTGGTCGGGCTGATCATGCCTGGCAACGATCCCGGCTTCTGGGCGTTGCTCGGAATGGCGGCGATGATGGGCGGAACCATGCGCGCACCGCTCACCGGCACCTTCTTTGCGATGGAGATTACCGGCGACGTCAGCACGCTGGTTCCCCTGCTCGCCGCAACGGTTGTGGCCTATGCCGTCACGGTCCTTCTCTTGCGCCGCTCGATCCTCACCGAAAAAATCGCACGCCGTGGACAGCACATCACCCGCGAATACGGCGTCGATCCGTTCGAGCTCTCCCGGGCAAGGGAGATCATGATCAGCGACGTCGACACGCTTCCCGTTACCATGACGGTCGGGGAAGCATGCGATTTCTTCGCCTCACGGCCGAAGACCCATCGGATCTATCCGGTGGTCGATGCGGCAGGCAAGTTGACTGGCATCGTATCGAGGGCCGATATTCTGCTCTGGCAGGGAAAACCGGACATTGCCACCCAAACGCTTGCAGACAATGTAACGGACGCTTCGGTTCCTGTGGGACACCCCGATGATACCGTCGCCTTTATCGCCGATCTGATGCTGTCGACGGACAATGGCCGCATACCGATCGTCGAACCGGTGTCGGGGCGGCTGTGCGGCTTGATCGCGCGCAAGGATCTGCTGCGGCTGCGCAGTTCACTGAGGTCCGCAGAACTGGACCGTCGGCCTTACCTCGCTGCAGGGCCCAGGAGCAGGTTGCAGTAGCGCGCGCCGGTTTCTCGGTATCGCTGCCGCAGCTGCCGCGCGTCGCATGATCAGGTCCCATGCGGCGCGCGTTTGCGTCTGCCGCCTTCAATGCAGCCCGAACAGGTTCAGCAGCTGTTCGCGATAGCGGACGAATTCCGGCGCGCTGCGGTCGCGCGGGCGCGGCAGATCGATGTCGATCAGGCGCGGCTCGGCGCCCTTTTCCCGCGGCAGGATCAGGATCCGGTCAGCGAGATAGATCGCCTCCTCGAGATCGTGTGTGACGAGAATGGTCGTCACATCCTCGTCGCGCCAGATCCGCGCGAGCTCCTGCTGCATGCCAATCTTGGTCATCGCGTCGAGCGCGCCGAGCGGTTCGTCGAGCAGCAGGATTTCCGGTTGAACGGCAAGCGCTCGGGCGATGCCGACGCGCTGCGCCATGCCGCCGGACAGCTGCCGGGGATAGGCCGCCTCGAATTGCTGCAGGCCGACGAGCTTGACGTAGTGACGAGCCCGCGCCCTCGCCTGCTCGCGGGTGAGACCTCTCGTTTCCAACCCGAAGGCGACGTTGCCAAGGACATCAAGCCAGGGAAGAAGGCGCGGCTCCTGGAAGATGACGGCGCGTTCGGCGCCGACGCCTCTTATTGCCTTGCCGTCGACCAGGACCTCTCCGGTATCGGAATCCTCAAGTCCGGCGAGAACCCTGAGCAGGGTCGTCTTGCCCGAACCGCTGGCGCCGACGATGGCGAGGCTTTCGCCGGAGCGGATGTGAAGGTTGATATCTTTCAGAACCTGCAGATGGCTGCCGTTCAGCTTGTAGGATTTGGAGAGGTGACGGATCGTCACCTCTCCGCGGCGAATGTCTTGGGCGAGGCTCATTGCGGTTCCTCAGTTGCTTGCCGGCTTGGCATCGGCCGTATAGATGATGTTCTTGGCAACCAGCTGGCCCTGCTTCAGCTTGCCTTCACGAACCAGGACGTCGATCCAGAACTGGATGTCGCGCTCGACCGGCAGGCCGCCGGCGCGCACGCCGTAGCCGCGGAAAAACTGCGCAATATCAGGGTTCTCGCCGCGTTCGCTGAGCGCCTTGGCCAGAATTTTCTTAGTTTCCTCGGGATGTTCGCGGGCATAGTCGAGTGCGCGGGCCGATTGCTCGACGAAGATCTTCGCAGCCTCGGGATGCTGCTGAATGAAATCGCGGCGCAGGACCACGAAGCCGCCGGCGATGTCGCCAAGCACGTCGGTATCATCGAAGACCGCACGCAGGCCCCCGTTCTTCAGCGCCGCACCCTCAAAGGTCGTCTGCCAATAGCCGAAGGCGGCGATATCGACCTGCTTGGAACGCAGCACCTGCTCGAGCTGCGGCCCGGGAACGACGA
Source organism: Rhizobium mulingense (assembly GCF_029194105.1). NCBI lineage: Bacteria > Pseudomonadati > Pseudomonadota > Alphaproteobacteria > Hyphomicrobiales > Rhizobiaceae > Rhizobium > Rhizobium mulingense. The sequence goes on along the minus strand of NZ_JARFVE010000003.1, from coordinate 185,391 downwards.
CCTGGTTGGCGGAGTCGCTCGGCAGGCCGACGGAATGCAGGGCTTCGCGGATGGTGTAATCGAGATGGGCGCCGAGCGTGTTGACGGCGATGCTTTTGCCGGCAATGTCCTTGATGCTTTTGATCGGGCTGTCTTCCAGGACATAGAAGGTCGACTGCACCTCGTCATTGATGCCGTTCGACGGATAGGCGGCGACGAAATCATTGCCGCCGATGATCGAATTCAAGACGGCGGAGGTGGCGGCGCTGCCGATCTCCACGTCCCCGGATGCCAGAGCGATGAGAGAGGCCGGGCCGCCCTGGGCGTAGCCGACATTCTCAAACGTGATGCCGGTGTCCTTGAAATAACCGAGCGCTTCGGCAAGTTCATGGGCGGCAAGACCGCCCTGGCTCGCGAGATAGCGCAGTTTCACTGCGTCGGCGGCGGCGGCCGGTGTGGCAAGACCGAGAGCGATCACGGCCGGCAGGAGAAGGTTGCGGGGATGGAAGGTCATGGAAAGTCCTTTCGGAAGAAAATAGGAGGAAGCAGTCAGGCGTTCGGCTGCGACCAGCGGCAGAGGCGGCGCTGCAGGAGAACGAGCAGCCCATTCGCGGCCAGGCCAAGGAAGGCGAGCAGCAGGATCGCCGCAAACATCAGCGGGATCTGGAAATTGTACTGGGCGTTCATCACCTGGAAGCCGATGCCCTTGTTGGCGCCGATCATCTCGGCGGCGATCAGCAGCAGAAGCGCCGTCGTCGCCGAAAGGCGCAGGCCTACGAAGATCGCAGGCACCGAGGCCGGCAGGATGACGCGGCGGAAGATGGTCAGCGGCCCGGCGCCATAGGTCCGCGCCATCTCGATAAGCTTCCTGTCCACCTCCTTGACGCCGCCGATCGTGGCGAGCAGCACCGGAAACAGCGTCGCCCAGAAGATCACGAAGATCTTGGATGTTTCGCCGAGGCCGAGCAGCAGGATGAAGACTGGATAGAGCGCCAGCGCCGAGGTCTGGCGGAAGAGCTGCAGGATCGGATCGAGCGCTTGCTCGACGGCCCGAAACTGGCCCATGAACAGGCCGAGCGGAATGCCGACCACGACGGCGAAGGCGAAGGCGGTGCCGGACCGCTGCAGGCTGATGACAATATCATCGAGCAGCGCGCCATTGGCGAGGTTGGTCCAGAGAGCCGACAGGATCACGTTCAAAGGCGGGAAGATGGCGGGATTGATCCAGCCCCTGGTGCTCGACACCTGCCAGAGTGCGAGGAAGGCGATCAGCAGACCGTAGCGCGGCAGAAGGGATGCGAGCACACTGCGCACATGCGACGCGAAAGTGGGCGTATTGCTTTCGCCGCTCTTCAGGCGGCTGAAGCTTCTCGGGAGGGTCTGGTTGATTTCATAGACCATGGGTCGCTCCTCACTCTGCTGCCTGGAGAGCCGCACGTTCGGCAGCCCATCGATTGACCGGGAAAGGCAGGCCGAGATTTTCCCGCAGCGTCCTGCCCTCATAGGCCGTGCGGAACAGGCCGCGGCGCTGCAGTTCCGGGATGACCAGATCGACGAAGTCGTCGAGGGCCGTCGGCAGCCAGGGCGGCAGAATGTTGAAGCCGTCGGCAGCTTCGTTCTCGAACCATTGCTGCAGCGTGTCGGCGATCTGTTCGGCCGTGCCGACGATGGTATAGTGACCGCGGGCCGACGCGATCCACTGATAGAGCTGGCGGATGGTGAAATTGTTTTCGTCGGCGATCTGGCGGATGAGAGCCTGGCGGCTCTTCATGCCTTCGGTCGGCGGCGCCGGCGGCAGTGGCCCGTCGAGATCGTAGCCGTGCAGGTCGAGCGTGCCGCCGGTCAGGCCGTTGAGGAGACCGATCCCATCTTCTTCGACGATGAGTGACGTCAGACGGTCGTACTTCTCCCGCGCCTCCGCTTCGGTTCTGCCGACGAAGGCGGAAATGCCGGGCATGACCAGGATGTGATCGGGGTTGCGGCCGAGGCCGCGGGCGCGTGCCTTGATATCCCGGTAGAATTCCTGGGCGGTTTCGATGTGCTGGTGGGCGGTGAAGATCACCTCGGCCGTTGCTGCAGCAAGCCCGCGCCCGTCTTCGGACTGCCCGGCCTGCACGATGACCGGATGGCCCTGCGGCGAGCGCGACACGTTGAGCGGGCCGCGCACGCTGAAATGTTCGCCGCGATGGTCGGTGTCGTGCAGCTTCGCGGGGTCGAAGAACACGCCGGTCTCCTTGTCGCGGATGAAGGCGTCGTCCTCGAAGCTTTCCCAGAGTTTGCGGACGACGTCGACGTGCTCGGCGGCACGGCGATAGCGCTCTGCATGCGGAAGCTGGGTATCGCGATTGAAATTCTGCGCCGTGAGGTCGCCTGTCGTAGTGACGACGTTCCAGCCAGCGCGCCCATCCGAGATCAGGTCGAGGGAAGCGAACTTGCGGGCGGTGGTGTAAGGTTCCTCGTAGGTGGTCGACGACGTTGCGATGAAGCCGAGATGCGTGGTCAGGGGCGCGAGCGCGGAGAACAATGTGACGGGCTCGAAGCCTGCGACGCGGGCATTGCCGCCTTCACGCGCGCCGCCGAAACCGACTGCCAGGCCGTCGGCCAGGAAATAGGCATCGAAGAGGCCGCGTTCGGCTGTCAAAGCAAGCTTTTTGTGAAATTCGAAACTGGTGGCGCCATCGGCCGGCTGGTCGGGGTGGCGCCAGGATGCAACATGCTGCCCGCCACCAGGAAGAAATGCCCCAAGCCTGATTTTCCGTGTCATTTTCGTCCTCTCCGTTTGCCGCCAGCGGCTCCGCCATTCCGGGGCCGAGGTCAGTTTGGCTGTCAGGACTTAGGGTACGTTCTCCATAGATTTTATAGAGAAACTTAATTTCTAAATTTTGAGTGAGGAGTGAATAGTTTTGCGGGATCGGGGGAAATGTGGAAATCGGAGATCGGCGTCCGCTGCAAGATGGCGTCTTGCGCCCGGTCGCTAAGTAGCCATGTCAGGCGGGTGCAGCAGCGTTTAGCGGTGTCGCTGAAGGCCTGCGGAGGCACCGGCGCGCCGACAGATATGCCTGCTTATAACAAGGCGTCAGCCCCGTCTTGGCCGGGCCGGGCCATGCTCCAGGCCGGCGGCCGCCTTCTTCAGGCAGTCGAGGTAGCGGTCCCGGTTGGCAATGCCGTCGTCGCGCGGCGTGACGAGGCAGAGCGTTGCGGCAGCATGGCCTTCCTCGCCGCGCACCGGCACGGCAAAACAATGGGTGAAGCTGTCGACGATACTGTTGAAGGTAAAGAGACCTTCACGCTCGGCCTGGCGCACCTCGGCGATGAAGGTCTGGGGCTCGAGCCATTCGCCGCCCGGCAGGCGGAAATCCTGCGGCGGAATGAAATTCAGGATGTCCTGATCCGACAGATGCGCGACGAGCAGACGGCCTGACGCGGTCCACGGGATCGGCACCGACTGTCCGACATCCGTCGAGATGCGGAACGGCCGCGCGCCCTCGCGCATGCGCACGACCGTATATCTGTTGCCATCCAGCATGCAGAATTGCGCCGTCTCCCGTGTCTCGTCGGCAAGCCGTTCCAGCGTCGCCTCGCATTCGCGGGTGAAATCGAAATGGTTTTCGTAAGCGGCGCCGAGAAAATAAAGCTTGCGGCCGAGATAGACGCGCCCCTCGCCGCCGGTGAATTCGAGAATGCCATTGCTCAGCAGCAGGTTGACGAGTTCGTAGACCGATGAGCGCGGCGCACCGATCTGCGCGGCGATTTCATTCGGCTTCAAGGCCTGCCGTTTCTGGCGCAGGAAGTCGAGGATCTCGAAGGCACGGTCGAGCCCTCGGGCGCGCTTGCCGGCTGCTTCGTCCTGAACTGCATCCATCACTGTCAATCCGTTCTTCTTAGGCCCTGTTCTTGTCGGGCTCTGTTCTTGTCCGGCCAAGCTTTTCAAACCGTCTGCAGCGTCTGTCAATCGATCCCGTCATGCTTCGCAAATGAAATTTTCCCACCCCTCTTGCGGGGTAAAAAAATCGGCATAAGATCGGCTCGTCCGGTATAAAGATCATATGTACAATATAGCGGACAAAAACAAATGGCAAGCCGCCAGCGCTGCCGCAAAAGGGGATCGACATGAAGAATTTTGAAGAAAGCATTTCCGTTTCACTGCGTCGCCGTCTTCTCGCCGGCGCTGCGGCCGCAGCCACCCTGCTTGCCTTTTCGGCCGGCACGGCCTCGGCCGCCGCCAATTGCATCAAGGGAGACAGGAAGGCGCCCTATACGATCGGCTGGGCGAACATCTATTCGGTGCCGACCTGGATGAAGCAGACCGAAGGCACCATCAAGGCCGAGGTAGATGAGTTGAAGAAAGCAGGCCTGGTGAAGGACCTGATGATTACCGACGCGCAGGGCAACGCCCAGACGCAGATCCAGCATATTCAGTCGATGATCGACGCCAATGTCGACGCCATCGTTGTCATCGCCGGCTCCTCCAACGCGCTCGACCGCGTCATATCCGATGCCTGCGACAAGGGCATCGCCGTCGTCAACTTCGACAGCCTTGTGAACACCGACAAGGTGACGGCCAAGATCAACACCGATTCCAACGAATGGGGCGCCACCGCCGCGAAATGGATGGTCAGCCAGCTCGGCGGCAAGGGCAAGATCATCATCATGAACGGCCCGGCCGGCATTTCGGTCAGCGATGATCGCCGCAAGGGCGCCCAGCCGGTCCTCGACGCCAATCCGGGTCTGCAGGTGATTACCGAGACCAATACCGAATATAACGTCGCGCCCGCACAGGAAGCGATGACCAGCCTGCTGTTCGCCAATCCCGAGATCGACGGTGTGCTGTCGCTCGGCGGGGCGCTGTCGGCCGGTTCCGTCCTCGCCTTCGAGCGCCAGGGCCGCGACCAGGTGCCGACGACGGGCGAGAATGCCCGGCAGTTCCTGGAACTGTGGAAGGAGAAGGGCTTGAAGGGCTGGGCGACGATGCAGCCGAACTGGCTCGGTGCACTTTCCGTATACACCGCCGTGCAGGCGCTGCAAGGCAAGGATGTCCCCGCCTTCGTCAAGGTGCCGCTGCCCGTCATCGACGATAGCACGATCGGCAGCTACCTCGCCCGGGCCGACAAGTTCCCGGCTGACGGTTATATCTACTCGGATTACGACAAGGCGCTCTTCGACAAGCTGCTTGCCACCAAGTAATCCGGATTGAGGAATGCCGTCATGACGGAAGAAACGCCCCTGCTGGAAGCCCGGCAGGTGTTCAAGGGATTTTTCGGCAATCCCGTTCTGAAGGGCGTCGACATCGCCCTTCTGCCGGGCAGGGTGCATGCCCTGCTCGGCGAAAACGGCGCCGGCAAGTCGACGTTGATCAATCTCCTGTCCGGCGCTCTCCAGCCGGACAGCGGATCCATCGTCATCGACGGCAGGTCTGTCGGGCGTTTCAGCCCGGCGGCGGCGCGCGCCGCCGGCATCGCCGTGGTTCAACAGGAGCTGAGCCTGACGGCCAGCCTGTCGATTGCCGAAAACATCGGGACCGGCGCCTTTCCGCGCCGGTTCGGTCTCATCGACTATCGAGCGCTGCATCGCGGCGTAAGAGAGGTCTGCGACATGGTCGGACTGACCGAACAGCTCGACATGCCGGTCGCCGATCTCGCGCTGGGCCGCCGTCAGATGGTCGAGATCGCCAAGGCGCTGTTCCGCAAGCCGCGCGTGCTCATTTTGGACGAACCGACCTCGTCGCTCTCCGCCCATGAAGCCGGCATCCTTGCCCGGCTGATCGAGACTCTGAGAGAGCGCGGCACGGCGCTTCTTTATATCTCCCACCGCCTCAACGAGGTGCAGGCGCTCTGCTCGCATGTCTCCGTGTTGAAGGATGGCGTCGTCACGGCGGATCAGTCGCTGTCCGGCATCGACGGCGAGGGTCTGGTGCGCCTGATGGTCGGCCGCGAGACCGGTGACCTGTTCCCGCCGCGCCCGGCCGCGGCACCCGGTGCGATGTGCATCAGCGTCGAAGGTTTTTCGGCCGGCATGGTGCGTGACGTCGCTTTCTCCGCCCGCGCCGGCGAGATCGTCGGCATTGGCGGGCTGGTGGGACAGGGGCAGGAAGATCTGCTGCTCGGCCTCTACGGCGCGATTCCCGCGTCTGCCACCCGGGCGGAAGTATCAGGCAAACCCGGCCTGCCCGCAAATGTCGGTGCGGCGAATGCAGCGGGCATCGTCTATGTGCCTGCCGACCGCAAACATGAGGGGCTGGTGTTGCCGCATTCCATTGCCGCCAATCTCATCCTGCCCTCGCTCGGACGGCTCGCCCGCAAGGGGCTGCGCGACCTGACGGCGGAAAGTGGACTGGTGGCCGATCTCGCCCGGCGGCTGACCATCAAGGGCGATACGGCCCGCCCGGTGCAGGCGCTTTCCGGCGGCAACCAGCAGAAGGTGGCGCTTGCCAAATGGCTGCCGCTCGATCCCTCCGTTCTGCTGCTCAACGATCCGACGCGCGGCGTCGACATCGAGACCAAGCGGGAAATCTATCTGATGCTGCGCGGCTTCGCCGCCGAAGGACGGCTCGTCATTCTCGTCAGTTCCGATACGCCGGAGCTCGTGCATCTCTGCGACCGCGTCGTGGTTCTGCGCGAGGGGCGCGTCGCGGCAACACTGTCGCAGCATGCGATCAGCGAAGGCGCGATCGTCGGCGCGGCCATGGGTATTGCGGCCACGACGCAGGGAGAGGCGGCATGAGCACGATTTCGTCATCCCGGCTCTACGGTTCGATTCAGCTGCGCCGCAACCGCGGCCTCGCCGGCCTCTATCTCGTCGTCGCTGGTTTCCTCATCCTCTATGCGCTGCTCTTTCCCGGCATCCTGACCATCGGCGGCTTTTCCAAGTTCACGCAGAACTGGTTCCCGCTCGCGCTCGTCACCATGGCGCAGGCGCTGCTGATGCTGAATGGCGGCATCACCTTGGCGATCGGCCCGCTGGTCAGCCTCGGCGCGGTGATCGCGGCGACGACGATGCAAGGGGCGCTCGGCGTGCCCGCCGGCATTCTGGCGGTCGCACTCGCCGGCCTTTCGATCGGCGCCGTCATCGGCGCGATCGTCACATATCTGAGGCTTCCTGCGATCATCGTCACGCTCGCCGGCTCCTTCATCATCAGCGGCGTCGCTCTGATCCTGCTGCCGCGGCCGGGCGGGTTCATTCCCGATTGGCTGTCGACGGCGCTTGCCGGCCACACGCCCGTCGCCTTCCTGCTGCTGGTCGCGATCCTCATGCTCTGGAAGGTCTTTCTCGCAACGCCGCTCGGCCTTGGCATCTATGCGGCCGGCGACAACCCGCTCGGCGCATTCCGTTCCGGCGTCCCGGTTGAACGGGTGAAGGTCGCAGCCTTCGCGCTCTCCGGTCTGCTTGCGGCACTGACCGGCCTTTTCGTCGCGGCGCAGACCGGCTCGGGCGATCCGGTCATCGGCACGCCCTTCACGCTGAACTCGATCGCCGCCGCCGTTCTCGGCGGCGTCGGCTTCCTCGGCGGCAAAGGCACGATGCGCGGCGCGATCTGCGGCAGCCTGCTGCTCTCGGTGATGATCAACGTGATGTTCTTCCTCGGCTTCCCGCCGGTTGCGCAATATGTCGCGCAAGGATTGATCATCGTAGGGGCGGTCGCCGTTCCGGAACTTCTCGGCGTATGGAGGGCAAGGCGATGAACATCGTCAGATCCGCGTTTCGCAATCCGCCGCTGCTGACCTTCCTGCTGGTCGCGCTCGTCTGGATCGTCGCAAGCTTCACCTTGCGCGGTTTCGGCGCCTATGGCCATCTGCGCTACCTCCTCGAACTCGCCGCGGTGATCGGCATCGTCGCGGCCGGGCAGACGCTCGTCATCCTGATGGGCGGCATCGATCTTTCGGTCGGCGCTGTTATCACAGTCACGGCGATCCTGCTGCCGCTGATCTCGCCCGCCTGGGATCCGACCGGCCTTGCCGGCATCGCGGCGGCCCTTGCCATTGCCACCGGCATCGGTTTGATGAACGGTGCGGGCGCTGCCTATCTTCGCGTGCCGCCGATTATCATGACGCTTGCCATGGCGACCTTCCTGCAGGGCCTGCTCGTCATCGTCGCCGGCGGCAGCGCCGTCACCGTCAGCAATCCGGCCGTCATTCTGCTCGGCCAGGCGAGGCCGCTTGGCATTCCCTCGGGCATCATTCTGTGGCTCGCCGTCTCAATCGTCGTCTTGCTGCTCGTCCACCGCATGCCGATCGGCGCGCGTTTCCTCGCACTCGGGGCAAACCCACTCGCCGCCCGGCTTTCCGGCGTCAGCGTCAACCGCAATACGCCGATCGTCCATACTCTGTCCGGCTCCTTCGCCGGGCTTGCGGGCATTCTCGTGCTGGGGATGAACCGGCAAGGCTATGTCGGCATAGGTGACCCCTATCTGCTGACCTCGATTGCCGCCGTCGTGCTCGGCGGCACCTCCATCCTCGGCGGCCGCGGCACCTATGCCGGCACCATTCCGGGAGCGATCCTGCTCGTCACCACGACGGCGCTGATCACCGTCGTCAACGCCTCACCCGGCTGGCGCTCGATCATGTTCGGCACGCTGATCCTCGCCCTGCTGCTGGTGTCCGGCCGCGAGGCGCGCCGATGACGAAGCGCTATGACGGGCCGGTGATCGACCCGCACCACCATCTCTGGGACCTCAGCCTGCAGCGCCATCCCTGGCTTGAGAAGGCGCGGTTTTCCGGCGAGGAGATGGCCGTCGGAAACCTCGGACCGATCCTGCACGATTACGGCATCGACGATTATCGCGCCGATGCTGCCCAACAGAACGTCGTTGCGACGGTGCATGTGGAGGCCGGCTGGTCGGTTGCCTACCCGCTGGAAGAGAGCCGATGGCTGGATGGCCTCGACCGCAGCTCCGGCGTGGCGCGCCGTTATGTCGCGCGCGTTCCTCTCGACGGCCCGGACGCCGCGCGCCTGCTCGAAGCGGAGGCGCAAAACCCCAACGTCGTCGGCGTCCGCGATATTCTGAGCTGGCATCCCGATGCGGCGAAGCGTTTTGCGCCTCGTCCGGATCGCATGACCGATCCCGCCTGGCGGGCGGGGCTTGCTCATGCCACGCGGCTCGGACTGGTCTTCGACCTGATGCTCTACCCCTGGCAGATGGCCGAGGCGCTCGATCTCGTGCAGGCCTTTCCCGAAATGCTTTTCGTGCTCAACCACGGCGGCAGCCCCGTCGACCGGACGGAGGACGGCATGGCGCTCTGGCGCCGCGGCCTGCGATCACTCGGCAAAGAGCCGAACCTGCGCCTGAAGATCTCCGACCTCGTCGCCTATGACCATGCGTGGACGCTCGAAAGCCTACGGCCGGTGATCGAGCATTGCCTCGCTTGTTTCGGCCCTGAACGTGCGATGTTTGCGAGCGACTTCCCGGTCGCCGGCCTGCATGCTTCTTTCGACGAGGTTTATCAGGTGTTCCGCACGGTCGCCGCCGAGCTCTCTTACGACGAGCAGCGCGCTTTGTTCTTTGCCACCGCCAACGATACTTATCGCCTTGGTTTGGCCGATCCGGCCGAGATCGGGAGAGATTCCCATGTCTGATCTTCGTGCCGCAAACGAAAACATGCTGATCGACGAGCGGACGCGCGGCTTTCCACCAGGCCATCCGCCGCTTTCGCCTCCTGCCATGGGGCAGCAGGGGTGGAAACCCTATGACGGCAAGATGGCGCTGCCGCTGATCTCGCTCGACCGGCAGGCCTTCGCCGGGAATGTCGAACTGATGATGGCCTATGTGAAAAGCAATGGTGCCGAGATTGCCCCGCACGCCAAAACGCCGATGTCGACGGCGCTGGCGGACATGCTTCGTTCGGCCGGCGCCTGGGGAACGACCGTCGCCGATATCCGCCAAGCCGCCGTGCTGCTGAAGGCCGGACAGCGCCGGCTGATCCTCGCCAACGAGATCGGCGGGGCCGCGGCCGCCTGCCGGCTTGCGGCCCTGCTCGGCCATTATCCCGATGCGGAGCTCCATGTCTTCGTGGATTCGACGGCACTGATCGAGGCTCTTGCCTCCGCCTGGCTGGAACGCACGGATCTGCCGCCTCTCGGCCTGATGGTGGAATTCGGCGCCGGCCGCGCTGGTCTCCGCAGCGCCGATGCCGCCGCCGCGATCCTCGATACGATCCTGGCCGCGGAGACGCCGGCCTTCCGGCTGAGCGGCATCGCCGCCTATGAGGGTGCGGCCGCGACCGCCGATCCGGAAGAAACGATGCATCGTATCGACGCGCTGATGGCGATGACGGCCGATTTCCTGCCGAGGATCCGCGCCCGCATCGGCAGCGAACGGCCGCTCCTCGTCACATCAGGCGGTTCGGTGTTTTTCGACATCGTGGTGGCACGGCTTGCAGCCGCCGTCGCCGCCGACCCAGTCTGCCGGCTCGTGCTGCGCAGCGGCGCTATTTTCTTTCACGATCATGGCATCTATGAACGTGGCCTTGCCGGTCTCGATGCGCGCGGCGGCTTTCGCATCGGCGGCGAAATCGTCTCCGCGGCGGCAGGTTTCCGTCCGGCGCTCAGAGTCTGGGCGGAGGTCCTGTCGCGGCCGGAGCCAGGGCTTGCGATTGCAGGCATGGGCATGCGGGACGTGGCGATGGACCAAGGCCTGCCGCGGCCCTTGACACTCTATCGCAATGGCGCGTATCTCGCCGATCTCGAAGGCGCGAGAGTTTTCCGCCTCAATGATCAGCACGCCTTCATGGCGCTTGCCGATGACAGCGACGTTGCCGTGGGCGATGTCATCGAGTTCGGCATCTCGCATCCCTGCACCTGCCTTGACCGGCATGCGATCCTTTATGGCCTCGATCCGGATCATTCGGTGACGGCAGCCTATCTGACCAGCTTCGGCTGAATTCTCCCTGTAAAACCAAGAAAAAGGAAAACCTGCATGATCCAGCGTTATCAGAAGGGCTCGCGTATGAGCCAGGCTGTCAGCTATGGCGGTCTCGTCTATATTGCCGGCCAGGTTGCGGAAAACCGTAAGGCTGATATCGAGGAGCAGACCCGTGATGTGCTCGGCAAGATCGACGCCCTTTTGAAGGAAGCGGGGACCGATCGCTCGCGTCTCCTCGCCGTCAACGTCTTCCTGCCGGCGATTACCGATTTCGAGGCGATGAACGGCGTTTATGACAGCTGGATCGACATCGAAAACCCGCCGGCCCGCGCCTGCACCGAAGCCCGCCTTGCCGACCCGGACCTGCGCGTCGAAATGACCGCGGTCGCCGCCCTTTGATCGAAGGCAAGCGCCCGAACTGGAGACATCATGCACAGCGGTCTCGTCAATACGATCGACTTTTCGCGCGAGGGCCGCCAGGCCGGCTATCTCGCCATTCCCTATTCGATCGACCGTTCGCCTTATTATCAGATCCGCGTTCCGATCCTTCGCCTCAGAAATGGCGAGGGGCCATCCCTGCTCTTGATGGCCGGCAACCATGGCGACGAATATGAGGGCGAACTGCAGCTCGGACGGCTGATGCGCCTGCTTGACGTCGCTGACATAGGTGGCGCCGTCACCATATTGCCGATGGCGAACCTGCCGGCGGTGATGGCGGCCAAACGCTGCTCGCCCTTCGACGGCGGCAACCTCAACCGGGCCTTTCCCGGCGATCCCGCGGGAGTGCCGACGGCGCGCCTGGCGCATTTCCTCGAACACGAACTCTTCCCGCGCCACGACGTCGTCTTTGATCTGCATTCGGGCGGCACGTCGATGGCGCACTTGCCCTGCACGTTGATTGAGCGGCAGGCCGACGCCACACGCTTCGAGCGTTCCGCCGCGCTGATGCGGGCACTGGGCGCGTCGCATGCCTTCATCGCCGACAATGGGCGTGCGGCGCCGACATCGATGGGAGCTGCGGCAAGGGCCGGTGTCATCGGTCTTTCCGGCGAATTCGGCGGCGGCGGAACGGTGACGCCCGCGACGATGGCGTTCACGGCGGCGGCAATCGACCGGCTGCTCGTGACGCTCGGCATTGTCGGGCATCCGGTCCTCTCTTGCACGCCGCTCGCTGAGCCGGGCCCGCTGCAGCTCCTGTCGCTCTCCCGGCACAGCCAGGGCATCTATGCCGACCGCAGAGGCTGGTTCGAGCCGGCCGCAGTCCTTGGCGCCACCGTTTCGGCCGGCGATCTGGCCGGATGGTATCACGATCTGGAACGCCTGGAGCAGCCGGAGGAAGAGCTGCGCTTTGCCGAGGACGGCATCGTCATTTCCCACCGGCTGCATTGCGACAGCCAGGCCGGCGACTGCCTGATCCAAGTCGCCGAACCGATTGCCGCTTAGAGAAGCCCGTCGACCGCTGACTTGACCCAGTCGAGACGTTTTGCCGGGATCAGGCCGTAATTGTAGAAGTTCACGCCGTCGGCCCCGGCGTCGACGGCGGCCTTGGCGCGGGCGGCCAGGACAGCGGCTTCACCGACCTCGGGATAGAAGACACGCAAGCCGACACAGAGGAATTTTTCCGGGCCGATCGCCGCCCGGCCGGTGCGGATGACATCGCCGATCGCATTCGGTTCCATATCGTAGCAGCAGAGGATCGCCCCGTCGCAGATCTTGCCGACGGCTGCAAGATCGACGCCGCCGAGCCAGCCGTCCTTCAGGTCGATCAGTACGATCCGGCTCGCCGGATCGGCCGCCGCCTTGATCTCGCCGATGAGGCTGGTCACCGGTTCGCTGCGCCAGCCGAGATAGGCATGCAGATCGGGGTGGTCGCGGAAGGCATCGATGCCGGCTGCCGGAAATTCCGGGAACTGCCGTTCCGGAACGGCTCGTTCGCAGAGTTCGGCGATGAAACGCGCAACCGTTCGGCGCGCGCCTTCGGCCGGTACACCGGCACTCGCCGCGCGCGCCGTGCAATGGTCGCAGAAGCAGAGCGACAGCAGGAAATCGTCTTCGGCATTCAGGCCGACGCCGTCCTTCTCATGGTGGTATTCATGCGCGAAGCCCATGAAGTTCGGGCTCTCGAGTTCGACCATATCCGGCCGGTAATTCATGGTGATGTCGCGCACGAGGGTGACGGCATAGGCCCGCGCCGCCGGGCTGGAGGGGCAGAGATTGTAATAGTTGGCATTGCCGAAGGCGTTCCGCGTCACATGGTCGGGATGCAGCATGCCGAGACGGCTATTGTGGAGGCAGACTGTCCAGCAGGAGACCTTGAGACCCGTCCCGCCGCGTCCCCTGGTCAGCGCCTCCAGCATGTCGCCGCGCTCGGTCACATTCGCCGCCATCAGCGGCCGGATCAGCTTATCCTGCCACAGGCTCTCGTCCGGCCGAAAGTAGACCGTCCCGTCCTCGGGAAAATAGGCCTTCTGCCGCGGGCTGCGCGGCTGGAGGAAGCGGCCCGCATGATAGGAGGTCGACATGCTGATCGTGTTGAGGCCGGCGCGGTTGCGAAACTCGGCGGCAATCCTATCGAGCCCCTGGTCCTGGATATCCCAGGGGTAAGTCCACATGGAAAGATGCATGGCCCGCTCCGGTCAAATCTGTCCACTTTATAGAACATCTGTCCATAATAGTGTCCAGGCCGATCTTCGAGGGCCAGCCTTTTTCAATCGAACACGCGTTGATGGGCGGCATTCTCGTTGTAGCGTGCGCGCGCCCGTTCGAGCCGTTCCGGGCCGCCGACCTCAGGAACGGCAACGTCCCACCAATGGCCGCCTGCGTCGGTTCCGGGAACCGCATCGGTGTCGATCACCAGAATGCTCGGGATGTTCCGTCCCCGCGCGGCGATGATGCGGGCCTCGAGTTCGGCGATCGATCCCACCTTTTCGGCATGGGCGCCCATCGAAGCGGCATGCGCGACGAAATCGATCTCGGGCTGCACATCGACATTGCAGTCCTTGTACATATTGTTGAACTCGGCGCCGCCGCACTCGATCTGCAGACGGTTGATGCAGCCGTAGCCGCGATTGTCGGTCAGAACCACGGTGTACGGCACACGGCGCATGACGGCGGTGGCGAGTTCCGAATTGGCCATCATGTAGGAGCCGTCACCGACGAAGCAGATGACCTCCTTATCGGGGCGCGCGAGCTTGATGCCCATGGCGCCCGCCACTTCGTAACCCATGCAGGAGAAACCATATTCCATGTGATATCCGCCTTGGGCGGATTGCCACAGCACCTGCAACGCGCCGGGCATGGTGCCGGCCGCGCACATGACCACGGAGTTTTGCGCCGAGATCCGCTGCACGGCGCCGATGACCTGAGCATCGGTGGGCAGGTTTTGCGGTGCGTCCGCTGGCGGCGGCGCAGTCACGCGCGCGACCGTTTCGAGCCAAGCGGCCCTGCTTGCCGCGTCGACATCGGGGCCGCGATGCGCTCCAAGCGCCGCCGACAGGCGCATGAGCGTGACCTTGGCATCCCCGACGCAGGGCAATGCTGAATGTTTGGTCGCATCATATCCGGCAAGGTTGATCGAGGCGAGCCGACGGGCGGGATTGCGGAAAAGCGCCCAGCTGCCCGTCGTGAAATCCTGGAACCGCGTGCCGATGCCGATTACGAGGTCCGCCTCGGCGCAGAGGGCATTGGCCGACGCCGATCCGGTGACACCGGGCGACCCGAAGTTCAACGGGTGCTCCCAGCTGTTGGCGCCCTTGCCGGCCTGGGTTTCGACGAAGGGGATATGGTGCTTGTCCGCGAAGGCGGCGAGTTCGGCCTCGGCCTCGGAATAAAGGACGCCGCCGCCGGAGATGATGACTGGCTTGCGGGCCGCCCGGATGGCATCGGCAAGATCCGCCACCTCCCTCGGATCCGGTTCGGGACGGCGGATGCGCCACAGCTTCGGTTCGAAAAAAGCTTTCGGATAGTCGTAGAGTTCCGCCTGCACGTCCTGGCAGAAGGCAAGCGTGACCGGGCCGCAATTGGCCGGATCGGTCATGACGGAAAGTGCACGCGGCAGGCAGGTCAGGAGATGTTCGGGACGGGCGATCCGGTCGAAATAGGCCGAGACCGGACGGAAGCAGTCATTGGCGCTGACGGTGCCGTCACTCATATCCTCGATTTGCTGCAGCACCGGCTCGGGACGGCGGTTGGCGAAGATATCGCCGGGGATGAAAAGCACGGGCAGTCTGTTGACATGGGCAAGCGCGCAGGCCGTGACCATATTGGTGGCGCCCGGACCGATCGAGGACGTCACGGCGTGGGCACGCCGGCGCTTCAGCGCCTTGGCATAGGCGATGGCCGCATGCGCCATGGTCTGCTCGTTCTGGCCGCGCCAGGTCGGAAGCGCCTCGCCGATCCCGTGCAGCGCCTCGCCGATCCCGGCAACATTGCCGTGACCGAAGATCGCCCAGACGCCTTCGATGAAGCGTTCGCCGTTTTCGGTCATCTGCACCGAAAGCCACTTCACCATGGCCTGCGCGGCCGTGAGTTTGATTGTCGTCGTCATGCTGCCTTCTCCTGTGCTGCCACTCTCGCCGCGTCCCAGATCGAACACAGGCGCCGATAGCGCTTCGCCATCTCCTCGACCGCGGCGGCGTCTTGCATTTCATCTTTCATCCAGGCGCGTGCGACGTCGCCGAAGATGGTCCGGCCGACGGCAAACCCCTTGACCAGGTCGAAGCCGGCCGCCACCTCGAAACTCGCGGCGAGCTCGGCCTCCGGCGCATCGAGGCCGAGCACGACGATGCCCCTGGTATAGCGGTCGTTCTTCTCGATCGCCCGGATGGTGTTCGTCCAGGCGGCCGCCGTCGTCATCGGCTCGAGCTTCCACCAGTCCGGAAAGACGCCGAGATCGTAGAACTGTTGGATCAGGATCGCTGTCGTCTGATCGTCGACCGGCGCCACCTTGGACGGGATGATCTCCAGCAGGAATTCGAGGCCGTTGCGCCGCGATGCCTCGAAAAGCCGTCTGACGGTCGCTTGCTGATCCGCCCGGATTTGCGCGTCGTCGTCGGGATGGCAGAAGCAGAGCACCTTGACGACGTTTTCGCGCGCCCATTCGCCGAGGCCGCCATAGTCACTGCCCAGTTCAGGCTCCAGCGTCAGCGGCCGGGAGCCCGGCCATTCGCAGGGCCTTCCGATCCAGAGGCCGGTGCCGGAAGCTGCGTGCAGCGCCTTTCTACCGATGCGACTGTCGCACAGAATGCCGTAGCCAGGCCGGCCGGCCTGGACCTCGACGGCCGCCTGAAGGCAAAGCTCTTTGAACGCGCCGCCCTTTTCGAGGCTATAACCAGGCATCTGTTCAAGCTGGATCCGATGATCGAAGGCGAAGATGCGATAATCCATGTGATCGTCGCCGTGATTGCGATGGCGGTTGGTCGACCAGTGGATCTGTTCGAGCGCCTGGTCGTTCCGCAGGTCGGGCCGCTCGATACCGCGCTTCAGGAAGAATTCCAGCTCCTCCAGCGAGGGATAGGCCGGCGTGCATCCATGGCGGGAGACCGCGAAGGCGCCGCAGGCATTGGCGTATTTCAATGCGGTCGGCCAGCCTTCGGCGTCGAGCCAGCCTTTCAGCAGTCCCGCGAAGAAGCCGTCGCCGGCGCCGAGCACATTGAAGACCTCGATCGGGAACCCCTCCCCCGATACGCCGTCATCGAGATTGTCGGGGATCGCGGCCTCGAAGGCGACCGCACCTTTGGCGCCGCGTTTGCAGACGAGCGTCGCGGCAGAAACGCCACGCACGGCCCTCAGCGCTGTGACCGTATCCATCGATCCGCCGGCAATGTGGAATTCCTCCTCCGTGCCGACGATCAGGTCAAAGACATGAAGGGCCGATTGCAGTTTCTCCGTGACCTGCTTGCTCTCGATATAACGGCTTTCCCCGTCGCCATGGCCGGCCACGCCCCACAGGTTCGGGCGATAATCGATGTCGAGCGCTGTTTTCACACCGGCGCCGCGCGCAAGTCCGAGCGCTTTCAGCACGGCAGCCTCGGTGCGCAGATGGGAAAGATGGGTGCCGGTGACGACGATCGCCCTGGCCGAGGCGATGTAGTCCGGCCGGATATCGTCTTCGCAAAGCGCCATGTCGGCGCAGTTCTCGCGGTAGAAGATCAGCGGGAAGGTATCTTCGTCGCGGATGCCGAGCAGAACGAGCGCCGTCAGCCGCTGCGGATCGGTAACGACACCGTCGACATCGACGCCTTCGCGCTGAAGCTGCTCGCGGATGAAGCGGCCCATATGCTCATCGCCAACCCGGGTGATGAGGCCGGCTTTCAGGCCGAGACGCGCGGCGCCGCAGGCAATGTTGGTCGGAGAGCCGCCAATGTATTTGTTGAACGAGCCCATATCTTCGAGCCGCCCGCCGACCTGAAGGCCGTAGAGGTCGACCGAAGATCGGCCGATCGTGATGACATCGAGTGCTTTCATATCCAATCTCCAGGAAGTGCTTCGAAGGCCGACGCAAACGAAGCGCGTTGGGCGGCCATAGGGAAAGATGCGGTGGGCGTGAGCGTTGACTCGTCACGCTGCGCTGGCCTTCCCTCCCCTGAAGCCCATGCGGTGCAGGAAGTCTCGGCTGGCCGCCAGATCATCGAGAATGCCGCCGGTGTTGCGGGGATCGCGTTCCTGTTCGACGGTGATGTAGCCGGCGTAGCCGAGCTCGGTCAGAAGGCTGCGAACCGCGGCATAGTCGATGGATCCACGTCCGATCGGACACATCACGCCTTTTGCGCAGGCATCGAAGAAGCGGATGCGTTCGCCCATGACCTCCTGAAAGACCTTGGCATCGATGTCCTTGAAGTGGATGTAATCGACACGATCCCAGTAGCGGCGCAGGGTCTCGACCGGATCCATGCCGGAATAGGCCATGTGACCTGTGTCGAGGCAAAGACCGGCCAGCTCGGCAGGGATATCGTTGACGATCCGCTCAAGTTCATCGGCGAACTCGATATAACCGCCGGCGTGCGGATGGATGGTTGCCCGGATGCCATACTTGTCGCGGGCAAGAGCAGCGATCGCACGGATATTGTCGATCATCCCACCCCAAGCCACGTCATCGAGGCGAGGCGCGCCGTCGGAATGTCCGGCCGCGTAGTCGCGCTCGTCGTGTCCCCAGTCCATGACGGTCAAGTAGGGAGCCGCGAAGCGCTGCCCCGGATGGGTCTTGGGCTTCGGAAGCCGCACGACCAATGCGCAGATCTCATCGGTCTGGCGCAGGAGATTGTCTCTGTTGCCGGGCGAAACGAGATCGTCAAAAATCGTGCCGGCGACGATCCTGAGATCCCGCTTGTTCAGCGCATCCGCGACGACATCGAGATCGAGCGGCAGGTAGCCGTATGGCCCGAGCTCCAGTCCGCCAAAGCCTGCGGCCTGCGCTTCATCCAGCACCTTTTGCCATCCGGGAAGATGTGGGTTTTTAACGTCGTCGACGCCCCAGCAGCACGGTGCGGTGGTTATGGTGATCGGATTGGCCATTCAGGTCCCGGTGTTGATGGTCTCAAAGGTCAAAGACCGGTGAAATTGTTCATGGAAGGCGATGAAGCGCTTCGTGTGATCCTGTTCCATGTGGGAGGCGTGGGCTGCCTCGTCCTTCCAAGTCTCCACAACGACCAGTCGGTCCGGGTCGTCCGTGCACGTGAAGAAATTGTAGGAGAGGCAACCGGGCTCTGCACGCGTCGCGGCCTGCACCTCAGGGGCGCGGGCGAGAATCTCGCTCCGCGTCCCGGGGTGAAGTTCAATCGCAATGATGAACTTGTACGGGCGGCTCATCGGCTGATCGTCGCCTGTAGCGCGTCGATGGAGGACTGGATGCCGGCGTCGGTCGACATGGTGAAGTCTTCCATCTCGAGGCTGACCCAGCCGTTATAGCCGACCATCCGCACGACCGAGAAGAACTCCTTCCACCATTGCAGATCATGCCCTGCGCCGACGGCGACATAGTTCCAGGTGCGGTTGGCGACGTCGGTGACGTCCTTGAGTTCCAGCAGGCCATTGACGTCGGCGAGACCACGCTCGATGCGGGTGTCCTTGCCGTGGCAATGATGGATGGCGTTACCGAGCGCCCGGGCCGAAGCAATCGGATCGGCGCCCTTCCAGAAGAGATGGCTCGGATCGAGGTTCATGCCGACGGACGGCCCGACCTCGTTGCGCAGACGGAACAGGGTTTCCGGGTTCCAGACGAGCATCGCCGAGAAGTTTTCGAGCGCGTATTTCTCGACGCCGACTTCTCTCGCGAGCTTGACCAGATCGTGCCAGAGCGGGAAGGCGCGGTCCTCCCACTGGTAACGGTCACGTTCCGGCATCTCGTCGGGCCAGCTCTTGGTGTAGACGAGCCAGTTCGGCACGCTGTCGCCGGGGGCGGCTTCCGGAAGGCCGGACATGGTGACGATGGTCTTGACGCCGATTTCGCCGGCAAGACGGATCGTCTGTTCCATTTCCTTGCGGTGGCGCTTGCCCATGTCGCCGGGATCAAGCGGGTTTGCCGAGCAGTTCAGCGCCGCGATTTCAAGGCCACGCGCTTCGATTTCCCTAAGCTTGGTTTTCAGAAGCCCCTTGTCTTCAAGCAGTTCATCAGCGCGGAAATGCGGCGCGCGCGACCAGCCGCCGCCGGTCATTTCGATGCCCTCGACGCCGAGTTTGACGCATTTGTCGAGCATGTCGGTAAATGACAGGTTGCCCATCACGTCGGTGCAAATGGAGAGTTTCATCGTCTCGATCTTCCTTATGAAAAATGAGGGCGCGCCCTGTGAGAGGGGTGGAGGAGATCCCGGCGCGCCCCCCGGAGGGAGCTATTTGAAGTCGATCCAGGCGGCGCCCGCATCCGCCGAGCGGACGCAGTTTTCCAGCCAGCGCACGCCTTCGGTGCCGGCCTCGATGCCGGGATAATGGTGGCTCCTGAGGAAAGCTTCATCGCCGCGGCGCTTTGCGTCGATCGCCTGGGCGATCCAGAGGTAGATGTTCGCCCAGCTGTCGCCGAGACCCTCGGTGTGCAGCGCGCCCATGCGGTCGGCCGCGAGGCTTTCCTCTTCGAGGTAGGGCATGCCGTGGTGCAGGGTTCGGTTCGGCTCGCCCTGGACTTCGTAAATCAGCTGGTCAGGCTGGGCATCCGACCATTCGATGGAAGCCTTGGAGCCGACGAAACGGTAGCGCTGCGAACCCATGTTTCCGGCATTGACCGACGACACCCAGAGACGGCCGCGGGCGCCGTTGTCGTAATGCATGAGAACGGTCGCATGGTCTTCGAGCGGCGCGCGGGTCGGTATGAAGGCCTTGCGGTCGCAGAGCAGTTTTTCGATTTTCAGATGCGGCAGCACCACTTCGGAGAGATAATAGAGGTGGGTGCCGATATCGCCCAGAACGAAGGTCGGGCCAGCCGTCTTGGGATTGGTGCGCCATTTCACGGCTTCGCCGGCGCCCACATCGTCGCCCGCGTTGAAGCCGTGGGAATATTGCATGTCGACGATGCGGATATCGCCGAGCATGCCCTTCTTGACCATGGCCGCCATCTGATGAACCAGCGGATGGCCGGTGAAACCGTAGGTGACGCCGACGATCAGGCCTTTCTCTTCCGCCAGCCTGGCGACCTCGTCGCATTCGGCGACGGTGAAGAACAGCGGCTTTTCGCAGATCACGTGAAGACCGGCTTCCAGGCACGCCTTGGTGATCTCGTAATGGGTGAAATTCGGCGTGGCGATCGAGACGACCTCGACACCGTCTTCACGCCCGGCCTCCTTGGCGATCAGCTCCTTATGGTCGCCATAGCATCTGTCCGCAGCGACGCCGATCTTCGTGCCGAAGTCGCGTCCGCGCTCGGCGTCGAGATCGAAGGCTCCGCAAACGAGCCGGTAGGTGCCATCCCGCTGGGCGCCGGTTCTATGCTTGTAGCCCACCTGCCCGGTGCGGCCGCCGCCGACCATGCCCCAGCGCAGGGGGCGCTCGATGGATCTTTCTCCGTTGATCATCTTCTGTCCTTCCAGGAATGATGTCTGTGATGTTTAAGCGTTCTGGGCAGAACCCCGGTCGCGGCCGCTCGCGCCAATCGCCTGGCTGCATGGCGAACCGCTAGCGGGGCATCGCGCGTTATTTCGCGGTCCAGTACTTGTCGACGAAGCGCTGCATTTCGGCGCGCATGAACTTGCCGGAGTGGTCGGCCTTGTCCTCCCAGGCGAATACGCATGCGGTCATGATGCCGTCGAACCCGATCTCCGCCAGCGTGCTGAAGAAATCTTCCCAGGGAACCTCGCCCTGGCCGATGTTCAGGTGCTGATGCACCCTGGCCTGCGTGCCCGGAGGGTTGAGGATGTAGCGCAGCCCCGAGGAGGCCTTGTGATTGAAGGTGTCGCCGACATGCACATGGGCGAGCACGTCCTTTGCTTCCCGGAGCATCGCCTTGGTGTCATCGCCGAAGTAGAAGGTGTGCGGCGCGCAATAGAGGAACTTGACGTTCTTCGAGTTAACCGTCCTGATGATATCGAGCGCCGGCTGCAGGGTTTCGCACCAATCCTCGGGATGCGGTTCGACGTGCAGGTTGATGCCTTCCTTTTCAAAGATCGGCACCAACTCGTCCATCGAGCGCCACCAGGCGTCTTCGCAGGCCTCGATCATGGAACCGGTATGGCAGCAGTAGCACGAACCCTTGTCCGGGTGGGGGCCGCGGCCGAATTCCGAGTTCATCGTGTCGACGCCGAGTTCGACACTGATCTCGATGGCGCGCTTCCAGTGCTTGACGGCAGCTTGCCGCTCATTTTCATCGTTCGAGGCCCACCGATACATCGGCAGGATCGAGGCAATGCCGACATTGGCATCGGAAAGCGCTTTCTTGAATGCCTTGGCGCGGGCCGGAAACACGCGCGGCGCCTTGAACCACTCGAGAAAATCGGCCCGCGGGCTGAGCTCTATCCACTCGTATCCGAGTTCAGCCACTTTCGAGGGCAATTCTTCGAGTGAGAGGTGGCGATGCATATAGGGATCGATTGCAATCTTCATGGCTGTTACCCGTCCGATGATTGTGCTGGGCCATCCCGCCGGGGTAGGCGAGCTCTTTAGAGTTTCTGGTTCATCCGCGGCGGCGGTCGGTCAGACCGGCGGGGGGTGTCCGCTGTGCGCCGTCGAGTACGCCTCGATCTCGGCTTCGAGTTCGGCCATGGCCTCGCCTCCTGCCATCAGGTCGGTAATCTCTTCGCGCGTCTTTTCGCCCTTGCGGAAATCGGCCGCCTTCGCACCCTTGATGAGCACCGCGAAGTGGTCTCCCACCGTCATCGCGTGAATGACGTTGTGAGTGATGAAAATGACGGCGAGGCCGCGACGGCGCGCTTCCAGGACGATACGCAGCACGTGCGCCGCCTCCTTGACGCCGAGAGCGGCGGTCGGCTCGTCGAGGATCAGCACCCGGGCGCCGAAGTGGACGGCTCGGGCGATTGCCAGGGATTGCCGCTCCCCGCCCGACAGACCGCCGATTAGACGATCGCCATCGTCGATGCGGGTGATGCCGAACTCGCGCACGGCCTTGACCGCGATTTCATTTGCGGCTTTGCGGTC
The DNA here is from genome assembly GCF_029194105.1 of Rhizobium mulingense. Classification (NCBI taxonomy): domain Bacteria; kingdom Pseudomonadati; phylum Pseudomonadota; class Alphaproteobacteria; order Hyphomicrobiales; family Rhizobiaceae; genus Rhizobium; species Rhizobium mulingense. Next base: position 162,983 of record NZ_JARFVE010000003.1, on the reverse strand, counting down.
GTAGATTTTGAACGGGCCGAAGCCCTTGGTCAGTTCCCGCCCGACGAAGAACGAACGGCCGATGCTCATCAGCGGAAAGGTGCCGCCGAACTGATGGACCGTTGCGATGCCGAGATCTGCGGCTTCGCGCGGATTCTGGAAGACGATCGGCCGACCTTCGAACTTCACCGTGCCGCTCGTCGGCTTGTAGACACCGGCAAAGGTCTTGATCAGGGTGGACTTTCCCGCGCCGTTGTCACCCAGCAGGCAAAGTACTTCACCGGGATGAACGCTCAACGTGATGTCGTAGAGCACATCGATCGGGCCGAAGGACTTGTTGACGTTTTCAAGTTCAAGAATTGGGCCAGCCATGTCTCAGCTCTCACTTCTTCTTCTTGGGTGAATAGGTCAGCGCCATCTGGCGGAACGTATTGTTCATGAGGACGGCAACGAGCAGCATCACGCCGATGATCAGGCTCGACCAATTGCGGTCGAAGGTTGTGAAATAGATGCCTTGGTTGACGACGGCGAAGGTGATCGTGCCGAAGAAGATCCCGATCACCGACCCGAAGCCTCCGGTCAGCAGCACACCTCCGACGACGACCGAGATGATCGAGTTGAAGATGAATGTCATTCCGCCCGAAACCTGCGCGGAATTGAACAGGATGGCCTGACACATGCCGACGAAGGAGGCGCTCATCGCCGAGAGGACGAAGAGGACCATCGTCAGACGCGTCGTCGGAATGCCGGCATTGCGGGCACTGACCTTGTCTCCGCCCATCGCGAAAATCCAGTTCCCGTAAGGCGAGAAGTGAATGAAGAAGATGAAGATCGCGGTGATGGCCACCCACCACAGAATGATCACCTGAAACGATCCGCCCAGGAATTGCCCGAAAAGGAACTTTGCCCAGGGGTCGGCAGTCAGCGCCACGCTCGTGGTGCCGGTTACGAGAACCGAAGTGCCAAGCATCAGGCCCTGGACAGCAAAGAGGGTGCCGAGCGTTACGATCAGCGAAGGCACGGCCGTGTGCACGACGAGGTAGCCGTTGACCAGCCCGACGATGAGGCCGAAGGCAAGCGCACCGAGCATTCCGACCCATATGGGAAGACCGTAGTAGCCCGAGAGGACCGCCACCGTCATGGAGCCGGCGGGGATCATCGCGCCAATCGAAATGTCGAGATCGCCTGCGATCATCAAAAGTCCGATGGGAAGAGCGATAATGCCGAGATTGGCGGCGACGTTGAGCCAGCTTGCGGCGCCGGCGGGCTCCAGGAACTTGGTGCTGCCGAAGACGACGAAGAACAGGAGGACGCCGACAAGTCCGAGGAATGCGCCCGCCTCGGGACGGCGCAATAGGTTGCCGAATGAAAGATTGTTCATATGCCTACCCCAGTTTGGGCGTGAATCTCCAGGCGTGCGGACGTGGTGGTCCGCACGCTCGATAAACTTCGACCCGCGGATATCCCGCGGGCCGGAGCCCGTGTCGAACGATCAGCGAGCGCCTTCCTTGACGCCGGCCAGGGTGGCGTCGATGTTCGACGCATCGACGATGCCCGGGCCTGTCAGCACCGGTGCGGTCGGCAGGTTGGTGCCGTAGTCGATATGCGAGGCGAGAAGCGTAACCCCCAGCAGCGACTGCAGGTAAGGCTGCTGGTCGATCGCAAAGGTCTGCGAACCATCCTTGATACGGGCAAGCCCCGAGGCGTTCAGGTCGAAGGTGCCATGCGCGACCTTGCCGACTTTGTTCGCCTGAACGATCCCGCTTGCAGCCGCATCAGCGTCGGAAGCCCCAACATTGAGGACGCCGTCGATGGTGTCGTCCTGCAGCAGTGTCGCCTTGACGGCCTCGGCGATTGCCGTCTGATCGCCGAAGCTGGTCGCCGGCAATGGCAGCTGCTTGCCAGTGCCGCCCTTTCCGGTGATGCCGTCGATGACACCCTTGCAACGGGCCTCCTGGTTTGCCGCACCCGGGAGCGTATTGACGCAAATGACATTTTTCGCACCCTTGGACGCGAAATATTCGCCGCCTGCCTTGCCGGCCGTGTATTCATCCGAGCCGACATAGTTGATCGCGCCAAGCTCGCGAGCTTTGTCGATGTTGCCGGCATTCATGAGGATGACTTTGATGCCCGCAGCGACGGCAGCCTTGATGGCCTCGTCTTCCGCCTCGGGCACCCAGTCGGGCACCACGATGCCGGTCACGCCCTGGCTGATGGCCGTGCGGACGAGCTGGGCGGCGTCAGGTCCGAGATTGTCGTAGGTCTGCAGCTGCAGATAGCTGACGGAGCCGCCATTCTTCTCGACGACGAGCCGGGCGTCATCGACGCCCTTCTTGATACGGCTCCAGAATTCGTCATCGGTCTTGCCGCCGACGACAGCAATATTCGCGGCCATGACAGAAGAAGCGCCAAGAACGAAAACAGCGCCAGCCAGCAGCCCGCGTACGGCGCGCATTGAAAAACTCATGTGATTTCCTCCCAAAAAGGCGGTCGAGAGTAACAATTCCTCAAAGCAAGGCTCCCAACTCACTGGAATATTTGTATCAGCGGACCACCGAAAATGGAATGCCTATTGCGTTTTGATGAAATTAATATATCATTTCATTTCATCCAAAAATGGAATGAAATATATCATGAAGAGACCGACCATTGCCGATCTTGCCCAGGCGTCCGGCGTCAGCATCGCCACAGTCAACCGCATCCTCGGAGGTACCGGCGCAGTGCGGGCGGAAACGATCGAGAGGGTGCAAAATGCCGCGGAAGAGATTGGATTTTATGGCCGCGGCGTGATCGAGGACCGCAGGCAGCGGCTCCTGCCGAATTATCGTTTCGGCTTTCTTCTCCAGCAGTCGAGCCGTGAGCTCTACCGGCTGTTCGGCTCGAAGATCACGGAGGCGGCCGCGAGACGCCAGCACGAGAAAGTCGTGGCTGTGGTCGATTTCGTCGATGTCCTCGAGCCACAAAATATTGCAGATCGTCTCGAAGCGCTTGGCAAACGCTGTGATGCAGTTGCTGTCATTGCGGGCGACCACCCGTTGATCGGACAGACAATCCAATCCCTCAAGGAGAGGGGAAAGCCGGTTGTCGCCTACATAACCGATCAGTCCGCCCGGGATCGCGCCGGCTTCGTCGGCACCGACAATTGGAAACTCGGGCGGACCGCCGCATGGTTTCTCGCTCAGACCACGCCGATGCCCGGCCGGATCGCCGTCTTCATCGGCAATCATCGTTATCAATGCCAGGATGTCTCCGATGCGAGCTTTCGATCCTATATGCGAGAGCACGCGCCCCATCTTCAGGTGGATGACAGCAGACCGACACATGAGGAGCCGCAGGAAGCCTACCGGATCGTCAGCCAGCTGCTTTCCGAACTCGATGACCTCAGAGGTATCTTCATCGTCGGAGGGGGAATTTCCGGTGTGCTGCGCGCTCTTCGCGAAGCACCCGTCGAAAAGCGGGATAAGGTCAGGGTCGTCTGCCGCGACATCGGCCCGGAAACGCGCAAGGGCTTGACGGAAGGCCTGATCATGGCGGCATTGTGCCATCCGCTGGATCAGATATCAGACGAATTGATCGCGACGATGATCGCCGCGCTGGAACACCGCGACAGCACGACCATCCTTCAGCGCGTGGTGCCTTTCGAAACGATTACGCCCGAAAGCGTTTGAGCCGCCCGGTTTGCATAAGGCGGCTGGCCGAAAGGGCCAGCCGCCTTATAAAGTGGCAGGGCTGATAGCTATTGCGCTGTCGTGTCAGATGTTGACGACAAGGCCCTTGGCTTTCAGCACCGGTTCGAGATTGCTGACCTCGATGACCGATTTGCCCTGCTTATATGCCGCGATATAGCCGGCCTCGGCATCTTCGCGGGCCTGTGACAGCCTGGCGACTTCCTGCGCTTCCTGGCGACGCACGACCACCAAGCCGTCGGCATCACCGGCGATGATGTCGCCGGGATGGATGATTTCGCCGCCGACGATGATCGTGTCGTTCACCGCCGCAATGGTTTCCTTCACAGTTCCTTTGATGCAGACGCTGAGCGAGAAGACCGGGAAGCCAAGTTCCCTGAGCTGAAGCGTGTCGCGCACGCCGGTGTCGGTCACAAGACCGCCAATGCCCTTTGCCAGGCAGGCATTGGCCAGGACATCGCCGAAGGATCCGGCCTCTTCATATTCGCCCGCCGATACGACGATGATATCGCCCGGCTTTGCGTAGTTGATGGCGAGCTGCAGCATGATGTTGTCGCGCGGCGCGCATTTGACCGTAAAGGCCGGGCCGCACAGTTTCATGCGGTAATCGACGGGCTTGAGGCGGGAGGACAGCGCGCCGCGGCGGCCCTGGGCTTCGTGGATCGTCGCCGGCGAAAACTTGGAAACGGCGTCGATATCGGCTTTGGCGGGCCGTTCGGCGATATCTTTAATATGGATCATGGATGGCTCCGATCGTTGGCCGACGGCGGGCATGCCCCGCCGCCTGATTTCGTTTGGAACTCGTCAATGGATGACGTCGAGGCCGGTTGGCCTCATGGGATCGGGTCGAATTTCAGCTCGGAGAGCGCCACGACCTTATCGGTGCGGGTCATCTTGTATTCGGTATTCGGGCCGAGCCACTTGTCCCAGATCTTGTTGATCTCGCCTGATGCATCGAGCTTGTGCAGGATTTCGTTGATCTTCGCCGTCAGTTTCGGCTGATCCTTGGCCATGCCGATGCCGATCGGCTGGTAGAGCATCGGCTCCTCGATCATCCGCATTTCCTTGCCCTTGCTCTTCGATTCATTGACGAACTTGGTCGTCGTCATGGTGTTGGCCACCATGCCGCGCGCCTTGCCCTGCTGGACGGCGAGATAGGCAGAAGCGGTATCCTGGAATGTCAGCGGCTCGGATTTGTTGAGCTTGATCGACATTTCCGAGGTCGATCCCTTGGTCGAAGCGATGCGCTGGCCGGCATAATCGGCCTTTGTCTTGCCGGCATCGTCGGCCGGCACGATCAGCATTTCCTTGGCGAGATAATAGGGATCGCTGAACTGGATCTGCTCGGCGCGGCTCAGCGTATAGGCAAGGTTGGCCACGGTGATGTCGACGCGGCCAAGCTTGACTTCGGGCACGCGCGCTTCGACCGAAACCGGCTTGATCTCGGCCTTGACGCCCAATTCCTTGGCGATGGCGCCGCAGAGGTCGACGTCGAAACCGGCCATCTCACGGGTCTTCGGATCGGGCGACGCGAAGGGAGGTACGTCGGCGAACGTCGCGCAGCGCAGCGTTTTTGCCGACATGATATTGTCGAGCTGATCGGCTTTGGCGGGCATGGCGGCCGCCAGGCCGGCAAATGCGACGGTGAGGCTGAGATATTTCCAGTTCATTGCTGTTCTCCTTTGTTTTTGATCGTTGGTATCAGTGCCTGAGATCAGCGAGGAAACGCTGAGCCCGGGGATGGCGCGGATTGCTGAAGAAGTCTTCGGGGGTCGCCGTTTCGATGATCTGGCCGGCATCGATGAACCAGATCCGGTCGGCGACCTCGCGCGCGAAACCCATTTCGTGGGTGACGCAGAGCATGGTCATGCCTTCGGCGGCGAGGCTCTTCATGACGGCCAGCACTTCGCCGACCATTTCGGGATCGAGCGCGCTCGTCGGTTCGTCGAACAGCATCACTGGCGGTTCCATGGCAAGGGCGCGGGCGATCGCCACCCGCTGCTGCTGGCCGCCCGACAGCTGCCCGGGATAGGCCCGGGCCTTGTCGGCAAGGCCGACCCGATCGAGGAGCTTGAGAGCCTTTTCATGCGCGAGCCCGGGTGCCACGCCCTTCACCCGGATCGGCGACATCGAGACGTTTTCGGCGACCGAGAGATGCGGAAACAGGTTGAAGTTCTGAAACACGAAGCCGATCCGGCTGCGCATCGCGTTGAGTTCCTTTGCCCGCATGGCGGCATGAATGTTCTGCCCGTCGAGTGTGATCGATCCGCTGTTGATCTCCTCGAGCCGATTGATCGTGCGGATCAGCGTCGATTTTCCCGAACCGGACGGTCCGCAAATGACCACGACTTCGCCGCGTGCCACCCGCGCGTCGATATCCTTGAGGACCGGATAGTCGCCGTAGCTCTTGCAGACCTGGGAAAGCCTGATCGTCTGCGATTCCTGCGTTGAAACGGACATCGTCATAGCTGCTCCGATACGATTTTCGACGGCGTGACCACGGCAGCGGCGGGCACGAGAAGTCCCGCACGCCGCCGGGTGATGCGCCGCTCGAGGCGATTGGCGAAGTAGGTGAGCGTCCAGCAGATGATGAAGTAGACGATCGCCAGGATGAGGAAGACCTGGAAGGGCTGCGTCAGCAGCTGGTTGTTGACCTGGCTTGCCGCAAAGGTCAGATCAGGCACGTTGATGACATAGCCGAGTGTCGTGTCCTTGATCGTCGAGACGAAGGTGGAGATGATGCTCGGGATCATGTTGTAGAGCGCCTGCGGCAGGATGATGTAGCGCATCGCGCCCATATAGCCGTGGCCGAGCGCTCGCGCCGCATCCATCTGGCCCGGTCCCAGCGCGACGATGCCGGCACGGACAACTTCGCTGAGGAAGGCGCTCTGATAGACCACCAGCGTCGTCAGCATAGTGACGAAGCTCGGCACGTCGGCGCCGGTCAGCAGCGGAACCAGGAAATAACTCCACAGGATGAGCATCAACAGCGGCACGCCCCGGGTGGAATAGACAAGTGCCGTGACCGGCCAGCGCAGCAGCGGCGACTTGGAGAGGCGTGCGAGCGCGAAGAGGATACTGGCCGGAAAAGCGAGGGTGATGCTCAGCGCCGAAAGGATCAGCGTGTTGGCGAGCCCGCCGAGCGGTCCGTTCGGATATTGGCCGATCAGGAGCAGCAGCCAGTAGTCTCGGACGATGGCGATCATGTCCTGGATCATACGCGCGCACTCCTGGCAGGATCCGCGCGCATCGACAGATAGGCGCCGACGCTCATGATGATCAGCGAGAAGAAGAGGTAGAGAACCGTGCCGATCAGGTAGATCTCGAAGGTGCGGAAGCTGAGGTTTTCGATTTCCTTGACGGCATGCGTCAATTCCGAGGCGCCGATGACGACGGCGAGACTGCTGTTCTTGAACAGGGAAACGCTGTGATTGACGAGCGGCGGCAGCGCGTTGCGCACGCCCTGCGGCATGATGACGAAGCGCATCGCCGAGACATAACCATGGCCAAGCGCACGCGCGGCCTGCATCTGGCCGTCGCTGACCGAGCGCACGCCGGAGCGAAGATCTTCGCTGAAATAGGCTGCCTGGCAGAGCCCGAGCCCGATCACCGCGAAGATCGCCTCGGCATTATGGCTCGCCAGCCATGTCGCGACCCCGTTCGGCATCAGGGTGAAAATCCCGAAATACCACAGCATCAGCTGCACCAGGGTGGGGACGTTGCGGTGGTAGGATACGTAAGCGGCGACCAACGGATCGCCAAAGCGGAAGGGCGACAGCCGCACGCCGAGCAGCAGCAGGGCGAGTACCATCGCCAGCGACCAGGAGCCGGCATAGATGATGAAGGTCATCTGGATGCCATGCAGCAGCATGGCGGCATAGTCGGGATTTCCGAGGATTGCCGAAAGGTCGAAACCGCTCACGGCGTTGGCTCCCCGGATGGATCCGTCTTCGGCTGCGGCCTTGCGGTCTGCAGGCCGCCCATGACCTGCAGCGTCGGGGTGATCTCCATATGTCCGATGTTGACGGCGACGGGAGCTGCTATGGCGAAGGCGATCGCGTCGGCGATATCGGCCGCCTGCGGCAGCTCGAAACCATCGATGAACCGTTCACGGATGCTGGGGTCATCGCCGTGGACGTGATTGAAAATATCCGTGGCGACCCGGCCGGGGCAGATTTCGGTAACCCGCACCCGCTTGCCGAAAGCATCGATGCGCAGCTGGTTGGACAGCATGCTCACGCCCGCCTTGGTGGCATGATAGGAGGAGTTGCCGCCGAAATTATAGGCGCCGGCGATCGACGAGATGTTGATGACATGGCCGCGGTCGCGCGCCACCATGCCCGGCACGACGAGGCGGCAGATGTGCAGAACCGCCCGCAGATTGACGTCGACCAGAAGATCGATATCGCCTTCGTCGGCTTCCAGGAATTTCTTCGGCCGGTCGACGCCTGCATTGTTGACGAGAATGTCGAACTCCACCTGGCCCGCGAGCTCGGCGATCGCCGGCCGATCGGTCACATCGATGGTATGGGCAATGCAGCCCGTGCGCTCGGCGAGCTGCTGCAGCGCTTGGGCACTGCGGGCAACGGCATGGACTTCGATGTTCTCCCGGCGAAGCCGCTCAACCACGGCTGCGCCGATCCCGGAGGATGCGCCGGTCACGAGTGCGGTCTTGTAGTCGGAGAATGGCATTGTCGTTCCCTTGTGGTTGATGAAGACAGTAGCGAAGCTTTAACCCCTTGCCTAAGACCGATTATCTCTGGAGCAATAAGCAACGGTTATGGAGCGGGGGCGGCCTGCCGAAGAAGAGAAAAGCGGTGACGTGGGTATTTTTTCGCGGCCTCGCTTCAGGCCGCGTCGCGTTGCAAAAGCAATGCGCCTCTGCAAACATGCCATCCTGAGATCAGTATGGTACCCCGATCCCCATGGACATCAGACGCCTCAAATCCTTCATCGTGATCGTCGACAGCGGCAGCATCACACGAGCTGCGGATCTTTTGCACATCGCCCAGCCGGCGCTCAGCCAGCAGCTTGCAGCACTTGAGGAGCATTTCGGCCACAAGCTGCTGATCCGCAGCCAGCAGGGCGTCAGCATGACGGATGCCGGACACGCGGTATATCGCCACGCGCAGATCATCCTCCGGCAGATGGAGCAGGCGCAGGCTGATGCTTCCGCCGCCGGCAATTCGCTTGCCGGGCGCGTTTCGGTCGGCCTTGTGCCGTTCAGCAGCGCAGCGACGCTCTCCGTCGATCTGCTGGCGGAAACCCGGAAACGGCATCCCGGCATCCTGCTGCACCTGACCGAAAGTGTCGGCCAGACCTACAGTCAGATGATCATGAACGGCCGGCTGGAGATGGCGCTTCTGCATGGCACCGGGCCGATCAAGGGCGTGCGCTTCGAACCAATCCTCAGCGAAGAGTTTTTCCTGGTCGCCCATCGCGATTTTGCCATCGAAGCGGATGCGAAACCCGTTCCGGTCAACGCTCTCGACGGAATACCGCTGCTGTTGCCGCCCACCTATAATTTCGTCCGCCGCGCGGTCGACACCGCTTTCACCCGCACGCGCACCAATTTGAAGGTCGTGGCGGAAGTCGAAATCGTGCGCACCCTCGCCCGCGCGGTCGGCAGCGGTCTCGGCGCGACGATCATGCCGAAGGCGATTGCCGATCGCATCGTCTCGGAATCGAGCGAGCCGCTGATCTGCCGCCTCGTCTCGCCGCGGATCGAAGAAACCCTGTCGCTTTGCGTTTCCGACCAGAATCCCCTGTCGGAACCGGCCCTTGCCGTCCGAGACATTCTTCTCGAATTGACGGCGCGGCTGAAAGCCTGAGAGAGGGTCGCCGGTCAGCGCATGTCATTGCAGAACTGGGCGATCCGCGCGCAGCCATCGGCGAGTTTTTCCATGCTTGTCGCGTAGGAAATGCGAAAGAAGGGGCTCATTCCGTAAGCAGCACCTTGCACGGTCGCGACGTGATGCTCCTCCACCAGCGCCATGACGAAATCGACGTCGGTCTCGATCCTGCGCCCGCCCTTGCTGGTCTTGCCGATCAGCCCCGATATGTTGGGATAGATATAGAAGGCGCCCTCCGGCCGATGGCAGCGCAGCCCTTCCACCTCCGACAATTTGTCGAGAACGAAGTCGCGTCGCGTCTTATAAATAGCGGCGCGCTCCTTCAGAAGGTCCTGCGGCCCGTCCAGCGCCGCGGTCGCCGCCGCCTGGGTCAGCGTCGCAATGCCGCCGCCATTCTGGCCGTTGACGTTGCTGATCGCCGAGATCAGCTCTTTCGATCCAGCGCAGAATCCGAGCCGCCAGCCGGTCATTGCATAAGCCTTGGAGACCCCGTTCATCGTCAGGACGCGGTCGTACAGTCTCGGCTCGACCTCCGCGATCGTGCAGAACTGGAAGTCGTCGTAGACCAGGTGCTCGTAGATGTCGTCGGTCATGATCCAGACATTGGGATGGCGCAGCATGACCTCGGCGATGGCTGCCATCTCCGCCCGGGAGCAGGCTGCTCCGGTCGGGTTGTTCGGGAAATTCAGGAAGAGCCATTTGGTGCGCGGCGTCATCGCCGCCTCCAGATCCTCCGGGCGCAGCTTGAAGCCGGCCTGCTCGTGGCAGGGGACGGCAACCGGCACGCCGCCGGCGAATTTGACGATGTCGGCATAGCTGACCCAGGAGGGGGTGGGGATGACGACCTCGTCGCCGGGGTTGCAGGTCGCCAGCATGGCGTTGAAGATCACCTGCTTGCCGCCGCCCGAGACGACGATCTGGCTGGCATCGTAGTCGAGATTGTTGTCGCGCTTGAACTTCCTGATGATGGCGGATTTGAGCGCCGGGGTGCCGTCCATCGGCGGATATTTCGTATCGCCGGCAAGGGCTGCCGCATGGGCCGCTTCGATCGCATGCGCCGGGGTGGGGAAATCCGGCTCCCCGGAGGAGAGGCTGACGACCTTGATCCCTTTGGCGGCCAATTCCCGGGCGCGCTGGGTCATGGCGGCGGATGCGGATATGGAAACGTTTTTCAGACGGTCGGCGATCACGGACATCGGAATGGTCCTTCGGTGAGGGATTGGAATAAAGATCGTCGGCGGGCGATCGGGATTGCGTCAGTCGGCGAGTTCGGCGGCAGGTGCGAGGGTGGCACCGGTGGCTTCGATCTCACCGCGCACGATGCCGGCAAGCTCGAGGGCGCCCGGCGTGTCGCTGTGAACGAGGATGGAACGCGCCGGCATGGCGATCACGCCGCCGTCGATGGTCTCGATGCTGCCGTCGAGGAGGAATTTTCGCACACGGGCGCGCACAGCGGTCTCGTCCTTGATGACGGCGCCGGGCAGCCCTCGCGCAACAAGCCTGCCGCCGGCGTCATAGGCCCGGTCCGCAAGGAAAAGCGCCAGCGTTTTCAGGCGCGCGCGTTTGGCCGCCTGTTCGATCTCGCTGCCTGAGGTGACGAAGACAACGAGACTGGGATCGACGGTTACGATCGCATCCATCATCAGGTCGGCGAGGAGAGGATCGCGGTTGACCATATTGCCCATGGCGGCATGGAAGCTGATATGGGAGACCGCGACCCGCTCGGCTCTGGCGATCGCGATCAGCGCGCCGAGCTGGTAGAGCATCTGCTGGCGAAGCTCGTCCGCCTGAAAGGGTATTTCGCGCCGGCCGAAGCCCAGCCGGTCGGGCAAGCCGGGATGGGCGCCGATGCCGACGCCATTCTGTTTTGCCAGCCGCACCATCCGCCCCATCGTATCGGGGTCGCCGCCGTGGAAACCGCAGGCGATGTTGGCCGAGGAGACGATTTTCATCATCGCTTCGTCGTCGCAGAGCCGGTAGGGACCAAATCCCTCGCCCATGTCGGAATTCAGATCGATCTTCATCAGTTCCTCCTTTCGCTTCCCTTAGGCCATCGCCTTCAGGGCGCGCTTGACCATCCCGGATGTCAGCCTGACATCCTCGACATAGCGGGCGACTGCCTGTTCGACTGCGCGCGCCTCCGCATGCGTCGAGCGGATGAATTTCAGGCGGGCGCCGATGCGGGCCTGCCCGAGCCGCCAGAGGTCGCATTCGATCACGCCGGCGACCTTCGGATAGCCGCCGGCGGTATTCGCATCGCTCATCTGCACGATGGGTTCGCCGCCGGGCGGAACCTGGATGACGCCGGGCACGACGCCGTGGGAGCGCATCTCGATGGCGGCGGTCGGCGTGATCGGCTCGCCGGACAGACGGTAGCCCGTGCGGTCGCTGCGCGAGGAAATCCGCCAGGTCTGGCCCCAGAAGGCTTCGCCGGCGCCGGCGAAAAGATCGTGCTCGCCGGCAGGCAGGGCACGGATCGGCAAGGTGTCGTCGACGGGCGCCGGGAAGACGTCGCGCAGTGCCACGGCCGGCTCGACGACGGCGAGGCCCGTGGCCGGCAGCATGGCAATCTCCGCGTCCTCGCCGACCGCGATCCGATCGCCTTTCGCCAGCGGCCGGCCCGCATTGCCGCCGAAGCCGCCGCGCAGCGACGTGCTGCGCGACCCCATGACAACTGGAATATCCAGCCCGCCGCCGACCGAAATATAGGCGCGCGCCAGCCGCGGGGGCTGCTTCAGTTCGAGAACCTGTCCGGGCTCTGCCATATAGGCGCACCAGGGAATGAGTTCCGATCCGTCGAGGTGAGGATGACCGTCGGCGCCGGTCACGGCAAAGACGGCGCGCCGCTCGAAACGCAGGCTGAACGGGAAGGTCTGCACCTCGATCACAGCCGCATTCTCGTCATTGCCGACGAGACTATTGCCGATCCTGACCGCGAGCGGATCCATCGCGCCGCTCGCCGACACACCGATGTCGCGGTAGCCGGGGCGTCCGAGATCCTGCACCGTGTTGAAGGGCCTGGTTTCCAAGATCTCGATCATAGCTCGATCCTTGCCGGCAGGAACCGCACCGTATCTCCGGGCGCCATCATGGCGGGGGACGGCGCGGTGGGGTCGAACATCTCAAGCGTCGCAAAGCCGATGGAGTTCCAGCCATTGGGGCCGGTCAGCATGGCGACGCCGGTCTGCATGCCGCCGATCGTCACGCAGCCCTTCGGCATCTTCAGCGACGGCACGGTCTTTCGCGGCATGTAGATGCGCGGATCGAGGCCATGCAGATAACCGAAGCCCGGCGCGCTGCCCAAGGCGAAGACGCGGTAGATGGCTTCATGATGGATGCGGACGACCTCGCGGTCGCTTAAGCCCGAGAGATCGCAAAGGGCCGGAAGATCGCTCGCATGTTCGCCGCCGTAATGGACGGGAATCTCGATGGTCTTGCCGTTGAGATCGATGCTCTGCGCATTCTCCCATGCCTCCAGCAACCGGGCGACCACAGCATCGGGATCTTCGGGCGTCTCCTTGAAGATCACCAGCAGGTTGGTCATCCCGGGAATATTTTCGGCAAGGTCCGCCCAGCCTTTGACGGTCCGGGACAGGGCCCAGATTCGTCGCTGCGGGGCAAGATCGAAGTCGCCTGGCGCTTCGAGCAGGAAGGATCTGGCGCCGATTGCGGAAACCCGCGCCCGGCTTTGGGTGGCCGGAACGATTTCGCGTTGCGAGGCATGTCTGTTCGTCGTGGCGATCATGATGGCAGCTCGATTTCGAACAGAGGGTCACCGAAGCCGACCAGGGCGCCGGGCGCGGCGAGCAGTCTGGTCAAGACACCGGAACGGCCGGCGCGAAGGGGAAGCAGCACATGCCCGACCCTGATGAAGCCGAGGAGATCGGCGTCGGATACTGCGCGCGGCAGAGTTTGCGGCGTGACGGCGGCGGCCGGATGTTCGGCACAAAAATGCCCCGCCAGCGGCGCCTTCACGACAACAGGTGGGGAGCCCGGAGCGCGGAGTGCGGCTACCTGAGCGCCGCCCTCCCCTGAAATGACGATACGAAGCTGCCCGTTCGGGCGGGAGATTTCGAGGCCCCCCACGCCGGCGGCCGTCAGCGCGTCGGTGAGGAATGCAATGGTTGCGGGATCGCTGAAGTCGATGGCGCTCATGCCGCGGTCCTCCGCAGCTTCAGCCAGTGCTCGAGATAGTGGATATCGGTCTCACCGCGCGCGAATGCGTGGTCCTCGAACAGGGCGCGCAGGAAAGGGATATTGGTAGCGATGCCCTCGATCTCGGTGCCGGCAAGCGCCTCGCACATTCTGGCCATCGCTTTTGCCCGCGTCGGTGCGTGGACGATCAGCTTGGCGATCAGCGAGTCGTAATAGGGCGAGACCCTGTAGCCGGGATGAATATGCGTATCGACCCGGATGCCCGGCCCCTGCGGCAAAGCGAGACGGGTGATGACGCCTGCCGAGGGCAGGAAAGTATCGGGATCCTCGGCGTTGATGCGGCATTCGAAAGAGTGACCCTCGCAGGTGACATCGCCCTGGGCGAGATCCAGAACCTCGCCCTGTGCCGCCTTCATCTGCGCCTGGACAATATCGACCCCGCTCGTCACCTCGGTGACGGGATGTTCGACCTGAAGGCGCGTGTTCATTTCGATGAAATAGAAAGCGCCGTCCTCATAGAGGAATTCGAAGGTGCCGACGCCGCGATAGCCGATCTGGTGGCAAGCCTCTACGCAGGCCATGCCGACCGGCTGGATGATGTCGGGCGCGATTCCCGGCGCCGGCGCTTCCTCCACGACCTTCTGATGGCGGCGCTGCATCGAGCAGTCGCGGTGCCCCAGCCACACGGCATTGCCGTGATCGTCGCAAAGAACCTGGATCTCGATATGGCGCGGATGCTGGAGGAACTTTTCCATATAGAGCGAGGGCGAGCTGAAGGCCTTGCGCGCCTCTTCCCGGGTCAGCGCTATGGCTTCATGCAGCTGATCGGCCTTCGGCACGACGCGCATGCCGCGTCCGCCGCCGCCCCCTGACGCCTTGACGATGACGGGATAGCCGATCTCCAGCGCGATGCGCTCGATTGCGGCTGGGTCGTCGGGCAGTGCGCTATCGGGACCGGGAACGCAGGGAACGCCGGCCGCCATCATCGCCCGCTTCGCAGCGATTTTGTCGCCCATGGTTGCGATCGATGATGCCGTCGGACCGATGAAGGTCAGCCCGGCCTTTTCGACGGCGCCGGCGAATGCGGCGTTTTCCGACAGAAAACCATAACCGGGATGGATGGCGCCCGCGCCGGTCAGGCGTGCGGCGAGAAGAATGGCATCCTGATTGAGATAGCTCTTGCCCGCGGTCGAAGGGCCGATGCAGAGAAAATGGTCTGCGGTCTTGATGTAAGGCGCTTGCCGGTCCGCCTCGGAGCAGATGGCGACCGTCTTCAGGCCGAGTTCGCGGCAGGCGCGCTCTATCCGGGCGGCGATCTCGCCGCGATTGGCGATGAGGACCGTGTCGAAACGGCGTTCTGAAGCAGCGGATTGTTCAGATGTTTCCGGCATCAGGCGATCTCCGCCAGCAGGTCGCCGGTCTCGACGTCGCCATTGTCGATATCGGTCAGGTGCGTGATGCGCCCGGACCGCGGCGCGGCGATCGTATTGAAGACCTTCATCGCCTCGATGATGAACAGGGTCTGCCCTTCCTCCACCGCGTCGCCGATCGCAACGAATGGCGGCTCGCCGGGCGCCGGCGCCCGGTGCAGAACGCCAAAGACGGGCGCCTTCACCGCATAGGAGGTTTTCTCGACGCTCGAAGGCGCATCGGAGACAAGGCTAATCGTCGATTCCGGCTTCTGCGGGGGCTCGGCAATGCCTGCCTCTGCCGGCGACGTGCGGAAAATCCGAACCGTCACGTCCTTTTCCGTCACGGTCAGCTCGGTAATATTCGATCGTCCGACAAAGTCGATCAGCGTCTTGATCTTCGAGAGGTCCATGTGCGTGCTCGGAATTTCAAATTCCACCGCGCAGACCTGAATTTTCAGATCGCCCGGCGTCGTGAAATTCGTAGCACGACGCGCCGGCTGATGGGGTCAGACGAAGTTTTGATGGAGTGCATTTGGCGCCCTGTGGGCGGCCATATCACCAGACGCTTGCAAATTTACCAACCGGCCGACGGAACCTCGGAGCCCGGATCAGAACCCTGCTTCCTTCTGGTGCCGCACGGCGAGGATCGTCAAAATGTCGCCATCCACACGATAACGCGCGACGTATCCGCTCTCTCCGAAATCGATGAGCCATTCCCGGTATTGCTCGGGCAGGTCTTCGATGAGGCGTCCCATATGGGGGTGTGCGCCGAGGAGGCTCACGCCTTTGAGAATAGTTTCGCCCGCCCGCCTGGCGACTAACGGATTTTTTGGGCGCAAGAACTCTCGCAGCCGCTCGAGGTCGCGGAATGCGGCCGGGGAGAAGATTACTTGTGGCATTCGGGGGCGGACAACTCGTCGTCAGTTCCCCAGGTCGAAAGCCACTTTTCGACCTCGACTCCGGTGACGTGCAGTCCCGTCGCTTCAAATTCATTCCAGGCGTCAAGCGTCTCCTGCCGCAGCGTCTCGCGCTTCTCCTCGCGCTCCACATATTGCGCAATGGCTTCGCGCATGATCCAGTGGGACGAGCGGCGGCGAGCCTCGGCCAATTGTTGGACGCGGCCCTTCAGCTCATCATCGAGCTTGAGCGAGGTCGGCGATGCCATGAGGCAACTCCTTAGTCAGAGGTAATACCTGACGCTAATTTAGACTTCCTTGCCCTGTTTGTCCATGAATGAATTCATGAAGGAGTTCTGCCATCGTCAACGCTTCGGAGGCGCGATGCTCTCCCGCAGGATGAGCTTGCTGCGGACGACGGTGCGCACGGAGGCCGGGTTTTGCCTCTGGCCAATGGCGTCGAGCAGGAGTTCCACTGCCGCGCGCCCCATCTCTTCCACCGGCTGCTCGATCGTCGAGAGCGGCGGCGAGGAGAATTCGCAGACCGGGGAGCCGTCGAAGGAGACGACGGAAAGATCATCGGGAATGCTCAAGCCGGCGCGCCGGATGCGGCTGACGAATGAAATGGCCATGTCATCGCTGGTGGCGATGACCGCCGTTGGTTTCTCGGCCAACCCAGCGAAATCGTCTGCCGCCTGCACGCCGATATCGAAACCGTGCTGATAATCGAGACGTCCGCCCGAGCGATGCACTGCCTGCTTCGACAGGCCGGCTGCCTCAAGCGCTTCCAGCACGCCGCCATAGCGCTCGACGTCATGATAATTGCCTTCAGGTCCCGCAAGATAGAAGAACCGCCGATGGCCCAGCCGGATCAGTTCGGCGGTGACGTCGCGCACAGCCTCGCGGTCGTTGGTAATGACGCTCTGCAGGCCCGCGTCGCTCATGTCGAGCAGCATCGAAACGATCGGCAGGCCGGAATTTGCCAGCGAGCGCCCATCGACCTCCGGAAGCTTCGACGACAGGATGATGGCTCCGCGCACGCTGCCGCCGAAGGCAAGGTCGAGAATGTGCCGCTCGGAAATCTCGTCGCGATCGAGGTTGGCGATCATCAGATTGTAGCCGCCTTGGATCAGCGATTTGTTGATGCTCTGCAGGACCTGCGGGATGATCTGCGAGACGCCGTAATAGAGCGATCCGGGCAGAATGATCATGATGATGTTGGATTTGCCGACCCTGAGGCTCCGGGCCATTGCATTGGGCGTATAGCCGAGCTGCTTGGCGGCCGAGTTGATCTTGGCCCGCGTCTTTTCATTGACCCGCCCGGGGTTGGCGAGCGCCCGGCTGACCGTTGATATGGCAACGCCGGCGAGCCGCGCGACATCCGCCATCAAGGCCCCTGATGGTTCTTCTCCCATTACATCCTTGTTTTTATTCAAGTTTATTTCTTTCCATCGGATGCTTCGATCTGAAACTCTAAAATATGTGCTGTCTTATAGCAAACGTTTGCCAAAAATCGCTTGCCAAAAAAAACAGCTTGGCTATCATCTCCTAATGGCAAACGATTGCCATTTCTTAATGCGTTGAAATCCATGACTTATTGGATGCGGATCTGCCCTTCCGCACGCCGGTAGGTCGTGCCTGAAATGGGTGGACTATGGCTACTGCCGAAAGGCTGCGCTTCGGCGTCGATCTCGTGACGTTCTTTCATCAAGGCTTTTGGGGCGTTGATAGCGATGATGCGATCGTTGCCTATGCGCGCGCCGAACCGCGTGCCTTCTGGGACAAGATCCTCGACAGCGTCCAGGCCTCCGGCGTTACCGGTGTCGAGCTGACCTTCTCTCCCTTCAACTGGCAGGATGCGATCAAGACTTATGGCTCCGTCGACGCTTTCGCAGCCGAGCTGACAAGCCGCGGCCTGACGCTCTGCAGCGGCTTCTTCGCCGAGCTTGAGGCAGCGGGCGACTTTACCGACCCAGAGGCCCAGCGCGCGCTGATTGACAAGGCGGAACGTTATGCCGACTTCTTGAAAGCCTGTGGCAGCGACATCATGGTGATCGGCGCCCCGCTTCGCCAGACCCTTGGCGCCCAGCCGGTGCAGTTTCATGATTTCGACCGCGCCAAGGCGATTGCCGACTTTCTGAACCGTCTCGGCGCGACCCTCTATGCCAGGGCCGTGCGGCTGGCGCTGCATACCGAGGCGCATTCGATTTTTGCCGGCGCGCGCGACGTCGATCTGATGATGCTTCTGACCGACCCCGCCTATGTGCATATGTGCCCGGACACAGCCCATATTATCGTTGCAGGCTCCGATCCCGTCCAGCTCGTCGATCGTCATCATGAGCGGATGATCATCGCTCATTGGAAGGACGCGATCGGCCCGATGCCCGCCGACACCCTGATCGACAAGCACATTCACGATCGCCACCGCCCCTATTTCTGCGGTTTCGGCCTCGGACGGGTCGACTGGCCGGCCTGGATCCGGCTGCTGCGCGACCGCGGCTATGAAGGCTGGGCGATCCTCGAACTCGATGCCGCGCCGGATCCCGTCCGCGACATCGCCAATGGGCTGACGCTCGTCCGGCAGGCGCTCCTGCCGATCTATCGCTGACAATCATTCCGAAGACGACGAACGCCCCGCAAAGAGGGCATTTTCAAGAGGTGGAACAATGAAGATCATGATGAAACTTTTTCTTGCCGGTGCGGCAGTTGCCGGCCTCTGTGCTTCGGCACGGGCCGAGGACAAGCCGACAATCGAGATGATGTCGTCCTGGACGTCGGGCGGCGAAGCGGCGGCCTTGAACGTCATCAAAACCGAATTCGAAAAGCGCGGCGGCGTCTGGAAGGATTCCTCGATCGCCGGTTTCGGCGCGGCCGATGCCGCCTTCCAGAACCGGATCGTCGCCGGCGATGCGCCTGGCGCCAAACAGGGCGTCATCGGCCTTGCGGCTGCGGATTTCGTCGGCCAAGGCCTGTTCAACCCGATCGACGATGTGGCTGCCGCCGGCAAATGGGCCGCCGTCCTGCCGAAATCGATCACCGATCTCATTTCCTATGACGGCAAGGTCTATCTGGCGCCGACGGGTGCCCATGGCGAAAGCTGGGTCTTCTATTCCAAGGAAGCCTTCGACAAGGCCGGCATCGCCGAGGAGCCCAAGAGCTGGGACGCGTTCTTCGCCGATCTCGACAAGCTGAAGGCTGCCGGCGTCGTTCCGGTTGCCTGGGGCGGTCAGCCCTGGCAGCAGACCAAGGTCTTCAACATGATCCTGCTGTCGCAGGTCGGGATCGACGGCTTCCTGAAGATCTATGTCGACAAGGATAAAAGCGAGGCTTCGGTCGATGGCGTGAAAAAGACCCTGGAAATCCTCGGCAAGCTGCGCGCTTATGTCGACGCCGGTGCAGCCGGCCGTAACTGGAACGACGCAACGGCCATGCTGATCACCGCCAAGGCCGGCGTGCAGTTCATGGGCGACTGGGCCAAGGGCGAATTCACCGTCGCCGGCAAGGAGCCCGGCAAGGATTATGGCTGCATGATCGCGCCGGAGTCGAAGGGCATGGTCTATATCGCCGACTCGCTCTGGTTCCCGAAGACCAACAATGCCGCGACCGACAAGGCGCAGAAACTTCTCGCCGAGGTCGTCATGGATCCTGCCGTCCAGGTCGAGTTCGCGCTCAAGAAGGGCGCGGTGCCCATGCGCACCGACGTCGACAAATCGAAGCTCGATGTCTGTGCCCGGAAGGGGGCGGAGCTGATGGCTGCGGGCGCGATCGTGCCGGACCAGGCGATTGTACTCACACCCCAGCAGGTCGGCGCTCTCGACGACTACGTCGACGAATTCTGGAGCGGCGGCTCGAACGACGCAGCCGCTGCGGCCGAAAACTTCTTCGCCATCTTCGAATAGGAGAGCGCTTGTGGCGTCGGCCTGATGCCGACGCCACGGCTGCCGGCCGCCGCGATTGTGCAGCGGCGGCGCGCCCCTTTCATCTGTCGAGAGCTGGCCGATGTCCTTCAAACGCAAGCCTATCCTTTCCGCCACTATCGCTCTGCTGCCGACATGGTTCGTCGCGGTGGTGGTCTTCATCGGCACCATGGCGTGGTCGATCCGCCTGTCCTTCACCAATTCGACGCTTTTCCCATCCTCGACCTATGTCGGCCTTGCGCAGTATTCGAAGCTCTTCTCTTCCGCCAAATGGCTCGCTTCTCTGCAGAACGTGCTGGTCTTCGGCGTCCTTTACGTCGCCGGCTGTCTGCTGCTCGGCTTTCTGCTGGCCGCAGCGCTCGACCGCAAGATCCGCTTCGAAAGCGCCTTCAGGACCATATTCCTTTATCCCTACGCCATGTCCTTCGTCGTGACCGGGCTGATCTGGCAATGGATGCTCAATCCGACGCTCGGTATCCAGGCGAGTATGCGTTCGCTCGGTTGGGATAGCTTCGTGCTCGACTGGGTGGTCAATCGCGACATGGCGATCTACGCGTTGGTGCTCGCCGGCATCTGGCAGGGTGCGGGGCTGGTCATGGTCATCGCGCTTGCCGGCATGCGCGGCATCGAGGCCGAGCAATGGAAGGCGGCGCGGATCGACGGCATTCCCGTCTGGCGGATCTATGTCTCGATCATCCTGCCTCAGCTCGGGCCGGCGCTGGCGGCGGCCGGCATGCTGCTCGCCATGGGCGTGATCAAGACCTACGACATCGTCGTCGCCATGACCAATGGCGGCCCCGGCAATGCGACTGAGGTGCCGGCGAAATTCATCATGGACAATCTGTTCGGGCGCCAGAATCTCGGACTTGCCACAGCTGGCGCGACGGTGCTCGTCCTCGGCGTGATCATCGCGGTCGCCCCTTTCCGCTATGCGATGCATATGCGCGCCAGAGCGAAGGGAGCTGCCTGATGGCGGGTCCTTATCCGAACGGCCCGAAGCCGGCACGGCTCACCGCCGGGCGCATCGGCCTATACACCTTCCTGGTCGTCGCAGCACTTTTCTTCCTTCTGCCGCTCTACACCATGGTCGTCACCTCTCTGAAATCGATGGACGAAATCCGGCTCGGACAGATCTTCGCGCTGCCGGCCAAGCTCGATTTCTCCGCCTGGGCGACCGCCTGGTCAGGCGCCTGCATGGGAACCGTCTGCGTCGGCATTCGGAGCGGCTTCTGGAATTCGGTGGCAATAACCCTTCCCGCGGTCGCGCTCTCGGTCTTCATCGGCGCCGTCAACGGGTATGCGCTGTCGCTCTGGCGGCCGCGCGGGGCCAACCTGCTCTTCGGCCTGCTGATGGCCGGTGGCCTCATCCCCTACCAGATCTTCCTCTATCCGATGGTCCGGGCGATGGCGAATATCGAGCTCTACAATTCGCTTGCCGGCATCATTCTCGTGCATGTCATCTTCGGCCTGCCGCTGGTGACGCTACTCTTCCGCAACTATTTCGTCAGCGTGCCGGAAGAGCTCTGCAAGGCGGCGCGCGTCGACGGCGCCGGCTTCTGGCGCATCTTTTTCGAGATCATGCTGCCGATCGCCGTGCCGATGGTGGTCGTCGTTTCGATGCTGCAATTTACCGGCATCTGGAATGACTTCCTGCTCGGCCTCGTCTTCGCCGGGCGCGATAATCTGCCGATGACCGTCCAGCTCAACAATATCGTCAACACCACGATGGGCGAGCGCACTTACAATGTGAACATGGCGGCGACGATCCTGACCGCCATCGTCCCGCTTGCCATCTATTTCCTGTCCGGCCGCTGGTTCGTGCGTGGCATCGCAGCCGGCGCAGTCAAGGGGTAACGCTTCCATGCAATCCGCCGTCTCCGTCAAGGATCTGAAGATCGCCTATGGCCACCATACGGTGATCGAAAAAATGTCGATCGATATTGCCCCGCAGGAGTTCCTGGTGCTGCTCGGCCCTTCGGGCTGCGGCAAGTCCACTCTGCTGAACGCCATTGCTGGCCTGCAGGAGATCGTTGCCGGTGAGATCTGGATCTCGGGCAAGAACGTCAGCTGGGAGGAACCGAAAGACCGCGGCATCGGCATGGTCTTCCAGTCCTACGCGCTCTACCCGCGCATGTCGGTCCGCAAGAACCTTTCCTTCGGCCTTCGCGTCGCCGGTCTGCCGAAGGCCGAGATCGAGGCCCGTGTCGCCCGTACCGCCGCTCTCCTTCACCTCGACACGCTGCTCGACCGGCGCCCGGCCGAATTGTCCGGCGGGCAGCGCCAGCGTGTCGCCATTGGCCGGGCGCTTGTGCGCGAAGTGGATGTTTTTCTCTTCGACGAACCTTTGTCGAACCTTGACGCTAAGCTGCGCAATGAATTGCGCGTCGAGATCAAGAAGCTGCATCAGCGCCTCGGCAACACCATGATCTACGTGACCCATGATCAGGTCGAGGCCCTGACCCTTGCCGATCGCATCGCTATCATGCGCGACGGCGTCATCCAGCAGCTTGCCTCGCCGGCCGAGATCTATCGCCGTCCGACCAATCTCTTCGTTGCCGGTTTCATCGGCGCGCCGGCGATGAACTTCGTCGAGGGCCGGATCGAACGGGGCCACGGCGCGCTAATCTTTCGAAGCAAGGGGCTTGCTGTCGATCTCTCCGGTTATTCCTTTCAAGCAGCAGCGGCGGAAGGACCCGCAACGCTCGGCTTTCGCCCCGAGCATCTCGTGCTCGACGGAGCGGCAAGTAGCCTGCCCACCATTTCCGGCCGCGTTTCCGTTGTCGAGCCGATGGGGTCTGATGCGGTCGTCTGGTTCGACTGGGCCGATCAAAGCCTCTCGCTCAGGCTGATGGGCGATGTGGCCCTGCAGCCGGCCGACGCCGTGGCTCCCGGGCTCGATATCGCCAAGGCGTCGCTCTTCGGCGCCGACGGGTCGCGGCTCTGATGCGCCGCCCCTTGGTTTTCTCGCAATCGCCGGCGCGCTGCCCTCCGCTTTGAGCAATTGCTCCAGAACAGGATTTGGAAAGACATGTCTGAGATCATCTATGATGCGCTGGTGATCGGCTCCGGCGCGGCGGGTTCCTTCGCGGTCAAAGAACTGACGGCGCAAGGGCTGTCGGTGTTGCTTCTGGAGGCCGGTCCGGCCGTTGGGCCTGGGGATTTCGACCCGGCGCGCAAGAAGGCGCCCGCCAGCAGCATCAATATCTGGGAGCGTGCGCGCGCCACGATCAAGGGGCAGCCGATCCAGGCGCGCGCGGCCTTCTTTACAGAGCGCTTCAGCCACTTCTTCGTCAACGACCGCAAGAACCCCTATACGACGCCGAAGGGCGAGCCTTTCCTGTGGATCCGCGGCCGCCAGGGCGGCGGGCGTCTGCACAGTTTCGGCCGCGTGCTGCTGCGCTGGACCGACGACGATTTCAAGATCCGGTCGCGCTCTGGAAAGGGCGTCGACTGGCCGCTCTCCTATGACGAGCTCACGCCGTTCTACGACGAAGTGGAGACCTATCTCGGGCTCTACGGCAACAAGGACGATGTGCCGACGCTGCCGGACGGGATCTATGCCAATCCGGCGGGTCTGACGCCCGCCGAACAGATCTTCAAGCAAGCGGTTGAAAGCCGTTGGCCGCAGAGGCGCGTCGTTTCCTGGCGCTACATCGCGCCGGACGCCGAACGCATGCCGCGGCCGCTTAAGGATGCCAAGGCCACCGGCCGGCTGACGGTCCGCTACGACGCCGTCGTTCGCCGCATCACGACGGATGAGAAAACCGGCCGCGCAACCGGCGCGGAATTCATCGACCGCAATACGGGTGAGATATCGATGGCCCGTGCCGCGACGGTGGTGCTGTCGGCCTCGCCGATCGAGAGCGTGCGGCTGCTCCTCAATTCGGCCTCGGCCCAACATCCCGACGGCCTCGGAAATAGCTCAGGCGTTCTCGGCCGCTATTTCATGGATCAGCTTCCCTGCCTCGCCTTCGGATCTTTTTCGAAGGCGAAAGGTTGGGCGCCCGACGAATCCGCTCCGACCGACCCGTTCTACAATCCCTCGGGTGGGATCTTCATCCCCCGTTTCGGCGAGGGTGACGCGGCCCGCGGCGATTTTGACTACCAGGGCAGCGTCGGCCGGGCGCCTGTTTCCGGGGACACCGATGCGCGTCTCGCCTTCTTCGGCTTCGGCCGCATGCTGCCCTATGCCGACAACCGCATCACCCTCGATGCCAGGCGCAGAGACGCCTGGAACATTCCCGTGCCGCATATCCGCTGCGTCATGCAGGCGGAGGAGCAGGCGTTGCTTCGCCAGCAGGAGGAAACGCTAATCACCATGGTGAGCGAAGTCGGCGGTGAGCTCGAATTCATCGGCTCGCCCACCGGCCTCAAGGAGATGGGTAAGGGCGCCTTTCCCGACACGGACGCCTTCAGCCGCTTCATGTTCCGCGTATGGTTCCGCAAGACCATGTGCATGGGCGCGGCCATCCATGAAACCGGCGGTGCGCGCATGGGTGAAAGCCCAGAAGCGTCGGTGCTCAACCCCTACAACCAGGTCTGGGATGCCCCAAACCTCATCGTCACCGACGCCAGCGCCTTCCCCGGCAGCGGCATCGCGGGCACGACGCTCACCGTCATGGCCCTGACGATCCGCGCCTGCCGAAACCTTGCCGATCGATATCGGGCGGGGCAGCTCTAAGCTGCAGTTGGAACGAGAGACGGGCGTAACCGTTTCAGCTCGATTAGTGGCCGTCATATAGCCTTCGTACTGACATGCTCCTGTCAAAACAACAGGAAGGAAAAAACCATGGCTCAAACACCGCAGGACCAACTCGACCGCATAAAGGCCGAAATCGCAGACAGCTTCGATGAGGAGCTGGAAATGCAGATGGAGGAAGACCGCCTGGACGATCTGGTCGCCGAGGGAATGTCGGAACCTGCCGAGCAGACGCTCGAGCGAAAGATCTACTTCCGCGAACTCTTCCGGCTGCAGCACGAACTGGTGCGGCTGCAGGATTGGGTCCAGCACAAGAAGCTGAAGGTGGTGGTGCTTTTCGAGGGCCGGGATTCGGCTGGCAAGGGCGGCGCGATCAAGCGCGTCACCCAGAGGCTCAATCCGCGCGTCTGCCGCACCGTCGCACTGCCCGCCCCGACCGAGCGTGAGCGCCATCAATGGTATTTCCAGCGTTACGTTCCGCACCTGCCCACAGCCGGCGAGATCGTGCTCTTTGACCGCAGCTGGTACAACCGCGCCGGCGTCGAGCGCGTGATGGGGTTCTGCACCCCCGACGAGCTCGAGGAATTCTTCCGCTCGGTGCCGGAATTCGAGCGCATGCTCGTCCGCTCCGGCATCGTGCTGATCAAGTACTGGTTCTCGATCACCGACGAGGAGCAGGAATTCCGCTTCAAAATGCGTATCCACGATCCGCTGAAGCAGTGGAAGCTTTCACCGATGGACATGGAAAGCCGTGTCCATTGGGAGGAATATACCAAAGCCAAGGAAGAAATGCTGGCGCGCACGCACACCAAGGAGGCGCCTTGGTGGGTGGTGCAGGCCGTGGACAAGAAACGGGCGCGGCTGAACTGCATCGCCCATCTTCTCGAGCAGATCCCTTACGAGGATGTGCCGAAACCGGAAATCGAGTTGCCGGATCGCATCCGCCATGATGATTACATTAGGGCGCCGGTTCCGGCTGAAATGTTGGTACCAGAGCGCTATTGAAGCATAGCCGCGCCGGATCGGCTCCCGGAGCATGAAGCCAGGGGTCGCATGGTCCCTGGACCCTTCTGTATAAACCACGAGGCGCACCAAGCTTGCCAACCATCAGCAGGTGCTTGCCGCGCAAAAATTGGATTTTATCTTGATACCCGTTCTGTTTGCTCTAGCCTTGCTCGGGTGAGGCGATGGACCAAGCTCATCTGGCAACAGGAGGTCGATCATGACACGTCGTTCGAAGCTGATTATCCAAGAGGTCGCATTGTCGGCCGTCTTGGCGGCCGGCGCCGTGATCGGCATTCCCAAGTTAACCGATCCGAATACGGCGGCCAATTATCCCCTGGCAATCGGGGTTTTTCTGACGATGTCGGCGGCCTTCCTGCCCTATGAACTTATCACCGGAAAGTCGTCCTGATGATCAAGCGACTTGCCGAGGCAGAAGCGTCTTGAAGTTTTGACCTGGCCGCACATCGGATCACGATCAGTCGGCTTGCCGAAACATCGATAATCCGCAGTCCGCCGGCTACGCCGCGCGAGGCGTGGCGTAACGGTAGACCGTCTGCGGCCATCACATGCCGTCAGGCAGCGATATCGGCCATCCGGTTCATTTCCTCGATGGCTTCATCGGGCAGCACGAGGCCGGCGGCGGCGAGGTTTTCCCTGAGATGGCCAACGGAGGAGGTGCCGGGGATCAGCAGGATGTTGGGCGCGCGACGCAGCAGCCAGGCGAGTGCCACCTGCATGGGTGTCGCGTCGAGGCGTGCGGCAACATTGGAGAGCGTCGAGGACTGCAGCGGAGTAAAGCCCCCGAGCGGGAAGAACGGCACATAGGCAGTACCCTCGCGGGAGAGTTCGTCGATCAGGCGATCGTCTGCCCGATGTGCCAGATTGTACTGGTTCTGCACGCAGACAATGTCGGTGATTCCGCGCCCCTCGGCGATCTGTCTCGATGTGGCATTGCTTAAGCCCACGTGGCGGACCAAGCCTTGTCGTTGGAGATCTGCAAGCACCGTCAGCGGCGCTTCTATCGACCCTTCGGCCGGGCCATGCACGTCGACCATGATCCTGAGGTTGACGACGTCAAGCACGTCAAGGCCAAGATTACGGAGGTTGTCTTGTACCGCCTGCGTCAGCTCATCGCGCGAGAAAGCCGGAATCCAGGATCCGTCGGTGCCGCGCCTGGCGCCGACCTTGGTGACGATGACGAGATCATCGCGATAGGGGTGGAGGGCCTCGCGGATGATCTGGTTGGTGACGTGCGGACCGTAGAAGTCGCTGGTGTCGATGTGATCGACACCGCTTGCGACCGCCTCGCGCAGCACCGCAAGCGCGGCGCCATGATCCCTGGGCGGGCCGAACACGCCAGGCCCCGCGAGCTGCATGGCGCCATAGCCAAGTCGCTTCACGTTGCGGTCGCCGAGATTGAAGCTGCCGGCCTCATCGATAATGGACATGATCTCACTCCTTTCAAGAGGTGAGGCCGAGACTACGCCTTGGCGGAGCGTGTGATAATCGGGTACAATCCGTACAGGCCGTGCGGAGTAGCGTACAGTGAAAGCAGATTTGAGCGATCTCAATGCCTTTGTCGCCGTGGCGCGGGCCGGCGGTTTTCGCGAGGCGGCGCGGGCCAGTGGCAGCAGCGCCTCTTTTCTCAGTGAAGCGGTGCGTCGCCTCGAGGCTGAGCTCGGGGTCAGACTGCTCAACCGCACGACGCGCAGCGTCGTTCCAACCGAAGCGGGCAAAGGCCTGCTGGAACGGCTTGGCCCTGCTTTGACGGAGGTGGAGGCCGCGCTCGACGTGGTCAACCGATTTCGCGACAGGCCGGCTGGTTCTCTGCGGCTCAACGTGCCGGTCAGCGCGGCGCGCCTGGTGCTACCGGCCATCGTTCCGCCGTTCCTCGCCGCCTATCCCGATATCCGCCTCGAGATCGTCGCCGAGGAGAGCTTCGTCGACGTGCTTGCTGCCGGATGCGACGCCGGCATTCGTTACGACGAGCGGCTGGAGCAGGATATGATCGCAATAGCGATCGGGCCGCGCCAGCAGCGCTTTGCCACTGCCGCGTCCCCCGACTATCTCGACCGCCATGGCCGGCCGCAACATCCGAGCGAACTCCTCGGCCATGCCTGCCTGCTGGGCCGGTTTGACAGCGGTGCGCTGACGACGCCTTGGGAATATGAACGGGACGGCGAAGTGGTACGGGTCGAACCATCAGGGCCATTGATCGTCAAGGTCGGCGGGGCGACCGATCTGTCTGTCGACGCCGCCATAGCGGGCACGGGGGTGATCAGCATTTTCGAAGACTGGTTACGCCCGCATTTTGACAGTGGGCTTCTCGAGCCCATTCTCGAACCGTGGTGGCAGCGCTTTTCCGGGCCGTTTCTCTATTATCCGGGACGGCGCCTGGTGCCGGCACCGCTCCGCGCCTTCATCGATTTCGTCAAGGCGTCAGCTAACCCGGCTTGAACGAAGTTGCCCGGCGTCGGTCACGAGAACATGCCCGCGAAACCTACGGCGACCTCACGGATAGGCGGCAGCAATAACGATATCGCCTCTGTTTTTTCCTGATGCTCTGTGGAGTCGTATTTTCAGCCGAAGGAAACCGTCCTTCGGTTGCCTTCGAACCCATGGAAGTCGAAGGCTCTAAACGACAGGCCGGTATCGCTTCGAGAACGGAACGCTGCAGATCCGGGGTTCGATATCCGAAGAATATCGAAACCCCTTCGGAAGGCGGTCCTCGGCCACACCAAAGACATCCTTTTGCGCCGTAACCGTCACCATTCGTTCCTCAATGCACGCTTGGAGTTTCCATGACCATTGCGAAGTCTTCTGCGACCAGTTCGCTGACGGCTATGAGGATTTCCTCCCTTGAAAAACCCGATGTCAGCGCACGCTGGATCAGGTCTTGCAGCTCCGGCTCGACCACATCACGGCAATCCTCGAGGCGTTCTTCTGAAATGACAAGGCTATTCAATTCGTCCATTGTCTATCCTTTCGGGAAAGCTGTTAACGCACTGCCACCTGCTTCCGCCCGGCCGGGAGTCCTTCGCGCTGCATCTTCTTGCGTGCGGCGTTGCGCTGCCGGCTGATCGCCTGGGCTTTTTCTCTGACGCGGCGTTCCGAGGGCTTCTCATAGGAGCGCCGCTCCTTCATTTCGCGGAACAGCCCTTCGCGCTGCATTTTCTTTTTCAACGCCCTCAGGGCTTGATCGACGTTGTTGTCTCTGACGAGTACCTGCATGCGCATTCTCCTTGTTTGGATGGTGGGCCGATCTCCGTCAGCCGCGTTATCAGGTAATCAAGCCTGCATTCATGGCGGCTTAGAAGGCTAATGCCCTTCACGCTCCAGCAATGGGACAGCATCGCGACCCTTGCGCCGGCCGATCAACGACCGCAGCCGTATATTTTTTGGGTTCAAGAAAAGAAATCCTCCGACGGCCGTAGCCGGAATCATCTTGCTGCTGGGATTGCCCATGGGCCGTCCGGATGGCGCATTCCGCCGATCCATTTGCGTTCATTCCCGTATCGGCACTGCTTGTGTCCGGTGAGATCGATTGCGCTCTAAGGTAGGTGCCGGTGTCAAGGATTGCAACGGTGTGCAGCCGGGATAGAAGCTGCGTCAGAAGAGCACGGCCGCCACATAGTCACGGAGCAGTTCCTTCAAGTTTACCGGGTGTAAATTGGTCGAAATTGGTTCAAATTTGATTGGATTTAATAACGTATTGGTCGCTTCCTAAACGTTCATGCACGTTATGGATGAATGTTAAACTTGCGTTAAATACCCCATTGACTTGCATGATTAATAAGTTGTTAAAAGAAGTCGCTCGCGAAGGTCAAAATGACCCACAGAAATACAATTTTAGGAGAAACTAATGGCTTCCCCGGTTCACGCAACTGACGATAGTGCGACTTTTCAAGAAACCGACGTAATTTCCGGAAATCTTCTGTCCAACGATTCCTCAGACAACGGCCACCTGTTCTTGCGCGCCTTCGACCAGCAGTCGGTCGGCGCCAAGCAGGCCGGTCAGGTCACCGAAATCCATGGCGACTACGGCACGTTCTTCGTCAAGGCCGACGGCAGCTACACCTATGTTCTGAGCGACGCCGCCAAGATCGGTTTCACCCATGGTGAGACGCTGGTCGAAAAAGTTTCCTACAAGATCTCCGACGGCGCCGGTCACACCGACATGGGCCTGTTCACCATGAACATCCAGGGCGTGACTCAGATCAAGCCGGTTGCGGTCGATGACACCTACCACTTCACCGAAGGCCAGGCCATCGGCGGCAACGTTTTGGACAACGACATTGCCGGCGACAACGGCAAGATGTTCCTGCGCGAGTTCCTGAGCACCAAGGTAGGCGCCGCTGCCGACGCCGTAACCGACGTTGCCGGCACGTATGGCATGTTCCATGTCAAGTCGGACGGCACGTTCACCTACGACCTGACGGCCGATCTGGATGCAGGCGTGACCTACACGGAAGTTCTCCGCTACTACAAGATCTCCGACGGCGAAGGCCATACGGACACTGCCAAGGTAACGCTCAATATCCTCGGCACGGACGCTCATCCCGACGGCGTCGGTGTTTGATCTGAAGCAATAGATCAATGAGACAAGACGCCCGCCGCACGATCGGCGGGCGTATTCGCATCCGCGTTCCTCATATATCCTTCTTGGAGAGGGCGTTGTCACGTTGTTTGACTGAGGGGCGCATGAAGCGCTTCTCTTGAACTCAGACAGATGCTGCGGTCACTGCTTTCCGCTGCGCCAGAACGCAGCCGTCTTGATCAACCGCGCGCCAAAGCCAATGTTTCCGGCCGCCGATGGACACCACCACCTCGTCCAAATGCCAGATATACTTTTGTGACGGCTTCTTTCTACGCAACTGATTGGCATAAGCCGCCCCGCCGGCCCCATCGCCGGATCGTTTCGTAAGATCCGACAATGCCCCGCTCCAACAGCATTTCCTTCGACCAGCCGCAGGCTCAATGGAAACCGGAAGTACAGCCACACCGCATGGGCGATGATTTGCGGTGGAAAGCGGGGGTTCTTGTAGCTGATCGTCGGCGAGCTCATCCTCGCCCATTATCCCTCAACCGTTAAGCTGCAGACAACGTGACATCGGTTCCACGTGCTATGAACAGGCGACCGCATGCTTATTCCGGTGCTTCGCATCATCATTCTACCTTGGAGATACGGACAGACTACCGAGTTTCGGCCAAAGGGTTAAGGCACTCGACGCTGCCGATAATGTTCCTATGTTCCACTGCGTGTGGTGGCAGGAAGCCCACGCGCTTGTACCCAAGTCGGAGGGATTATGTCGGTCATCGCAAGGAACAATGTCACCGTGCGGGGTGAAGGACGGCGTGCCATGGTCTTTGCTCACGGCTTCGGCTGCGACCAGAACATGTGGCGGCATGTCACGCCGGCCTTTGAACAGGACTACAAGGTCGTCCTCTTCGACCATGTCGGGTGCGGCAAGTCCGACCTCGGCGCCTATGAGAATGCCAAGTATTCCAGCCTTGCAGGCTACGCGGCTGATATCGTCCAGATAGGTCAGGCACTGGATATCACAGGTGGCGTATTCGTTGCACATTCCGTCAGCGCGATGATCGGCATTCTCGCCTCAATCGACGCACCTGATCTGTTCAGCGAGCTTGTGCTGATTGGACCATCGCCCCGCTATATCAACGAAGAAGGATATGAGGGTGGCTTCACGCGGGAACAGATTGAGGAGCTGCTTGAGTTCCTGGACGATAATCACATGGGATGGTCTGCCGCCATGGGCCCCGTAATCATGGGCAACCCTGATCGCCCCGAGCTCAGCGAAGAGCTTGTGAACAGTTTTTGCCGTACCGACCCGGATATTGCCAAGGCGTTTGCGCGCGTCACCTTTCTGTCCGACAATAGAGCGGACCTTCCACGCTGCCAGGCACGGGCGCTTGTGATCCAAAGCAAGCAGGATGTCATCGCCCAGCAGGGGGTGGGGGAGTATGTGCGGGACCATCTGCCGAACGGGGAAATGATCGTGATCAACGCAACAGGGCATTGTCCGAACTTGAGCGCGCCTGCTCAGGTTATTTCCGCGATCAAAGCCTTTGTGTAAGGCTGGGCCTCAAGGAGGGCTGGAGGGCACCATGGAGGATCTGGACGACCTCTACGAGAATGCCCCGTGTGGCTACGTCTCCCTCGCAGCTGACGGCGTGATCGTAAAAGTCAATCGAACGCTTGCAGGATGGTTGGGTACGCAGAGTTTTGAGCTCCTCGGCAAGCGGTTTTACGATCTGCTGAACGTGCCAGGCAAGATTTTCTACGAGACACACTTTGCTCCTTTGTTGCGAATGCAGGGGTACTTCAATGAAGTCGCACTGGACCTCGTCGGTCCGGACGGGCGGAAGCTGCCTGTTCTGGCCAATGCGGCCGAACGCCGATCGAGCGACGGAGGTGTTCAGTTTACGCGCATAACCCTGTTTCAGGCGGCGGATCGACGGCGATACGAGCGCGACCTGGTGGACGCGAAGAACGCCGCCGACCGAGCCCGCCGAGAGCTCGCGGACCTGAACAGAACTCTGGAAGAGCGTATCGATGCAGGTATTGCCGAGCGGCTCCAGCTTGAGCAAGGGCTGCTTGCGGAAAAGGAGGTGGCTCGCTTAAGGGAGCAGTTTGTCGCAATCCTGGGCCATGATCTGCGCAATCCGCTCGCGTCGATTTCAGGAGGGCTCAACATTCTGTCGCGGGAACCTCAGACCGACAAGGCACGGCGCGTTCTGACGATGATGAGCCAAAGTACCGAGCGCATGTCCAGCCTGATCCGGGACATGCTCGACCTTGCGCGCTGCAGAGCTGGGCAAGGCATCGCTATCAATCCGAACCCGACCGACTTGCGGGCCGTGCTTGAGCAGGTTGTCCACGAATTACAGACCGCACATCCCGGCCGAGACATCCAGAGCTCGCTTGATATCGGGATCGAGGTACGTTGTGACGGCGGCCGGGTCGCTCAGCTGGTATCCAACTGCTGGGTAACGCATTGGCGCATGGGGCCCCCGACCGGCCGGTGAAGGTCGTCGCGGCATCGGCCCTGAATGAAATCCTGATAACGGTTGCAAATGAGGGCAAACCGATCCCCAAGCACGTAAAGGACCACCTGTTCGAGCCCTTCTTCCGGGTCACAAGCTCTGCGGAGAAGCAGGGGCTTGGCCTTGGTCTGTTCATCTCATACGAGATTGCTCGAAGCCATGGCGGTAGGCTTGAGGTCCACTCCGACGACAACCATACCGCATTCCTGTTCCGGATGCCGGTTTAACAGCGGCAGCAGAAAATTTGCGCGACAAAGGCGGGAACGACTCGAGGGTGGCACGGAAAGACGTGGCGCCGGCCATCGCCAGGGCTTCCATGCGAATACTTCGCGCGAATGGCAGTCGAACGGCCTTTGCGTTCGGGTTACCGTGCCCCGCATTGCGCTAGCGCCGTTAAAATAGCTGGCATTGTTCGCCAAGCCGCGGGCACAGCTTACACATCAGTTCTCGGCCTCCCACTCCGTATTCGCGGGCTTAAACGTTGTTGAGGTGCGCGGCGTCTCCGCGCCCCTCAATCTGTCGATCATGCAGATCGTGAGGTCGCCTTGCCGAGTTTCACGGAAGGCTCGCGACCCCAGACGCGCAGCTTGCCAAGCTCCGCCACGAAAGTGGAAAGGCCTTCCTCGCCTGGCAGGGCAAGGACACCCTCATCGAGCGCATTGGCGACGCCGGCCTTTTCCAGGAGAGGCAGTGCCGACTGGTCGTAGCCGATGAACTTGCAATGCTGGAAGGCGTCGGCGACAAAGTCACGCGCGGCAGCTTCGTTGACAAGGTCACCCATTGCTGCCGGAGAGGTCAACAACGCAACCGCATCAAAGAGGACCGATGGACCACCGTCGATCATATGGTGGGCCTCGATCCAGGTACCATCGGAGGCCGTCACGCCACCGACCTTTGGTGCTATCAGCTCGCATACGGCCTTTTCTTTAGCGATCGCGGTGGTCAGACCGTTCAAAAGCGATGCGTCCACACCGTCGGTGATCAAAATGCCCAGCTTGCGCCCTTCGAATCGCTTGGGGCCGCGCTCAACGATGCTGAGGGCCGGCGAAGCCTCGAGATCCTGACGGGTCGGCATCGCCGCATCTGCAGGCTTCGGCATGGATTGGAAGCCGAGCTTCTGGGCAACGGTTGTTGCCAACGTCTCGTCGATGTTGAGGAGATGAGCCACCATGCGTTCACGGATGACCGGCATTTCAACCTTGCTGAGTTCGAATGTCAGGGCCATGGCGATGTGCCGCTGTTCCGGCGGCGTCTGGCTGATATAGAATTGCCGTGCCTGGCTATAGTGATCGGCAAAGCTTTCGGGACGGAGCCGGACCTTCGGACCCCGTTCCTCAGACGCGAAGTGCCGATAGCCTTGGACCGGCGACTCCCGCGGCCCCCCGTTGCGCGAATTCGGTTGGTAATTGGTTCGACCGACCGGGTTGCGCATTGCCATGTGGCCGTCCTGCTGGAAGTTGTGGAACGGACACTTCGGGGCGTTGATCGGCAGATGGGTGAAGTTCGGACCACCGAGGCGCTTCAGCTGCGTGTCGAGATAAGAGAAGTTGCGGCCCTGCAGCAGCGGATCGTTGCTGAAGTCGATCCCCGGCGGCACGTTCTGGGTCATGAACGCCACCTGCTCGGTTTCCGCGAAGAAGTTGTCGGGCATTCTGTTGAGAACAAGGCGGCCGATCGGCTGGACCGGCAAAATTTCCTCGGGAATGATCTTGGTCGGATCGAGCACGTCGAAATCGAAGCTGTCGGCGAACTCCTGGTCGAAGAGTTGGACGCACAGTTCCCATTCCGGAAAGTTGCCTGACTGGATCGACTGCCAGAGGTCACGGCGATGGAAATCCGGATCGGCGCCGTTGATCTTGACCGCCTCGTTCCAGGCCACCGACTGAAGACCCAGCTTCGGTTTCCAGTGAAACTTGACGAAAGTTGATTCGTCCTTGGCATTCACGAACCGGAAGGTATGCACGCCGAAGCCTTCCATGAAGCGGAAGGAGCGGGGGATCGTGCGGTCCGACATGATCCACATGACCATGTGCATGCTTTCCGGTGTCAGGCTGATAAAGTCCCAGAAATTGTCATGGGCGGTCTGCGCTTGGGGGAAAGCCCGGTCCGGCTCCTGCTTGGCGGCATGAATAATGTCGGGAAACTTGACGGCGTCCTGGATGAAGAATACCGGAATGTTGTTGCCGACGAGATCCCAGTTGCCCTCCTGCGTATAAAGCTTGACGGCGAAGCCGCGAACGTCGCGCGCGAGATCGGCGGAGCCCTTGTTGCCGGCGACGGTGGAAAAGCGGACGAAGGCCGGTGTCTTCTCGCCGTGCCGCTGGAAGAGGTCGGCTCGCGTATAGCTCGCTAGGGATTCATATGTTTCGAAGAACCCGTGGGCTCCATAGCCGCGGGCATGGACGACGCGCTCGGGAATCCGTTCGTGGTCGAAGTGGAAGATCTTCTCTCGGAAGTGAAAATCGTCGATGAGGGCAGGACCACGGGCGCCGATACGCAGCGTGTTCTGATCGTCGGCGACAGGTCCGCCCTGAGCGGTCGTCAGGAGGGGTTGACCGCCCTCCGCGAACTGATGGAGTTCGCCGCCTTGACCTCGATGGAGCTTCTGGTCGTGGATTGTGGCGGTCGCCAGTTTAGGGCTTGCTTTGGAAGCCGTCGTCTTCTTGGCCATGGGGAGTCCTCCGTAACGTCTGTTGGGGGAAGGCATGCTCAAATGAAAAGGCCGCCTTCAAAAGGCGGCCTGATTAGGAGGACCAAGGCTTAGCTGGCCTTCTTCTGCGAGCCCTTGGGATTTGCCGAGGCTTCACCGAGCGCTGTCAGCTTCTGGTCGGTGGCAATCTCTTCCTGAAGGTTTGCATCCAGCAGCGGGATCGCGTCGTTGAGGCCCAGCTGCCTTGCCCAGGATTTCAGGGTGCCGTAGCGGGCGATCTCGTAGTGCTCGACGGACTGCGCCGAGGAGATGAGACCGGCGTCGAGCGCTGCGGTTCCCTTGTATTCTTCCATGATCTCTTCGCCTTCAGCGATAATCCCCTGGATGGCTTCGCAGGTCTTGCCGCGGGCAGGCTTTCCGAGAAGCTCGAACACCTGTTCTAGGCGTTGGATCTGGCCTTGAGTTTCATCGCGGTGCTGCAGGAAACCGGCCTTGCCTTCTTCCGCTTGCGCCGCGCGCGCCATCTTGGGCAGAGCTTTCAGGATTTGCTTTTCGGCAAAATAGATGTCTTTGAGAGTGTCGAGGAAGAGGTCATCGAGTGTTTTTTCCATAGCCATGGGCGAATCCGATTACCGTTTCGAGTGTGGGGACCAGACTAACTCTTGAAGTTGGTCGAAGTTCCTTGAGGGCCACAGCGCTGGCGACCCCTGCGATCCCCCAGTTAGCCGCTCCTCATACCACTTGATTTGCATCCCATATAACGATCTCTCCTGACGAAGCCTCCCTCAGAGTGCGTTGCGGTAATCAGCCCACCATTGCCGGTCGACCTCATTAATCCTCACTTCGAGAACGACGATCTGGTCTTGCTCGACGACAGCGCTATTGGCGACCTCCACAGAATCAGGCAGCGACTTAATCACTGCGGAGGACAATGAGATCGTTTTCTAGAACGCGACGGCTGCGAGTCTTCCACCGGTGAATGTGCTATTCTTATGATTAGCTTGTTCTCACCGGCCGCTTGACGCTGCCAGGAGTTTCCCGCTAAATCCCGGACTGCGCGGCGGTCATGCCTGTCTTTTTCGAGGATCGCCTGGTACGAATCTTGCGCGCGGGCGTCACCAATGATGCTGGTGCATCGGCGAGTGCCTCGCAGGCAGCCGAGGTCAAGGTCGTGGCAACGAAATCCGCCTCCCGAAGCGTAGGCGGTTGCCTTTCCTCCTGGTTTTCCACCCAAAGGACCGCGCCAACGCGAATGGCCGGGTATATGCGCTTGAACCGACGAATAAGTATGCTGGCGTGCCGTGCCGAGTCCTCGTTGAGGAAGCAAACCACGATGGCGTTCGATTGTTTCGGAACCAGGCTCATGGCGCGCCGATTGGGGATGTCAGAATGCCTCGCTGCGACCACCTCGGCTCCCTGTACCTGAAGAACCTGGGCGAGCATCGCAGCCGACGCGTCGTCGAGCGGACCCCTGCCTCCGATGCAGAAGACGGTCTTGCCACGTCCGTCAGGGAGTTCGCTTTCATTTTCATTGCCTTCTTTCGGCAGGGTGCTGGGCCGACCTGCCGATGATTCCTTCTCCTTCTGTTCTTCCTCTTCCTCTTCTTCTTGTTCTTCTTCCTGCGCGATTTCCGCAAGGTTCGAGACCAGCGTGATGGCGGTCCCGAACACCTGTTCCATCTGCTCCGCGGTCAACACGCCTCGACGCCTATCCTTCTCCGCCAGTAGAAGGGCGGGAATGGCAACCTTGCCGTAGTAGTCCTCGAGATAATCCTCCTCAAGGAATTCCTCAGCGTAATCGGTCGCCTCGTCCGGATCGCCGGCAAGGAGCCGCTGGTACAGCCGCTCCTTGGGATCGAGCACCGGGTCACTACCAAAAACCACCTCAAGGAACTCGAACTGCGGGACGTACCGCCCCAGGACTGCAAGACACACCGTCAATGGCGTGGACAGGACAAGACCGACT
Organism: Rhizobium mulingense; assembly: GCF_029194105.1. NCBI lineage: Bacteria > Pseudomonadati > Pseudomonadota > Alphaproteobacteria > Hyphomicrobiales > Rhizobiaceae > Rhizobium > Rhizobium mulingense. Next base: position 125,701 of record NZ_JARFVE010000003.1, on the reverse strand, counting down.
GGGCCCCACAGCCATGCCCAAAAAATCGCCGCGACGATGATTGCCAGCGGAGAGAGTCCGGTACGAGAACCATAGAGCCAGGGCTCGATGACATTGTTGCTGGTCAATTCCAGCACGACGAAAATGGCCGCAACCCAGAGAACAAGGCTCCAGCCAGGATCGACTGCAAAGGCCAGGAACAGCGGCAGAACTGTCGCGATGACAGGGCCGATATAGGGGACAAATCGAAGGACGATGGCCAGCATCCCCCAGAGCGCTGGATTTGGTATGCCGACCGCCCACAGTCCGAGCGCCAATGGTACGCCGTAAGCGCAGTTCACCACCAACTGCATAAGAAGATACCGCGCGACGCGGCTTCCCGCCTCCTGGATGGCTTCTGTTGTGCGATGCAGATCGCCATAGCCAACGAGCCGGATAAAGCGATCGCGAAGCTCTTCCCGCTCTAACAGCATGAATATTACGACGACGATGATCAAACCCAATGAGGCGATGGGGCCAAGCAGAGGACCAATCAGGGTAGTAAGCGTTTCAATTGGTCTGCTCGGCGCGAATATTTCGACGAGCACGGGCTCTCTTGGTCTTGATGCGTTACCGGGAGCAACTGGGCGCTCCTCCGCATTGCTGAGCTCACGACCGACGCTTTCAACGACGGATGTCAGGCGCCGCACAATACCGCTGTCCGTTCCACTTTCCTGGAGAGACCGAATTTTTGCAATGATGTTGCCCTGGTAGGCCGGAAGGTTCTGGGCGACTTCGGCAATGTGTCCCGCTACGACAAGCCCGAACAGGACGAGGACAAGAAAAGCGAGCACGACAGTGATGATGACCGCCGGAATACGAGGCAGGCCAAGCTTTCGAAGACGAGAGGAAATGGGAGCCAAGGCGAACGTCAACAGGACTGCGATTGCTAGAGGAAGAAGTACTTCCTTGCCGAAATACAGAATAGCAATAACAGCGAGGACACTCGCGAAGGCGGGCATGCGTGAAGGGGAGGATGGCGAGGTCGAATAGACGCGACGGGGGCCGAGGTCATTTTCCAATTCCGCCTCCGTGATCTTTGGCGTTACTCGAAGACATCGATGTGCCGGTCGCTCTCGCCAAGTCTTTGCAATTAGGGCGCAGTGTGGCCTCGGCAATGGTTGCGACGTACCTCACTTGACTGCCTTTATGCCGTCGTGTGCGGAGGTGACCGCACGGGCAAAGAGACGTACAGCAAAAAGCCGCAACAAATGTCACGACGAGCACTGCCGGTTTTCCTTCACGATAGTTGACCCCGTCTAGGTGTTTGCTCCTTGGCCATGGGGGGAAATGTGTGCGAGCGAGCTGCCGAAAGGGCATTGTCACGTTGCTTGACTGAGGACGCATGAAGCGCTTCCCTTGAACTCAGACAGCTGCTGCGATCACAGCTTTCCACTGCGCCATTGCGCGAATTCGATGAATGGGGGGTCCAGGGCTGAGCGTTTACGGTGCGGGGCGAAAAGATTTCTGACTTCGGAAAGGACCGAGATGAAACGTTGCAAGCCTTCGACAGATCGGAAACCCTGCATCACCCGCTCTCGTTTTCGGAGCGGCAGATGGGAATTTTCCGCACGATTGTTCACGCCTTTATGTGAGCGATGTTCGACGCCCGGGCATTCGATCGCGCCTTGCTGCTCCATATGAGCGCAGTTTGTCGCTGACGATGCGCTTCGGCGACAGGCCCTTCTTCTTCAGCGGCCTGACCAGCAATCGCTTGGCAGCCTTGGCATCGCGGCGGGCCTGGACGATCTCGTCGAGAACGTAGCCGTCTTGGTCAATCGCGCGCCAAAGCCAATGGTTCCGGCCGCCGATGGACATCACCACCTGATCCAAATGCCAGATATACTTTTGCGACGGCTTCTTTCTGCGCAACTGCTTGGCATAAGCCGCCCCGCCGGCCCCATCGCCGGATCGTTTCGTAAGATCCGACAATGCCCCGCTCCAACAGCATTTCCTTCGACCAGCCGCAGGCTCAACGGAAACCGGAAGTACAGCCACACCGCATGGGCGATGATTTGCGGTGGAAAGCGGTGGTTCTTGTAGCTGATCGGCGGCGGGCTCATCCCTGCTTAATTATCCGCCAATCGTTAAGCTGCAGACAACGTGAACATCGCCTTAGATATATTTGCTCGTAATCCTTTTTAGCTAGTTCTTATAAAATCCTCGGTGGCGTAGTCTTGATGCTCGGAGGACACGCCGTTGACTGAACACATCGAACCCAGGCAAATCGAAACGGACGATCTGATGAAAGTCTGGTCCGTCACGGAATTCTGCGCTCGTCACTATATAGATGCCGAGGAACAAGCGATGCTGCTCAAACTTTTCGGGCCCTTCGCGACAGCCTGCGAGCTGCTGCACAATGCCAGACGTGCACAGCGATTCCGATAGTGTCCTTCTTAATTCCTTCGCCCTTGCTTGCGGAACACGAGCGGCGCCGACATACGCCCCGACTTAGGTCCTGACGTTGCGTTCACGGGCGGCTGCTTAATGTGGCAGCGTCCTCTGCGCGTCTGAACGGACGCGCGGCGCTTAGGGCAATTTCCTGAATTGCTCCTCGCTTTTTGCACAAAATCTGCAATCCGGCGCGCCATCTTCCTGCCATGAGCAAGAACAGCAACCCGCCCCGTCCCGCACCCCTCGCTTTACCGGATCGCCTCCGTAATGACGGCTGGTGGCTGACGGACGGGTCTCAAGACACGCCTGCCGCAGCGAGATCGGACACGAGGCTCATCGTGATCTCAACCCGGCCTTTGCAAGAGGAGCAGCAATGGATACAGCCGATATTTTGACAGAGCCGATGACGATCAAACGCGGTAGCGGCCGGACGGTGGCCCTGCTTGCGCTGGTGGCGCTTGCGGATTTTCTGATCTTTGGCCAGGCGCTGGGGATAAACCTCTTCCTTTTTGCGCTCGCCGTCTGCGTCGGCATTCTGTTTTCGGCCAGGAAGAGGCCTCAGTTTCCGATGGCGACTTTCCTGCTCGGTTTTTTGGTCCTGGCGTCGGCGCCCCTTGTGGAAATGCCCTCGCTCACGGGCCTTGCCCTTTGTTTCGGCGCACTGATGTGGGTTGCTCTCGTCAGCGCCAGGCTGATGCCTCGCCGCCTTACCGCTCTGCCTCTGGTGTTCTTCCGCTTCGCTCTCGTCATTCCCTTGCGGCTTGGCGAGAGTATCCGGAAATATCTTGCGGCGCCGGCCAAACGGTTTTCTTTTGCTGTGGTCCGACAAGGCGCTGGCCTCTGGATCATGCCGGTCATTCTCGCAGCGATCTTCGTATCTCTCTTTGCTGCGGCCAATCCGTTGATCGAGATCGCGCTGCGCAGTATCGATTTTGCCGTTTTGCTGCAGTTCCTCGATCTTTGGCGGATCGGCTTCTGGATGATGATCGCTGTTGTCGTCTGGGCGATGCTGCGGCCGCGCCTGAAGCGTCGCGCTGCAAGATCGCAAGCCGGCAGATCGTTCATGATCGTGCCCACCAGGAATGCGCCGCTTGGCCATGCTTCGCTGTTGCGATCGCTGGTCTTGTTCAACGCAATTTTTGCCGTGCAGACGCTTCTCGATCTTGTCTATCTCTGGGGCGGCGCCGATCTGCCCGAGCACATGAGCCACGCCGAATACATCGCGGCGCCTATCCGCTGATTGCCACAGCACTTCTCGCCGCCGGCTTCGTCCTCGTCGCGATGCGCCGCGGCGGCCCCGGCGATCATAGCGCGCTGATCCGCGGCCTCGTCCACGCCTGGATCGGCCAGAATGTCCTGCTTTGCCTGTCCTCGATGCTGCGGCTCGGGCTTTACGTCGAAGTCTATTCGCTGACGGAGCTGCGTGTCGCCGCCGGTCTCTGGATGGGGATCGTCGCCATCGGTCTTGTCTTGATCCTCCTGCGCATTCTGTTCAACCGATCCAACGCATGGCTGATCACCGCAAACCTCGCCTCCCTCCTTATGATTCTCTACATCAGCTCCTTCATGGATTTTCCGGCTTTCATCGCCCGCTTCAATATCGCCCACAGCCAGGAGATCAGTCAGGAAGGCCCGCCGCTCGATCTCGACTATCTCTCCTCGCTCGGCCCTTCCGTCATTCCGGCGCTCGATCGCTATCTCCAGATGCTGCCGGACCACCTGATCGACAAGAAGAGCGAAGCGGTGACGGTTCGCTACTATCTCTCCAGGAATTTTCAGATGCGTCGGCGTGACTGGCGGAACTGGACCTTCCGATCCGCGCGGCTGGAGAGCTATCTTCTGTCTCCTGCTGCCATTGCAAGATAGAACGAGAACGATGACAACAGGCACGACAAACCAACACAGGACCGGTGATGCCCCGCATTCTCGTCGTCGATGACGAACCTCACATCCGCGATGTGATCTGCTTCGCTCTTGAACGCGCCGGCTTGATATCGACGGCCGTTCGCGGCGGCATCGAGGCGATGGCGGCCTTCCGCCGCGGCAACATCGATCTGATCATTCTCGATATCGGCATGCCCGATATGGATGGTCTGGAGGTCTGCCGGCAGATCCGCAAGACATCGGGCTTGCCGATCCTGTTTCTGTCCGCCCGCGACGAAGAGATCGACAGGATCCTGGGGCTCGAAATCGGCGGCGACGATTATGTCACCAAGCCTTTCAGCCCGCGCGAACTCATCGCCAGGGTCAAGGCGATATTGAAGCGAAGCGGCAACGAGGCGGCGCCCGACAGACGCCATGCCGCCCTTGTCGCCGGCGAGATCAGCCTGGATCGCCACGGCCGGACGGTTATGTTCGGCGACAGCGCCCTCGCGATGACAGCGCTGGAATTCGCAATCCTGGAAGCATTGCTGTCGCGTCCCGGTATGGTCTTCAGCCGCGAACAATTGATGCAAGCCGCTTACGGCGCTGGCACCTACGTCGCCGACCGGACAATCGACAGCCATATCCGCAACATCAGAGCCAAATTCACCGCGGTCGGCGGCTCCGGGATCATCGCGACCGTTCACGGCATCGGCTTCAAGCTTAGCGGTGAACTCGGGAGGAAGGCTTGATGCCGGCGCTGAAAGTCAGGGTGAAATGGCGGCCGAGGCTGGCGCTGATCGTCTATGGTGTGCTGCTCGCCGTCATGGCTCTGCCGATCTTGATCGTCGTCTGGTTTCGTGCCGTCGAGGCGAATTCGAGCCGGATGGCGCCGGCGGAAATCGGGGCGCTTGCCATTGTCGCGATACTGACGCTCGGCATTGCCTATGTGCTGACGCGCACCATCACCGGGCCCATCTACGCCCTGATCGCCCGCACGGAAGAGATTGCCCGCGGCGGCAAGGCGGCGATCCGTCCGCTCGACAGCCATGGAACGCGGGAGATCGCGGTGCTGTCGCAAAGCTTCCTCGATCTTGCCGGAAAACTGGTCGACCGCACGGACTATGTCCGCTCGTTTGCCGCCCATGTTTCGCACGAGCTGAAATCGCCGCTGACGGCCATCCGGGGCGCGGCGGAACTTCTGCGCGATGACGATGCCGAGAAGCCGATGACGACAGCACAGCGCTTGCATTTTCTCGACAATATCGTCGCGGACGCTGTCCGGCTCGATGCGTTACTGCAGCGGTTGCGAGAGCTCGCGCAGGCGGAGACGCCTGTGAGCGAGGGCGGAAGCAACGTCGCCAGCATCATAGCTTCACTGCGCTCGCGTTTCCCCGCCCTTGAAGTTTCGGCTGCCGGAGATGCGGAAACCTCGATCGCGCTCCCGCACGAAGCAGCCGTCATTGTCTTTGCCAACCTCGCCGAAAACGCGCTACAGCACGGCGCCTCGCTATTGGAATTCGTCATCTCGGCCGACGACCGCAAGGCCGTCTTTCTCGTCCGTGACGACGGCAGCGGTATTTCCGAGGCTAATCGCGAACGCATCTTTCAACCGTTCTTCTCGACCCGCCGCGAACAGGGCGGCACAGGCATGGGCCTCGGCATTATCCGCGCCATGCTGAGTTCCCATGGTGGCACGATCCACCTTCGGCCGACGGTTGGCACCGGCGCCGAGTTCGAAATCACCCTGCCCGTGCCATCGTCGCGCAGTTGAGGTGAGTCTCCGGCTCTCAGCTTTTCAGATAGCTGACGACAGCGTCGGCAATCATGCCGCGATGGCGTTCGATGGTATCGCCATCCGAGAGATTGCGCCTGAAGATCGTCCCGAACGTATAGCGGTTCGACACGCGAAAGAAGCAGAAGGCGCTGATCATCATATGGATGTCGATCGGGTCGGCCTTACGCCGGAAGATGCCGTGGTCGAAGCCGCGCTCCAATATGCCGGCGATGGTTTCGATAACCGAAACGTTGAGATCGCGGATCGCCTCCGAACGAAGCATATGCGCGGCGTGATGGATGTTTTCGATACTGACCAGGCGGACGAAATCGGGATTGGCCTCGTCGTGATCGAAGGTCGTCGAGATCAGCGTCCGCAGCGCCTCTTCCGGTTCGAGATTGGACAGATGCAGATCGGATTCCAGCGAGCGGATCTTGCGATAGGACTGCTCCAGGACGGCAAGATAGAGCCCCTCCTTGCTGCCGAAATAATAATAAATCATCCGTTTCGAGGTGCGCGTCTTCTCGGCAATCGAGTCGACCCGGGCGCCGGCGAGGCCATGGGTCGAGAATTCCTGAGTTGCGACGAGGAGAATGTCTTCCTTCGTCTGCTCCGGATCATTCTTCCGGCCGTTTTCGCTCCGTTCCGCCATGGACCTCGCTACCGCACTTTCCAATCTATTGTATTATATTTCGAATTTCGGTTTTCGGCTTCGGTTAAGCATGCGTTTTCTGTTTCCGAGGCTCGTCAGTCTTATTCACGTTGACGAAATGTTTCAATAGTTGCCGCTTGACATACGAACTAGTTAGTACATTTTGGAAGGGCGACCAGTGGAGGATTTGATCGCGACGGCAATATTTCGGTCAAGACGCGCTCTGACGGGTCTGACGACGGTCGGCCGACAGGGCAAGGCCACGCTTGGGAGGAGCGAATGATTCGTATCATCGATTTATATTTCTTCGCGCTGAAGGTTACGATCGCCCTGCTGCTGGCGGGCATGGTAGTACTCGTCTTCGGCAATGTCGTGCTTCGCTACGCCTTCAACCAGGGAATTACCTCCTCCGAGGAGCTGTCGCGCATTTTTTTCATCTGGCTGACCTTCCTCGGCGCCGTCGTCGCAATGCGCGAACACGCCCATCTCGGCGTCGACTCCCTGATCACCCGCCTGCCGAAACCGATCGCCAAGCTCGCCGTGCTCCTCGGCTACGGCATGATGCTGATCGCCACGTGGCTGATGATCAGTGGAAGCTGGGCCCAGACGGTGATCAACCTTCACGTATCAGCCCCGGCGACCGGCATTTCGATGGGCGTCTTCTACGGCGCCGGGCTCGCCTTCGGCGTGCCGGCCTTTTTCATCCTGCTCTGGGATGCCTTCGCGATCGCGACCGACCGCATCGATGTGACGACTGCCGCACTCGTGCGTGACAGCGAAGAACAGGCGGCCCTCGAAGATCCCGCGCAGACCGCGTTTCCCGTTCTGACGCCGAAGCACTGAGGAGCGCGTCATGACCGTCACCATCTTCCTCGGCGCTCTTCTCGGTCCGATGGCGCTCGGCGTGCCGATCGCCTTTGCCCTCATCATCACAGGTGTGGCGCTGATGATGTATCTCGGCATGTTCGATGCGCAGATCGTAGCCCAGAATGTGCTGAACGGCGCCGACAGCTTTCCGCTGATGGCCGTGCCCTTTTTCCTGCTCGCCGGCGAGGTGATGAATACCGGCGGCCTTTCGCGTCGTATCGTCAATCTTGCCATGGCCCTGGTCGGCCATATCAGGGGCGGCCTCGGCTTCGTGGCGATCTTCGCGGCCTGCGTGCTATCCAGCCTTTCGGGCTCGGCCGTCGCCGATGCGGCCGCACTCGGCGCCCTGCTCTTTCCGATGATGCTGAAGTCTGGCCATGATCCGGCGCGGGCCGGCGGCCTGCTCGCCTCGGCCTCGATCATCGGCCCGATCATCCCGCCGTCGATCGGCTTCATTCTCTACGGCGTCATCGGCGGGGTCTCGATCACCAAGCTGTTTCTGGCCGGCATCTTCCCCGGCCTGATGATCGGCGCCGCCCTTTGCATCACCTGGTTGATCGTGGCGCGCAAGGAACAGTTCGCTCTGCCGCCGAAACAAAGCGGCGCCGAGCGGATGAAGGCCTTCGTCGAAAGCCTTTGGGCGCTGATGCTTCCCATCATCATCATCGTCGGCCTGAAATTCGGCGTGTTCACGCCGACCGAAGCCGGCGTCGTCGCGGCGGTCTATTCGCTCTTCGTGTCGATGGTCGTCTATCGTGAGCTGCCACCGTCACGGCTGTTCGAGGTTTTCGTCGCGGCCGCGAAGATCACCTCGGTGGTGATGTTCCTGGTGGCCTGCGCTGCCGTTTCCGCCTGGCTGATCACCGTCGCCGACGTGCCCGGCGAGCTCGCCGGCCTCGTCGAGCCGCTGATGGACAATCAGACGCTGCTGCTGCTTGCCATCATGGTGCTCATCGTCGTCGTCGGAACCGCCATGGACATGACGCCGACAATCCTGGTGATGACACCGGTGCTGATGCCGATCATCAAGCAGGCGGGGATCGACCCGGTCTATTTCGGCGTGCTGTTCATCATCAACAATTCGATCGGGCTGATCACGCCGCCGGTCGGCACGGTGCTCAACGTCATTTGCGGGGTTTCGAAGCTGTCGATGGAAGAACTGATGAAGGGCGTGATCCCCTTCATGATCGCCGAGCTGGTCGTTCTGTTTCTGCTCGTCCTTTTCCCGCAGCTGGTGACCGCACCGGTCGCCTGGTTCGGACACTGATGTCGCCAGTGACGGCGATGCAATTTCAACGCGGCCGGAGGGAGATGCCGGCTCTATCCTGGGAGGAAAACATGCTGAATAGATTGACGAAACTGGCGCTGGGACTGGCTCTGCCCATTGCTCTCTTGGCAAGCGGCCCCGCTGTGGCCGAGATCCGCGAACACAGCCTCAAATTCGCCGCCGCCAATAATAAGGGCCATCCCCAAGTCATGGGCATGGAGAAGTTCGCCGAGCTGGTGAAGGAAAAGAGCGGCGGCAAGATCGAGGTCAAGCTGTTTCCGGGCGGCGTGCTCGGCGGCGACGTGCAGACGGTCTCGGCCCTGCAGGGCGGTGTCATCGAGATGACCGTGCTCAACGCCGGCATTCTCGCGAGCAATGTCAAGCAATTCGGCGCCGTCGACCTGCCCTTCCTCTTCAACAGCGGCGAAGAGGCCGACAAGGTGATGGACGGCGCGTTCGGCACGAGCCTGATGAAGCTCCTGCCGGATACAGGCCTCGTCGGCCTCGCCTATTGGGAGCTCGGTTTCCGCAACCTCACCAACAATCGTCATCCCGTCACCAAGCTCGAGGATATCAAGGGCCTGAAGATCCGCACGATCCAGTCGCCGATCCCGATCGAACTCTTCAACAGTCTCGGCGCCAACGCGGTGCCCCTCCCCTACACCGAGCTCTATACCGCGCTCGAGACCGGCACCGTCGACGGCCAGGAGAACCCGGCTGCCAACATCATCAATGCGAAATTCTTCGAAGTGCAGAAGTACATGACAGTCACCCGTCACCAGTACAATCCGCAGATCGTGCTGATCAGCAAGAAGTTCTGGGACGGCCTGAATGATGAGGAGAAGACAGTCTTCCAATCGGCCGCGACGGAAGCCCGCGACTATCAGCGCCAGGTTTCCAGGGAGTTCGATGCCAAGGCGATCGAGGAAATCAAGAAGACCGGCATGGAAGTTGCCGAACTCAGCCCCGAAGAGACGCAGAAGCTGCGCGACGCCGTCAAGCCGCTGGTGGACAAGTTTGCGGCTCAGATCGGAGCAGAGACCGTGACGCAGCTCTTCAAGGAGCTCGACACGGTTCGCGGCAAGTAAGTAGATCGGGCCCGCGAGCGACGCCGCGGGCCTTTCCCATCACGAGCAAGACAGGAACTGGCGCATGGCCGAGACACTCCTGAAACCGTTGAAGGCCGGGCTGATCGGGTCCGGCATCCAGGCCTCGCTGACGCCTGCCATGCATATGGAAGAAGGTGCGGCGCAGGGGCTGGACTACGATTATGAGCTGATCGATCTCGCCAAATTGAATGTGTCGCCGGCCGATCTTCCGCATTTGATCGGCGATGCCGAAGCGCGTGGACTTGCCGGTCTCAATATCACTCATCCCTGCAAGCAGCTCGTCATACCCCTGCTCGACGAGCTGTCGCCGGAGGCCCGGGCGCTCGGCGCCGTCAACACCGTCGTCCTGAAGGACGGCCGGCGCTTTGGCCACAACACCGACTGGTGGGGCTTTGCCGAGAGTTTTCGCCGCGGGCTGCCGCAGGCAGACCTTTCTTCCGCTGTGCAGATTGGCGCCGGCGGAGCGGGTGTTGCGACCGCCTATGCCATCCTGACGCTCGGCCTTCAGAGGCTGACGGTCTTCGATCGCGAACAAAATCGCGCCACCGATCTGGCGCAAACGATGTCCGCACTCTTTCCCGGTGCGTTGGTCGCCGCCGGAGGTGACCTGGAAGCAGCAATGAAAGACGCATCGGGTCTGATCCATGCGACGCCGACGGGCATGGCCAAATATCCCGGCACACCGCTTCCGCCGGAGCTCCTGGAGAGGCGCCATTGGATCGCCGAGATCGTCTACTTCCCCCTTGAGACCGAACTCTTGCGGCAGTCGAGGCAGCGCGGCTGCCGAACGCTCGACGGCGGCGGCATGGCGGTCTTCCAGGCCGTCGGAGCCTTTCGCCTGATCACCGGCAGGGAACCTGAAGCTGGCCGCATGCTCGCGCATTTCAAGACGATGACGACTTAACGTGTATCGGAAGGGACCCTGCGATGAAGACATCGATAGCGACCGTTTCGCTGAGCGGCGACCTCAGCGACAAGCTGGAGGCGATCGCCAAGGCCGGCTTCGATGGGGTGGAGATCTTCGAGAATGATTTCCTGATCTTCGACGAGAGCCCGAAGGAGGTCGGGCGGATGGTGCGCGATCTCGGCATGGAGATCACGCTTTTTCAGCCGTTTCGCGATTTCGAAGGCATGCCGGAGCCGCTGCGCAGCCGCACCTTCGACCGGGCCGAACGCAAGTTCGACCTCATGCAGGAGATGGGCACCGACCTGGTGCTGGTCTGTTCGAACGTTTCGCCGGCTGCGCTTGGCGGCCTCGACCGGGCGGCGGCCGATTTTCACGAACTCGGCGAGCGCGCCGCCAGGCGCGGTCTGCGCGTCGGCTACGAGGCACTGGCCTGGGGCCGCCACATCCGCGATCACCGCGACGCCTGGGAGATCGTCCGGCGGGCCGATCATCCGAATATCGGCTTGATCCTCGACAGCTTTCATACGCTGTCGCGGAAGATCGACGTCAACTCCATCCGCTCGATCCCGAAGGAGAAGATCTTCATCATCCAGCTTGCCGACGCACCGCTGATCGACATGGATCTGCTCTACTGGAGCCGGCACTTCCGCAATATGCCCGGCGAAGGTGACCTGCCGGTGCTCGACTTCATGAAGGCGGTCGCTGCGACCGGTTATGACGGCTATCTCTCGCTGGAGATCTTCAACGACCAGTTCCGCGGCGGATCTGCCAACGCGATCGCGGTGGATGGCCGCCGCTCGCTGATCTATCTCGGCGATCAGGTCAAGCGCCAGCAGCCAGAGAGCGCGCTGCCGGTGCCGGTGATGCCGCCGCGCGCCAAGGTCGAAGGCATCGCCTTCATCGAGTTCACCGCCGATGAGGACGAGGCGGCGGCACTCGAGGCGCTGTTTTCAAGCCTCGGCTTCCGTAAGGCGGCCAGGCACAAGAGCAAGCAGGTAACGGTGTTTCGCCAGGGCGCGATCAATCTCGTGATCAACACGGAACAGAAAGGCTTTGCCAGCGCCTCCTATGCCGTGCACGGCACCTCGGCCTATGCCGCCGGCCTGATGGTCGACGATGCCAAGGCGGCGCTGCAGCGCGCCGTCGCCCTCGGGGCCGAGCGCTTCGAACAAGCGCCCGATGCCGGCGAGATCGAGATGCCGGCCGTGCGCGGCGTTGGCGGCGGTGTTCTCTATTTCCTCGACCGCCAGAGCGAGCTTGCCCGCATCTGGGAGATCGAATTCGATGCGATCGACGACGACACACCGCTGCAGCCGACCGGGCTGCAATCGATTGATCACATGGCGCAGACGATGAAATACGAGGAGCTTTTAACCTGGCTGTTGTTTTACACCTCGCTCATCGAGGCCGAGAAGACGCCGATGGTCGATATCGTCGATCCCTCCGGCATCGTCCGAAGCCAGGTGGTCGAGAACAAAGAAGGCTCGCTGCGCATCACCATGAACGGCGCGGAAAACCGCAACACGCTCGCCGGCCGCTTCATCGCCGAGACTTTCGGCTCCGGCATCCAGCATCTCGCCTTCAGGACCGACGACATCTTCGCGACCGCCGCTGCGCTTGCGGCCAACGGGTTCGTTTCCCTGGCGATCTCGCCGAACTATTACGACGATCTCGAAGCCCGCTTCGGCCTCCAGGCCGAATTCGCCGATCGCCTCAAGGCCAGCAACATCCTCTATGACCGCGACGAGGCCGGCGAATATTTCCAGCTCTACAGCCCGACCTATGGCGAGGGGCTGTTTTTCGAGATCGTCGAGCGGCGCGGTTATCGCGGTTACGGCGCTGCCAACGCCATCTTCAGGATCGCCGCGCTCCGCAAGCATCTGAGACCGGCAGGGCTGCCCCGCGCCTGAGACGCCTGTCAGGCCGAGGTTCTCTGCATAAGCTCGCCGCGGAAAGACTGGCAGGGCAAGGCTCAGCATAAACGCAGAGGCCCCTCCCCGCGGCCCCCGTCGACTTTTATCGCGTTGTATAACCGCCATCGATGACAAGCACTTCGCCGGTGACATAACTTGCCGCCGCCGAGCAGAGGAACAAGGCGGCGCCAGCCACCTCTTCCGGCTGTCCGACGCGCCCCATCGGGGTCATGCTGCGCCAGGTCGGGAACCAGTCGGGATTGTCGATGCCGCCGCGTGACAGATCGGTCTCGATATAGCCGGGAGCGATGGCGTTGACGCGGATGTTCTCGGCGGCGACTTCGCTTGCCAGGCTCTTCGTCATCATATGGACCGCCGCCTTCGAGGTGTTGTAGGCGGCCTGGTTCTGCGGAATGTTGGAAACGATGCCCGAGATCGAGCCGATATTGAGGATGACGCCGCCGCCCTGGCGCCGCATGGGAGCGAGTGCGGCGCGGCAGGCGCGGAAGACGGCGTCGACGTTGACGGTCATGATCTCGCGCCAGACGGCATCGGAGAATTCGCCGCTGTCGCCATGAATGGCAATGCCGGCATTGTTGACGAGGATGTCGAGCCGGCCTGTCCGTGAGAGCGTCTCGGTAACGAGCGCGTCGGCGGCATCGTCTTTCGTCAGGTCGACGGCGATGAAATCGTATTCGACACCGGCCTTGGCGAGCCGGTCCGCCGCCGCCGCATTGCGTGACCTTCCCGCGATGAGGACTTTGGCGCCGGCCTCGCCGAGCGCCTCGGCGATCGCAAGCCCGATGCCGCGCGTGCCGCCGGTCACCAGCGCCATCTGTCCATCCAGGCGAAACCTATCGAAGATCATGTCCGTTTCCTTCTATGATTGCGAAAGGCCGGCGCACCCTCGTCAGATATCCGTGCTTTGCGGCAGGATGACGAGATCGCGGATCGTGATGTTGCGCGGGCGCGTCAGCATGAAGAGCACCGCATCGGCCACTTCCTTCGCCTCCATCAGGCCGCCCGCGGCGAGCGCCTCGTCCAGCTTCTCCTGCGGCCAGTCGCTGAGAAGTGCGGTGACGACAGGTCCCGGGGCGATAGCGCCGACCCGTAAGCCGTGCTTGGCGACCTGGCGCCTCAGTGTGTGGACGAAGGCCTGGACCGCATGTTTCGAGGCCGTGTAGATCGGCTCCCAGACGACGGGGACCATGCCGGCAACGGAACTCGTCAGGATGATGTCTCCGGTCTTGCGCTCGACCATGTGCGGCAGGACGGCATGCACCGAGCGGAAGGCAGCGTTGACGTTCAGATTGAGCATCCGGTCCCAGGCGTCGGGGTCTCCGGTCAGCACCTCGCCGCCGATATAGGAGCCGGCATTGGCGTGGAAAATATCCAGCTGGCCTGTCTTCGCCAAGATCCCAGGCATCATCCGCGCTACGCTTTTCGGATCCGTGAGATCGATGACCAAGGGAATGGCATCGGTCCCGAGCGCCGAGCAGATTTCCTTCAATGCGTCTTCGTTCCGGTCGACCAGCACCACTCGGGCGCCGGCGGCAAGCAAGGCCTTGGCGCATTCCAGGCCGATACCCGATGCGGCTCCGGTGACGGCCGCGATCTTTCCAGACAGTTCCTGTCCCATTTTCATCCTCTGTTTCCTGAGTGCTTTAGGCCCGGCCGTGCGAGATGCGGGATCGGCGGGCCAGCGAGTCGACGACGACAGCGACGGCAAGGACGGCGCCGGTGATCATGTACCGAAGCGATGACGACAGATCGAGAAGCGTCAGCCCGCTGGCGATCGACTGGATGACGATGATGCCGAGAAGGGCTGAATAAGCGCTGCCGCGCCCGCCGAACAGGCTCGTGCCGCCGATCACCGCCGCGGCGATGGCGTTGAGATTAACGTCGCCGGTGCCGGCCTGCTGGCTTGCGGTCGCCAGCCGCGCTGCAGAAAGCACGCCGCCGGTCGCCGCAAGCAGGGCACAAGTGACGAAGGCGCTCGCATAGATGCGCGACACATTGATGCCCGAGCGGCGGGCGGCCTCTCTGTTGCCGCCGACGGCTTGCATGGAGCGTCCCCATTTGGTGCGCGTCAGCGCATAATTCATGGCGGCAACGAGCCCGACGAAGAGGCCGAACATCCAGGGGATGCCGCGGGACTGGTTGAGATAGAAAGCAACCGCTTCCAGGGCGACGGTGATGATGACCGCGCGCAGCAACAGTCCGCCAGTCGATTTCGACGACAGGCCGGCTGCCCGCCGGCGCGCCGATGTGCGGTAGCTCGCGAGGAAGAAGGCAATGCCGGCAAGCGCCACCAGCAGATAGGCGACCGGGTCCGGCATGACCATGATCTGCCCGAAATTGACGAGCCAGGAACCGTAGGGGAGATTGATCGAACCGGTCGCTCCGAGGATATAAAGCTGCAGGCCGAGAACCGCGAGCAGGCCCGACAGGGTGGAGACGAAGCTCGGCATGCCGAAACGGTTGAACAGGAAGGCGTAGAGCGAGCCGATCAGGGCGCCGACGATCATCGCGGCCAGGACTGCGAGCACCACCGGCCAGCCCTGATTGACCCAGAAAACGCCGACCAGCGCCGAGGCGAAGCCGCTGACCGAGCCGACGGAAAGATCGATCTCACCCACCATCAAGATGCAGACGATACCGAGCGAGATGACGCCGACCGTCGAGCAATCGAACAGCATGTTGACGAGATTGGCGCTGGAAAGAAACACCGGATTGAGCGCCTGGAATACCGTCCAGATGATCGCCAGGCCGACGATGACGGGTAGCGAGCCGAGGTCGCCGGAGCGGATGCGATCCCAAAAGGCGCGGATCGAGCCGGCTAGGCTGTCGTCATGGCGCACCCTTTCGTCACGTCGGTCGAGGAGCTGAGGAGCAGTCGGTTCGTTCGGGATCGTCTTCATCACGGCCTGCCCTCCTCGTTTTGCTGGCCTTGCGCCCGGCGGCGCATGGCGCGGCGAGAGACGGAATTGTTGGATGCGCCGGTAATCGCGCTGACGAGCGCCTCGTTGGAGGCATCGGGCATGAAGGTGCCGTTGTTGCGCCCGAGCCGAAGGACGACGATGCGGTCGGCGACGGCACGCACATCCTCCATATTGTGGCTGATCATGATGACGGCGAGGCCGCGTTCACGCACGCGCTCGATCAGGTCCAGCACTTCGGCGGTCTGGGCGACGCCAAGCGCTGCTGTGGGTTCGTCGAGCATGATCAGTTTCGGCTCCAACAGCAGCGACCGGGCGATCGCCACGGTCTGGCGCTGCCCGCCGGAGAGCGAAGCGACGGGCTCGCGCACGCTTGGGATTCGGGCCGAAAGCTCGTTTAAGAGCTTCCAGGCGCGAATCTCCATAGCGACCTCGTCGAGCTGGAAAGGGTTGAGCTCCTTGCCGAGGAAAATATTGGCGACGACGTCGAGATTTTCGCAAAGCGCCAGATCCTGGAACACGGTCGCGATGCCGAGGTCGAGAGCTGCACTTGGGCTCGACAGATGCACCGGCTTTCCCTCGAACAGGATGGTGCCCGAGCTCGGCTGGTGCACGCCGGCCAGGATCTTGACCAGCGTCGATTTGCCGGCGCCATTGTCGCCCACGAGCGCCACGACCTCGCCGGCATGCACGTCGAGTTCGATGTCGGTCAGTGCCGACACCGCTCCGAAATTCTTCGAAACTCCGCGCAGGCTGAGGACGGGCTGGCGCGAGTCAAAAATGTGAGAGGTTTCAGACATCGCCTGGCCTTTTCGAAATGCGAAAACCGGAAGCGCGGCCGGCGGCCGGCCGCGCCTCCTTTACGAGTCACTTGATGCCGAGCTTCTTGCAGCCCTCGGCGTAGCGGCCGGTGCACAGTTCCTCGGCGGTGTTGATCTTCTTGTCGATGATCTCGGCCTTGAGGTTTTCGGCGGTGACGACGGCAGGGACGAAGAGCTGTGCCGGCGTATCGTAGAGCGTCATTTCGGCCTTGACCTTTTCTCCCGCCAGGAGCTTGACCGCGACATCGGCAGCGGCAGCGGCGACGATTTCGCTCGGCTTGGAGATCGTGTTGTACTGATCCCCTGATATGATGAGCTGCAGCGCGGCGATCGTCGCATCATTGCCGGTCACCGGCGGCACGGGATCGACGCCGGCCGCCTTGAAGGCGGCGATGGCGCCGCCGCCGGTGCCGTCATTGGCGGCGACGACGCCGACGATCTGCTTGCCGAAGCGGGTGATCTGTCCGGCGGCCCATTGCTGGGCATTCGCCGGCTGCCAGTTCGGCGTGTCGAATTCCGCAAGCGTCTTGTATCCGCCACTTGCGAGTCCCTCGTGAATGCCGTCTTTGATCAGCCCCGCAGCCGCATCGGTCGGTGAACCGTTGATCTGCAGGATGCCACCGCCCTCTGTCGGCACGTTCTTCGCTTTCAAATGCTGGACGAGTGATTCCGCGATCGCCTTGCCGATCGCCTTGTTGTCGAAGGAGACATAGAAATCGGCCTTGCCGGTCGGAATCGGCCGGTCATAGGCGATGACCTTGACGCCCTGGCTCTGGGCAAGCTGAACGAGAGAGGCCGCCGCCGCCGAATCCACCGGATCCAGCACGATGACCTTGGCGCCCTGGGTGATGGCCGAATTGAACTGCTGCTGCTGTTTGGAGATATCGGCATCGGCGTTCTGATAGATGACCTTGCATGATGCGCAGAGCTTTTTCATTTCCGCCACGAAGCCGGGGTGATCGTGCTCTTCGTAGCGGGTTGAGCCCTGGTCGGGCATGAGGAACGCGACCGTCGCATCGGTAACGGCGCTTTGTGCAAAGGCGGAAGTCCCACCGAGCAAGGACAGCATAAGTGTCGCGGCGCCTGCCGCTCTTGTCGAAAATTTCATCATTTCCATCTCCTCCCATTGGAAAAAATCGTGTAGTCCGTGATTGCAGTGTTCGGCTGAATGAGTGGCTGTGCCTGTCCCAGCTGTTTGCTGTTTCTGAGGACAAGCGTCTCCTCTCGCGAGCCGCTCCTCGCGCGCTCACGTTCAAGCCTGCGTCAGTTTTCGTTCCTCCTCCTTATCCTCCCTATTGCCGTCTCCAGCGGACCTCATGCCGCCTTCGCCACATTGATATTGTCACCCAACAATCGCCGGAAGCGGGACGGTGTCATGCCTTTTTCCGCGAGAAACTGGCGGTTGAAGTTGGACAGATTGTTGAAGCCGACCTCGAAGCAGATGTCGGTGATCGACGCATGGTCGTCGCTCATCAGGATCTGGCAGGCGAGATTGATGCGCAGGCGTTTCACATATTGCACGAGCGACATGCCGGTATGGCGGCGAAAGGCGCGTGAGAAGGCGCCTGTGGACTGCCCGGCTATTCCAGCGAGATCGGTTTCATCGAAGGATTTCGTCAGATGTTCCCTGATATAGGCGAGCGCCTTGTTGATGCCGGCTGACATATAGCCCGAGGGATCGGGCAGATAGCTGGGGCTTGCGAGAAGCTGGGCGTCCTGCGCCCGGCTGAGCAGCCCGACGATCATCATGAAGAGCTCGATGCGGCGTACGCCCTGCGCCTGTTGCACCTCGTTCATCAGAGGCGCCACCTGCCGGCTGGTCTCAGTGCCGAAGAGCACACCCCGGCGCGACGCTTCGAGGACCGGCTCGAAGGGACCGAGCTCGGGCAGCACCTTCATTGTGTCGCTTATAAAATTCTCGCTGAACTGGATGAGTTGGCATCGAAGCGGAATGCTCGATCCCTTCGGGACGTCGCTTATCCAGTTATGAGGCAGGTTGGGGCCGGCCAGCACCAGGTTTCCGGGTTCGAACTCCCCGATGAAATCGCCGACGAAATAGCGTCCGGTCGTTGCCACGACGAGATGCAGTTCGTATTCCGGATGAAAATGCCATCGGACGGTATGATAGGGATAACCATGGGCCTTCGTTGCGAAGGATTCGCCCGGTCTGATCTGAACGACTTCCAAGTCAGGTTCCATCGTTTCCTCCTCCGTCCGCCGCCAAATTCCCTTTTGGCTTTATTATTAAACCGAGTGTATCGGGCTTGCTTCATACCCGCCACCACGATTCCCCGCCGAAACCGATACTTTTTTGATGATTGATGCTCCGCAGGCGGCGCAAAGACGACAACAATCGGTCTTTAAGATCGTCCGAAATCTAACTCAGGCGGCCAGGGCGGCAATGACATTCCTGACCAGCGCAGCTGAAGACAGCCGACTTGTGGCGCAACTCGGGGCCCCGATGGCCCCGACGCGCACAGAAACCCCGCCGCGGGCATTGGAGATGGCAAACATCGATTCGTCGGTCAAATCATCGCCGATGGTGATGGGGCAGCGGTTCTTGAAAGGATCTGACTGGAAAAACCGCTCCAGCGCATCGCCCTTGCTCGAGCGTGCCGGTCGGAGCTCGAACACCATTTTACCGAGCTGCAGCGCCCAATTCGGTCCCGCAAGTTCAGCATAATGGCGCATGCGCTCTTCGAGCACTTTTTCATATTCCGGCGCCAGCCGGTAATGAGCGGCAACGGCTGCGCCCTTATCCTCGATCAGAACCCCCGGATAATGCTCGGCCTCGGCGGTCAGTGCATGTTTCAGCGCCTGGAACTCGGGTGTCGCTTCAAGCGTGTGCATCCCGGCGGCGCTCCTGATTTCGGCGCCGTGCAGGCCTGCCGTCGGAAATGCAAACGGTTTGAACAGCGCGTCTGCATAGGCGAGCGAGCGCCCGGTGACCAGCGCCAAGGCGCCGCCGAGCTTGTTAGACAGACGGTGAAGTTGTCCCGGGAGAGCCTCGGGGACCTCGATCGCATCCGGCGTCGGTGCGAGATTGAGGAGCGTTCCGTCTATGTCAAGGAACATCGCCCAGCGATCCGGTTCCTCAAGCACCATTGAAAGCATTTCCTGGGTAGCGGCGTCGTCTTGCACGGCGTTCTCCAAACCTCTCTGCACTTATTGAAGCTAGGTCGCTGGTCGACGAGGGCAAGGTGACTTGCCAGGCTCCGGAACATCCGGGGCCGGCTTGCGTTTTGTCT
The DNA here is from genome assembly GCF_029194105.1 of Rhizobium mulingense. Lineage (NCBI taxonomy): Bacteria > Pseudomonadati > Pseudomonadota > Alphaproteobacteria > Hyphomicrobiales > Rhizobiaceae > Rhizobium > Rhizobium mulingense. The sequence continues at coordinate 105,926 of NZ_JARFVE010000003.1, read as the reverse complement.
GGCCGCTTGTTCAAGCACCCACGCCGCAAAAAGGTACCCTGATGGCCAAAAGCAGTTCCAAGCACGGTGATGAGGTTAATGCTCTTTTGGCACACGGAGCCACTGTTTTGCCGCTGGTCACGGTCGACGATTACAACAACGAACTGCGTGACAAGAACGGGTTCATTGGCGACAACGCCAACAAGAAGACCTTTCAGCAGAAGCTCGACGATTGGAGAAAGCGCATCCGCAAGGTCGGAGACGACCCGATAGGCAAGACCGCGACGACGAAGCTTTCCAAGAAAAAGATCGATGCCCTTCTGAAGGGCGACGATATGGAGGCAGCGGCATTGGTCATGGGGGCGGTGGAGGACTTCGCTCAGGATTTTGCCGATGTGATCGGAAAATTTCTGAAGGACAAGCGCTGGGTGAAGACGGAGCGCATCGTCGTTGGCGGTGGCTTCCGGCATAGCCGCTTTGGCGAGCTGACGATCGCCAGAACCATGGTTATTCTGAAGGCCGCCGGCATCGACGTCGAGATCGTGCCGATCGTTCATCACCCTGATGAGGCCGGGCTGATTGGCTCGGTCCACCTTATGCCCCGCTGGATGTTCAAGGGTCACGAGGCGATCCTGGCCGTCGATATCGGAGGCACCAACGTTCGCGCTGGCGTCGTGAAATTCGGAAAGGACAACGTGCCGAACTTCGCCGATGCGAGCGTTTGGGAATCAACGATCTGGCGTCATGCCGATGACGAGCCAAGTCGCACCGCAACTATCGAGCGCTTGACTGCTATGTTGCAGGAACTGATCGGCAAAGCCGAAAAGGCCAGTCTGAAGCCGGCGCCGATTATTGGCATCGCATGTCCGGGGATCATCAAAGCCGATGGCTCCATAGAACGCGGCGGGCAGAACCTGCCGGGGGGGAACTGGGAGAGCGACAGCTTCAACCTGCCCGCCGCGCTGATGAAGGCCATTCCTGAAATCGGGGACGACAGCACCTTCGTGATGATGCACAACGACGCTGTGGTGCAGGGACTGTCACAGATCCCCTTCATGACCGACGTATCGCGATGGGCGGTGCTGACCATCGGCACGGGCTTGGGCAATGCTCATTTTACCAATCGCGAGGGAATGAAGGCGCGATAGCGGCTGAACATTCTTTCTGCGCTCCATGGCTGGCGCAGACGTGGCAACAGATGCTTATGGTAAATGATTGGTAAATAAAGAGGAATTTGGCACACGGAAGTGAAGCTGCCATAAGATCCGCTAGGGAAAGCTCGTTCGTCGCAGGATATCCAGATGGGTTGGGCTGGGAGAATGGCATTCAGCCTGTCTATTGCCGCCGAGCATATCGATCGGCGCCTGATTCGCCTAGCAGGAGCTTTTGTCATTTTGTCGGGCAATCCTTCCCAGTATTGCAGGCTCCTTCTCCCCTCCCCTTTCTGCCTTGAATCGAAAAGATGGTGATAACGCCGGCGGGCGGTTCTCTGCAGGTTGAAATTGCGCTTATCTCTGCGGCTCCTCGCAAGCCCATACGCAGACGAAAGATGAAAGATGAACTTCAAGGGAATAAGCGCTCCGCTCAATGCCGGTCGTCTCGAACAAATGCTCGGCCTTGCCCCGTCACGCCGCGATCCCGAAGCCCAAGACGCAAATGACAAGTCCTCCGGCAATGAACCCGTTCGCGGGCTGGACGCCGAAAGCCTGTACCGCTCGTCTGTCTATAAGTGAGAAATCCTCAGCCGTGCCGTGCCGTGCCCAGCGACCGAGCCAGCCCGCGATGAGTCGGCAACGAGGTTTGGCGGTTCGGCCGGCTTCGGCGGAGCCGGTCCGGCGCCATTGTCAGCTGACAATTTCGCTAAGATTCCGGAATTCCACGTGATTTTTTCATCGAATCCGGTTCGTTATTGATTGGCTAACCAAGAAATCGCTTGACGGAATCACCAGACTCACGCTCATTTGCGCAAAATTACCCGATTTATCAGGATTTGCGTGAATGCCGACCAAGGCCGCGATTGTCGAGAAAGCCAAGAGAGCGAGTCAGGTCTCGATCGACGAGACCATAGCGCAGGACTCGACGATGCTCAGCAGCCAGTTGCAGGTGCTGTTCGAGCGGTTGTTTTCGCCCGATGCGCGCAAATCGCTGCGGCGGTTCAGCAGCACCGAGACCGCCAAGCTGCTTGGCGTCACCGACAGCTATGTTCGCCACCTCGCCGCCCAGGTGGAAAGCATCAATCCCGAAAAGACGGCCGCCGGCCGCCGGGTGTTCTCGCTCGAAGAAATTCATGCGATGCGCCAGCATCTCGGACGCACCAAGCCTTCCTATCTGCCGATGCGCCGGCCAGGCGACCATCTCCAGGTGATCGCCGTAACCAATTTCAAGGGCGGTTCCGGCAAGACGACGACATCCATCCATCTGGCGCAGTTCCTGGCGCTCCGCGGCTATCGCGTCCTTGCCGTCGATCTCGACCCGCAGGCATCGATGTCGGCGATGCTCGGCTATCAGCCGGAATTCGATGTCGGCGAAAATGAGACGCTTTACGGCGCCATCAAGTATGACGAGACACGCCGCGACGTTGCCGACATTGTCCGCCAGACGTATTTCCCCGGTCTCGATCTCATCCCCGGCAATCTCGAACTGCACGAGTTCGAACACGATACTCCAAAGGCGCTGGCCGATACCAACCGCGATGACAAGGACATGTTCTTCATGCGGGTCGGCAATGCACTGCATTCGCTAGAAGAGAACTATGACGTCGTCATCATCGACTGCCCGCCTACCCTCGGTTTCCTGACGCTGTCTGCTCTCTGCGCCGCGACCGCTGTGCTCATTACCGTTCATCCGCAGATGCTCGACGTGGCCTCGATGAACCAGTTCCTGACGATGACCTCCGACCTTCTATCCGTGGTCAAAGAGGCCGGCGGCAATCTTGATTACGACTGGATGCGTTATCTCGTCACCCGCTACGAGGCCAATGACGGCCCGCAGGCACAGATCGTCGCCTTCCTGCGCAGCCTGTTCGGCGAGCGCGTGCTGACCTCGATGATGGTCAAGTCGACCGCGGTTTCGGATGCGGGCCTGTCCAAGCAGACGATCTACGAGGCGGGGCGCGAGACGATGCATCGCCAGACCTATGATCGCGGCGTCGAATCCGTCGACAGCGTCAATGCCGAGGTCGAGCAACTCATTCGCAGTGCGTGGAGCAGGACATGAGCCCAAAAGGTCGCGATATCCTGAAGAGCATGGTCGGCGCCGTGGAGCCGGCACGGCCGGAGGCGCCGGGCGCGCCGCCGCCGCATCGCCCATCGGGAGCAGTCAAGGCGATGAACCTGTCGCTTGGGCGGCTAGGTGAGGAAGCGGCGGCCGCCAAGGCGCTGCGCGAATCGCTTGCCTCCGGCGACAAAGTGCTGGAGATCGATCCGGCTGCCGTCGAGATGTCCTTTATTCGCGACCGCATCCCGGTCGATATGGACCCCGAATTCGAGCGGTTGAAGCAGTCGATCCAGGAAAGCGGACAGCAGGTTCCGATCCTGGTGAGGCCGGATCCGGTAACGGCCGGGCGTTACCAGGCAGCCTATGGTCACAGGCGTCTGCGTGCGGCTGCGGAGATCGGGGTTCCCATCAAGGCTGTGGTGCGCAAGCTGACGGACGAAGAACTGATCCTCGCACAGGGTCAGGAAAACGGCCCGCGGGTCGACCTAAGCTTCATCGAACGGGCGCTGTTTGCGCGGCGCATGGATGAACACGGCTTCAGCCGCGACATGATTGCCCAGGCGCTGGCGACGGACAAGCCGGAAACGTCAAGGCTGCTGCAGGTGGCGCAGACGATCGATCCCGAGATCATTCTCGCCATCGGACCGGCGCCCAAGGTCGGACGGCCGCGCTGGTTGGCTTTTGCGGAGAAATTCAGGGAGGCTGGCGGGCAGAAGAAGGCGCGGGCCGCAATTGGTGCGGCAGCGTTCCAAACGCTGGACAGCAATAGCCGCTTCGACGCAATCTGGAAGGCGCTCGAGGAAAAGAGCGCACCGCAGCGAGCCGAGCAGACGCTTCGCACTCAAGGCGGCAGGCAACTTGCTTCGGTGACCCGCTCCGGGAAAACCTTTCGCATCACCGTCAAATCGGCGGAGTTTTCAGAATTCCTGGCTCAGCGGTTGGTCGGCCTCGCCGCCGAGTTCGAAGAGGTAAATGAGGTAAAATGAGGCAGTTAGACCGATTGTCAGCTGACAATTCGGATAGGAGATAACGCGCAAAAGAAAAAAGCCCCCGAACGTCACCGTCACGGAAGCTTTCCTCGTAGTCTTGAACACCTCCGAGAATCGCACTTCCGAGAATCGCTGTCAAGAGTTTTTGGCGTCGTTTTGGCGAGCGGATTTCTTTTGCCTCGTTGAGGTGGAAGAGATGGAAACCGGAAGTATAACGACGCCCTTCGGGCGGCGGTCGATGACGCTTGGCATGCTCGCAAGCCAGGTGATGGCAGGTGAAATCAGGCCTGACCAATCGGTCGACAAATGGAAGCTGTTTCGTGCGCTGTGCGAAGCAAAGCCGCTGCTTGGCATCAGCGACCGCGCACTAGCCGTGCTCAATGCGCTCTTAAGCTTTTATCCAAAGAACGAGCTGGCCCCGGAAAACGGGTTGATCGTATTCCCGTCGAATGTCCAGCTTTCGCTCAGAACGCACGGCATGGCCGAGCAGACCGTGCGGCGCCATCTTGCAGCACTCGTCGAGGCGGGCCTTCTCCTGCGCAAGGATAGTCCCAACGGCAAGCGTTATGTCCGCCGGGATAGGGCAGGGGAGGTAAACGATGCTTTCGGCTTCTCGCTGGCGCCGCTGCTGGCCCGCGCCGAAGAGATCGAGCAACTGGCCGCCGAGGTGATGGCCGAGCGGCTGCATGTTCAGCGTCTGCGCGAACGCATCACGCTTTGCCGCCGTGATATCGCCAAGCTGATCGAAGCGGCTGCCAAAGAAGACGTTCAGGGGGATTGGCAGGGCCTGTACCAGGACTTTCGAGACCTGGTCGAGGGGCTGCCCCGGTCGCCGACGACGGCACAGCTCGAACAATTGCAGGACGCATTGACGGCGCTCAGGGCGGATATCCTTAACCAGCTGGAAATTAGAGTTAAATCGACAAAACAGCGCGGCAATGCCGGTTATATCGAGCGTCACATACAGAATTCACACTCCGAATCCCTATCTGAACTTGAACCAAGCTTCGAAACGAAGCAGGGCGCGACGCCGAAGCAAGACAGCGGGCGAGGCCACGGGCTGGAAGAGGAGAGGAGCGAGGCCATCCGTTCGGATCGGCCGGGACAGCAGGGTGGACAACCCGGCCGCCGAGACGCCGCCGCCGGATTGAAATCCTTCCCGCTAGGCTTGGTTCTGCAGGCCTGCCCTGAAATCCTTGCCTACGGGCCGAATGGCAACGTCCGCAACTGGCGTGATTTGATGACCGCGGCTGTGACGGTGCGATCGATGCTCGGCGTCAGTCCGTCAGCCTACGAGGAGGCTGCAAACGCAATGGGACCGGAAAACGCCGCGACGGTGATGGCATGCATCCTGGAGCGGGGCGGCCATATCAATTCAGCCGGCGGCTATCTTCGCGACCTGACGCGGCGAAGCGAAAAGGGGGAATTCGCAATCGGCCCGATGTTGATGGCGCTCCTGCGGGCAAATGCGCCGGCCGGCCGAAAGGCGGGATAGGTTTTCCGCTCGTCTGGGTCATCCATGCTCGGATGATCGCCGGCGACGATGCCGAAACCGGAGAGGGGGTATGCCGGATGTTAGCGGATGAGCCTTCGTTCCAGGAAGGTCTGCATCTCGCGACGTCCGTCCGCCACGCAATAGACGACGACGTCGGTGCCGATGACACGGTAGATCATACGCCAGGGCCTGAGGTGCAGTTCGCGGTATTCGGAGATACCGATACTGGCCAATTCCTTCGGGATATTTCCGCGGGCCGGAATTTGTGGAAGTCGGCGCAGGCGCGTTCGATCTCCGTCAGGATGCGCTCTGCCGTCTCGGCGCCGTCGCGGGCGGCAATGAAACGATAGAGATCCTCGACGTCGCGTTCCACGTCCTCGGCGAGAAGAACACGGTAATGCATCATGACTGTCTGACGGCCAGACGTTTGCGGATGCGCGCGAAGGATTCCGATTGAGGACGCAGCCTGCCTTCCTCGACCTGTCGATTGGTGAGCGCCAGCACCTTCAGCAGCGCCAGCGTCTCCTTCGTTTCTTCATATTGGCCGACATCCTTCCGTCTCAGCTGCGGCTGCTTTTTTCCTCTGAATGTCCGCGAAAGAGAATGTCATTTCTTATAATGACGTTTGTCTACTGATTTTATAGATTACATTGTTGCAACCATTGGGCGGATTATGGCGCCATGACCTACCTCCTCAGCCTTCTCGACAAAAGCCCGATCGAACAGGGCCTCACTGCAGCGGATGCGCTGCGGGCGACGGTCAAGATTGCCGCCCGGGCCGAGGAACTTGGTTATCACCGTTTCTGGGTCGCCGAACATCACGGCATGTCCAATCTGGCGAGTTCGGCGCCGGAGGCGCTGATCGCCTACCTTCTCGCCAGGACCTCGAGGATCCGCATCGGTTCCGGCGGCGTCATGCTGCAGCACTACAGCGCCTATAAGGTTGCCGAGACCTTCAATCTTTTGGCATCGCTTGCGCCCGGCCGCGTCGATCTCGGCGTCGGTAAGGCGCCGGGCGGTTTTCCGCTCGCAACGCGCGCCCTGCAGCTTGCCGTCGATCCGGCCAGGAAGCCGGATTTCGCAAGCCAGCTTTCCGATCTCAACACCTATCTCGCCGCCAAACCCAGTCACCAAGGTGCGCAGGCGACTCCTTTCCCGCCGACGGCTCCGGAGCGTTTCCTGCTCGGCGCCAGCGTCGAGAGCGCCGAGCTCGCTGCCGAGAAAGGCTGGGAACTGGTCTTTGCCGGCCATCTGAACGGCGACTCCGACAATCTGCGCAGGACCTTCGAGGCCTATGAGCGGGCATCGGGCGGCAAGCGTCCCATCCTGGCGCTCGCGGCCTTCGCTGCCGAAAGCGAGGAATATGCTCGCGAGCGTGTCGGTAAGCTCAGGATCGTCAAGCTGTTCCTGCCGGACGGCCAGACCGTCAATGTCGGCAGCGAAGAGCAAGCGGCGGAATTTGCCCGGCAGGCCGGCCTCACCGATTACCGCATCGAGGAGAAGGTGCCGAGTGTGCTGCACGGCACGGCAAAGCAGATCCGCAACGAACTGGACGAGCTCCATCGCCGCTACGGCGTCAAGGAATTCGTGTTCGACACGCCGGCGCTTTCGACCGCTGACCGCCTTGCCTCCATCGAGCTGCTCGCCGCCGAGCGGCTTTCCCTCGTCGCCTGACCGTTTTCAAGGAGATTGATCCATGGTTCAGAAACACGTCACGTTCGGCATCATGCTGCAGGGTCCCGGCGGCCATATGAATGCCTGGAAACATCCCAGCGGTCCGGCCGATGCCAGCGTCAATTTCGATTTCTTCGTGAGGACGGCGCGCAAGGCGGAGGCGGCCGGCATCGCTTTCGCCTTCGTCGCCGACGGGCTCTATATCAACGAGCAGTCGATCCCGCATTTCCTCAACCGGTTCGAGCCGATCGCCATTCTCTCGGCGCTGGCGGCCTCCACTTCCAAGATCGGCCTCGTCGGCACGGTCTCGACTTCCTACAGCGACCCCTTCACTATTGCCCGCCAGTTTGCCTCGATCGATCTCATCAGCGGCGGCAGGGCAGGGTGGAATGCGGTGACCTCGCCGCTAGAGGGTTCAGGCAGAAATTACAGCCGTGAACATCCGGAGCACGAGTTGCGCTACGAGATCGCCGAGGATTACATCGATGCGATCAAGGGTCTCTGGGATTCCTGGGACGATGACGCATTTGTACGCGATCGCGAGACCGGCGTCTTTGTCGACAAGGCGAAAATGCATCGCCTTAACCACAAGGGCCGTTTCTTCCGCATTGAAGGCCCGCTCAATATCGGCCGTTCAAAACAGGGCCAGCCCGTCGTCTTCCAGGCGGGGGCTTCGGATTCCGGCATCAGGCTTGCCGGCAAGTATGCCGACGCCGTCTTCACCAATGGCGGGCCGTTCGAGGAGGCGCGAGGCTTTTATCGTCAGCTCAAGGATAGCGTCATCGCGCATGGACGGCCCGGCGCGGAAGTCGGCGTCTATCCCGGCATCGGCCCTATCGTCGGCAGAACAGCCGGGGAGGCGGAGGCCAAGTATCAGGCGATCCGCGATCTCGTCACGATCGAGGAGGCGCTCCTCTATCTCGGCAGGTTTTTCGATCATCACGATTTCAGTGTCTACCCGCTCGATGAGCCGTTCCCCGAGCTCGGTGATATCGGCAGGAACAATTTCCGCGCCACCACCGACCGCATCAAAAGAACGGCGCGCGAGAAAGGGCTGACGCTCCGTCAGGTCGCGCTCGATTCCGCCACCCCGCGCACTGCCTTTATCGGCACCGCCGAGCATATCGCCGACGAGATCATCCGCTGGGTGGATCACGGGGCCGCCGACGGCTTCATCCTCGGCTTCCCCGTCATCGCCGAAGGCTTTGACGACTTCGCCACGCACGTCCTGCCGATCCTGACGGAGCGCGGCTATTTCGATCCGGTCCTGAAGGGCGAGACTCTGCGCGACCACCTGGGCCTGCCCTTCCGGGAAAGCCGGTATGCGACCGGCGCTGATCACGTTGAGCAGGGGAGGGCTATCGGCGCCTGAGGCGCCGGTGAACGCCATGGACACTATCGCTCAGAACTCACCCAGCAACGATCCGGTCGAGAAGGGCATCGCCGCCTATCTCAACGAGATCATAGCGCTTCGCCGCGACCTGCATCAATATCCCGAGCTTGCCTTTCAGGAGCTCAGGACCAGCAAGCTCGTGGCATCCCGCCTTTCCTCCTGGGGCTATGAGGTGGCGACCGGCATTGCCGGCACCGGCATCGTCGCCACCCTCAGACGCGGCGAAGGCCGGAAACGGATCGGCATTCGCGCCGACATGGACGCACTGCCGGTCGAGGAGGCGACCGGCCTTGCCTATGCCAGCAGCAATCCCGGCGTCATGCATGCCTGCGGCCATGACGGTCATACTTCCATCCTGCTGGCGGCCGCCCGCTATCTCGCCGAGAGCGGCAATTTCAGCGGCACGTTGAGGCTGATCTTCCAGCCCGCCGAGGAAATCGGCGCCGGTGCCCGCAAGATGATCTCGGAAGGGCTGTTCGAACGGTTTCCCGTCGATGCGGTCTTCGGTTTGCACAACTGGCCGGGTGTGCCGACGGGGCAGTTCGGTTTCGTCACCGGCCCGGCCATGGCCTCGGTCGATCAGGCGGTGATCAAAATCGTCGGCAAGGGCGGCCACGGAGCCGAGCCGCACCGCGCCGTCGATCCGGTGCTGGCTTCCGCCTCCTTCATCACCGCGCTGCAAAGCGTCGTCTCGCGCAATGTCGATCCGCAGGACATGGCGGTCGCCACCGTCGGCTCGATCCATGCCGGTTCGGCCTCGAATGTCATCCCCGAGAGCGTGGAGATGAAGCTCACCATGCGGGCTTTCAGCGAGACGGTTCGCCAGCTGCTGCAGGAGCGTATTCCAGCCCTTGCCCGTGCGCAGGCCGAAAGCTTCGGCGCATCGGCGGATGTGAACTACCGCCTCGGTTTTCCGGCGCTGGTCAATCATCTCAAGGAAACCGCCTTTGCCCGGGATGTCGCCTATGATGCGCTCGGTCTTGCAGCGATCGAGAAAGATTTCCGGCCGCGGACCGCAAGCGAGGATTTCGCCTTCATGCTGCAGGCCAATCCAGGCAGCTATCTCTTCGTCGGCAACGGCGACAGCGCGCCTCTCCACAGCGCCCATTACGATTTCAACGACGCGATCATCGCGCCGGCCGCCCGCTACTGGGTCCGGCTCGCGGAAACATTCCTCACTGAAGACAATGGGTGACGAACGATATGAGCGATACGTTTCTCTACACGACCCCTCTCGATCCCCGTGCCAAGCCGTTGATCGATGAGCTGATCCACGAATATGACAGCCGCTACGGCACCTATTTCAATGCCGAAGGCGCTGCAGCCGAATTGAACCGCTATCCCCCCGAAGCTTTCGCGCCGCCTCTCGGCAATTTTCTTCTGCTGATCCGCACTGGCCAGACCATCGGCGGCGGCGCCTTCAAGCACTACGATGATCGCACCGCCGAGTTCAAACGCATCTGGACACGCTCGGACCTGCGCCGCCAAGGCCTTGCCCGCAAAGTGTTGGTGGAGCTGGAAACTCAGGCGGCCCGCCAGGGATATACCCGGATCTATCTGACGACCGGTTTCCGCCAGCCGGAGGCCGTCGGCCTCTATCTGAACTACGGCTACACCGCTCTCTTCGACACGGCGGCCGATCCCGAAATCTACAAGAGCCTGCCCTTCGAAAAGGACATCACCCATCTCGTTCCGCCGGTCTTCGGAACCGAGGCGGCCGAATCGCGCCTGCACGTGGCCGGCGCACATCTCTGAAAGCGACAAGACGATAATCATAAAAGGGAAGCAAGAATGGCACTGACGACGGATTTCGCGGGTATTGAGCCCGCCACCAGAACGGCAGAACCCCGGCAGGACTATTCCCGTTACCGCATCGTTCCGGCGCGCCATCCCGAGCGGCTGGCAGGCACGATATTCGCGGCCGTCGTTATCGTGGCCGTGCTTTATTCCACCTTCACCAATCCGCGCTGGGGCTGGAACGTCTTCGCCGAATGGTTCTTCGCCGAGCCGGTGCTCGTCGGCCTTGGCAGGACATTGCTCCTGACAGTGCTCGCCGCCATATCGGGCTCCATCCTCGGAACGGCCCTCGCGCTCGCCCGGGTCTCCAAGTCGCCGCTGCTCTCGGGCCTTTCCTGGGGCTATATCTGGCTCCTGCGCTCGATTCCCATGATCGTGCTGCTGCTGATATTGAACAATCTCGGCTATCTCTACCAAACAATTAGAATCGGGGTCCCGTTCACCAACACGGTCTTGTTCGACTATCCGACCGTACAGTTGCTGACGCCCTTCGCTGCTGCCTACCTTGGCCTCACGCTCAATCAGTCGGCCTTCTTCGCCGAGATCGTCCGCGGCGGCATTCTGTCAGTTGATCATGGGCAGCTGGAAGCAGCCGCCGCGCTCGGTCTGCCGCGCCGCCGCCAGGCCTTTCGCATCGTGCTGCCGCAGGCCATGCGCTCCATCCTGCCGACCGGTTTCAACGAGCTCATCGGATTGGCGAAAAGCACGTCCGTCGTCTACGTATTGGCGCTCCCGGAGCTGTTCTACACCGTCCAGGTGATCTACCGTCGCAATCTCGAAGTCATTCCGCTGCTGATGGTTGCGACCGTCTGGTATCTGATCATCATGACCGTGCTGTCGGTCGCCCAGCACTATATCGAGCGCTATTTCTCCAAGGGTGCCGTTCGCAATCCGACACCGCTGCCTTTCCAGGCATTTTTCGAACGCTTCCGCAGCCCGCTACCGGTTTTCGATGGCGCGACTGATAAAGAGCGCAATCTTGATTTCCATGATGCGACGGCTCTGCGGGCGGGCGGCACGGTGCGCATCCACGGCATCTCGAAGAGCTTCGGCTCGCTGAAGGTACTTGACGACGTCGAGCTCAACCTGCCGGCCGGCAGCGTGACCGCCATTCTTGGGCCCTCCGGTTCGGGTAAGTCGACACTGCTGCGGTCAATCAATCATCTGGAGCGTGTTGACGGCGGCTTCATCTCCATCGACGGCGATTTCATCGGCTATAGCAGGAAGGGCGACACGCTCTATGAGCTCAAGGAGAAGGATATCCTCAAACGCCGCGCCGATATCGGCATGGTTTTCCAAAGCTTCAATCTCTTCCCGCATCTGACCGTGCTCGAAAACCTCATAGAGGCGCCGATCGAGGTTCGCGGCGTTGGCCGCGAGGAAGCCGTGCAACTGGCGCAGGAGCTGCTGGCACGCGTCGGTCTCAGCGACAAGATCAATGCCTATCCGCGTCAACTCTCCGGCGGCCAGCAGCAGCGCGTCGCGATCGCCCGGGCGCTGGCACTCCGCCCCAAGGTTCTGCTCTTCGACGAGCCGACTTCCGCGCTCGATCCGGAACTCGTCGGCGAGGTGCTCGACGTGATCAAGGAATTGGCCCGCACCGGAACGACGCTCGTCATCGTCACCCATGAAATCGGATTTGCCCGTGAAGTCGCCGACACCGTCGTCTTCATGGAAAGCGGCCGCATTTTGGAGGCCGGTCCGCCGGCCCGGATCTTCACGCAAGCTGAGCATCCGCGAACCCGCGAATTCCTCGCCAAAGTTCTCTAGCGCTTGATAGCGCTGGCGAAATGCCGGGCCGCGACGGGCTGCTCCGGTCGAATAACAACGGTTACAATCTCAAGACGAAATGGAGAAGGGGTATGGCATTCACAGATAGAGTAAGACTTGTCATAGCGGGAGCCATCGCCATTAGCTCAATCGGTTTCGGCTCCGCTCAGGCGCAGCAGAAATTCGATCTCAGCCCAGAACAGTCGAACCGGCTGCGGGTGGAAAAGAACGAGAAGCGCATCGCAGAAATTAAGAACTTCAAGTTCGTCGAGAACGGTGTTTTCACCGTCGCCATCAGCTCCAGCGGCAATCTGCCGCTGCACGACTATGCCTCCGATTCTAAAACGGTCATCGGTTATGACGTCGACCTGGCGCAGGCGATTGCCGACAGCCTCGGCCTAAAGCTCAATCTCGTTTCCGTCGCCTGGGCCGATTGGCCGCTGGGGCTGGTATCCGGCAAGTTCGACGCGGTGATCTCCAACGTGACCGTGACGGAAGAGCGCAAGGAAAAGTTCGATTTCTCGACCTACCGCAAGGATGAGCTCGGCTTCTATGTCAAGGCCGACAGCCCGATCGCATCGATCAAGGAGCCGAAGGATATTGCCGGCCTGAAAGTCATTACCGATGCCGGCACCAACCAGGAAAAGATCCTGCTCGAATGGGACCGCCGCAATGTCGCTGCCGGCCTGAAGCCAATCGAAGTGCAATATTACGACGACGATGCGGTCAAGGATCTTGCCGTCCGGTCCGGCAGGGCCGATGCCGTCTTCAGCGTCAACGCCACCCAAGCCTATGCGGCGGGCATCAACGGCGAGACAAAGCTTGTGGGTACCGTCAGCGGCGGTTGGCCGATCACCGCCGAGATCGCAGTCACCACACGCAAAGGCAGCGGTCTGGCCGCTCCCTTGACCGGCGTCGTCAACGATCTGATTGCCAGCGGTGCCTACAAGAAGATCCTCGATACCTGGAATCTCGGATCGGAAGCGATTGACAAGGCTCAGACCAATCCGCCTGGCCTGCCGAAGAGCGGTTCGTAATGTTTATGGGACGGCCGGCCGTTCGTGCCGGTCCGTCCCTGCCTTTCACCGCAAACGGAGATATATCGAACGTGGCGAATTTTCTTGATATCCGCACCTTTTTCTTCGCGGCGCTGACGGCAGTCTTGACGGGCCTCAGTGCAGCCCATGCGGCAGATGATTTTGACTTGAGCCCGCAGCAGCCGGGCAGGCTTCATGCCGCCAGGAACGATGCGGCGATCGCCGCGATCCCGAAGGATTTCAAGTTCGTCACGCCGGGTAAATTCACCATCGCCGTCAGCCCCGGCGGCCCGCCGCTTGCGACCTATGCCACCGACGCCAAGACCGTGGTCGGCGCCGATCCCGATTACGCCTATGCCATCGCCGACTGCCTCGGCCTGGCGCTGGAGATCGTGCCGGTCGCCTGGATCGACTGGCCGCTCGGCTTAACCGCGGGCAAGTATGATGCCGTCATCTCCAATGTCGGCGTCACTGAGCAGCGCAAGGAGAAGTTCGATTTCTCCACCTACCGGCAGGGCCTGCACGGTTTCTTCGTGAAATCCGATAGTCCCATAACCTCGATCAAGGAGCCGAAGGATGTGGCAGGCCTGAGGATCATCGTCGGCGCCGGCACCAATCAGGAGCGTATCCTGGTCAAGTGGAGCGAAGAGGATGTTGCCGCGGGCCTGAAGCCGATCGAACTGCAATATTACGACGACGAGGCGGCGAGTCTTCTCGCGCTGCGTTCGGGTCGCGCCGACGTCATCGTCCAGCCGCACGCGCAGCTCGTTTTCATCGCGGCGCGTGACAAGAACATCAAGCGGGTGGGCACGCTGAGCGCCGGCTGGCCGGATCGTTCCGACGTCGCCATCGCTACCCGCAAGGGAAGCGGGCTCGCCGATGCGCTGACCATCGCCACCAATGGTCTGATCAAGGGCGGCACCTATGCGGGGATACTCGATCATTGGCATCTTTCCGAGGAAGCCTTGCCCGCGTCCGAGACCAATCCTCCCGGCCTGCCGAAATATTGATCGTCGGAAGTCATGCCATGAGCGGGCGCAAAATATTCATCAGTCATATCGGCTTCCTCACTCCCGGCAACTATCCCGATGACGATCCCTTGTCGGGATTGGAACAGACGCTCCAGCAACTGCATTATGGCGAGGCGCTTGGCTTTGACAGCGCCTGGGTCCGCCAGAGGCACCTGGAGCCGGGGATCTCGTCCGCCAGCGCCTTTCTGGCGGCGGCCACCCAGCGCACCAGCCGGATCGAGCTCGGAACGGCGGTCATCCCGATCGGTTATGAAAGCCCGTATCGGCTAGCCGAAGACCTCGCGACGGTCGATGTCCTCTCGTGCGGGCGGCTGAATATCGGCGTCAGCGCCGGCCGGCCGCTGCATGCCGCGCTGATCGGCCCGCTCGCCTTTGACGGCGACTGGACGCGTTACGATTTCTCGCATGATCGCGTGTTGCGCTTTGCCGACAATCTGCGCGGCACCTATTTCGGAGATGACGAGACCTTCATCAAGACGCCCTTCGGCCCACAGCGGCCGCGTCTGCAGCCCTATGCCAAGGGACTGATCGACCGGATCTGGTATGGCGGCGGGTCGCAGCACTCGGCTGGCTGGGCCGGCCGCAACGGCTTCAACTTGTTGACGGGGAATGTGATAACGGGGGAGGGGACCGACGATTTCTTCGTCGCCCAATCCAGGCTGATTAAAACTTATCGCGACTCTGGAACGCAGCGCCGCGTCGCGCTCGGCCGCGTCATCGTGCCTTTCGACAGCGCCGATGCGCCAACGCGCCGCCGCTATCGCGATTATGCGGATGGCCGCCATCAGCGGACGCTTTCGCCGCAGGGTGAGCGGCGCACCCTGTTCGCCTGTGATATTGTTGGCACGTCGGAGAAAATTTTGGAGCGGCTTTTCGCCGATCCGATCCTGCCTGAGATCAGCGAGTTGAGGTTGGAGCTCCCTTACGAGTTCGAGCACGAGGAATATCGCCAGATCCTCCACGACTTCGTGACAAAGATCGCCCCTGAACTCGGATGGAAAGCGCGGCCCGAAATTCGGGCCGCATCCTGAAGGGCCGTCGACCGCGCCCATTCGGCACCAAACAACCATTTTAAGAGGAACATCCGTCAGTGACCAAATCGGTGGAATATTTCTTTTCGATCGGCTCGCCCTGGTCCTACATCGGCTTCGATGCCTTTACCGAGCTGGCGGCGAAGAACGACGTCGTCGTCACGCCCTATCTGACGACGGTGGTCGAGGAGAATGGCGGCATCTTCTCACGCAACCGCCCGGAGATTCGCCGCGCCTATTGGACGCGGGACCTCAAACGCTGGGCGCGCGTGCGTGGCAGGGAATTGCGGCTCGAACATCGGCCGGAGCTCAGCGATCCGGCGCCGGCCTCCCTCTTCGTGATCGCCGCCTATCTCGACGGGCAGGACTGGATTGGCGTCGTCCGCGCCCTGCAGCATGCTTTCTGGAGCGAGGCGAGGGATATCGGCAAAGCAGATATACGCGAGGCGATCGTTACATCAGCAGGTTTCGATGGCGCAGCGCTTCTCAGGCGCCAAGCCGACGACGACGTCCAGAACAAATGGTCGGCAGACCGCGTGCATGCGCGCGACAGCGGCGTCTTCGGTTTTCCCAGCTATGTCTATGACGGCGAGCTTTATTGGGGCCAGGACAACCTGCCCTTCCTCGAGCGCCATCTGCGCGGTGACAGACCGTAAACTTCAAGGCGAATCTTTTTTCAATCGAGCGCCGAAGGAGAGATGCACATTCCTTTAATCCAGTAATTTTATAGACAATATTTGAGGTAACCACAGAGAGGAAAAACCATGTCAGGTTTCAAACTCGTCGGCATTGCCGGCAGCTTCAACCGCCCATCGAAGACATTGGCGCTCGTTCGGCATGTCGCCGAACGCGCCAGCATCAGATACGGCTTTTCGAGCAAAACCTATGACCTGCACGATGTCGGTCCGTCGCTGGGCGGCGCCTTGTGGCGCAAGGACCTCGACGAGCAGGCCAGGCGTGTCGTCGACGAGATCGTGAGGGCCGATGTGCTGATTATTGGTTCGCCGACTTACAAGGGCTCGTATCCCGGCCTATTCAAGCACCTCATCGATCTGATCGATCCGCAGGAGCTTCGCGGGAAGCCCATCATCATTACGGCGACCGGTGGCGGCGACCGGCATGCCTTGATGGTCGAGCATCAGCTTCGGCCGCTGTTCGGTTTCTTTATGGCCCATACGCTGCCGACCGCCGTTTATGCGTCCGACCGCGATTTTGCGGATTACACGATCTCATCCGATACGCTTTCGAGCCGCATCGGTGAAGTGGTCGGCGAATTGGCAGCTTTCTTTCCTGAGGCAAGCCCTGCAATAGCGGCGGCCGAATAGAGGACGTCTTTATGGTTCGATCTCTGAAGGCAGCGGTGGACAGCGCGGAACGGCCGGGATCGGGCGAGCAATTGTGGAGCGTCTTTGAATTCGCCCGACGATATCGCCTCGCCAAACGAGAAGAGAACCGTCTGTTGATGCTTTACGGACCGACTGCATCGCTTCGCGATCTGCTTGCCAATGCGCGACGCCATTCGCTGATTTCCTAACCGCCGAAAATATCTGTCCCTGACAGGAGGCTCGCATGAAGCTTGACTTCTACTTTTGGCTGAAACGTGCAGTCGGCTGCTTCCTCCGGAGCAAGGCGCGGGAGCCTGTAAACGGACTGGTTGCCGGCGAAGAGGAGCAGGACCGGTCAGCCCGCGAATACGAACTCCATTATTGGGGCGCGATGCCCGGACTTTGGTATTGAGGAGGGGGTGAGATGGCAATCGTCGTCGAGACCGGCGTCCGTCGGCACGACACCAGAAGAGCAACAGGAAGCCTCATATCGCCGCTCAGGCATGCGGCCGGAATATGCACGGTCGTCGGTTCCTTCACCTTCCTCTTCGCGCTGGTAATCGGGCTGATCCAATGAGCGAAGTCCTCATTCTTCCCGGATTGTTCGGCTCGGGAGAGGGGCATTGGCAACAGCACTGGCTGCAGGATCAGCCGGGCAGCCGTTATGTCGCTCAGGAGGATTGGGATCATCCCACCCTCGACAGCTGGCTGCCGCGATTGGAAGAAGCGCTTGAGGAGGCTGGCGAAGCCTATCTGGTTGCCCATAGTCTCGGATGCCTGCTCGCTGCCCGGCTGGCCGGACGAAGCGCTGCCCGCCGCGTAAAGGGAGCATTGCTCGTTGCGCCCTGCGATCTGCCGGCCACGGAAAATCTGCATCCCGGGCATATCGCCTTCGGCGGCATGCCGACGGCGCCTCTGCCATTTCCGAGCATCGTCGTCGGCAGCATGAACGACGCCTACATGACAGTCGATCGGCTGACCTTGTTTGGCCGCCTGTGGAAAGCCGAGACCAGGAATATCGGCCTTGCAGGCCACATCAATATCGCAAGTGGTTTTGGCCGCTGGCGAACGGGCTACCGGCTGCTGGATGCCTTGAAGATGCGCGCCGGCAATCGAAGGCGCAGCGTTTTCGCGCGGCCGGCGCTTGCGATGTGAATGGAAGCGGAATGTCCGATATCATCGACGATCTCCTGCGCCTCAGCGAAGATCCGAATGCCGACCCGAGGAGCAGGCGCCGGCAAACCATGGAGCGCCTAGTGCAGGCGCTGCTTGCCATGGCCGATGCCGAAATTGGGCCTGTCGAGGCGCAACATCGCCATTCGATCATTCATTTGACGACGAGCATCCACGACATGACTGGCAGGATCGCCGAGGCCGACGATACGTCATTTGCGGCAATCGTCAGGGAGGCCGCGATGCTGATCCACAGCCTGCGCGGCGCCGGGCCGATGCGGCCAGATTTACGGTGCATTGAAAGGTGAGGAATATCACCGAGCATAGGCAGGCTGGGATGCGGCGAAGCGAGGTTCAGATGCTCGGTGCAACCAGTATGGCTCTCACGGATGAGCTCGTCTCGCTCAGCCTTCGCCCCGAGCTCGATCCCGGCCCCGAGCCGCACCGGACACCGCTGAGCGAGATGGAGGTGGAGATGTTCGCCAGGCGGCTGCTTCAGGAATCCGACGGCGCGCCGCTTTGGGTCTTCGCTTATGGATCATTGATATGGAAGCCGGACTTCGATGCGGTCGAGTGGCAGCGTGGCGCGGCAAGGGGTTGGCATCGATCCTTCTGTCTGAAGATGACACGCTTGCGGGGAAGCCGGGCGCAGCCCGGCCTCATGATGGCACTTGATCGCGGCGGACGATGCAACGGCATCCTCTTCAGGCTTGCCGATGACGATCGCCTCGGCCAGATTCGACGCTTGATCCGCCGTGAGGTCGGCACGATCGAAGATGCAGCGACGGTTCGCTGGATTCCTGTTAAGACTGCACAGGGCTATGTGCGCGCGTTGGTCTTTTGGGCCGGCCTGAAGGGGGAGCGCGTTTCCCGCAGATTGCCGTTGGAGACGGTGGCGCGCGTGCTTGCCAGGGCCTGCGGACATATGGGCTCCTGCGCCGAATATCTCTATCTGACGGTGAAGCATCTGGAAGAACGCGGCATTCGTGATCGCAATTTATGGCGCCTCCAGGAGCTCGTCGCAGCCGAACTCCTGTCGATCCATGGCCTGAACGAGGTCACGCAAAGCCGCTAAGCGCCGTGCGCTTTTTTCAGACCCGCAGCGCTTTGACATCTTGAATGCAATCCCTCAGAGCTTGCCTTTCCAGGGCACGAGGTAGGTCTCCAGGAAACGGATGGCGGCCGAGAAGGTGAAGGCGCAGGCTGCAATGATGGCGATGCCGACGAAGACAACATCGGTTGCCAGGAACTGCGAGGCCGACATGATCATGAAACCGATCCCGCGCGTCGAGGCGATCAATTCGGCGGCGACCAGCGTGCTCCAGCCGACGCCGAGCGCAATGCGAATGCCGGTGAGGATTTCGGGCAGGGCCGACGGCAGGACGATGTCGATGAAGAGCTGCAGCCGGCTGGCACCCAGCGAACGGGCGGCATTGACGCGCTCGATCGGCAGCGAACGAACGCCGGCCTGGGCCGAAAGGCAGATCGGCGCAAACATCGCCAGCACCAGCAGCGTGATCTTCGAGGTTTCGCCGATCCCGAGCCAGATGATCATCAGCGGCAAGTAGGAGAGCGGCGGAAGCGGCCAGTAGAACTCGATCGGCGCATCGAGCACCCCTTTGGCCCATCGGTTCAGGCCCATGAGCAATCCTAGCGGAATGCCGGCGGAGATGGCGATCAGCGCTGCGACAACGATGCGGAACAGACTTGCAGCGACGTGCTCAGAAAGCGACGCACCGGCGTAACCGTCGCGACAGATGACGCCGATCTGCGTCAGCACCTCATCGGGACGCGGCAGGAAAAGGTGCGGGACGATGCCAAGGGCAGCGACGAGCCACCACAGCAGCAGAATTGCCAGGGCGGTGGCAACACTGATGGCCACCGTTGATCTCTCGCCGGCGCCGAAGCCGGCCATCTTCACCAGCTTGACCTGGCGGTTCTCTCTCTGCGCCGCAACCGGCGAGGCCTGCATTACATCGCTCATGCGGCGCTCCTCAAATCTTCGCTGCTGTGGAGAATGGCGCGGATCTCCTCACGCAGCTCGGCAAATTGCGGCGAGGCCTTGATCGATCGTCCGTCGCCGGTTTCGGCGAAGCGTCTGATAAAATCGAGATCGAAGCGCGCAACGACGCGCCCCGGCCGAGGCGACATGACGAGCACCTGCGTGCCGAGAAACAGCGCCTCTTCGATCGAATGGGTGATGAAGAAAACCTTCTTCGCCGTCTTGTTCCAGATGGAAACCAGCAGTTCCTGCATCTGCTCGCGGGTCAGGCTGTCGAGCGCGCCGAAAGGCTCGTCCATCAGCAGGATATCGGGATTGGTCGCAAGCGCCCGGGCGATGCCGACACGCTGGCGCATGCCGCCCGACAGCTCGTAGGGAAAGGCGCCGGCGAATTCGTCAAGACCGACGAGCCGCAGCAGTTCGAGCGCGCGCGCTTGCCGCTCCTTGCGGTTGACGCCGGCAAATTTCAGGCCAAGCGCGACATTGTCGGCCACCGATTTCCAGGGCAGCAGCGCATCTTTCTGAAAGACGACGCCGCGATCAGCACCCGGCCGTTCGACGGCGCGGCCATCGAGCGTGATCCGGCCATCTGACAGTGGAAGGAAACCGGCGATCGCGTTGAGAAGGGTTGATTTGCCGCATCCCGAGGCGCCGAGCGCGACGACGAAACTCCGTTCGGGAATATCGAAGGAAACGCGATCGAGCGCGTGGACGGTCCGCCCGTCCCGGGCTGCAAAGAAAACGCTGGCGTGATCGACTTTAAGCATGGTGCCACTCACAAGTTCGACGCCGGCGCGAGGATGGTCGCGCCGGCATCGGGAGGATCAGTTGCTGGCGCTGGTAAGCGCGTCGGCGGTGACGAAGGCGCCATAATTCGCCAGCACGTCGGAGACCTTGCCCTGTTCTTTCAGAAACGATGCCGTGTCCTTCAGGATCTTGCCGGCGCCCGCCTTTTCGCCGCCGCCGAGCCAGGCGTCCGACGCTTGGACCTCGGGGGTGAGCAGCGTCAGGTTCTTCAGCGCCGAGGCCTGCTGCTCGGCCGTTCCGCCGAGAAGCCTGGCGAGCGACTTGGCGTTATCGCTGTCGGGACCCCAGGCGGCTTTGTCCGATGCGAAGGAAGCGTAGTATTTGGTGACGACTGAGGCAAAGCCCTTCAGGAATTCCGGATTGTCGCCGGCAAATTTCGAGGTTGCAACCCAGGCCGAGAATGTCGGCGCGCCCTTGTCCGCCACATCCCTGGAGGTCACCAGAACCTTGCCGTTCTTCTTGAGTTCGGTGAGCGCCGGATCCCACACAAAACCGCCATCAATATCGCCGCGGTTATAGCTCGCAACGATCTCAGGCTGGGGGATTGCGAAGACCTGGACGTCTTTCTCGGTTAGACCAAGCGATTTGATCAGCGCCAGAAGCTGATAGTGGTCCGTGGAGACGGGCGCGGCGGCAAGCTTCTTGCCCTTCAGATCGTTCAGGCTTTCAATGCCCGAGCCGTTGCGGACGACAAGAGCCTCGTCGATGCCCGAGATAGAGGCGAGGTAGAAGGCCTTGACCTCGAGCCCGCGCGAGACCGCAGCCGCAAACGGACTGGAGCCGACATAGCCGACCTGAACATCGCCCGAGGCAATGGCTGCGAAGATTTCGGCGCCGGAATTGAACCTGCGGAAGTCGATATCGTATCCCGTTTTCTTGGCGAATTCGCCGTTGGCGATTGCCACTGAAGACGGCAATGCGTCGGTTTGATAGCCGACGACGACCTTCTTGTCCGCCGCCTCAGTGGCGAGCGCCGTTGCGAGAATGCCGATGCCGACGGCGATTGCGACAACCAAATTTCTGAAATTCATCCTGAGCCCCTTTGTTTCAAGGGCCACCCGGCCCCTTCATCTCACCTGCAAAAGGGTAACGGTTGATAAGGGGCTGGCGGGAGGAATAACAAACTATATTTATAGACTATGGAGATAATTGTTTCCATGATTCTGCCGCTTGAGCCATCCGCGTGGCGGTGAGTGACAAGAAGCGGCGTTACCGAGCTTCAGGGAGAATGCGTTGACATACGATGTGATCGTCGTCGGTTCCGGTTTTTCAGCGATCGCTGTGACCTGCAATCTCATCGAGCTGCTTCCCGCTTCGGCGAAGATTGCCGTCGTCGGCGACGATGCCGGTTTCGGACGCGGGACGGCATATAGGACGGAGCTCTATCTCCATCGCCTTAACGTGCCGGCCGGCCGCATGAGCCTGCTGCCCCATCACCCCGACGATTTCGTCGATTGGCTGAAGGCTCATGAACGCCCCATGCAGGCCGGCGATTTCGCCTCGCGCGGCGATTACGGCCTTTATGTCAGGGATACGCTTGCGCGCCTGCTTCGAAAGCGGGATGGCCGTTGCCGGGTCGATTTCATCAAGGCCAAAGCAGCCGGATGCGTGGAGCGCTACACAAACACGCTCGCCTTTCACCTCGGCAATGGCGACGAGGTCGCCGGGAAGAATGTGGTGCTTTGCCTCGGCGTCGGAAACGCCGACCTTCCGGTCGAACCGACGGGCGTTTCGTTTTCGCTGCGATCGCGGATCGTCGAGAACCCGTGGCGGCTCTCCTGGCTGAGGCGCGTCGCGCCCTCCGATGCGGTCTGTATTCTCGGCTCCGGCCTGACGATGATCGATCAGGTTCTCGCACTTCGCGCCCATGGCCACAGAGGCAAGATCGACGTGCTTTCGCGACGCGGCCTGGCGCCGCTCGGTCATGCGAGGACGCCGCCCGCGCCGCTGCCGATCGAGGATCACACGCTTCCCGCTACGATCAGCGGCGTGTTGAAGATCTTGCGGGAAAAGAGCAGGTCGGTCGCCGACTGGCGGAGCGTGATGGACGGCCTGAGGCCCGTCACGCAGGCTCTCTGGCAACGGCTTTCGAACGAGGAGCGAGCGCGCTTCCTGCGGCACGCGCTTCCCTGGTGGAACATCCATCGCCACCGGGTAGCGCCCGACGTATTCGCCGGCTTCGAGAAACTGGTCTTAGACGGAACCGTTCGCTTTCACGCGGGCTTTCTGAAATCGCTCGAGGCCGAAGATGACATGCTGGTCGCCGGATACAGGGTCAGAGCCAAGCGCGAGATCGCCGAGATCAGGGCGGGCTGGCTGGTCAACTGCACGGGTATGGAGCGCGCCGGGATCAGCCATTCGCCGCTTCTGAAGGAAATGAGCCGCTTTCAGCTGATCGTTCCCGATCCGCTCGGCCTCGGCATCCAGGTGAATGCGGCTTCCGAAGTGACGGCTCCGTCCCGGATCTCGCCCGCGCGGCTGTTTGCCGTCGGCGCCTTGACGGCCGGGCAATTCTGGGAGATCACCGCCGTCCCCGATATCCGGGTGCAGGCGAAGGCTGTGGCCGAAGAGATCGTCAAAGTGAGGCCCGCCTCCGACGCGTAGGCTGACAAACTTGGGATCGGCACGGTGTTGTTGAATTGCTGGCCGCCGACAGCTACAGTATTTGGTAGGCCATAATACGATTCCTGGTGGCTGCTGCAGCAAAGTTCGAGCCTGGGAAGTCAATCCAACACTGAGGTACAGCATGAGCGGTGCTCTGAAGGACGCAGCAATCAGAGTCGAGCGTCCTGCGAAGACCTTGCGGGAACTGGCGCTCGACAAGGTCCGCGAGGCGATCGTCAACGGATACTTCCGTCCCGGAGACCGGCTTGTCGAGCGTGACCTCTGCGCCCAGCTCGGCGTCAGCCGAACGGTGGTGCGCGAGGTTCTGAGACATCTGGAATCGGAAGGGCTGGTCGCCAATCTGCCGAACAAGGGACCGATCGTCGCCCAGCTGGATATCGACGAAGCCAAACAGATCTATGAAATCCGCGGTGCGCTCGAAGGCATGGCGGCGCGGCTATGCGCCGAACGTGGAAACCCCGAGATCGTCGCCGCGCTCGAGGAATCTCTGACCGCAATTCGCGACAGCTATCGCGACCAGGATATGGCGGGTGTGCTGGCCAATACCTCTTCCTTCTATCAAACGCTGTTCACCATGGTCGACAGGCATGTTGCCTGGGGCGTCGTCAATCTCCTGACCGTGCGTATAAACCATTTGCGCTCGATGACCATCAAGACGGAGAGGCGTGGCATCGAGGGGCCGGCACAGATGTCGAAGATCGTCGACGCTATCCGCCGCGGCGACGGCGAGGGGGCCTATCGGGCAGCGATGGACCACGTGGCCGCAGCCAGTGCGATTGCCGAAGCTGTGCTCTCCGCAAAGAAGACCTCCGAATAGACGCTGACGCCTCTGCCTCTGACGCCAGGGGCATCCACCTGTGATCCATCAGTATGTTCAATCTTGGTGCGCAGGACTTAGAGGTCATGCACTCCACACTTGACTCCCGACTTTGCTCAGTGTGATGGTATGCCATAATATGAGGCGCTTACATGGCCGATTCATCCGGCCCTTGGGTTCGCTTGCCTTGGCCGCCTCAAATGACTTGTCAGCTGACAACTGGGACTCTCCGGAGCTTTGAGATGTCGTGCATCATTGGCAGCCTTTTGCTCGCGGGCGGCACGAACCCAAAATGACCAGACATAACAGACTGCTACAAAACGATTCTTTCGAAACCCGGCTATGCCGCGTCGGCAATCCAGAGGAGCTTGACAGCACTATATTATGGTATACCATAATACGAAATAGAGATAAGGTGTCCCATGGCCATTCAAATTCGCAAGACGGGATTGCAGATCGAAACGACGCTGATCGAAGGCGGCAAGGCCGCGGCGGTGCCGCTGAAGCTGTTTTCGGCTTTCGCGGTCGTGAAGAACCCCTGGGCTGGCCGCGGCTTTGTCGAAGACCTCAAGCCCGAAATCCACGCCGGCGCGCCGGTTCTCGGCGAGTTGCTGACCAAGATGATCATCGATGCGGTCGGTTCCGGCGATGCCGTAGAAGCCTACGGCAAGGCCGCCGTGGTCGGCCTGGACGGTGAGATCGAACATGCCTCCGCGCTCATCCACACGCTGCGCTTCGGCAATTTCTATCGCCAGGCCGTTGGCGCCAAATCCTATCTCGCCTTTTGCAATACGCGCGGTCCTGCCAATGCGCCGATCATGATCCCGCTGATGGACAAGAACGATGAAGGCCGCCGTTCGCACTATCTGACCATCCAGACCTCGATCCCCGACGCGCCTGCCGCCGACGAGATCGTCGTGGCTCTTGGCGCTTCGGTGGGCGGGCGCCCTCATCACCGCATCGGCGACCGCTATCAGGATCTGAAGGACCTTGGGCAGGGCGTCGCCAACCCCGCGGGCGTTTGAAAGGGTGGGCGCTGAGATGCTGACAGCCGGATCGATCTCGGGCGCCGCTGCAGCAAAAGGCGCCGCCGGTGATTTGCCTCGAAAGGAGACGCCAGGCGGGACGGCCTATTACGAGACGGGCAGCGGCGAGCCGCTGGTTCTCATTCATGGCGTCGGCATGCGGCTCGAGGCCTGGGCGCCGCAGATCGCCTTTCTGTCGGCGGGCCATCGCGTCATTGCCGTCGACATGCCGGGACATGGCGAGAGCGCAAAGCTGCCGGCGGGCAGCCGCCTCGAGGAATTCGTCGCCTGGTTCGGGCGCTTTCTCGACGAGATGGCGATCGAAAGGGTGAATGTTGCCGGCCACTCAATGGGGGCGCTGGTATCGGGAGGGGCGGCGGCGACATTCGGCGAACGGATCAGCCGTGTCGCTTATCTCAACGGCGTCTACAGGCGCGACCCCAAGGCGAAAGCTGCCGTGCTTGCACGGGCCGCGGCCATTCCGGTGACGGGTGTGGATAAGGAAGGTCCCCTGGCTCGCTGGTTCGGCGATGATCCCGATAGCCTCATTGCGCGGGAATTGACGCGAGAATGGCTGAGCCGCGTCGATCCCGAAGGCTATGCGGTCGCTTACGCCGCTTTTGCCGGAGGAGATGAGACTTATGCCGATCGCTGGAAAGACGTGGCGGGGCCGGCCCTGTTCCTGACGGGGTCCGACGATCCCAATTCGACGCCGCTGATGGCAGAGCAGATGGCGGCGCTGGCGCCGAAGGCTTGGGTCCGCATCGTCGAAGGCCATCGTCATATGGTGAACCTGACCGCGCCTGATATCGTCAATTCGCTGCTCGCCGAGTGGCTGTCGTTCGGGGAGGATGAACGATGACAATCCAGTCTGTCGACCCAAGAGCATTGCGAGATGCGTTCGGAGCTTTTCCGACCGGCGTGACCGTCGTTACCGCCTGTGACGGGGAGGGGAACCCGATCGGCTTCACCGCGAATTCCTTCACATCCGTTTCCCTCAACCCGCCATTGCTGCTCGTCTGCCTTGCCAAGACCTCGCGTAATTTCGCCACCATGACCGGAGCGCCGCATTTTGCGATCAATGTGCTGTCGGAAACGCAGAAGGACGTATCGAATACTTTCGCGCGTCCTGTCGAAGACCGATTTGCGGCGGTCGAATGGGCCAAGGGATCGGCGGGCTGCCCCATCTTCTCGAATGTCGCGGCCTGGTTCGAATGCGCCATGGAAGAGGTCATTGAGGCCGGCGACCATGTCATCCTGATGGGCCGCATCGAGGCTTTCGACAATAGCGGCCGCAACGGTCTCGGCTATGCCCGCGGCGGCTATTTCACGCCGACGCTCGCAAGCAAGGCGGTGTCTGCGGCAGCTGAGGGCAGTATCGAACTTGCGGCCGTCGTCGAGCGCCGCGGAGAAGTTCTGCTGCTGGGCGAGGATGTGCTCTCCCTGCCGAACATCGACGCCCATGGCGGCAACCCGACCGATGCTTTGCAGGAATATCTGGAGACGCTCACCCGGCTGAAAATCAGCGTCGGCTTCCTCTATTCGGTCTATGAGGGCAAGAGCGACGGCAAGCAGCACATCGTCTATCACGCCGTTGCCGGCGACGGCGAGCCTGCCGGCGGCAGGTTCATCAAGCCCGACGCCTTGGCTGCGGCAAAATTCAAGACCAGCTCCACCGCCGATATCGTCAACCGCTTCGCGATGGAAAGCTCGATCGGCAATTTCGGCGTCTATTTCGGCGACGAGACTGGCGGCAAAATCCATCCCATTCCAGCCAAGGGCGCAATAGCATGAAGTTCTCCCTCTTCGTCCATATGGAGCGGCTCGACGCCAGCCAGAGCCATAAGAGCCTCTATGAGGAATTCGTCGCGCTTTGCGAGATCGCCGACAAGGGCGGTATGCATGCGATCTGGACGGGCGAGCATCACGGCATGGATTTCACCATTGCCCCCAATCCGTTCGTGACCATCGCCGATCTCGCCCGCCGCACATCGCGGGCAAGGCTCGGGACGGGGACGGTGATTGCCCCCTTCTGGCATCCGATCAAGCTTGCGGGAGAAGCTGCCATGACCGATATCATCTGCGACGGCAGGCTCGATATCGGCATTGCGCGTGGGGCCTATTCCTTCGAATACGAGCGGCTGCTGCCGGGTCTCGATGCCTGGGGTGCGGGCCAGCGCATGCGCGAGCTCATTCCGGCGGTCAAGGGCATATGGAAGGGCGACTACGCCCATGACGGGGAGTTCTTCAAGTTCCCCGCGACGACGTCTGCCCCGAAGCCGCTGCAGCAGCCGAACCCGCCGATCTGGGTTGCTGCGCGCGATCCGAATTCGCATGAATTTGCCGTCGCCAACGGCTGCAACGTTCAGGTGACGCCGCTCTGGCAGGGTGATGACGAGGTCCAGTCGCTGATGGACCGCTTCAATGCTGCCTGCGCCAAGAACCCCGATGTCGAGCGGCCGAAGATCATGCTGCTGCGCCACACCTATGTCGGCTCGTCGGAAGAAGACGTCGCCCAGGCGGCTCATGAACTCAGCGTTTACTACAACTACTTCTTCGCCTGGTTCAAGAATGAGAAGCCGGTCAGCCAAGGCCTGATCGAGCGGATTCCGGACGAGCAGATCAGAGCGAACGCCATGCTGTCGGACGAGGTCATGCGCACCAACAATGTCGTTGGCAACGTGCAGACCGTCATCGATCGGCTCAAGGTTTATGAAGCCCTGGGCTATGACGAATATTCCTTCTGGATCGACACCGGCATGAGTTTCGAGCGCAAGAAGGCGTCGCTCGAGCGCTTCATCGCCGAGGTCATGCCGGCATTTCAGGAGTAAGGCCATGCGGCGTTTCCAGCATTACATCGACGGCGAATTCTCGGACGGCGAAGCTTCCTATCCTAGCATCGATCCGGCTTCCGGCAAGGTCTGGGCGGAGATGCCGGAAGCGCGCGAGGGTGATGTTGATCGAGCTGTGAACGCTGCCGAAAAGGCGCTCTACGACGGCCCGTGGGCTAAGATGACGGCTACCCAACGCGGCAAGCTACTTTACAAGCTCGCCGATCTGGTTGCCGCCAACGCCCCGATTCTGGCTGAGCTGGAGACGCGCGACACCGGCAAGATCATCCGTGAGACATCCGCGCAGATCGCCTACGTCGCGGAATATTACCGCTATTATGCCGGCATCGCCGATAAGATCGAAGGCTCCTACCTGCCGATCGACAAGCCCGACATGGATGTCTGGCTTCGCCGCGAGCCGATCGGCGTCGTCGCCATGGTCGTGCCATGGAACAGCCAGCTGTTCCTGTCGGCGGTCAAGATCGGCCCGGCGCTCGCCGCCGGCTGCACGATGGTGGTAAAGGCCTCGGAAGACGGGCCGGCGCCGCTTCTCGAATTTGCGCGTCTCGTGCATGAGGCGGGCTTTCCCGCGGGCGTCGTCAATATTATCACCGGCTTCGGCGCCTCCTGCGGCGCGGCGCTTGGCAGTCACCCGAAAGTTGCGCACGTCGCCTTCACCGGCGGCCCGGAAACCGCGCGCCATGTCGTTCGCAATTCGGCCGAAAACCTCGCCTCCACCTCGCTTGAACTCGGCGGCAAGTCGCCCTTCATCGTCTTTGCCGATGCCGACCTCGAAAGTGCTGCCAATGCCCAGGTCGCGGGCATCTTCGCGGCGACAGGGCAGAGCTGCGTTGCCGGCTCGCGCCTGATCGTCGAGCGCAGCGTCAAGGACAAATTCGTCGCTCTGCTGCGGGAAAAGGCTACGGCTATCCGGATCGGCGCGCCGCTCGATATGGCAACCGAGGTCGGTCCGCTTGCTACCAAGCGCCAGCAGGACAATATCGGCGCTCTCGTCGAGCGGTCGATCGAAAGCGGCGCCCGTCTCGTCATCGGCGGGCGCAAGATCGACGGCAAAGGCTTTTACTTCCCACCGACGATCCTCGATTGCGACAATGTAGCCTCGCCCTCGCTGATCGAGGAATTCTTCGGGCCGGTCCTGTCGGTCGTGTCGTTCGAGACGGAGGCTGAAGCGCTGAAGCTGGCCAACGACACCCGCTATGGCCTGGCCTCCGGCATCTTCACCCAGAACCTGACCCGGGCGCACCGGCTGATGAAGGGCATCCGCGCTGGCATCGTCTGGGTCAATACCTATCGGGCCGTATCGCCGATCGCGCCGTTTGGCGGGTTCGGCCTCTCCGGCCACGGCAGGGAAGGCGGCATGGCCGCGGCGCTCGACTATACCCGCACCAAGACGATCTGGCTGAGAACGTCGGACGATCCGATCCCCGATCCTTTCGTGATGAGGTAGCGCCATGTTCTACGAAATCCGGACTTATCGGCTGAGGAACGGCGCGATCCCGCAATATCTCAAGGTCGTCGGGGAAGAGGGGATCGAGATCCAGAAGAGCCATCTCGGCACGCTCGTCGGCTACTTCTTTTCGGAGATCGGCACGATCAACGAGATCGTCCACATCTGGGCCTTTACGAGCCTGGACGATCGGGAGGCGAGACGCCAGCGGCTTATGGCCGATCCGCAATGGCAGGCCTTCCTGCCCAAGATTCGCGACCTGATCGAGGTGGCGGAAAACAAGATTATGAAGCCGGCAAGCTTCTCTCCCGGGAGCGGGGCGCGCTGACGGCATAAGGCATACCCGTAGGACAAACCACAACAGGGATAAGGGAACATGAAAACGACATTTGCTTTCGCGGCGGTTGCCGCATTCGTGGCGGTCTCCGCGCCGGCGCATGCCGACAGCATGGTCTTCTCGAGCTGGGGCGGAACGACCCAGGATGCGCAGAAGGCCGCATGGGCAAGCCCCTTCGCAGAGAAGACCGGCATCACCGTCGTGCAAGACGGCCCGACCGACTACGGCAAGCTCAAGGCCATGGTCGAGGCCGGTGAAGTCAACTGGGATGTCGTCGACGTCGAAGGCGACTATGCCGCCCAAGCCGGCAAGAACGGCCAGCTCGAGAAGCTCGACTTTTCCGTCATCGATAAATCGAAGCTCGATCCGCGCTTCGTCACCGACTATTCGGTCGGCAGCTTCTATTATTCCTTCGTCATCGGCTGCAATGCCGATGCCGTCAAAGCCTGCCCGAAGACATGGGCCGACCTGTTCGACACGACGAAGTTTCCCGGCAAGCGCACATTCTACAAGTGGTCGGCTCCCGGCGTGATCGAAGCGGCGCTGCTCGCCGACGGCGTGCCGGCCGACAAGCTTTATCCGCTCGATCTCGACCGCGCCTTCAAGAAGCTCGATACGATCAAGTCGGATATCATCTGGTGGTCGGGCGGCGCCCAGTCGCAGCAGCTGCTGGCCTCTGCCGAGGCGCCCTTCGGCAGCGTCTGGAACGGCCGCATGACGGCGCTTGCGGCGACCGGCATCAAGGTTGAAACCTCCTGGGAGCAGAACATCACCGCTGCCGATGCGCTTGTCGTGCCGAAGGGCGCGCCGAATGCCGAGGCCGCGATGAAGTTCATCGCGCTGGCAACCTCGGCCGAACCGCAGGCTGCCCTTGCAAAGGCTACGGGATATGCGCCGATCAATCTTGACTCGGCCAAGCTGATGGACCCGGAAATCGCCAAGACGCTGCCGGACCAGCAGACCGCAAGCCAAGTCAATGCCGATATGAACTACTGGGCTGATAATCGCGATGCCATCGGCGAGAAGTGGTACGCTTGGCAGGCGAAATAGTCCGAAACTGGAGATGAATGGCACGGCGAAAATCGCCGTGCCTCCTGCAGCGGCGGTACCCGTCCATCGGACCTCGCCGCCCGCGGAAATTGACGGGTGGGAAGGACTGTCATGTCGACGTTAAGCGACGCCTCCGGCGCAATTGAGCCTTTGCCAAAGATACGCAGGGCAACAGGTTTTGGCGGGGTCGTTCCGGCTCTTGCCTTTGTGGGCATTTTTTTTGTCGCACCAGTGGCGATACTGCTGCTGCGCAGCGTCCTGGAGCCCGTTCCCGGCCTTGGAAATTATGCCCAGCTGATCGGCTCTGCGACCTATCTCAAGATTTTCGCCAATACCTTCATCGTCTCAGGCCTCGTCACCGTGATTTCGCTTTTGATCGGTTTTCCCGTCGCCTGGGCGCTGGCGATCATGCCGGGTCGGCTGAGCACGGTGATCTTTGCGATCCTGCTGCTCTCGATGTGGACCAACCTGCTGGCTCGCACCTATGCCTGGATGGTGCTGCTGCAACGCACCGGACTCATCAACAAGATGCTGATGGGAATGGGTCTGATCGACCAGCCGCTGGCGCTCGTCAACAATCTGACCGGTGTCACGATCGGCATGACCTATATCATGCTGCCTTTCATCATCCTGCCGCTCTACGGCGTGATCAGGAAGATCGACCCGTCGACCCTGCAGGCGGCAGCCCTTTGCGGCGCCAACCGCTGGCAGTGCCTGACGCGGGTTCTGCTGCCGCTGGCGATGCCCGGCATGGCGGCTGGCGCCCTGATGGTCTTCGTGATGTCGCTCGGCTATTTCGTCACGCCCTCGCTTCTCGGCGGCACTGCCAACATGATGCTGGCAGAACTGATCGCACAGTTCGTGCAATCGCTGGTCAACTGGGGAATGGGCGGTGCAGCGGCGCTGGTTCTCCTGGTCGTGACGCTCTCGCTTTATGCCGTGCAGCTGCGTTTCTTCGGCAATCAGAATCCGGGACGACGTTGATATGCTGCTCAATTTCGACCGTCTCGGCTGGTGGAAATACGTCCTGCTCGCGATCACGCTTCTGACTGCAGCCTTCCTGCTGCTGCCGATCATCTTCATCGCGGCCCTGTCCTTCGGCTCCTCGCAATGGCTGATCTTTCCGCCGCCGGGCTGGACCTTCCAGTGGTACAGCGAACTCTTCGCCGACCCGCGCTGGCTGGAATCGGCTTTGACGAGCTTCAAGATCGCCGGCATCGTCACGGTTCTGTCGGTGCTGCTCGGCCTCGTCACGTCCTTCGGATTGGTGCGCGGTTCGTTCATGTTCCGCGATGCGCTGAAGGCGCTCTTTCTGACGCCGATGATCCTGCCGGTCGTGGTTCTCGCAGTTGCCCTCTACGCTTTCTTTCTCAGGATCGGCCTTGGCGGCACCTTGATCGGCTTTGTCATTTCGCACCTCGTGCTTGCGCTCCCGTTCTCGATCCTATCCATATCAAGTGCGCTGGAAGGCTTCGACAAGTCGATCGAGGACGCGGCCGTGCTGTGCGGCGCCTCGCCTTTGGAAGCGAAGATCAGGGTCACCCTTCCGGCGATCAGCCATGGGCTGTTTTCGGCCGCCGTCTTTTCGTTCCTGACATCCTGGGACGAGGTGGTGGTGGCGATCTTCATGTCGAGCCCCACCCTGCAGACGCTGCCGGTGAAGGTATGGGCGACGCTCAGGCAAGACCTGACGCCTGTTGTCGCTGCCGCATCGACCCTTCTCATCCTTTTGACGATCATCTTGATGGCGCTGGTTGCCGTCGTGCGCAAGGTACTGAAACAATGAACGAACCATTCCTTCAGATCCGCGGAATACGCAAGGAATACGGCCCAGTCGTCGCCGTGCATGACGTCAATCTCGACGTCCGGCGCGGTGAATTCCTGACCTTCCTCGGTCCGTCCGGATCCGGCAAGAGCACGACGCTCTACATCCTGGCCGGCTTTGAAAGTCCGACCAAAGGCGACATTACGCTCGAGGGGAAGACCCTGCTCGCCACGCCATCGCACAAGCGCAATATCGGCATGGTGTTCCAGCGCTACACCTTGTTTCCGCATCTGACAGTCGGCGAAAACATTGCCTTTCCGCTAAAGGTCCGGCGCAAATCGAAGGCCGAGATCGACAGCCAGGTGAAGGAGATGCTACGCCTCGTCCGGCTCGAAGGCTTCGAGGATCGCAAGCCGGCGCAGATGTCCGGCGGCCAGCAGCAGCGCGTCGCGCTCGCCAGAGCTCTTGCCTACGATCCGCCGGTACTGCTGATGGACGAGCCGCTGTCGGCACTCGACAAGAAGCTGCGCGAGGAAATCCAGCATGAGATCCGCCGCATCCACCAACATACCGAGGTGACGATCCTCTACGTCACGCACGATCAGGAAGAGGCGCTGCGGCTCTCCGACCGCATCGCGGTCTTTTCAAAGGGCGTCATCGATCAGATCGGCACAGGCCCGGAGCTCTACGCCAATCCCAAGACGCGCTTCGTTGCCGAATTCATCGGCGACAGTGACTTCATTTCATGCGACCTGGTGTCGTCTTCCGATGGACAAGCCACCATAGCGCTCGGAGGGGGAACCATCTTCAACCAGATTCCCGTGCATGGAAAAGGGACCTCCGGCGCAAGGGCGGCGCTGATGCTGAGGCCGGAGCGCATTCGGCTGTCGCGCGCGAGAGCCGCCGGCGCAGGTCTTGCCGCGACGGTCAGCGACATTACCTTTCTCGGCAACAATATCCACGTCTCCACGGAGACGGCGACAGGCGAGGCGCTTTCGGTTCGCTTGCCGTTCGGGCATGAGGCTATTGCGGGGCTCAATCGTGGAGATATAGTCCATCTCGATTTCGATCCCGGCGCCGCTCACGTATTCTGTTGAAAGTTGTCCCATGAAACTCAATGATCCCTCGCTGTTCCGCCAGGCATGCCCCATCGCCGATCGCTGGATCGAAGCGGAAGGTCGCGCGTCGGCCATGGTCCGCAATCCGGCGACAGGTGAGGTGCTGGGTGCGGTCCCCGATTTCGGTGCGACGGAAACGGAAGATGCCATTCGGGCCGCCGTCATCGCCCAGAAGCTTTGGGCGAAGAAGACCGCCGGGGAGCGCGCCGCCATTCTCAAGGCTTGGCATCGCCTGATGATCGAAAACCGTGACGATCTGGCGATGATCCTGACGCTGGAGCAGGGAAAACCCTTGGCTGAAGCCAAGGGGGAAATCACCTATGGTGCGAGCTTCATCGAATGGTTTGCCGAAGAGGCACGACGCATCAACGGCGAGATCGTACCAGGGCATCAGCCGGACAAACGCATCCTTGTGCTGCGCCAGCCGGCCGGCGTCGTGGCGGCGATCACGCCCTGGAACTTTCCGAACGCGATGATCACGCGCAAGATCGGCCCCGCGCTTGCCGCCGGCTGCGCCGTCGTTCTCAAGCCGGCGCTGCAGACGCCGTTCTCCGCGATCGCGATCGCCGTCCTCGCAGAGCGAGCCGGCCTGCCGCCGGGCCTCCTCAACGTTGTCACCGGTGACGCCGCCGCAATCGGCGGAGCGCTGACCGCCAGCCGCGACGTCCGGGTCCTGACCTTCACCGGCTCCACCCGGACGGGCGAGCTGCTTTACTGGCAATGCGCGCCGACGATCAAGAAGCTCGGTCTCGAGCTCGGCGGCAATGCACCCTTCATCGTATTCGATGACGCCGATCTCGATGCGGCGGTCGAAGGCGCCATCATCGCCAAATTCCGCAATAACGGCCAGACCTGCGTCTGCGCCAACCGGCTTTATGTCCAGGATGGCGTCTACGAGGCATTTGCAGCCAAGCTCGCCGAGGCAGTTTCGAAGTTGAAGGTCGGCAACGGTCTGGAGCGTGACGTCGTGCTTGGCCCGCTCATCGACGACAATGCCGTTGCCAAAGTCGAAAGCCATATCCGGGATGCCGTTGCAAAAGGCGCCGGGATCGTAACGGGTGGCAAGCGCCACGCGCTTGGCGGCCATTTCTTCGAGCCGACCATTCTGCGTGACGTTGCTGCCGGCATGCAGGTGGCGCGTGAGGAAACCTTTGGGCCTCTTGCCCCGCTTTTCCGGTTCCGCGACGAGCAGGACGTCATCGAGCAGGCAAATGACACCGAGTTCGGACTTGCCTCCTATTTTTATGCGCGCGATCTGTCGCGGGTCTTCCGCGTGGCCGAAGCGCTCGAATATGGAATGGTCGGGGTCAATACCGGTCTCGTCTCCACCGCCGAGGCGCCGTTCGGAGGCGTCAAGATGTCGGGCCTCGGCCGCGAAGGCTCCAGGCACGGATTGGACGAATATACCGAGCTCAAATATGTATGCCTGGGCGGCATTGCCTGATCCTCGACCTTTGCGTTCCAGCGCCGCCTGTAATGAAAGATCGGCATGCATCTCGTCAGCATTGCCATGTACCTGACGTCCCGGCCGCTCGCGGAGGCGACGGCCGAACTCTGGTCGTTTCTCCGACACTACCTCCTGCACTCCGGGCTCACGGGGGTGCCTGAAACGCTCGACCAGACGGTTGCCTATGACGAAGCCTGGCTGAGGCCGGACCTGCTTCTGTCGCAGGCATGCGGCTATCCTTTTGCCACGAGCCTGCGCGGCCGGGTGCGGCTGGTGGCCACGCCCGTATATAGCCATCCAGGCTGCGATGGGCCGTTGATGCGCAGCTTCATCATCGTCCGGAAGAATTCTTTCCTTCGCGTGCTGGAGGATCTGCGCGGCACGACAGCTGCGATCAACAGCCCTGACAGCAACTCCGGCAGCAATCTCTTTCGCGCCGCCGTCGCTCCGCTTGCGCGCAGCGGCCGTTTCTTTGGCCGGATCATCGAAACAGGCAGCCACGGCGGCAGCATTGCCGCCGTTGTCGAGGGCAGGGCGGAAAGCGCGGCCATCGATTGTATCGCTCTTGAGAATATCCGCCGTTTCGATACCGCCCTGGTCGAGGACATCCGGATCATCGCCGAAACACCCAAGGCGCCCGGTCTCCCGTTCATCACATCAGGCGACACATCGAGCCAAACAATCCTCCTCCTTCGAGGTGCGTTGCATGCCGCCATTAGAGAGCCGTCCTTGGCGGCCATGCGCGCGACGCTCGGACTGGTCGATATCGCGCTGCTCTCCGAAGCGGATTACGAGCCGCTCCTGTCAATGGCCGGCAATGCTTTGCCGCAGTTGAGAGCCTGAGTTTTTCTTTAAGCACCTCGTCAGGTCGCCCGAAGCGATGTGATGAATATTGACACTGTATGCGACGCTACCGATGATAAAAGGAACGATGGGGTATGCCAGTGGCGTCGGATAGCATTCATGTGAAGGTCAGTGGGCAGTTGCAGGATCATATCCAGCAGCAGATCGGTGACGACGGCCTCTATGAAAATGCCAGCGAATATATTCGCGCCCTTATTCGCCGCGACTTGCAGACCCGTGATGAGACCTGGGATATGCTGCAGAAGGAGCTTGCGCCTGCGATGCGGGCCGACGACAGCGAGTTTGTCGCCCTTTCGGCTGAAGACGTCATAGGCCGCAACAAGCGCCGATAGCGATGCGCTCTTATCGATTTTATCTGCGTGCTACCGCCGCGCAAGGACAGGATTTGGCGTGATACCTGCGAAGCTTGGGGAGAAACAAAGGCGCACATCTACATTCTCGGGCTGCACGCCTATTTGCAGCGTTTGTGTGGGGATCGGTTCTGCAACGTCTGGCAGTTCCGGCAGACATCAAGCGGTTAGCCTATTTCGGTCGTTACTATCAGTGTTCTTTCGCGAGCTTAATAACGGCGATCTTGGTATCATGGGCATTGTTCACGAACGGATGAATCTGCCGCTCCGGCCCAAAAAGGATTTGGCGGCACTCTCAAACAAAACAACCGTGAGGGGCGGGATCTTCGGTCGGTAGGATTGCTCTCGAGGAGGGGGTTAACCGAAACTCAGAACCGGTGTTCCGCTCCCTCCACCGGATCTGCCCAGACCTTCATGCCAGGCGCAAAAGGCGTTTCGCCTTCGGCGCGCACGACCATTTCGCCGAGGTCGGTGACATCGAGATAAAGGATCGCATCGGCGCCGAGCCGTTCCACATGGCGGATTCTGCCCTGCCACTGGCCAGGGCCTTCCGAAAGCCTGATATGTTCCGGACGGATGCCGTAGGTCGTGCAGTTCATTCGCCGTGCCGTCTCGCCGCCATAGAGGTTCATCTTCGGGCTGCCGATGAAGCCGGCGACGAAGGGTGTGGCGGGATTGCGGTAGAGCTCCATCGGGCTGCCGATCTGCTCGACGGCGCCACCGTTCAGCACGACGATCTTGTCGGCCATCGTCATGGCTTCGACCTGGTCGTGGGTGACATAGATCATCGTCGATTTCAGCCGAGTGTGGAGATCGGCGATCTCAAGCCGCATCTGGGCTCTGAGCGACGCGTCGAGATTGGAAAGCGGCTCGTCGAACAGGAAAACCTTGGGATCGCGGACGATCGCCCGGCCTATGGCGACGCGCTGTCTCTGGCCGCCGGAGAGCGCTTTGGGCTTTCGCTCCAGCAACTGGGTGAGTTGCAGCGTTTCCGCAGTCGCCGCGACCTTGGCGGCAATTTCCGCCTTTGGACGGCGGGCGAGTGAAAGGCCGAAGCCTATATTCTCCGCAACCGTCATATGCGGGTAGAGCGCGTAGCTCTGGAACACCATGGCGATGCCCCGCTCGGAAGGCTCGGCATAGGTCACGTCCTTGCCGCCGATGGTCAGCCTACCTGAAGTCGTCTCTTCCAGACCAGCGATGATGCGCAGCAGCGTCGACTTCCCGCATCCCGACGGGCCGACGAAGACGACGAATTCGCCGGAGGCAACCTCAAGATCGATACCTTTGATGACTTCGAGTGCGCCGAAGCTCTTGCGAACCTGTTTGAGAGTGAGCTCAGCCATTCTGCTACCCTTTGACTGCGCCTGATGTCATGCCTGCGACGATCTGGCGGTTGAAGAAGATGAAGACGATCAGCGGCGGAATCGTTACGAGGAGGATGTTCATGAAAAGCAGATTGTACTGGCTCGAATACATGCTCTGGAAATTATAGAGCGTCAGCTGCACCGTCACGTTCTCCTTGCCCGGCAAGTAATAGAGCGGATTGGTGAAATCGTTGAAGATCGCGATCGACTGGACGACGATATTGGTCACGGTCACCGGCTTCAGCAGCGGCAGGACCACCCGGAAGAAGATCTGCCGGGGCTTGGCGCCGTCGATCAGCGCCGCCTCGTCGAGATCGCGCGGGATGGTCGAAATGAACGACCGATAGAGCAGGACCGAAAAGGAGAGATTATAGGCAACCTGGATCAGGATCATTCCAGTCATGGTCTTGAAGAGGCCGATGCCCTGCAAAAGGCCGATGGTGGGAACAACGGCCGGCGGCATCATCAGGCCCATGAACAGCGCAGCGAAAGCCACGCGGTTCCACGCCGTCTTGCGGCGCTGCATCACATATCCGACCATCGCCGACAGCAGGATCAGGATCGTGACGGAAACGACCGTGATCAGTGTCGAATTGAAATAGGCAAGCACGAGCTGATAGTCGCGCGCCTTGAAGACGGCGACGAGATTGTCCCAGAACAGCCAATGCTCTGGGAATTCGAAATC
The DNA here is from genome assembly GCF_029194105.1 of Rhizobium mulingense. Classification (NCBI taxonomy): domain Bacteria; kingdom Pseudomonadati; phylum Pseudomonadota; class Alphaproteobacteria; order Hyphomicrobiales; family Rhizobiaceae; genus Rhizobium; species Rhizobium mulingense. The sequence continues at coordinate 67,458 of NZ_JARFVE010000003.1, read as the reverse complement.
GAGCCGGGAGGCCTCCGATTTCGATTTCACCGCCTGCAGGGCGACGAAAACGAAAGGCATGACGAAGATGATGGCCGCGACGGCAAGGGCTATCGCGCCCGTCACATAGGGGCGGACGCTTCTCATTCCTCGACCTCGCGTCGGTTGAACCACAGGGTGAAGGGCAGGATGATCACGGCGATCAGTGCGAACAGAATGACGTTGCCGGCCGTCGACAGCCCATAAAAACCAGCCTGGTACTGCTTGTAGATGACCGAGGCGATCACATCGGAAGAGAAACCGGGTCCGCCGCGGGTCATGGCCCATATGAGATCGAAGGAACGGAGCCCACCGATCAGCGACAAGGTCACCACGATGACGGTGGCGGGACGCACGAGCGGCAGGGTGATCCGAGTGAATTGCTGGAGCCGCGTGGCGCCGTCGATCCTCGCCGCCTCGTAATAATCCGGGCTAATCGCAGCAAGACCGGCGATGAAAATCAGGGTGGCGAGGCCGACGCCCTTCCAGACATCGACCAGGGCCACCGAAAAAAGCGCAAGTGTCGGATTGGTCAGCCATCCCGGCCCCGGTATTCCAAGCGTCGCGAGCGTAACATTGATGATGCCCTTGGTCGGATGCATCATGACCGTGAAGGTTATGCCGATGCCGATCGTCGAGACCAGCACGGGAAAGAAAACCAGCGTGCGCAGGAAGCCACGGGCGAAGATATTGCTGGTGAGCAGCACGGCCAGCAGCAGTCCGCAGACCGTTTTCAGGCCTGAGGTCGTCACCGCGTAGATCAGCGTGTTGATCAGACCCTTGATCAGGAAGGGTTCGGAAAAGAACTGCTGGAAATTTTCGAGCCCGATGAACTGGGCCGTCGAGAGATCCCAGCGCGTCAGGCTATACCAGAGAGACGATATGGTCGGAAAAAGGAACAGCACGCCGTAAATGATGGCGGCGGGAATGAAAAACCACAGCGGGTAGGGCGATTTGCGCGAGTGCGGGCGTGTCTCGGTCATGACTACCTCTTCGATCGGGGGAAACCTCGCCCCGTCAGGAGCGAGGTTAGCTGGCCCGAACGACCGCTACCAGTTGGGCAGGCCGAGCTGCTTGGCCTGTTTGCGCACATCCTCGTCATAGAGCTTCGCTGCCTCGGCGGGCTGGCGAATCCCTGAACCGACTTCGACGGTGATCTGCTCGAGAGCCGGACCCTTCACCGGCGATACGAATTCCAGTGCCGGGGTCGTCTTTCCCTTGGCGTCGAAATAGGGGAGCATGTCCTTTACGGCAGGCGGTACGTCGGCAGGCAGATCGCAGCCGTCTATCAGCGGAGGCCCCTGCACGGTGTTGGTTTCCACCATGATCTTGCAGCCTTCGACGCTTCCGGCGAAATCCACGAACTTCTTCGCTTCCTCTGCGTGCTGGCTGGTCAGGGGAATATAGAGGGCGGGCGGCATCCAGACCGTCAGGCCGTTCGTCGCCGCATCGTCGCTCGGCTGCGCGAAGAAACCGACATCTGCAAGATTCTCGGGATAATTCTGCTTGATGGCGCCGATGGCGAAGCTCAGCATCGGATAATGCGCTGCTTCGCCGGTCGCCACCATTCTGAGGCCGTCGTCATAACTTGCCGCGCCGAAATCCTCGTTCATAAGGCCGGCGTCGTGAACATCCTTCAGCCGTTCGAAGCCTTTGGTGGCGGCGGGCGTCTCCGCATATTTCGCCTTGTTGGCAGTATAGTCGGCGGCGAAGTTCGGCACGGCGGCATGAAGATTGTAATAGTCGGCCAGAACGAACAGCTGCGATGTCCAGGTATCGCGATAGGTCTGCGCAACGGCGACCTTGCCCGAAGCCTTGACCTTGGCATTGTTGGCCATGAAATCCGCCCACGTCTTCGGAACGGTGAGGCCGAGGTCCTGATAGATCTTCCTGTTGTAGAGGATGCCACCCGCCATCGCCGTGCCGAAGGGAACGCCGTAGAGCTTGCCATCGGCACGGACGACCGACTTGAAGCCTTCATCCACCTTCGCCTGCGACGCAAGACCGCTCAGATCGACAAGTGTCTGCGCCGGCCTCAGCGCCTGTAAGAGAGATCCAGAATTATAGAGGAACACATCGGACATCTCCCCCGTCGCCAGGCGCGTCTTGATGATGTTGTCACCCTCGCCACCACCTGCCCGCGGCTCGATTTCGATCGTCACGTCGGGCGCCTTGGCCTGGTAGGCCGCAACCAGTGCTTCGGCCGCCGCGACCGTGTCGGGGTTGTTGTCGATCAGGAAAGACAATGCGGTTTCTGCATGAGACGGGCTGGCCGCGGCCAAGGCCAGAAGCGCGGATGCGCCGGCAAGAATGTACCTTATCCGATGTGTCATGACGTTCCTCCTCTGAACGGTGTGACCTATATGCTCCTCAAGAATCGCGTAGGGAAAACACCAGCACGTGCGTGCCCGGAGGAAGAACGGCCTCCTCGACGACAGGCTCTCCGTTGAGCAAAGGGTTCCGGTGTCGCCGTCCCGGCCGGAAGCGGCCGATGCAGCCTTCCGGAAGCGTCAGCACGTAGGTGACCTCGTTTCCAGCGCACTGCCAGCCGGCCTCGATGCGGCCCTTGCTGATGTCATGATAGGCTGAAACAGGCGAGAGCGACGGGATTGGTGCCGGGTCTATGATCACTTCGGCAAAGCCGGGTGCTGCCGGGCTCGGCGAAATGCCGGCGACGCATTCGAACAGCCATTGGCAGACCGCCCCATAGGCATAGTGGTTATAGCTGTTCATCTCGGGTTCGTAGATGGTGCCGTCGGGCGCCATGGAGTCCCAGCGCTCCCAGATCGTCGTTGCTCCCTTGGAGACCTGGTAGAGCCAGCCCGGCACGTCTTCCTGCAGGAAGACTTTTTCGGCAAGGTCATCCATTCCGAGCTTCGTCAACGCCGGCAGCAGGGCAGGGGTGCCGATGAAGCCGGTGCCGATCTTGTAGTCGGCATCGATGATCACCTGCCTGAAATGCTGCCGGGCCGCCTGATCATGCTCTGCAGGTATCAAGTCGTAGAGGAAAGCGAGTGCATAAGAGGTCTGGTCGTTGTGAGCGAGTCGTCCCGCCGGCGTGATGAACTCGTTGGCGAAAGCGTGCCTGATTTCTTCGGCGCGGCGCTTCATCTGCTCTTCAAGCGTTTCTTCGCCGAGAACGGCGGCGATTTTTGCCAGAAGATCTGTCGAGATGAAGTGGTAGAGGGTAGCTGCACAATCGTCGGCAATCGTCGGGCGCGGCTTTCTGTTGTCGCCGACCGGCTGCAGCCAGTCGCCGAAGGTGAAGCCGCGCGCACCCCAGCGTGACGGCGGGCGCACGATCGGGCCATCCGAAATGGACCAGACGAAATCGACCCAGCGCACCATGGAATCCAGGCATTCCGAAAGAACGGCCCGATCGCCGTAATGGGTATAGAGAACCCAGGGAATGACGACGATTGCGTCGCCCCAGCCGGTCGAGCCGGCATAACCAGGGAAGTTGGCGGGGTGCAGACGCGTCGGGTCCGGCGAGAAATGCGAGACGGCGCCGTCATCGCGCTGGTCGGCCATTACATCCCGCAGATATTTCCTGAGGAAGGATTGACTGTCGCTCAGCCAGCAGGCGGTTGCGGCAAACACTTGGGCGTCACCGGTCCACCCAAGCCGTTCGTCGCGCTGCGGGCAATCTGTGGGCACCTCGACGAAATTCGCGCGCTGCGACCAGATGGTATTCTCAACCAGGCGATTGACGAGAGAATTGCCTGAAGTGAAGCCGCCGGCGGGTTCCGGCACCGACGAGATCGGGATCGAGGCGATTTCGAGGATCTCTGCGTTTCCAGTAATCGTCACTCTGGCATAGCGGAAACCGTGGAAGGTGAAGTGCGGCGCATAGGTCTCGTCGCCGTCTCCGCGCAACGTGTAAAGCGTGTGCGCTGCGGCCGTACGGAAATTGCGATTGTCGAAATGGCGGCCCGGCCCGAGGACTTCCGAATGCTCGACCCGCACTTCGCTGCCACGGACGCCGCGGACCGTATATCTGACATAACCGCCGGCATTCTGGCCGAAGTCATAGACCGTCCTGCCTTCATCATCGCTCCAGCTGTCGATGGGGGCGAGCGGCTGCAACTCCCGCACTGCCGCGGTCTCATGGGCGACGAGCAGCCCCCTGTCGAACGGCAGTCTCTCGGTCCCATGGGTTTCGTCCAGGTTTTCCCGGAGCGCGTCATAGATCTCGCCGAAATAGATCCCCGACTTCAGAATTGGCAGAAGGCCGCTCCGCCAGCTCGGATCGGTGGACAGAATGGTGCCGTCCCCTCCGACCAGATCGGCAATGGCGCCGATCCTGTCGCCCCAGCAATTCGGGATCGCGCTGACGCCCCACATGATCGGCGATCGGTACCATCCGTCGGCGAGCCAGATCTCGATCCGGTTGCGGCCTGGTTTGAGTAGGCTCGAGACGTCGTATCGCTGATAGGCAATGCGATCGTCATAGTTCGTCCAGCCCGGCGTCAAGAGATCGGTGCCGACGCGCCCACCGTTGATGAAGCAGCGGTAGAGGCCGAGCGCGGAGATGAAGAGCTCGACCGGACGTCCGGCGCCATCGTAATCGAAGCTCTTGGAGACGAAACTTGCCGGCGTTCCCTGACCGCCGTCCGACAGTGGCGCGATCATGTCTCCAGACCAGGCGCGCGAAACGCGATCGCCGCTGATGGCTGCCGGCTGAAAGTTCATCAAGTCCCTCCCGGATAATGTAGAACGTTCTCCATATAACGTTCTACATTTTTTTCGGAAGCGCAATAGAAATTTCGTCGCCAGTCTGCCATGTTGGTTCTGCGAGCAATTGTGACGGCTCGCAGAGTAGCCCAGAGATCTCATGTCGATCGAAGAGAAGAAAAGACTGCAACGAAATGATCGCGTGACGATCCGGACAGTGGCAACGCATGCAGGCGTATCGGTCGCCGCGGTTTCCAAGGTGATGCGAAACGCCTACGGCGTCAGTGAAGCGCTACGGGCGAAAGTGACCGACGCTATTGAAGTGCTTGGATATCGTCCTTCACGCGCGGCGCGCGGGTTGCGGGGCCGCAGTTTCACCATCGGCGTGCTTTTGATCGACATCCGCAATCCCTTCCTTCCGGAGGTGATTGCCGGGGTGAACGGCGTGCTGGCGCCTTCGCATTACCAAGCGATGATCGGCGTCAGCGATGCGCGCGTGCAGCTGGAGACGTCGCTGATCGAGTCGATGATCGACTACAAGATGGACGGCCTGATCCTGGTTGCGCCGCGCCTGCCCTCTGACATCATCGCAAAGTTTGCTGCTCAGATACCGATCGTCGCGATCGGTTATCACGATGCCGGCGCTACGGCCTTCGATACGGTAAATGCCGACGACCAGCGTGGAGCCGAGATTGCGGTTGAAGCTTTGCTTGCCTGCGGCTATCGCGACATCGAAATGCTGAGCCTCGGCGAGCGTGAGGGGCACCAGGTTTCCGTCGTTCGCCAGCGTGAGATCGGCTTCCGCCGGGCGATCCAGCGTGCCGGATTGGGATCGTCTGCGCCGATCACGAAAATTCCGATCGCCCCGCCAAAGCGGGAGGAAACGATGCGAAAGTTCCTGTCGAGGAAGAACAGGCCGCGCGCCGTGTTCTGCTGGAGCGATCTGGACGCCATCACCCTTCTGAGCCTGGCGATGGAAATGGGTGTGCGTGTGCCTGAGGATCTTGCCGTTGTCGGATATGACAATTCGTCGACCGCAGCGCTCGGCCTCGTCAATCTCGCAAGCATCGATCAGTCGGGCAGGGAGCTCGGTCAGGTCGCCACCCGGACGTTGATTTCGAGAATAGAGGGCCGCACCGGCGCCGAGCATATTTTCCAGATGCCGTCGCTGGTCAGCCGCAACAGCTTGATCCGCTCCGGCATGGCGCCGGTCACTTAGAGCGAGGCATGGAAAGGCCGGCAGCTCATGTGCGCTGCCGGCCTCGCAATCTCAGGCGGCCTTGCCGAGTTTCGAGGGCCGCGTCGCGGCAGCCTTCTCGACCATGGCGGTGACTTCGGTGCGCCGTGCCCCTGAAAGCGGCAGGCGCGGCATGCGGACGCGTTCGGAGCCGCGGCCCATGATCTGCTCGGCGAGCTTGATCGACTGCACGAGGTCATGCTCGGCATCGAGATGCAGAAGCGGCATGAACCAGCGGTAGATCCTGCGGGCCTCTTCCCAGTCGCCGCGTTCGGCGGCGGCAACGAGCTGCACGGATTCCTCAGGGAAGGCGCTGGTGAGGCCCGAGACCCAGCCCTTGGCGCCGAGCATCAGACCCTCGAGCGCGACGTCGTCGAGGCCGGCAAAGATATCGAAACGGTCGCCGAAGGCGTTGATGAGGTCGGTGAAGCGGCGCGGATCCGGCGCACTTTCCTTGACCGCCTTGATATTCGGCACGTCGGCAAGCACTTTCAGCACGTCGACGCCGATGTTGACGCGATAGGCCGGCGGGTTGTTGTAGAGCATGATCGGCAGCGAGGTTGCCTCGGCCACGGTGCGGAAATGCGCGATCAGCTCTTCCGGCTTGGGCACATAGACCATGGCCGGCAGCAGCATCAGGCCGTCGGCGCCGAGCTTTTCGGCGTCGCGGGCATAGGCGACGGCGCGCCGCGTGTCGAATTCGGAGACGCCTGTGACGACGGGAACGCGGCCGTTGACGACCTCGACGGCGGCTTTGAGGATCGTGCGCTTCTCATCGGGATCGAGCGAGTTGTTCTCGCCGCAGGTGCCCATGACGATCAGCCCGTTGACGCCGTCATTGACGAGCGCGTCCTGAACGCGCTGGGTCGAGGGCAGATCCACGGAAAGATCTTCGTTGAATTGTGTCGTTACGGCGGGAAATACGCCCTTCCATCCTGTCGTCATCGCTTGAACCCCGTTGAAGTCAGCAGTGTTATATACAAACTGTCGACAGAACTCAACCCGCTTTATCAGGACCGTTGCAGAAACCGGCCGAAACGCAATACAAGGCTTCAGGACAGAGGCAGGACATATGCAGAATGAGACGGAAAATGTACGGGTGCGCGGCTCCGGCACGCAGAGCGTCTATGTGACGCTGCGCCGGGAGATCCTGTCGATGGCTTTGGAGCCCGGTAGCCCGCTCGATGAGGTCCGACTGTCGGAGCGTTTCGGGATGTCGCGGACGCCCATTCGCGAGGCGCTCCTGCGGCTTGTCGCCGATGGGCTGGTCACGACCCTGCCGAACCGGAACACGATCGTCGCGCCGATCGATTTTGCAAGCCTGCCTACCTATTTCGAAGCGCTGACGCTGATGTACCGGGTCACGACGCGCGGGGCGGCCGAAAGGCGGAACGGCGAAATCATGAAGAGCATCCGCCAGCATCAGAAGGATTTTGCCGATGCCGTCGCCGCGCGCGATGCCTATGCGATGATCGAGGCGAACCGCGAATTTCACGTGGCGATCGCCGAGCTTGCCGGCAATGCCTATTACACGGCCTTCTTTGCCAAATTGCTCGACGAAGGCCGCCGCATCCTTCGCCTTTACTACTCGACCTTCGACGACCGCCTGCCGCGCCAGTATGTCGACGAACACGAGGAAATCATCGCCGCGATCGAAGCGGGCGATGCCGAGCGGGCAGACCGGCTGGCAGTTGCCCACGCCGGCCAGATCGTCCACCAGATCCAGGACTATCTCGCCCGCAACCTCGACCGTCCGATCGCGATCAGCTTGTCCTGAAGCGCCGGATCAGAGTACCCGCTGTTCTTGGCCTCCTTCTCTGTAACCTGTGATTACCTTTCCAGGGGCGATGGGGGAAACCGGTATTGGGGGAGGGCCGGGGGTGGCAAGCTGCTAGCCAATGCCTACGGGCTGCCTCCGTCAGAACCACCGGCATCAAAGCCTGCGGCAAAACCGGCTAACCCGAACTTTATGGTCCGGCGCTCTCCAGAATGCGGGTCGCGAGCTTCAGATGCGGCAGATCGAGCATGCGTCCGTCCACCTGGATGACACCCGCATCGGGGTGGGCGGCAAAGGCGGCGGCGACCTTTTGCGCCCAGGCGATCTCGGAGGCATCCGGCGTGAAGGCGTGGTTGATCGTTTCCACCTGGCTCGGATGGATGGCCATCATGCCGGAGAAACCGTCGCGCCGGGCGCGGCCGACATAGGCCCGCAGACCGTTGAGATCGCGAAAATCGGGAAATACTGTATCGATCGCCGGAACGGCTGCGGCATGGGCTGCAAAGAGCGTCAGCGAGCGGGCAAGCTCGTAAGGCGGCGTGTAGCGTCCGTCCGTCCTGCGCGCCGTCGAAGCCCCGATCGCAGCCGGCAGATCTTCGGCGCCCCAAGTCAGGCCGCAGAGCATGTCCGAGACCTCGTGATAGCTGCCGATCTCGAAGATCGCCGATGGCGTTTCGGTCGCGATTGGCAGGATGGGAAGAGCCGCCGCGAGCGAGCTTGCAAGCTTGCGCACCGAAGCGGCGCCTTCGGCCTTCGGCAGCATGAGCCCGAAAGGCTGAAGACCGTTCAGGGCGGCGAGGTCATCCTCGCATTCCGGCGAGGCGAGGGGATTGATGCGGATCAGCAGCTTGGTCTTGCCGGCATGGCGTTGCACGAATTCATGCACGCTGTCGCGGGCCTTTGGCTTGTTGGCCGGCGCGACGGAATCTTCCAGATCGAGAATGACGGCATCGGCGCCCGATGTGAGCGCTTTTGCAAAGCGCTCCGGCCGGTCGCCGGGCACGAAAAGCAGCGAGCGCAGCCTCATGATGGCTTCCCCTTCAGCATGGCGGTACGCAGGCACTGGCAGACGATCTCGTCGCGCTGGTTCAGCGTGACATGACGGAAAGTTACGATGCCGGCATCGGGGCGGGAGTTCGAGCGGCGCAACTCCGTCACCTCCGTTTCCACCCGCAGCGTATCGCCGATGAAGACCGGTTTCGGCATCGTCACCTTGTCATAACCGAGATTGGCGACGAGCGTGCCGAGCGTGGTGTCGCCGACCGAAAGGCCGACGGTCAGCGCAAAGGTGAAGGTGCCGTTGACGACGATCCGGCCAAACTCGGTGCCGGCCGCATATTCGGCGTCGAGATGTAGGGGCTGCGGATTGTGGGACAGCGTCGTAAAAAGCAGGTTGTCGGTCTCGGTGACGGTGCGGCGGATGTCATGGGCGATGCGGTCGCCGACCATCCATTCATCGAAATAGCGGCCGGCCATTACTCCTCTCCCTTCATGACGGTGACGACCAGCTGGTTTTCCGAGACGCGGACGCCGGGGGAAACCTGCAGTTTGCCGACGATGCCGTCGAAGGGCGCCCGCAGCGAATGTTCCATCTTCATCGCTTCGACCGTCAGCAGGCGGTCCCCCTTGGCGACACGATCGCCCTCAGTGACCTCCACCGAAATGACGAGGCCCGGCATGGGCGACAGGATGGCGCCATCGCCCACGCCGTGATTTGCCTCGACCTCGCCCGCATGGGGCAGGCCGATCGACCAGGCATTGCCAGCATCGAAAAGCACCGTCGTCTCGTCCGTCTCGATCGTCTTTGCTTCGAGGCCGGCGCGCGCGCGTCCCCAATGGAGATGACCGTCGATGCGCAGGCGCACGCGGCTGTCGCTTGGCCCAGCAATGCGGAAGCCGGTCAGCGCGGACCAGGGATCGCCATGTGCAGCCTTCGAAAGTGCCGTGGCCGCTTTTTCAATGACGGTTTCATCAGGCTCGCTGGCCACGAGGCTTTCGCCATGGCGCTCGAGGAAGCCGGTATCGATCGGTGCGGCGCGAAAATCCGGATCATTCGCGATGCGGGCGAGAAGGCCGGCATTGGATTTGACCGGCCAGACCTCGATCTCGGCGCAGGCGGCTGCGAGCTTCGACAAGGCGGCCTCGCGGTTCGGCCCATGCGCAATGATTTTGGCGATCATCGGATCGTAGAAGGCGGTGATCTCATCACCCTGTTCGACGCCGCTATCGACCCGGACGGACGTCGGGAGTTTGAGATGGTCGAGCCGGCCGGTCGAGGGCAGGTAGCCGGCGGCGGGATTTTCGGCATAGAGTCGGGCTTCGAAGGCCCAGCCGTTCATGGTGATCTCGCCCTGGCCTTTCGGCAGAGGTTCGCCGCTGGCGACCTTCAGCTGCCAAAGCACCAGATCCTCGCCTGATATGGCCTCGGTGACGGGATGCTCCACCTGCAGGCGCGTGTTCATCTCCATGAACCAGATGCGGTCGGGACTGAGGCCCGAGGAGGCGTCGGCGATGAATTCGATCGTACCGGCGCCGACATAGTTTACCGCTCTTGCGGCCTTGACCGCCGCATCGCAGATCGCCGCGCGGGTGGCGGCATCAAGACCGGGGGCGGGAGCCTCTTCGATGACCTTCTGGTGCCGGCGCTGCAGCGAGCAATCGCGTTCGAAGAGATGGACGCAATTTCCGAGCTTGTCGGCGAAGACCTGAACTTCGATATGGCGCGGATTGGCGATATAGCGCTCGATCAGAACGCGGTCGTCGCCGAAGGCGGCAGCCGCTTCGCGCTGGCAGGAGGCGAGACCCTCGGCAAAATCCTGCGGCCGGTCGATGCGACGCATGCCCTTGCCGCCGCCGCCGGCGACGGCCTTGATGAGCACGGGATAACCGATGGCATCGGCCTCGGTCGTCAGCCTTGCCTCGCTCTGGTCCGGCCCGAGATAGCCAGGGGTGACGGGCACGCCGGCCGCCTGCATCAATTGCTTGGCGGCGTCCTTCAGCCCCATGGCGCGGATTGCGGCCGGCGGCGCGCCGACCCAGATCATGCCGGCCTTTTCAACCGCTTCGGCAAAATCGGCGTTTTCCGACAGGAACCCGTAACCGGGATGGATCGCGGCAGCGCCGCTTTTTTGGGCGGCCTCCAGGATGCGTGCCTCGGAGAGATAGCTTTCGCGGGCCGGCGGGGGGCCGAGGGCAATCGCCTCGTCGGCTTCCCTGACGAAGGGCAGGCCGGCATCGGCCTCGGAATAGACGGCGATGGTGCGGATGCCGAGTATCTTCGCCGTGCAGATGATGCGGCGGGCGATTTCGCCTCTGTTGGCAATGAGAAGACTTTCCATCATGACCCGCCTCACATCCGGAACAGGCCGAAGCGCGGCCCTTCCGGGATTGGCGCATTCAGGCAGGCGGAAAAGGCAAGGCCCAGCACATCGCGCGTCTGGCGCGGGTCGATGATGCCGTCGTCCCAGAGGCGGGCGGTGGCATAATAGGGATTGCCCTCCGCCTCGTAGCCGGCGCGGATCGGCGCCTTGAAGGCCTCCTCCTCATCGGCCGGCCAATCCTCGCCGCGTGCCTCCATCGCGTCGCGGCGGATGGTGGCAAGCACCGAGGCCGCCTGTTCGCCGCCCATCACGCTGATGCGGCTGTTCGGCCAGGTAAACAGGAAGCGCGGGCGATAGGCGCGCCCGCACATGCCGTAATTGCCGGCGCCGAAGCTGCCGCCGATGATGACGGTGACTTTCGGCACGGTCGCGGTCGCAACTGCGGTCACCAGCTTCGCCCCATCCTTGGCGATGCCGCCGGCCTCGTAGCGGCCGCCGACCATGAAGCCGGAGATGTTCTGCAGGAAGAGCAGCGGCACGCGGCGCTGGCAGGCAAGCTCGATGAAATGTGTGCCCTTCAGCGCGCTTTCGGAAAAGAGCACGCCGTTATTGGCGATAACGGCGACAGGCATGCCCCAGATGCGGGCGAAGCCGCATATGAGCGTCGTGCCATAGAGCGGCTTGAACTCATGCAGTTGCGAGCCGTCGACAATCCGACCGATCACTTCACGCACGTCATAGGGCGAGCGCACGTCATCCGGAATGAGCCCGCAGAGATCTTCAGGATCAAGCTTCGGCGGCCGAGGAGGCTGAATGTCGATATCGACCGATTTGACGCTGTTGAGGCTGGCGACGATATCACGCACCAGAAGCAGCGCATGTTCGTCGTTTTCGGCGACATGGTCGACAACGCCGGAGCGGCGGCCATGGGTCTCGGCGCCGCCGAGCTCTTCGGCCGAAATGATTTCGCCGGTCGCGGCTTTGACGAGCGGCGGGCCGGCGAGGAAGATTGTGCCCTGATTGCGCACGATCACCGTTTCGTCGGACATGGCGGGAACATAGGCGCCGCCTGCGGTGCAGCTTCCCATGACGCAGGCGATCTGGGCAATGCCTTCGGCCGACATCTGCGCCTGGTTGTAGAAGATCGCGCCGAAATGATCGCGGTCGGGGAAGACCTCGGCCTGATGCGGCAGATTGGCGCCGCCGCTGTCGACCAGATAGAGGCAGGGCAGCCGGTTCTGCATGGCGATTTCCTGCGCCCTGAGATGTTTCTTGACGGTCATCGGGAAATAGGCGCCGCCCTTTACCGTCGCGTCATTCGCCACGATCATCACCTCGCGGCCGCAAACGCGGCCGACGCCCGCGATGATGCCGGCACCCGGCGCCTCGCCACCATACATGCCGTTGGCCGCCAGCGTGCCGATCTCCAGGAAGGGACTGCCGGCATCGATGAGCAGCTGGATACGGTCGCGCGGCAGGAGCTTGCCCTTGGCCGTGTGACGCTCACGTGCCGATTGCGACCCGCCCTCGCGCGCCTTTGCCGAACGCTCGATGAGCTCGTCGATCAGCGCCTTGTTCTTGACGGCATTGGCTTTGAAGTCCTCGCTGTCGCGATCGATCGCAGTCGAAATCATCGTCATGATGCGATGAGCTCCCGGCCGATCAGGTAGCGGCGGATTTCGTTGGTGCCGGCGCCGATATCATAGAGCTTGGCGTCGCGCAGGAAACGCTCGACGGGCCATTCCGTGGTGTAACCGGCGCCGCCGAGCGCCTGGATCGCCTCCAGCGACACCTTCACGGCGTTCTCGCTGGCAAAGAGGATCGCGGCGGCCGCGTCGGTGCGGGTCGTGCGGCCGGCGTCGCAGGCGCGAGCGACGGAATAGACATAGGCGCGCGCCGAATTCAGCGCGACATACATGTCGGCAATCTTGGCCTGCATCAGCTGGAAATCGCCGATCGGTTTGCCGAACTGCTTGCGATCGCGCACATAGGGCAGCACGACATCAAGGCAGGCCTGCATGATGCCGAGCGGGCCGCCGGCAAGCACGGTGCGCTCGTAATCAAGGCCGGACATCAGGATCTTCACGCCTTCGCCTTCCCTGCCCATCAGTGCCTCGGCCGGCACCTCGCAATCTTCAAAGACCAGCTCGGCGGTATCGCTGCCGCGCATGCCAAGCTTGGAGAGCTTCTTGGAGACGCTGAAGCCGGGCATGTCCTTCTCGATGATGAGCGCAGAAATGCCTTTCGGGCCGGCGGCGGGATCGGTCTTGGCATAGACAACCAGCACCTCGGCATGCGGCGCATTGGTGATCCAGAACTTGGTGCCGTTGAGGATGTAGCGGTCGCCCTTTTTCTCGGCCCGCAACCGCATCGAGACGACATCGGAACCGGCGCCCGCCTCCGACATGGCGAGCGAGCCGACATGCTCGCCGGAGATCAGCTTCGGCAGATGGCGACGCTTCTGTTCCGGTGAGGCCCAACGGCGGATCTGGTTGACGCAGAGATTGGAATGGGCGCCGTAGCTCAAGCCTACCGAAGCCGAGGCGCGCGAAACCTCCTCCATCGCGACGACATGCTCGAGATAGCCGAGACCGGCGCCGCCGAATTCCTCCTCGACGGTGATCCCATGCAGGCCGAGCGCGCCCATCTGAGGCCAGAGCTGGCGCGGAAACGTATTGCTTTCGTCGATCTCCGCTGCCAGCGGAGCAATATGATCGGCGGCAAACCGCGCCGTCGTATCGCGGATCGCATCCGCGGTTTCGCCGAGCGAAAAATCAAACATGGCACTCCTCCCGCTAAAATATGTAGCGCGGGTTGCGAAAGGTTCAAAGTGCTCTTGATTTTGATGCGCGTAAGGCCTTTCCCTTCGAAAGCCAGAAGGTTTACCATGCGACGGTTCACGACAGGCGACCTCAAGCGGCAGGTCGGTGATGTCACCGATGCTGCGAGCCGGGAGCCGGTCGTTCTCACCCGCCATCACAAGCCATGTTTCGTGCTGATGAGCTATGAGCATTACCAGCGCATGCGTAGCGGCCTGGACCCACGTCGTGCCCATCACATCGCGGAGATGCCGGACGAACACGGCGAGTTCTTAGGTAAGGCGATCGAGCAGCTGGCGAAGGGCGAAGGGTACGACGACGAGCCATGAGTTTCGCTCTGCCGATCCTTGCAATGCGTGCCGGCCGAGAATCACGGGACGGGTAATCGGCAGTCGCCCCTATTCGTCCGCAAACAGCAATCGTTCATAGTCTACCGCGCCGTGGCGGACACGCAGCTTTTCGACGGCGTCGGCGATCGGTAGTCGCCGTAGGCGCGCGCGGGGATGCCGGGTTCTTCCCGGCCGGGCAGCAGGGGAAAGGGGCGGGGCATATGCCCCAGTGATTCGCACCGTTCGTAAAGCTCCCTCACGACCGTTTCGGCGCGAGCCGGACTGCGGTCCTTAGCGGCCAGCATGTTTTCCCATGCTGCATCGGTAATCCTGACCTTCATTTCCCGGCGCTTTGGTCCAAGAGGGTGCGCCCGGCTTCGGCGTCGGCGATGCCGCGTGCTGACAACATGAGCTGCCAAGGTTTGGGAGCGTTCATCAGCCGTTCGAAGCCTTCGCCGCTTGGCGGCTGGTCGAGCTCGGCCAGATAGTGTTTATAGCTGTCGGGTTCGGCCTGCACCAATGTCTGATCCAGAAGCGCGTCTTCGGCGGCACGCCGCGCCGCATCGATCATGAAATCCGACCGGGTTTTGCCGAGGGCCTTGGCGGCACGGTCGATCAGGACGCGAACGTCCTCACGAACCTTCAGCTCGACAGGGCGGTTATGGGTATTGGTTGCGTTTTTGCCGGCCATGGTATTTTCCTTCCAGGCGAACATACCGCATTTGCATACACAATCACCGATACTTCTCAGAGCACTTTGGCGGTCGCATTTGTGATGAAGATTGTCGTCATGTTCGCGAAAGCGCGTAGCCGGTCGGGTCGGGTCAAGCGGCTTGAGAGGCTTAGCTTCGATTTTCCACTTCCTCTCGCCGGAAAGCCTCTGGACTCTTGCCCATCCATTTCCGAAAGGCGCGGAAGAAGGCGCTCGGCTCGGAATAACCGAGCTGCACGGCGATTTCGCCGATTGTCTTTGTTGAGTTCAGCAGAAGCTCGACAGCCAGATCGCGGCGGATGTCGTCCTTGATGGCGGCATAGCTTTGCCCTTCGTCGTGCAGGCGGTGGCGGAGTGTGGAGGAGGGCATGCGCATATCGGAGGCGAGCTCGGCGAAGCTTCGCCAGGTTGCGGGTGTGGCCAGGCTCAAGCGCCGTCGGACAGCAGCGGCGATGCCGGCGTCGTAGCGGTAGCGCACCAGAATATTGGCCGGCGCACCGCGCAGATACTGCTTCAGCGCCTGTTCGCTGCGGGAGATCGGAAGGTCCAGCATGGCGCTGTCGAAGCCGAGGCGGCTCATTGGTTGGGAGAAGCGTACGGGCGCGCCGAAGAACAGCCGGTAGTCGGCCCCTTGCTTGGGTTCGGCGCAGCGGAAATCGACGAGGCGGATCGGAATGCGCCGGCCGACCAGCCAGCAGATGATGCCGTGCAGGATGATCCAGTAGGTTCGATAGGCGAAGGCCGAACGTGGGCCGCCGGCATCCCTGAGCTCGACTTCGGCGAGACCATCGCGGATGACGAGCTGCCCCCTGGGGTCGTCGAGCACGACATCGAGGAAGCGCAAGGCCCGGCGCAGCGCGTGACCGAGCGTCGGCGCATGCAGCACGCAATGGCAGAGCAGTGTGAAGCTGCCGCTGCGCATCGGGCGCGCGCCCATGCCGAAGAATTCGTCGTCGAGCTCGGCAGCGATTGCCAGCCACAGCGCGCCGTAAGTCTCCGCCGAAACCGGCTGGTCGACAGTCGATGTTAGGCCGACGCGAGCCAGGATCGGTTCAGTCGGCTTGCCGAGCCGCCGCAGGCTGTCGAGCGCCTCCTCAACGAAGCCGGGCGCGATCATGCGTCGTTCGATCTCGGCCATGCCAATCCTCGCTATGGCAAAACTGGCCGAAATTATGGAGCAGTTTTGTCATCGCTTGCAATAGGTGGAGCGAATAGAATCGCTTCTGCCGGTTGCGCCTGGAGGAGGGCGCGTGCCGGCAGGGAGGACTGGATCCATGCTGATCGTAGGAGCAAGTTTCATCGTCACCGGCGGCGGCTCCGGTCTCGGCGCCGCAACAGCGCGCATGCTCGTCGAAGCCGGCGGGCGCGTGACGATCGCCGATCTCAATGCGGAAGCAGGTGAAGCGATTGCCCGGGAGTTCGGCAGCGAGGCTCGCTTCGTCAAAGCCGATGTCAGTGATGGCGAGGACGGGGCGGCGGTGGTGGCCGCGGCCGTCGAAGCTTTCGGCGGCTTGCGCGGATTGGTGAATTGCGCCGGCGTCGCGCCGGCCGAGAAGGTGATCGGCCGCGACGGACCGCACCGGCTGGAGAGTTTCGCCCGAACCATCGGCATCAATCTCGTCGGCACGTTCAACATGATCCGGCTCGCCGCCGCCGCAATCGCGAACATGGAGCCGGATGCGGAAGGCGAACGCGGCGTCATCGTCAACACGGCTTCGGTTGCCGCTTTCGACGGACAGATCGGTCAGGCGGCCTATGCTGCCTCCAAGGGCGGGGTGGCGGCGATGACCTTGCCGATCGCCCGCGAATTTGCGCGGCACGGCATACGTGTCGTGTCGATCGCGCCCGGCATATTCGAGACGCCGATGATGGCTGCTATGCCGGCGGAAGTGCAGAAAGCGCTCGGCAGGAGCGTGCCCTTTCCGCCGCGACTCGGCCGGCCGGCGGAATTTGCCGGACTGGTGCGCCATATCTTTGAAAACAACATGCTGAACGGCGAGGTCATCCGCCTCGACGGCGCATTGCGGATGGGCGCGCGTTAGCGTCGCCCTAGGAGGAAAAATGGCATTGCAGGATCCTATCGTCATCGTCGGTGCGGCACGCACCCCGATCGGCAGCTTTCAGGGAGAGCTGACGGGGGCGGCGGCACCCGAGCTTGGAGCAGCGGCGATCCGCGCCGCACTTGAACGCAGCGGCGTCGATGCCGAGGCGATCGAGGAAGTCGTCTTCGGCTGCGTGCTGCCGGCGGGGCAGGGGCAGGCGCCGGCACGCCAGGCGGCCATCCATGCCGGCCTGCCGTATTCGACCGGCGCAAGCACCGTCAACAAGATGTGCGGCTCCGGCATGAAGGCTGTCATGATGGCGCATGACCTGATCGCCGCCGGCAGCGCCTCGGTAGCGGTCGCCGGCGGCATGGAAAGCATGACCAACGCGCCCTATCTCCTGGACAGGGCTCGTGGCGGCTACAGGCTCGGCCATGGGCGTGTCGTGGATCATATGTTCCTCGACGGGCTGGAGGATGCTTATGACAAGGGGCGCTTGATGGGCAGCTTCGCGGAGGATTGCGCCGAGGCCTATCAGTTCACGCGCGAGGCGCAGGACAACTACGCCATCGCCTCCCTGACGCGGGCGCAGAAGGCGATCGCGGACGGCCGTTTCGAAAGCGAGATCGTGCCGGTCACGGTGAAGTCGGGCAAGGCCGAGCAGGTAGCGCGCCGCGACGAACAGCCGGGCAAGGCCAAGCTCGACAAGATCCCGACGCTGAAGCCCGCCTTCCGCGAGGGCGGCACGGTGACGGCGGCCAATTCCAGCTCGATCTCCGACGGCGCGGCAGCGCTTGTGCTGACGCGCCGCTCGCAGGCGGAGCATCGCGGCCTGACGCCGCTCGCCACAATCCTCGGCCACGCCACCCATTCACAGGCGCCCAATCTTTTCGCCACCGCGCCGATCGGCGCCCTGCAGAAAGTCTCCGACCGGACCGGGCTGGCGCTTTCGGACGTCGATCTTTTCGAGATCAACGAGGCTTTTGCCGTCGTCGCCATGGCGGCGATGCGCGATCTCGACCTGCCGCATGAAAAGGTGAACGTGCATGGTGGCGCCTGTGCGCTCGGTCATCCGATCGGCGCGTCCGGCGCCCGGATTCTGGTAACGCTGCTTGCGGCGCTGCAGCGATACGATCTGAAGCGCGGCATGGCGGCGCTCTGCATCGGCGGCGGCGAGGCGACGGCCGTCGCCATCGAGCGGCACTAACTGGAGGAGGAACAGATGATCCTTTCCGACCTCCAGCAGCAGATATCAGATGTCGCCCGCGACTTTGCCCGCGACCGGCTGGCGCCGGGAGCGGCTAAACGCGATCGCGAGCATCTCTTCCCCAGGGAAGAACTCAAGGAGATGGGAGAACTCGGCCTGCTCGGCATGCTGGTGCCGGAGGCCTATGGCGGCTCGGATACGGGCGTTCTCGCCTATGCCGCGGCACTCGAGGAGATCGCCGCCGGCGACGGGCCGTGCTCGACGATCATGAGCGTGCATAGCTCCGTCGGCTGCGTGCCGATCCTGAAATTCGGCACCGAGGAGCAGCGCCAGCGCTTCCTGCCGAAACTGGCAAGCGGCGAATGGATCGGCGGTTTTGCGCTGACAGAGCCGCAGGCGGGGTCCGACGCCTCGAACCTGAAGACTCGGGCGCGGCGCGACGGCGACGACTACGTGATCGACGGGGCCAAGCAGTTCATCACCTCGGGAAAGAACGGCAATATCATCATCGTCTTTGCGGTCACCGATCCGGATGCCGGCAAGAAGGGCATCACCGCCTTCATCGTGCCGACGGAGACGCCGGGCTATGAGGTGATCCGCGTCGAGGAAAAGCTCGGACTGCATTCCACCGACACCTGTCAGATCGCCTTCACCGCCATGCGCATCCCTGCCGAGTTGAGGCTTGGGGCGGAAGGCGAAGGTTACCGAATAGCGCTTGCCAATCTCGAGGGCGGACGGATCGGCATTGCCGCGCAGGCGGTCGGCATGGCACGGGCGGCTTTCGAGGCGGCGCGCGATTACGCCAAGGAACGTACCGCCTTCGGCAAGCCGATTTTTGAGCATCAGGCCGTCGCCTTCCGGCTGGCAGATATGGCGGTGCGGATCGAGGCGGCGCGCCAGCTGGTCTTCCATGCCGCTTCCCTCAGGGAAGCCGGGCTGCCCTGCCTGTCGGAAGCCTCGATGGCGAAGCTCTTTGCCTCCGAGATGGCCGAGCGCGTTTGCTCCGATGCGATCCAGATCCATGGCGGCTACGGCTATATGGCCGATTACCCGGTCGAGCGCATCTACCGCGATGTGCGCATCTGCCAGATCTATGAGGGAACGAGCGACGTGCAGCGCATGGTGATCGCCCGCAATCTATAGTACCGGCCCTGTTTCCGGGGAGGGACGCACGGCCTGCAAAGGGAGGAAAGAAGAGACATGGTGGATTCCGCTCATTTGAGCCTGCATGTCCCCGAACCCGCCGTCCGCCCGGGCGGCCAGCCCGACTTTTCCAATGTCAAGATCGCCAAGGCCGGTTCCGTGCCGCGGCCGGAGGTCGATGTCGCATCCGAGGATATCCGCGATCTCGCCTATTCGATCATCCGCGTCTTGAACCGTGACGGCGAGGCGGTCGGTCCCTGGGCCGGATCGCTCACCGATGAGGAACTGCTGACCGGGCTGCGCAACATGATGAAGCTGCGCGCCTTCGACGCCCGCATGCTGATGGCGCAGCGCCAAGGCAAGACCTCCTTCTATATGCAGCATCTCGGCGAAGAGGCTGTCAGCTGCGCCTTCCGCAAGGCGCTCATCAAGGGCGACATGAATTTCCCGACCTATCGCCAGGCGGGCCTGTTGATCGCCGATGACTATCCGATGGTCGAGATGATGAACCAGATCTACTCGAACGAGAGTGACCCCTTGCACGGCCGGCAGCTGCCGATCATGTATTCCTCCAAGGAACACGGCTTCTTCACCATCTCCGGCAATCTCGCCACCCAATATGTGCAGGCCGTCGGCTGGGCGATGGCCTCGGCGATCAAGAACGACAGCCGCATTTCCGCCGCCTGGATCGGTGACGGCTCGACGGCGGAATCGGATTTCCACTCGGCGCTCGTCTTTGCCTCGACCTACAAGGCGCCTGTGATCCTCAACATCGTCAATAATCAGTGGGCGATCTCCACTTTCCAGGGCATTGCCCGCGGCGGCTCCGGCACCTTTGCCGCCCGCGGCCTCGGCTTCGGCATTCCGGCGCTCAGGGTTGATGGAAACGATTATCTCGCCGTCCATGCCGTCGCCCGCTGGGCGGCCGAACGCGCCCGGCGCAATCTCGGGCCGACGCTGATCGAACATGTCACCTATCGGGTCGGCGCGCATTCGACCTCCGACGATCCGAGCGCCTATCGGCCGAAGACGGAATCGGAGGCCTGGCCGCTCGGCGATCCGGTGTTGCGGTTGAAGAAACATCTGATCATCAAGGGCGTATGGTCGGAGGAGCGCCACGTCCAGGCGGAAGCCGAAATCATGGACGAGGTGATCGAGGCGCAGCGCCAGGCAGAGGCGCACGGCACGCTGCATGCCGGCGGCAGACCTTCGGTGCGCGACATTTTCGAGGGCGTCTATGCCGAGATGCCGACGCATATCCGCCGCCAGCGGCAGAAGGCGGGGTACTGACATGGCCAGGATGACGATGATCGAGGCCGTGCGCAGCGCCATGGACGTCTCGATGGCGAAGGACGACAATGTCGTGGTCTTCGGCGAGGATGTCGGCTATTTCGGCGGCGTCTTCCGCTGCACCCAGGGCCTGCAGGCAAAATACGGCAGGACGCGCTGCTTCGATACGCCGATCAGCGAATCTGGCATTGTCGGCACGGCAATCGGCATGGCGGCCTACGGGCTGAAGCCCTGCGTCGAGATCCAGTTCGCCGATTACATGTATCCCGCCTATGACCAGCTGACGCAGGAGGCAGCGCGCATCCGCTACCGCTCCAACGGCGATTTTACCTGCCCGATCGTCGTGCGTATGCCGACCGGCGGCGGCATTTTCGGCGGTCAGACTCATAGCCAGAGCCCGGAAGCGCTGTTCACCCATGTCTGCGGCCTGAAGGTGATCGTTCCCTCCAATCCCTATGACGCCAAAGGCCTGTTGATCGCGGCGATCGAGGATCCCGATCCTGTCATGTTCCTGGAGCCGAAGCGGCTCTATAACGGCCCCTTCGACGGCCATCACGAGCGGCCGGTCACACCCTGGTCGAAACACGATCTGGGGGAGGTGCCCGACGGCCACTACACCATCCCGATCGGCAAGGCCGAGATCCGGCGCGCCGGCTCTGCGGTGACCGTGGTTGCCTATGGCACCATGGTGCATGTGGCGCTTGCCGCGGCCGAAGATGCCGGTATCGATGCCGAGGTGATCGATCTGAGAAGCCTGCTACCGCTCGATCTCGATACGATCGTCAAATCGGTCACCAAGACCGGGCGCTGCGTGGTCGTCCATGAGGCGACCCTGACGTCGGGCTTCGGCGCCGAGGTCGTGTCGCTGGTGCAGGAACATTGCTTCTATCACCTCGAAGCGCCTGTCGTGCGCGTCGCCGGCTGGGACACGCCCTATCCGCATGCGCAGGAGTGGGATTATTTCCCCGGTCCCGGCCGTGTCGGGCGGGCGCTTGCTGAAGTCATGGAGGCCTGAGCCATGGGCGAATTCATCATCAAGATGCCCGATGTCGGGGAAGGGGTCGCCGAGGCCGAGCTTGTCGAATGGCACGTGAAGACCGGAGATCCGGTTCGCGAAGACATGGTGATCGCCGCCGTCATGACCGACAAGGCAACGGTCGAAATTCCCTCTCCCGTCAACGGCACCGTCATCTGGCTCGCCGGCGAGATCGGAGACCGTATTGCGGTGAAGGCGCCGCTGGTGCGAATCGAAACGGCAGGGGAAACCGGCGAGGCTCAGCCCACACGGGTCTCGCAAGCGTCGGTCGCCGAAACGCCCAAGGCCGAGATTGCCAAGCCCGTCCCCACAGCGCCGGTTTCTGCACCTGCACCTGCACCCGCACCGGCACCCGCACCGGCACCTGCGCCGGTCGAAAAGCCGCTGGCAGCCCCCTCTGTGCGGCTTTTCGCCATGGAATGCGGCGTCGATCTAAGACAGGTGCAGGGAAGCGGACCGGCCGGTCGTATCCTGCGCGAGGACGTCGAGCAGTTTCTGTCTCAGGGAGCAGCGCCCGCAACGGTAAAGAATGGTCTCGCCAGAAAGACGGCGACCGAGGAGATCAAGCTCACCGGCCTGCGCCGCCGTATCGCCGAAAAGATGGTGCTGTCTACCTCGCGCATTCCCCACATCACCTATGTGGAGGAAGTCGATATGACGGCGCTCGAGGAACTGCGCGCCACCATGAACGGCGACCGGAGGCCGGGTCATCCGAAGCTGACGGTTCTGCCCTTCCTGATGCGGGCGCTGGTCAAGGCGATATCCGAACAGCCCCAGGTCAACGCCACCTTCGACGACGATGCCGGCATCATCACACGCCACAGTGCCGTGCATATCGGCATCGCCACGCAGACGCCGGCTGGTCTGACCGTGCCTGTGGTGCGGCATGCGGAGGCACGCGGCATCTGGGATTGCGCCGCCGAAATGAACCGGCTGGCGGAGGCGGCGCGGTCGGGGACGGCGACGCGCGACGAACTTTCCGGCTCGACCATCACCGTCAGCTCGCTGGGCGCGCTTGGCGGCATCGTCTCGACGCCTGTTATCAATCATCCCGAAGTGGCGATCATCGGCGTCAACAAGATCGCCACGCGGCCGGTCTGGGATGGAACCCAGTTCGTGCCGCGCAAGATGATGAACCTCTCCTCAAGCTTCGATCATCGCATCATTGACGGCTGGGATGCGGCGACCTTCGTGCAGCGCATCCGCACGCTCCTCGAAACGCCCGCGCTCATTTTCATCGAAAGCTGATCCATGAAAGAGATTGTCTGCAAGCTCCTCGTCATTGGCGCCGGCCCGGGGGGTTATATTTGCGCCATCCGTGCCGGGCAGCTCGGCATTGATACCGTCATCGTCGAGGCCGGCAAGCCGGGCGGCACCTGCCTGACGGTCGGCTGCATTCCTTCCAAGGCGCTGATCCATGCGGCCGAGGAGTTCCACGCCACGCAAAAGATGCTCGTTGGCAAGAACCCGATGGGCATCCGTGTCGAAGGCGCCTCGATCGATCTTGCAAGGACGATCGCCTGGAAGGACGGCATCGTCGGCCGGTTGACAGGCGGCGTCTCGGGGCTGTTGCAGAAAGCCCGGGTCAAGATCGTTCATGGTCGCGCCCACTTTCGTGACGGCAAGACGGTGGAGGTCGAGACGGAAACCGGCCAGCAGATCATCCGCGCCGAAACCGTGGTGATCGCCACCGGCTCCGACCCGGTGGAGCTTTCCAACCTGCCATTCGGCGGCCGCGTCATTTCCTCGACCGAGGCGCTGTCGCTGACGGAGCTGCCGAAGAAGCTGGTCGTGGTCGGCGGCGGTTATATCGGGCTGGAACTCGGAATGGCTTTCGCCAAGATGGGATCTGAAGTGTCGGTGGTCGAGGCGACGTCGCAGGTGCTGCCGCTCTATGATGCCGAACTCGTGCGGCCCGTCATGCGCAAGCTCACCGAAAGCGGCATCCGTGTGCTGACGGCTGCGAAGGCTATGGGCCTTGCCGACAATGGTGAGGCATTGATGGTCGAAACCTCCGATGGCCGGCGAGAGAGCCTGCCGGCCGACCGCATCCTCATCACCGTCGGTCGCCGGCCGCGGACGGCGGGATCCGGTCTCGAAGAGCTCGATCTCGATCGCGCCGGTCCTTATCTCAGGATCGATGATCGCTGCCGCACCTCGATGCGCGGCATCTATGCGATCGGCGACGTGACCGGGGAGCCGATGCTGGCCCATCGGGCCATGGCGCAAGGGGAGATGGTGGCGGAGATCATCGCCGGCAAGAAACGCGCCTGGGACAAGCGCTGCATCCCCGCCATCTGCTTCACCGATCCGGAGATCGTCTCCGCCGGCCTCTCGCCGGCGGAGGCGCGAGCGCAGGGCTACGAAATCCGCACCGGTCAGTTTCCGTTCAGCGCCAATGGGCGGGCAATGACCATGGTCTCGGAGGAAGGTTTCGTGCGCGTCATCGCCCGCGCCGACACCAACCTCGTTATCGGCTTGCAGGCGGTCGGAGCAGGGGTTTCCGAACTGTCGGCGGCGTTTGCACTGGCGATCGAGATGGGCGCGCGCCTGGAGGATATCGCCGGGACCATCCACGCTCATCCGACCCGCAGCGAGGCGATCATGGAAGCTGCGGCGAAAGCTTTAGGGAGCGCCCTGCATATCTGAAAGGGAGGCGGCTCCTGGCATGGTTGTTGGCTGGACCATTTCTAGGCCACAGGCTCTTTAGCCTAACATCGATATGGTCTAATTTGACGCTTCGGAATCCTGCAGTCATGGCGAAATCTGCAGCTTAGTGTATGCTCACCGAAAAGACCAAGCCACTCGCTAACCCGCTGAAAAAACGGCAAACGCGAAGCCAACACGAAGTTAAGAGGCAATTCGTTTCCGTTACACCGGCTGGAGCTTCCGGGCTACTGCGATTCGCTGGATCATGGAGGACAAGCATTACGACGTCGTGGGCCGAGATTTCTGCCTTCGGAGTCAAACCATACCAGAAGGCAATGATTAAACCGAACAACACGGGTGTCAAGAATCTCGCCGTTCTGGGGCCGTGCGGGCAGTTCGGTCCACTCTAATCGCTGCACCCCATGGCAGGCGCTGTTCGGCCATTCCGTATGGTGCGTTTCTATTGAAAGGCGCGCTCTCCCGTCATCGAAGCAGCCAATAAAGTCGACATGGCGTGCATCTCGGCGTCGCCGCAGATCGTAGGAGACCCCATCATATCTCAGAGGAAAGTCCAATGGGAGTGCGGCCCACTGCAGCAATTCATGAATGCATTCGTTTTACGATGGCTATCTAACTGCCGCAATAACGAACTGGCCCCGGCCCGAGCGGCGCCGACCGATTAACGAGTGCAATTGCGGCCCTAGTCTGCCGGATACGGCCGAAAGGCAGGCTTTCGATGGGGCAGACGCCGGCATGGTCGCCATCATCCATCGCATTCCGACCTGATGCGCGTCATCGCCAACCGGATTGCTCGTCAGTAGCTCACCTATGAAGGACCCGTTGCTACGCTGCTTGCCACGCGCTGCCGCTAGCGGCGGCCGACGCGAAACGAGCTGCTACTTTTCTGCTGCTGAGGGTCTGCGACGTCTATTGTCGACGGTTGATCGATGCCTGCCAAGATAGTGCTCCCGCTCGCATACGTTTGCGATCGCGCTGCTGAACTCGATGGCCCTCGGGTCTGGTCGTCGAGAGACGAGGATCTCCAGCCCGGCCCTTCCTACTGATCACCCTTGGATCACTGACCTTTCAACGACGACGGAAGCAGCGTGGGCAATTGGATGGAAGGTGATGCGGTCCTGCTGAAGCGGACAAGCTTCGAGGTTGCCCCGCGCAGATCGATCGCTGGCGCAATGTTGGGACCCGCCCGCACGGTTCCGCAATCTATTCCGGCATGGCCGCGGAAGGTCGGGCCCAATAGAGCTTCCCGCACGGGATCAGACCTGCAGGAACCGCTCCTAACCCGGGTCTTCATCCGCAACCTGATCGAAAGTCAGCAGTCATCACGGCGCGCTATCGCCGGCCGAAAGATATCAGAGAAATCCCGAATAGGAGAATGTGCCGCCGCACGACCCTTGTCAAAGCGCACTGATGGTAGCGCACCGCGGGTTAGCTTAGGGGAGATCTCTATCATACTGGCGAAGGCCGCGAGATTCGTTAAATCGTTGCAAGTGTTTCGAAAACTCCCGTTTTGACGGCAGTCAATACAACACATCTCAACTGGCCGCCTCTCCGCTTCCCTCGAGAGCGGGAATCCGTTCGTCCTATTGTTCCACCGTTTTTAACCTGTCGTTGTCTCCTTATCCTTGTCTGAAATCAAGAATCACAGATAATGACGACGTTTCGCTGATTTTGGCGATTCTATCGACATAATGGCCAGAGGCACCATGAACGCGTTCACTTCGCTGCCGTCATTCGAATTCGATGACAAGATCCTGATGCAGGGCGCGGAGATATCGCGCAAGCTCGATCAATTGCGTCTCGAGAATTTTCCGCCGGATGCGAGGAAGACGCTTCGTCAATTCTCTGTGGCCGAAGTTGCTCACTATCTGGGCGTCACCCCCAGCAATCTGAAGCGTCTCTATCTCGACGGCAAGGGCCCAACCCCAACGACGATGTCGGGAAACCGCAAGTATTATACTGCTCAGCAGATGATGGAGCTGCGCTTCTTTCTCGACCGAACGGGAAAGACGGAAGCGAAGCGATATGTTCCGCACCGCAAGCAAGGCGACAAACTTCAGGTCGTTGCGGTGGTCAATTTCAAAGGCGGTTCGGGCAAGACGACGACCGCAGCGCACCTTGGGCAGCATCTGGCTTTGACGGGGCACCGGGTTCTGGTGGTCGATCTCGACCCGCAGGCGTCACTTTCGGCTCTGCATGGTTTTCAGCCCGAACTAGACAGGAACCCGTCGCTTTACGATGCGCTCCGCTACGATGATGAGCGCAAGCCCATTTCGGACATCATACTGCCTACCAATTTTCCAGGCCTCGATATCGTACCTGCAAACCTCGAACTGCAGGAATACGAGTACGACACGCCACTGGCGATGCAGCAGGCTGGTTCCGAAGGAAAGCGGTTCTTTACCCGCTTCGGGAAGGCGCTCGAAGAGGTAGACAGCCGCTACGATGTCGTCGTGGTCGATTGCCCACCCCAGCTTGGATATCTAACGCTGACCGCGCTTACGGCCGCCACGTCCGTATTGATTACGGTCCATCCGCAGATGCTGGACCTGA
This sequence comes from Rhizobium mulingense, assembly GCF_029194105.1. Taxonomy (NCBI): domain Bacteria; kingdom Pseudomonadati; phylum Pseudomonadota; class Alphaproteobacteria; order Hyphomicrobiales; family Rhizobiaceae; genus Rhizobium; species Rhizobium mulingense. Next base: position 40,634 of record NZ_JARFVE010000003.1, on the reverse strand, counting down.
TGTCGATGTCGCAATTCCTGCTGATGCTGGGCAACATCACGAAAACGATCAAGACGGCTGGCGCCAATGTGCGCATGGATTGGCTGCGTTACCTGATCACCAGGTTCGAACCTTCAGATATTCCTCAAGTCCAGATGCTCGGCTTTATGCAATCGATGCTGGCCGAAGAAATTCTCAAGAGCCAGATGGTGAAGACGACGGCGATTTCGGATGCTGGCCTGACGAAACGCACCCTTTATGAGCTGGATCGCACCAATTTCACGCGCGAAACCTACGATCGCGCCATCGAATGCATGGATGCCGTCAACTTCGAGATTCAGGGCTTGATCCACAGGGCATGGGGAAGACTATAGCGATGTTGACGGCCGTCAAAATCGGCAAATTAACCAGTCCAAACAAGCTAATATCGGATTTTCGGGGATAACAGGATGGCTCGCAAGAACCCGTTCATGAATGTCATGAATAACGCAGGCCTCGATGAGAGCCGCGCGGTGCTCGACTATACGATCAAGGGAGCGTCCAAATCGATCCTGAGCTCTATCGACGAGATTGCGGCTCGCGCGGACCGATTGCTGGAAGGCGAAACCGTTGTTGAGTTGGAACCCGACCTGGTCGATCCGTCCTTTGTCCGGGATCGCATCGAAGATGACGAGCAGGAGTTTGCGGAGTTGCGTTCGGCAATCCGGGACCGAGGTCAGGACAGTCCCATTCTCGTGCGTCCACATCCGAAGGCGTCGGGACGCTACATGGTCGTATTTGGCCACCGGCGGCTGCGTGCGGCGATGGAGCTCGGAAGAAAAGTGCGCGCTGTCGTCAAGGAGCTTCAGGACAGCGATCATCTCGTTGCTCAAGGCCAGGAGAATTCGGCGCGTGCCAACCTGTCCTTTTTTGAGAAGGCAATGTTTGCAAGCGAGATCGCACGGCTTCATGTCGATGGCGACAACGCGATCATTCTTTCTGCGCTCTCCCTGGACAGGGCCACCCTATCGAAAATGCTGGCCGTGGCGAGTATGCCTGGTGAGGTGCTCGACGCTGTCGGCGCCGCGAAGGGCATTGGCCGGGATCGCTGGTACGAGCTGAAGGCGTTGTTGGAACGGCCGACAAATCTGGAGAAGGCGCTCGCTTTCTTAAAGTCTGAAGAATTCGGCGAAAAAAAAGGGGATGATCGTTTCAACGCCTTGCTCGCGCATGTCAAAACCTCGGGCCGGGTGGCGTCTCCAAAACGGGTTCGCGCTGCGAAATGGGTTTCAGAGGACAAGTCGGTCGCCGTTGATTTAAAGAGCGACGGGCGGACGTACACACTCGCTTTGAAGGCCAAAGACGCCGTGGGTTTCGGAGATTTCCTCGCTGAGAACCTGTCCGATTTGTATCAGACGTACCGGAGCCGCAAGGTTCAACAGTAGAGCAGAAGGCAGCAAGGGAAGGTCGTGCGCATCGGTCTGCAAGCCGCTCGGCTTTGTCTTGCAGCGCTGGCTTGCCAGCTTGATTGTTCGCTAAGTAATCCGATCGGGAATGGGTGGGCTCTGGTGCATCGCCGCGATAGTGCATGCCGCCCTTGGCGCCAGCTTCTCGGCCTATGAGCAGACCTGCGTCTGAGGCAGGAAAACTGCGCGAACACGTTCAGTTCTGAGGTGTGTTCGTTGTTGAGCCGATCAGCCGACTTTCTGTTTAGCGCTGGCGTGACTGGCGCCGTCGATAGCGGCAGGCGCTAGTTCTTCACGGTTTCTAAAAAGGGGTCGGCCGTCGGCCAATTCTAAGCACCCTTGCGCTTCAGGCCGTCTAAATGGCGAGAGCACACTGCCTTGACCAACTCCAGTAGGATAGCAGTCCGCTCCCCTAGCCAGGCGAGGGCCTCCTCACTGATCTCGAAATGCTTCGAATACCGCGCTTTCACATATGCTTCGTTTAGGGTGTTGAACCACGCACGCTCGCGATGCTGGTCGCGGGGGAAAGCTTCGGTCAGGCGCCGGTCCTGTTCCTCCGCAAGCGAACGCAGGAATTTGATGTTGTGGGAAGGTGGGCCGTAGTTCGTCAGCGTCAGGAGTACGCAGGAATAAGCCTGTTCTAGAGACTGATGAAACGCGAATGCGGCGCGTTTTCGCTGTTGCCTCGTGCGAGCGTAGTCCGCCCACTCAGAGAATTCTTTTGCGGCGACGAATCGGTCTTCAAAGTGCTCCTCCGCAACACGCAGGCGATCCGCCGGTGAGAGCGGCCGCGGCTCCGCAAGAGGTTCATCGTCGAGTTCGTAGAGAACAATCCCTTCCTTGCGGATGTCGGAGAAGAAGTATTGCCCCTCCTTGAGGTAGGAGTTCACCTCGCGCCTGGAATGGACGATGAAGCTCACCGGCGTCTCGATCGACTTGTCGTGGATCAATCGGCCTGCTGCCTTGTACCAATATTCGGCGAACTCGCAGAGTTTGCGGTTGTTGACGATGATCAGGAGATCGAAATCCGACCGGTATCCTTTGATGGTGAAGGGCTCATCCACCCAGCCCCCCTTGGCGTATGATCCGAAAAGGATGATCTTCAGAATCCGCCCACGTTTCTTGAACTCTGCCGTGCCGTCCCTCAGCACGTCTTCGAATTCCTCATGTAGAATTTGCAGAGCGCGTTCGAGCTCACGTTGTTTGCGAAGCGGAATATGATCGAGAGACGATTTCATTGCACTATCGATAGGCGAAACATTAGATATCGTCCACGGCAGATTCGCGACACCGCTGGCGTATGCTCCTGACGTTTGACGATTTGGATGTCGTAGCGGATACCTCTGTAACGCGAGAGACACGTAGGCTAAGAGAATGTATGCGCCACCGATGGATGGGTCGCTTCCGATAAGAGGTACTTATCGATGGTTATAATGACAAAGGAAATCCACAGCCATGACGGAAGTAAGCGGCGATATCGCTTCTGGTTAATGCCGCATTAAACACAGTTTCAATGGGTTGTGTTGCCGGTCAATTGTCTATTCTGCACGCGCCCCGAGGACGGCCGCCCAATGGGAGATAAGTAAAACCGCCGGGCGGCCGCACCTCTATGCGGCTTCCCAGACCTGGTTCAAAATGCGAGCTGCCAGTGCCGCCTTATCTTGAGGCAGGAAGTGGCCATAATGCTGCTGGATCATATCTGGGGTATCCTGGATCGCGTAGCTCGCCTGCTCATAGGAGCCTGTGAGTTTCAGGATATGCGTGGCCAGCACGTCGCGTACGTTGTGCGGTCCATGGGGAAGCAAGCCAGGCAATGCGCCCCGGCCAGTGTAGGGATTATAGATGCCGTAGCGCTGGATTGTCAGCCGCCATGCCTCATAGAAGGTGGTCTGGTCATATGCGGCGTCCGTGCTCGTCTGCTTCACCGTTTTGACGAACAATGTGCCGGGATCCTTGCCATCACCCAGAAGCACCCCCCGATGACGATCGATGTAGCCACCAATATGGTAATACAGGTCGAGGAGGTCGGGGAGCACCAGGCGGAATGGTTTCGATCCGAAGAACGACGAGTGCGCATTCTTGAAGGCATTTGCCGGAATCAGGACTTCCCAGCCTTGATCGCGCTCGCTCTAACGAAGCTCGCCACGCCGCATCTCCTCAAGACGTCGTTCCGAGGTCGGAAAATGGCCGCGCGGGCACAGCAACAGTTGTCGAAGGTTCTTCTGTCGCAGTCCCAGATGCAGGCCGAGACGCAGCATCAGAAATGACCGCACCGACTCCGCCGCTGCCCTAGGGTAACGATCCTTGTCTGGCATTCTCATGAGGATCTCATCGGTGATCTTGCGGTATTCTGCGAGCGGGCTGGGCGCTTCCAGGACGCACATGATCGGCTCGAACGGATCGCGATGCACGCGCATCACACGTTGGATTTCCTTGATGCGATTACGGGCATGCTTGTGGAAGGCGTCACAGCATGCGTGCCAGTCACGTTTGGCAAATGCGATTTCCTCCGCCGTCACCAACCCTTCGATTGGCACAACTCGCTCTATCAACTCCGGGTGCTGGCGCAGCCATCCTGTTTCTTCTCGCGTCAGTGACAGCGATATGCTCAGCATATCGGCTTCCCAGGCAGTGAAGAAGCCACGGCGGCGTTCCCGCCATTGCAAATACCAGTCCCAGATGCCGGGGAACACGAGCATTCCGAAGGTCAATGCGCCAAGCGGTACACCGCGACCAGCAATCTCGCCGTTGGGCGAGGCCACCAATGCGCCGAACATTAATCCAAGGTGCTCCAGCTTTTGCGAGGCAGTCTCCTCGCCCCAGACGCCATTGCGCTGAAAACCGATTGTCGTCAGCGTGGCGGTCTTGAACACGAGCAAATCCGCCATTTCCATGGCGAGACGGGGAGGGGCCTCGATGACTCCCGAGAGAATATCTGGATCTTCGATATCGCCCGCAGTCGCAAAAGATTGCGCGAGCGTCTGCTTAAGTGACCTGATGTCAGCTCGCCCGCCATAGGCCATGGCTGGAAAGCGGATTGCATAGCGCTGCTTCGATGCGGCGGCCTGGAAGCGCCGATAGTCGGTCGAACCGCTGATGATGACGCGCCGAACCCACTCGAGGACCTCCTCGCGCTTGGTGAAGGGCAGGGAGTTGAAATTGTCGGGGAGGTGCCAGGCGAGCCGCCGACGCTCGGCCGGTGAGATGTCGTCGCCGAGATCATGACCCGAGGCGGAGCGCGATTGATAAGGAAGCTTGGCCCTGAAGTAACCGGATGGCAGCCGGTAACGCCGCTCGATGCGCCCGAGAACCTCAAGGCTGTCGATCGTCCGCGGCACTTTCGTGCCCTTCAACCATGAGAGGATGGTCTTGTTGTCGAATGTTTCGTCAGGGCGAATGATGGCACGATGCAAGTAATAATAGGATTCTCCAAACCGGCGCATATGCAATTCCAACGCTGCCTGGAAGGAGACCGGGTCCTCCCACCGATCGAATAGCGGGTTTGGAAAGTCCTCGATCGGCGCCGGCTTGGGGCCGGTTTTCGCCGAATGCTTCATCACGGGGGCGGCCAGTTTCGCTGCGGCTTGCCGGTTTCGCGGGAGGCGCTGCGCGGGTTTCTGCTTTTCCGCCGATCGATGTCCTGCCGCGTCATTGGGCTTGCTCGCTGCGAGCCATCGGCAATCGCATCGAATCCATGTTGTGCTGTTCTTTTGACCTCCGCAGTGAGTTCGGCCGAGAGGTCACAGGCCAGGGCGATTTCCTGCCAATCGAGCTTACCGGATTTCATCGGCGGGTAAGCACGGTGGCCGATCAGCGCAAGCATGTAGCTTGATAGGTTCTCGATCGAGCGAGGCTGAAGCAGAGGCGAAAGACGCATTTCGCAGAACCTGGAATTCTTACGTTGGAAAGTTTCTGGCGAGGTTGGAGTTGAGTTGGCCATCGGTATTCCTTGCAGTCTATCTTTATAGAAGGCGTGGGCTGCTAAGGCAGATCGGTAAAGGCTGGGTTAACGCGCTGAAGCGCTAAAATGGATCGCAATAATGTAGCCGGCTAAGTGACTAGCTGATCGCCAGCATGCCTTATGCCTCTGCATAAATGTCTGATAATGCAACATTATCGGACGTTTTGAGTCGTCGACAGGCCATGCGGTTTTGAACCTTATCACTGGTAACAACCGCGCGTCTGGCTTAAGCTCCCGCGCATGGATTCGCTCGCGCCCGCCGCTCCAACGACATCGATATGGCCTCACCGTCTTCCGGCTTGGGCGGTGTCGCACGGCCGCGACATCAGTGAATCCCACGCCGCCTTTGCCGCCGGTATCGCCCTGAAATCACTTGACGATCTGATCCGTGTGGACCCGCCCTGGCTTGGTTGCTGGCGCGATTGACTTGCCTTGAAATCCGCCGCTGTCGCTGCCCGAACGCTCGGTCGCAGCGAGGACGAACACGGGTTGCGTGACGCCACCCTGCTGACGGCAACGGGCGACGATCCTGGACCAGCCGGCAAGCTTTTTTGGGCCACACGAATGCTGGGGCGCCGAACCGGGACGGTCACTACACCCTTCGTTAAGGAGCTGGCCGCGTTGCTGGGGATGAAGTGGGACGACAGCCTTGCCTCAATCCCCGATATGATCGATTCTGGCGTCCAGTCCGGGCGAGCAGCACCCTTCGCGGTGGCGGACCTGATAACGGCGATCTCTGCCGTTCGCCCGGACGCCGAGGTGCTGGCTCTTGGCCTCGCCGAGCTTGTGCTGGCGCAAAAGCTAAACTGGCCGGAGCCCGTGCCGCTACTGTTGCTGAGCGTTTCGGCCCGGCGTTCTGCACCATAGGCGGTCGCGGTCGCGTGCGGCCAAACGAGGCGGCTTATCCGAAAGCGATCTGCCTGGCGCTGGTCGACGGCGTTGAGACCGCATTCCGTTCCGCCGACGAGATCGATCGTCGGGCCGCACGGCTGCTGGAAGTATTGCCAAAAGTCCGGACCAAGGGCGCCGAGCCGGTGATCCGCAAGTTGCTGAACGAGGATGCGATCGCAGCTTCGGCGCCGGGCAGCACCCTGTCCCGCTCGGCGGCCAACCGACTGTTCGAGCGGCTGCAAAGTTTCGAGGCGGTGCGGGAGCTCTCCGGCCGTTCCTCCTTCCGGATATTCGGGTTGTGAGGTGGCTGGCATGAGCGCAACCACAACCAGTCGGCGACAGGCCAAGGAGCGACAGCAGGAAGTCCTGTACGACCGCGAGCTCGAGGACCTCCCGCCGGAACTGCGTTGGCGGGAATGGATGCTTCGGGTCGAGGCGGTGATCTTTGCTTCGGCCGAGCCGGTCGGCCGCGAGACGCTGGCGCGGGTAGTGGGAAAAGACTGCAGCATCGATCTGCTGATCGACGACCTCGTTGAGGAATTGCGGGACCGACCGTATGAGTTGGTATCGGTCGCCGGCGGCTGGCAGCATCGCACCCGACCGCGGTTCGCCGAAACGATCCGGGCCTTGTCGACGCCGACGCGGGGAGGGGCGGCGGCGCTCTCCGAGTTCGAGGCGATGGTGCTGATGGCGGTGGGATATTTCCAGCCGGTGACCCGTGGCGAACTGTCGAAGATCTTTGGCAAGGAGGTCAGCCGCGACACCATCGGCAATTTGCGTGGCGCGGGTTTTATCGGCTCCGGGCCGCGCAGCCCGACGCCCGGTGCGCCATACACCTACGTGACGGCGCCGCACTTTCTTTCCGCCTTCGGCATGGAGACGTTGCGCGACCTGCCGAACATCGAAGCGCTCGAGGACGCCGGCCTGCTCAGCCGACATGCCGTTCAAAACGAAGTCGCCGCCTCGGATGGCGGCGAAAACGAAACAGACGACGACGCGTCCTTTATTGCGTGATGCCGGTTGTCTCGGCCGTTCGGCCACCAGCACTGGTCGGACCAGCATCGCCGTCGACGCCAGCACCATCGACAGGCCGAGCTTCACCGGGAATAGCAGCGACTGATAGAATAACGGGCTTGTCGGAGTAGGAAACCGTGGCGCTGTGGACGGCCTCTTGGAAAGGCCGAACTATGGTTTCGGCGGCGATCGACGGGTCATATAGAATCTATTGAAGGTGGGCTACGAGTAGCGAGCCGCGGTTTGAGCGATATTTGCAGATTGCCCAACTCCGCGATCACCTCTGATCCGAAGGCGGAAAAAAGGTTGATTAGTTCATCTTGACGGGGCTGTCCGAAGGCAAGTCGGTAGGTCGCGAGAGATTTCTTCAGATTCTCGTAGCGATCAACCTCTCTGCTAAACGGGGGTATGAGAACAACCCGCTCAATTTGTGTGTCGCCGGGGTAGAGCCAGTAGGGCACGATATCCCCAGGGCGACCTTGCGCGATTTCATGCTGCCGAGCGGCTTCGAACATGCTTTCCCATGGTGCGAGACGCGCATCGCCGCAGGTCGCAAATTCAGCAAGCTTGGCAGCGATATTGCGGCGGACCGCGTGATTCTTGAAGCGGTGAACCCTGCCTTCGCGCTGCTCAATATCGACTGGATTACGGGGCAGATTCCAATGGACGATGCGGGCACAATAAGGGTGGAAATCCAAACCCTCCTGGCCGATCGAGGTTGACGCTAGAACAAACGGACGGAAAGGCGACTTGAACGCAGCCTGCACGAGCGTCGTACGGCGAACACCTTTTTCATCCTCGGCTTTTGTCGCAAACCGCATCGCAAAGCGCGCCCGCACTTCAAAGGTCTTATCGTGCAAGCGAGAGCGTCCCGCTGTCCAGTGATCCAGCGTTATCTGGGCTGGCCTCAATGCGACTACTGCGACAACCTTTTTGGCGATGAGAGCTGCGCGTTGTCCGGCGTCCAATTCGATGGCGTGCTCAGCGTCGATCACGAGTTGGAGGTATTCATCCAAGACAGCTGCCAAGTCGTATCTCGCTGCATGCGCATTGACCTGGCTCCAGTAATTCAGGGGCGATGTTTCTCCTAACAACGCCCTGCTCTCTGGTTGATTGTACAAGCTCCGAAATCCGAGAGCGATCGCCATCGCTGCCCCGACGAGGACAGGGTCGTTCAGAGGTAGCTCCGGGCAAAGGCGGCCCAACGCGCGAAGTGCGCAGGTCGCTGGGGACCCAAGGGCAAACTCTGCGAGCTTGTCGCAGGTTTCGTTGACGTCTCCGTCGTCAAGATGATCTTCGGCCTCGAGTGCGTTTCCAATTACCTCGATGGCGCGCGCCATCGCCCCGTGTTCATCATGGCCTTCATACTCGATCGCACCGACCCTTCCCCAGTCAACGCCGGTCCCTAATTCTTCCTCGAGTGTGAGCGGCAGGAGGCGATTGGATCTCTCGGCCAGGCGTAATAGTCGCTTTTTACCGATTCGCTCGGTGAGCACTTCGACGACCTGGAGGTGCAGGTCATCATAGCTTGACGCATGTCCAAACCGGCGCTCCAAGGCCAGCGGGTCAACCCACGCCGCCAGGGTAGGGGAGGGGCAGAGAATTGGCATCATCTCCTCGATGCCGATCGGACGGCTGGTGCGGCTGACCAGGTCGGTCGTCATACCCATGCGGCGACTTGCTTCATGCGAAAGAAGGGCGGCGATCGCGTCAGGCACCATCGACCAATCAGAAAATATGAGCGACTTCGTTGCCGGGACCTGCGCGCCATATGATGGCCGAGATGGAGGTACCCACAATGCGCGATCAAGCCCATGCTGAAAGGCCGTGTCCGCCGTAACGCGCATTCGGGCGTTGCGTAGCGGTATCTCCTCGTAGCTCTCGACCTGCTCCTTGCTGATGAGGAACGGAGTGGCAGCTTTGATTGCGTGGCGGAGTTCATTCGTTGGCCGGAGCTTCACCATTTGTAACTTCTGCCGGAGCTTGTAGTCACGCATGAAATTGAGGAGGTACGGCGCCGACTTCCAATACTCAACTATACCCGGCGCACCGACGAGCGCTGCTACCTGGGCAATCACCTTCGCCTCCTTAAGATCATCCGTCTCGATCCTCAGCTCAGGCTTGCTCTCCTTGACCAGCGCATTGCGGTCATCGCTGGAATCGACGCGCTCGGTGCGGGCAATGACCTCCCCCAGAATGCGTTGAACGCGATCACGCCTGACGCGGGCTTGAACACTTGTCTCTGGCATTGCCTGTAACGCGCGGCGGAAGTTCATAAGCTCCGTTTCCAGCTCTTTAATCCGCGCATCACCACCTTCTGCGCCAAAGAGAAAGCGCATGGTGCGCAGGAAATCGCTGTAGTGATCGCCGTCTTCGGGATCGTCGCTATTTAAGGTCAGCATACGGTATGGCGTTGCCGACAGTAGCAGCAGTCGAGCTTTCGAGCCGTCGCCGCCAGAGTAGGAAAAGAGCGCACGCGCCAGCTCCGCCGCCGCTGCTTTTTCGGGAGCTAACTGCTCATCGTGCTCGTGCAACAAATCCGCGAATCGCTGAAATTCATCGAGGATGATCAAATCGGGGGTCAGGGCATCGACACAGATTCGTGCCAGGATACGGCGCAATTCCCCAATCATGGCAGCCGGCCGCTGATCGGGTGGATAGTTTGGATTTTTCTTGCTCCTCGCCAGCTCTGCGGCTGCGCGAATCCGTTCTATGAATTCGTCTCCGACGGCTGCGTTGAAATTCTTCGAAATCTGCTCGGAGGTTTTCTGATAGCGTATCCAATTGGTCCAGCCAGGCCAGTTTTCTTTGACGACGCCTCCGCGGAAGACACGCTGTACGCCGCTGTGCCGGATACCGAGCCTCTTTCTCAGCATCTCGTAAATGAGGACCCGTTCTTTTGCGGTACCCAATGATGACTTCAGATCGAGTGCTGTTCCTGGGGTGAGGCTGATAAGATTCACGGGCTGTGACGCAATTCCGCCCTCTTGCTCAATTTCGAGCGGCAGCAACGTGAGGCGGGTATTGAGAGGTTTTGTCGCCGAGCCAATGACGTTGAGCGACTTGATGTTCTGCTCGGCAATCGCCTGATTAGAGCATATGTAGACGACGTCGATACGATCGACGTTGCCGGTCAACTCTTCGATTGCTTTGGCAATGACACCTCGGGCCACCATGGTCTTTCCGAGGCCCACCTCATCGGCGACGAGAAACTGCCCCGTGGGCAGCGCATCAGTAAACAGACGCCGAAACACATAATTGACTGTGGCCCGCTGAAAAGGTTTGAGGAGCTTCAAATGCTCTTCCGCTTGATAGGTCATTTTCGGGTTCTCTTGCTGGCTACAATCGGCGCGAAGCTGGCCCACAACTGAAGAAAATCCTCGGGGACAATGCTCTTGCCACCATCGTCAAGGCGCTTGATGAGCTGATCGATCTCGGCGAGTTCACCGCCATCGAGTGTAAGGGCCCGCACCATCGGCTCCAGCAAGGCGTTTCCACCTTGACCGAGCCGTCGAAGCCATTGGCCCTCACCCGCAGTTTCGCTTTCGAGGAAGCTGCCTTCACCCAAACTTCCGAGAAGCAAGCTCAGATAGCGAAAGAAGTTCTCAACATTGGCAATATGCGCTCGCAGGACGGCAGCATCCCGGCCCTCAGGCAGGCCGATGAGCCTGGCGCCCAACGTGAACGCAATCTCGACGCCTGTGCCCTCATCGAGGAGTCGCATTCCAAGCCAACGTGTGACGTCGCTCAAAGGGACGGTGCTTACAGCCATTCTCGGCGCCATGCCGGAGAGCAAAGACGCGGCGTCATATCCCTGTTCATTCGCTACCGTAATGGGGCGAACGAAACATCTCACTCCCGCGGGTGTCTGGATCGGCGACGCGTTGCCGGATACCGCCAATTCGAGCCCGATGCTGTCAGGAAGTTGTGTGCAGTGGAGATCCAGAGGCAGTGCTGCGATCTTGGTGCGCAAATTTTCGAGGAGCTTTTCAGCAGCTGCAGCAGCATCCTGCTCGGGCGGGTCAGACGGCACATAGGGTGCGAGAAGTCGCTGAAACTCATCCGAAAACAGTGTATCGGCAATAGAACCCATGCGGCTTTTGGGGCCATCAAGGGTTGCCAAGATTTCGATGTTTTGCGTACGACCATTGCGGCCAGGGACCAGTGCTGCGCTCGTTGCATTGGCGGAGCCAACGTGAATGTGCAGACGCGACCCACGCTCCACCACGTAGGCCTTGGCATGAAGGCCCTCAAGATCGGCAGAACCTATGTCGTCCCGATCTTCTTCCTCATAACGTGTCGCTCGGTCATCGAGGGTCCGTATACTAAAAAGCTCGCGAATGTCAGGCTTGATACAATCCAGTTCCTCGGCTCGTGCCACGAGTTGACAGGTTGACGGCTCGTCGTAGCCTTTGGCCAGGTGCGCAAGCGCGGCACTGCTGACGAAAGGTGAGAGAACGGCGAGGCGTTCACCCTTTTGCGGAGACCAGGCGCCGGGTTTCAAACCATTCACTGCGAAGCTGACTTTGCTCGCGCCAGCAGGGAGATCGTCCCAGATACACCGCTCGAGATCCCGCACGAGCGAAGGAAGAAATTTTGGCGCCGGCGGGCGATTGGCCGAATTCGACAAACCTGGAAGTGCACGAACAAGCTGCACGACAGGCTCGTTCGCATCGTTGATATCGTCGCCGACCTTCCCATCCAGGCAAAGAGCCAGGTCCCAGCATCGATCATTGGTCAGGTTGCGTGAGAGAATGGCGAGCCGCATTCGCGTGGGCTGTCCCTCTTGCTCCGGCTGGAAACGGATGCACCATAGCTTCGGATGGAATGCACCGCCCTCTGGAGCCGAAACCTCGATTATCGTCTTCTCGTAAAGCGCCATCAGCCGCGCTGCATTCGGGCGCGCTTCCTTGATGCGGCCCCGGTCACAGTATATGGCCATCCTGCCGGCCATTCGCTCGACGCTTTGCAGCAGGGCCAGCGGGCTCCGCAACATTTCTTCACGGTTCTCGGCGTCTCGGAAAACGATGGCGATTGGAATGGTAAGTGCTGTTTCGAAGTCAAGCGAGTAGGTGGTCGCTACGGCGTTATCGAACCGATAGTGATCGGGCGCACGCATAAGAGATGTGTAGAGTTCGCGATTCTCAGGGTTGAAGACGGGTTCAGCCGGCATCGGCGAGCTCCCCAAGATAGCTTCTCGAAATACCCCATCTGAAATCGAGACGGGCGTCGCCAGAGGCGCCTGACCATCTCTCAAGTGGCGCATCGTGCAGCAGACGCGCCTTCAACCGCTTCAGGCCATGTTCCCGGTGCTTTAGAAGCTCGATCGCGGTACTGTCTGCCTCCAACCGACCTGCGCCGTCCCGCGCGATAGATGCCCAGCTGCGGATAAAGTCACGGGACGACTTCGTTAGACTGTGGCTGGTTTTGCCAATGAGACTGAAAAGATCGTCAAGATCCCACTCGTCCAAATTCAGATGATCGAGCTCCGCCACCCAGTCTTCAAGGCGCGACCGATAGTGCTCCACGAGGGCTGGAGCATCTGCATGTTTTTTGGCATTTGGCCGTGCAACGGCGCGCAGCGCCAGTAAAAGATTGTAGAACAGACTGGCGCCATACATCACGCCGGAGAACCTTTCTGCGTGTCGCAATATCGCACGATTTGATTTCGAGATGCTGCCTTCGCTCACCTGCCATGGCCAATCCTGAGTGTAAGACTCACCCGTGCGCGCAAGCTCGTTCAGAAGCGTTGGCTTTGCATTGCCGGCGATGCGATCTCGCAGGAAATCCGCTTCTTCCACCGTCAGCGCAAATGTTGCCTCATCAAACAAATCTCCGGGCGCTTTGGGCAGGCTTGATGCCCACAATTTCAGATCGTGGTCCTTGAGGCTTTCCGGACCATAGGACAGGAAGGTAGCTTGGGAGCCCGCCAGTGTGCGTATGCCGAGGGTGTTGAGACCTGCCCAGTAGACGCTTGAGGCAAGCCGCTTGAGGTTTCGGCCTGCGTCACGGCCGATCACGCCGATCGTCTCGTCGCCCCGAAGCAGAGCTTCGCTCAACCGGAATTCCAGGTCCCGCGCAACATTCGTCCGCTCCGCTTGCGTCGCCTTTCGACTTTGCGCTTCGCGGTAGATCCATGGAATAAAAAGCATATAGCGGAGCCGCGTCTGGATCGTACTGGTGCCCGGAAAAAGCAGATCGGCAAGGCCATCTCGCACTGTTCCCAGACCTAGTTCATCGCGGGCTTCAGGTTGTTTGAAGAGATCGATGAGGGTCTGAGCCCGTCGCCGTTCCTCGGGGTCGAAATCAATCCAGGCAAGATAGGACATGTAAATTCTGTCTGAAGCACTGAGGGGAACAGATGGCTCGTTCCTGCCGCGGCAGTGGTAACGGTTTTTAGAACTGGCCTGATGAAAGGTCGGCAGGCTATGGAAGGCCCCCGCGGTTAGGATGGAGGGGAGGGGACATTTGGCGTGACCGCGATCACCGTCGCGCTCGTCATCAGGACGATCAGCCCCTGTTCTGCTCCCGTCATTTCGAGATACGCACGGACCTGCGCCCGATAATGATCGAGTGTTCTGGGATCGGGAGTTACATCGCTTTTCCAATCGATGACCACCGCTGGCCGGCCCCCAGGACCAACAGTCAGCGCATCGGCGATGCCCGCCGTTGCGACAAGTTCAGCGTCTTCCTCGCGAAGCGCATAAACGGGAAACTCCGCAGACAGTGCTGGCCGTAGGGCTGCGATTTCGGGCAACCCTAAGGTCCGTTCGATGCAACCAGCCAACTCCTCGGGGGAAAGCCCGGCGGTCGGGTCGGGGACCGGAACCTTGCCAAGCGCACGGACGAGTTCCTCGGCTCGCGCAGAGAGTGCCGCGGGCGAGTCGCCCGTTTCGCCGGTCACTACTTCTTCCATAAGCTTGTGAAGGACGAGCCCGCGCTCGCGGCCACCCTGCACGGTGGACGAAGCGACGAGCTCCGGCGGCGCATCATCATCCGAGCCGGTCCAGATATCGGCTTCCTCCTCCTGCAAGAGCGCTCCAGCCGAATTCTCGTCACGGCTCGGAGCAAGCCATTTCAATCGCATCTGCCGATCGGCGATTGCGCCGGCCTCAGCGGCGAAAGTCTCCCGGGTCTGACTGTTGCCGTGGCCGCCGGCCACCACGACCGGATCAGGCGATAAATGCGATGCGTCCAGCGCGGCAAGTCCTGTGAGTGACAGATCGACAAGACCGATCCAGGCAGACTTCGAAGGCGTTACGTCGAGGCGCGGCAAAATCAGCAGCTCACGGGCTCGAGTCGCAGCGACATACCAGAGACGGACACGTTCGCGGTCCAACTCGGCCTTCTCGGCTTGCCGCGCCGTGTCATAGCCAGAGGGCGGGACACCGAGAACAGGGCAGTAGAAAGTGTCGTTCTGCCGATCAATCACCGCGCTGTCAGGTGCCATCACGCCGGTCATGGTGTTGATGGGGATTACGACCGGCCATTCGAGACCTTTAGCGGCATGCATGGTGAAGAGCGCGACGGCTTCCTCCTGCGCGTCGGGTCGGCCCTCAACCGCCCGGGCCTCGTCGGTCCAGGCCGCTGTCATCGCCTCGGAGAAGGCGCGGAGGCCGCGCACCGCATAGCTGTTAGAGAGGCTGAGATAGAGGTCGACATTGGAGAGTGCCCGCTCGGCCTGACCCCGATGGCGGTCGAGTAGAATGGGACGCAAGCGCAGGACATCCACGGCCTGCGAAAGCAGCTCGTGCGGCGTAGTGCTGTTGCCGCGTCGTTGAAGCGCCTGCAGCTTTTCAATGACATCGCGCGCCAGCGGATGACTGATTGCCGCCGGGTCGACACTGAGGTCGAGGCGGGGGATTCGCTGAGGTTCCTCCTCGGATCGGGGGAGCGCCCAGACGACGTCCAGCAATTGTTCTTCGCTGAGTCCGACCAGTGGGCCGCGCAGCAGCGCCCCCAGTGCCAGAGTGTCACGGCGATCGGCCAGCACCCGGGTCAGTGCGAGGAGATCCTGAACCTCCTGCCGGCGAAACAGACCTTTGCCGGCTTGCGTTGCCACCGGTATGCCATGCCGTTCAAGGGCTTCCTCATAACGCCACAAATCTGCGCCGGTCGGTGCGAGAAGAGCGATGTCGCCCGGCTGGCAGGCGCGTTCCGCGCCGGCTTTGCGATCCAGGACGGGATGGCTACCGATCAACCGGGCACACAGCTCAGCCACCGCATCGGCTTCGGCATCGCGTTGCTGTTCGGCGCTGGCTTTGCCGTTCTCGTCGGCGACGGCGATGTCGATCGCGGCGACGCAGACGCCGCCGCGATCGTCATGGAAGGGATCGAGTGCGGTGAAGCCGGGCTGTCCGTCCGCTGACAGGATCGCCTCGAAGCGCTCATTGACGAATGTGAGGATCGAGGCGCAGGATCGGAAATTGGTCGAGATCGACACAAGGCCGTCCGCATCCTGACCTGAAAAGGCTGTCCGCGCCCGGACGTAGGCGCCGACATCCGCGCCGCGGAAACGGTAGATCGCCTGTTTGGGATCTCCAACGAGGAAGAGCGCGCCGGGCCGGATCCGGAAGCTGACCCAATCTCGCGGATCCTCCACGGGGTCACCGCACAGCCGCCAGAAGATTTCCGCCTGAAGCGGATCGGTATCCTGGAACTCATCGACGAGGACCTTCGCGTACCTTTGCCCGAGCGCCTGTCGCACCGCCTCATGATCGCGCAGCAGATCACGTGCGGCGTAGATCAGGTCGTCGAAATCGAGCTGGGCGCTGGCGCGCTTGTGCTCGCGATACCGCTCCAACATCGGCCGTGCTTCATCGATCAGCGCCGCGAGCACCTGGCCCGACGCAGCCTGAAGGAGGGCGGTCCACGTAGCGCAGCAGGCGTCAAAGAAGCCTTCTGCGGCATCATTCAACCGGTCGGCGTCGGCTTTGGAAAGCCCGGCCTGTTTTGCCGCCGCCGCCCATTTGCCCTTCTTACGATAGGAGGAGAAGTCACCAGCCTTGGTGCACAGGTCGGGATGTGGACGCGAGACCAGCAGCCCGACCAATCCGGCAGGCGTTTCCGCGTTCGACGCAGCGGGCAAGCGCGCAGCCATTTCGGAAAAGCGTGCCGTATAGACCTCCGTCTCCGCCTCGCGGGCGCTGGCGGCCTGCATGAAGGTGGAGAAATTATCAGCCGCCTGCCGAAACGCTTCCAAATGCATGGCAAGCGGTGTCACCGCCGGAGCGATGAGGCTCCTGCGCCGGCGGAGTGCTTCGGCAACCCTGTGCATCAGGGCGACGGTCTCGCCAGGGCTGTGCAGAACCATTTCGGCGAGGATGCCATCTTGGTCGCCGGACAGGCTCTCCCGAAGCCAGCCGTCCACTATTTCGAGAAAAGTGAGGTCGGCCTGGTTCCGGTCCATGACCGTGGCGCCCGGATCGATGTCTGCCTCTGCCGGATAGGGTTTGATCAAACGCTGGCAGAACCCATGGATTGTCGAACATGTGATCTCGTCGATCGCGGCGCTCGCTGCGATGAGATTGTCACGCTGCATCTGCGACAGACCGTTTGGCAGCCCCACCCGAAGTTCTGGTACGATATTGCCCGCCGCAAGATCGCTGACGAACTCCCGAACCCGGGAAAGGAGCTCGCTTGCCGCGAGTTCCGTGAAGGTGACCGCCGCAATCGCGCGAGGTGCAACACCCTGTGCCAACATGACAGCGATGCGCCCGGCCATAACCGCTGTCTTGCCCGAACCCGCACCTGCCTCAACCAGGATGGAACGCTCGTGACCGCTAATGGCATCGCGCCGGGCACTGTCATCATTGAGGGTTCTTTGCATGATGGTCATCATTCGGCCTCCCACACCAGAGCGACTTCGCCAAGCCGCTCTGTCGCGGCGGGTTGCTTGCGTTTGCAGTATGTTGCGTTGGCATTGGCCGGCAGGGCGAATGCGAGGTCGTCGTAGTCACCGCCCGTATCCGGTCCGGGTAGTGCGGCGCCACTTGCAAACGCGTTCCGGGCAGCCTGCAGATACTGCGTCATTTCAGCCAGCATGGCTTCCGGGTCATCCAGCCGAACTTCGAGCGGTTCGCGCGGATAAAGCAACGACGCACTGATCGCGACCTGGTCGCCCAATAATGCCTTCACGGCGAAGGCGTAGAGGCAGCGTTGGAGCTCGCGTCCGCCATTCAGTCGGATTTCACCTTTGGGAGGCTTGCCAGTCTTGTAATCGCGAACGAGCGCCCGGCTTCCGTCGCCGGCAATGTCGAGCCGATCGATATAGCCCGCAATCTCAAAGCCCGTGCTCGGGATCACGACGGGCAAGCTTGCATCCCAGGGAAGCTCCGCCGTCGACTTGGGCTCGGATCCGCCGAAGGGAACTTCGCTATAGGAGCGGCTTGCCGGCAGATGCTCATCGCCATAAGCGAGGGCCTGCGCCGACAGAAGGCGTACGTCACCGAGTGTTCGGCCCCAGATAACTTTAGGAGGGATCGGGCGTTCACTTTCCCAGTCGATTGCGACCGCATCCACAGCCGCGGCGACAGCTTTCTCAATCGCAGACGCATCTGCGGAGGCCAGACCGCCAGCCGCTTCGAGGGTTCGCAAAGCGCAATCCAACACCAGATGGATCAGATCGCCCGCTGCGAGCGCGTCAAGCACGAGAGGCTCGGCGCTGCTCTGCGGTGCGCGCCAGCCGAAGGCGTAGTGCCAAAGGAAACCAAGCGGGCTGCGCAGCAGCGCCTTCAGCGAACTGGCCGACTGGGTCCGCGCAAGGACAGCGAGAATGAGCGGATGATCGGGCCGCACGAGGCCGTCATGGGACGTGATGTCCGGCGCGCGCCAGTCGCGCCAGCAACCGCGGGCAGTGATCGCTTGGGTGTTGGCGGCGAATTCCTGCGGTCGTGCCATCAATCGATCGGTTTCGCTAAAGGCGTGCTCGGGGATGGCGTTGCGACGCAGGTACGTTTCGTCGCCATGAGCAGCGAACAATGGACTGCGCCCGAGGAGACGACCGTCGCTGTCGCGACGGGCGCGAGAGAGGACGACTTCGCCGGACGTAGTCGCGATAATTGTTTCGAAGTCCCTGCGATCTGCGAGGCTGACTGGAAGCGGGTCGAGTTCGGCGGTCGGGATGATGTGGTCCGGGATCAGCCGGTCCTCGGCAATCCCGCGCGGCCAACGAGAAGAGTTGAGACCGATCAGCCGAACGAAGCGCCGGGGTGAGGCCGCGAGAGCACTTGCTGGCATCCAGGCAACCGACACGCAAGCCTCGAGCCCGTCATCCTGCTTCAACGCCTCGAGCGTGACATCGACAGATGCGGCAGGCCCCGCCAGCAGCGCTTTGCGCCAGATGGCCAACGACCGACCTTTAAGGAAGGCATTGCCTATCTCCTGAGCGGCGTCGGGTCCCTTTGCCAATAGCTCAATCGCTTTGCGCAGCGTTGGTGCGTGATCTTTGCCATCGGGCCAGTCTTCTGGCTTGAGGCGCGAGAGCAGCCGGTTCCAGGCGGCAGATGTCGACAAGGGTGCATCGCTCGGCAGAACGCGTAGCCAGCCGTCGGGAAGCGTCTCCAATGGCGCTGATTCTCGGCACAGCGCGGCAAGGCGGCGCAGACGTGATTGTGAGAGCCCGCGCACAACGATGTCGGCAAGGGCCGCAGCCGCCTGTCCCTCGCGTGTAGCGACCGCCCGGATACCATGGACGAAATGCAGATCGATGTTGGCGTCGGCGCGCAGCGCTAGGAAATGGTCGTCATAATCCGCTGGCGAAGCCGTCGCGATTGCGATTTCAGACGGTGAGATGCCCGACGCGAGCAAGGTGCGAGCCCAGCGCATGGCCTCTATGGCTTCGTGATACGCGGTCGCACCGCTGATAGACCGAACCGAAGGCGCTTCCGCCTTGCTCTGCACAACAGTGACGCCGCTATCGGCCAGCCAGGCCGGGGCTGAGCGTGGACCGGCCGTCCACTGAACCGGAAGGCGTTCGGCCAGCTGCTTGATCAGCGGACGCCAACACGGAGAAAGCTCTGTCAATCCGACGATCTCGATTTTACCGAAGATCGCGGGTGCATGGGCGATGCGGCTAAGAGCTGCGTTGACGATGTCGACCGGGCGCATCATTCCGGCAGGAAGTTGATCCAGGACAGCGGTCTCCAGCCGGGCGATTGCTGCGAGTCGCGGATGCTCACCCGCCCGAGCAGGCAGATCGATGCCGGCGCGCCAAGCCTTGTGCAGTGTGTCCGCTGCTGCCCCCGTCATGCCGGGCAGCGTCTTGATGCTTTCCAGCTCGCCCATGGGCGTATTGGGGAGGACCGCTTGGATCGCCGCGCGTAGGCTCTCTTCGTCGATCGGCCGTGCAAATCCCCCGGCAAGCCGCACCGCAGCTTGCTCAAAGGACATGATCTGGAGACCGTGACAACTGCCGCGGGCCGCAGCAAGGCGGGCTTCCCGCATAGCGAGGCGACCATGAATGACGAGTGTTGACCGACTTGAGTTGGTCATACTGCTTTCCTTTCTGGGCTGATCCTCGCGGAGGCGCCTTGCACGACCTAAGTGAAGACGCATGATTCTCTCGGAGTGCAGAGTGAGCTGCATCTTTCTATGAGGTATCGGTGATGTTTCGAAGTACACTTCCGCGCGATATGCTCGCGCGGAAGTGTAACTCACAAGTTTATTTTGCGGTGCGTCCCGAGATCCACGCCCAGAGGCGCTGCCAGAGACTCTGCTGTACTTTCGCTGGCGTGGGCTGAACGGCAGGCGCGACCTTTGGCGGCTGGCCATAATAACAGGCCTTAACCGCGCGATCGCGACGACGCTCGGCCTCGACCTGCTCCTCACTCCAGGGACCGGCTACGATCACCTTGCCCCGGTCGATCACATAGTGCGACCGGCACTTCAGCGTCCAGTTGCCGATCGACGGGCGAAGCGAGACTGTCTCGCCGTCGAACGTCATCTTCCAGTCCGTCGGTGTGAAAGGCGTGATGATCTCTTCTCCGCAGCCGCAGCAGCAACTATGGGCCGATGTCGCATATTCCATCGAAACATAAAGTACGCCTGGCTGGAGGCGCTCAGGGATGTGTTTTACGAAACGATGTTCGAGCAGGTGGTGCCGCATCACGCGAGGTCTCCGTTGATCAGCATGTTGCCGTCGGTGGTGTAGGTGCAGTGATGCTCGCGCTCGAGGTCGCGATAGAACCCGCGGATCTTCTTCCACTTCACCACCGCGAGAACGGCATTCAGGGCGTTAAGATCCGCGACCTGGATGTTGGACGCGTAGATGTCCTTGGCGCCGCCGCCAACAAAAGAGATGCGTTGCTGCGCATGGTCTCGCTTCTCCGGCGTGCTGGCGGTGACCCGCAGGATGCCGCCGAGAGATCCATCGTCGAGCTCAAGACCCATGCCGACATCGATGAATGCGGCGCCGATCGATTCGAGCTTCTCCACGATCAACCGCTTCGACTCCCCCGCGTCCAGGGAGAGGAATGCGAAGGTAACGCCGTCGAGAAGGTGGAGATTGTCGGCGCCGAGAGCGGTGTCGTGGGCCACGACGTTGCGGTGCATGCGGCTGTAGATGCGCTTCAAGTATTCAACCTTCTTGGGTGCTTCCCGCAGTTCCTCGAGGCTCGGAGCACCCGGTGCGCGGAACGCGTTATGGGTGAGGAACTCGTCGCTGTCGAACAGGCGGATTTCCCGAACCGGCGTCTTGGCGACGAGATCGAGAACGTAGCCGCCGGTTCCGCCGAGCCCGATGATGGCAATCTTCTCGTTGACGAGCCGCTCCGTCAGCACGCCGATACCCACGCGGTCGGACGCCGTTTCGACGTAGTTGAACACGCTCTCTTCCTCCTGCTCGGGCTCACGAAAAGTATGAGCTGTCACGCCGGGCTTCAGCACTGCCGCCGGGCCCGCAATGATGTTCGCGTAGCTCGTCATCTTATGGTGGTAGTCGGTATATCCACCTTCCGGCTTGCTCGAGAAACTGTGCGTCGCCTTCAGGCCGTGACCAAGGTCGAAGGCGCCGTTGCTGTGCGAAATCCCCTGGATTCGAACGCCATTGGCATGGCACGGGAAATCACCGTCCCAGTGGACTACATGCGTGTCAGGCGTGCGCGTCTGATCCCCGGCAAGCGTAAGACTCGAGATCAAGGTGCCGATGCGCAGTTGTTGACGCTCATCAACATAAGGAATCTCGCGCATAACGAGGTAGCCACCCCGTTGCTGGACGAAGTAGCCTTCGTCCAGCAACCGCTTGAGGTCCGGATTACGATTGAACAGTGCGCGTGACATTAAACACCGTGCCCTTCTTCTTGACATCGACAGAGCCGCCGGCCCCGAGTTCTCCGGCATGCGGCGCTGACGCCGCGTGCCGGTAGGTCATCGAGAAGACGACATTCGGGTCGTGCTGGCCCGGAAAGGCGAGCTGAACGATCTGTTCGAACGTGACCGTCCGAGCATTCACCGTGCGCGGCCTCGAATTGATGATGATTTCAAAGGTCATCGGCGCAGTGATAAAACGCTCAATCCCGGCGCCGGTCAGATCGATGAGCTCACTCCCTTCAATCAAACGGTCTTCTCCACCCGGGATCTCGAGGAAGATCGCCTCGCCGTCGTCCCGCTTGGCGAGGCCATAGAGGACCGCTCCGCTGATGACGGGCTTGCCCCAGCGCAATTCGTCGTCATTGAGGGTCAGTTTGAAATCGCGGTCCGATTGAAAAGCGATGAACCGCTCAGCGCCGCGCTCCCGCAGATCGAAGGGCTCGTTCAAGCGCACATCCTCGAAATCGCCCGAAGACAAAATCGCAAAAAGGCTGTAACCCTGCCGAGGATCGAGTCCGGCGGCTTCGAGCAACTGACGGCCGACCGGCACGGGATCGCTCACCTGACGGCGCTGAAAATTGAGATCGCCGTCAGCGAGGAGGAAGCGATAGCCGCTCGCCCGACGAAGCGCTCTGCCTTCGCGCAGAGCGTCGCCGACGTCGTCATATTCAAGAAGTTCTTCTGTACTCATAGATTGGTTTCCTTAGATTTCCGCCGTGGCGACGCCGCGGCTCTAAAGATCCAATCGGAGCGAGATTGGCCGACCGGTAAGGTCAGGCAAACTTTTTTTTGAGCCGGCCTTCGGGGGTTGGACCGCAGATAAAGAAAGCCGGACAGTTCGGGCAGGTGAATGGTGAAACGTCAGCCGGAAAGCGCCCGGCGCGAATATCGCCCAGAAACTTTGCGAGCTTGTCCCTGCGGCCCGTCAATTCGCGATCCGATAACGACAGCGCACGCGCTTCGCCGTCGGAGAGATGCACCAGTTCCGCAACGGCGTCGGGAAAAGCCTGCTTAACCGCGAGGATCAGCGCCGCCGCACCGACATCCTTGCTCTCGGTAGACCGCAGGTGCCCTGTTGCGACGCGACGCACGGCGCGGACACCATCGGGTCGCATCAGCACCTCATCCGGCTGGACGAAAATCTCCTCCCCATCGATTATGATACTGACAGCCGCGGGGACGGCCGCGACCGCTCCTGCGCGGCTGGACAGGAAGAAGCGCAGCATCGCCATGGCCAAGTCGAGGAATTCGGTGCGATATCCGTGATCGGAGAGCCCCTGGCTGGCCAACGCTGCTTCGGCACGGTTTTGCATGTCCTGCTCGGAAATCGACAGGTCGGACGCGATCACCGTCCCGACCACTATACGAACTGCCTCATGCAATTGCATAGAGGCGGTCGCGGTTCGACGTCCTCCGACCTGAAGGACGTGCGTGTAGAGGAATCGGCGAGGGCATGATTCATAAAGTGCGATTTGCGGGCCGCTGAAACGAAGCCGCCCATCGATGACCAAATCAACAGGCCGCGCTTCGCCTGCCACCGGAAGTGGCCGCGACGGCACGATCGAACTGCGCGTCAAGGTCCCAAGCCGATCGAGGAATGGCGAGAGCGGCCGATTGTTCCCGTTGCTCTTCTCAGTCGGTGCGTAGAGAAACAGGCGATCGCGAGCGCGCGAGAGCGCCACATAGAACAGGCACTCCTGTTCCTCAGCCTGGCCCGCTCGGAATGCCTCTAGAACGCTGCCTTCAGAGCCTGTGATCATGCCTGGGGGCGCCGGACAGGCGGGGGTAGGGGGCGTGCGTGGAATCGTATCGCTGTTGAGCCCAATGATATGCACGCCTTCGAACTCCAGGCCCTTGGCGCCGTGAATGGTCATCAGCCGCACCCCATCGAGATGTTGAGCGGCTGCTGGCAACTGACGCAGGTCGCGATCGTCGCCGAGGCGGACAAGCCTGCGCACGCGATCAAGAAGGCGCGTGATAGGTAGCCCGCGCCCCGTGGGCTGTACTCGCACGAAGTTGAGGAACTGCCAGATCGCAATGCCGCGTGTGCGATCACCGAGATCCGGTGATGTCCCGAGACGTGCTACAATCGGCGTGCGGTCGAGGAGCAGTTTCGCGAGGATTGTCCAGGGTGAGGAGGCGGCGTCGAAGCCTGCGAGAGCAGCTGAGAGCTTGCCAAGTACCTGGCGGCCAGCCGCGCTCACGTCCGGGATTGACTCGACGTGCTGAAGCCAACTTGCCGGAGCGGGATCTGTGGCTCGCAGGTGCTCGAAAACCGCGCTCACGTCTGCGAAAGACATCGCGAAATCCGGCCAGCAGGCGACCCGTACCAAACCCATGGCGCGCCGGTCGACCAGGATCGAGAGGATGGCCAGGAGATCCTTGACCTCACTCCGCTCAAACAGACTGCCCAGAAGTAGGACCGGCACACCGAGCCGTTCGAGGTCTTGACCGATCCTCGACAGCTTTTCGTTGCCGGTGCATAGAACCGCCTGATCGCGATAGGCGTGGCCCTGGCGCCGGAGTTCCTCGATCGCATCGGCTAAGGCGACCTGCTGCTCTTCGGCACGCTTGACCATGCGCAACTCTGGACCATGCCCATTGCCGTCCCGATCTGCCGCGAGACCACTGTCGGTGTCACCGGCTCGCATCGTGACAGCAAAGTTGGAAAAACTGGTCACGATCTCCTGCGTCGACCGATAGTTGCGTTTCAGTCGGCCGCGCTTGCCGCCGGCAAAATCTTGCCTGCCGAAGCGGGTTATGTTGAAAGACGAGGCGCCACGGAAGCGATAGATGGACTGCTTGGCGTCGCCTACCACCCAGAGATTCCGACCGTCAGGCCGCAGAGCGCTCAACAATCTCACACTGCTGCGGTTCACGTCCTGATATTCATCGACGAGGACATGGTCATATTGCGCCTGAAGTGTTGCGCGAATAGCCGCATCCTTTTCGAGCAGTTGCACCGGCATCGCGACAAGGTCACCAAAGTCGATGCAATGCGCGTTGCGCTTGAGCTGCTCATAGGTCGCGTAGACACGAGCCACCTCTACGGCACACTCTGCCGCTTCGCGGGTTTCGGCGTCAGTCGCCTTCGTTAGCATGGCGCCAGCGAGTGCAGCGTAAGCGTCGGCGTCGACCACCTCATCCTTGGCTCTCGATATGGCAACCAGCATGTCGGAGATGATCTGGGTGGGATCATACAGGTTACGATAGTGCGCGAGCCTCAGACGCGGAAACTCCTCCTCAAGCAGTTCGACTGCCTCCGTCCGATCCATCATCCGTGGGTCTTTCTGTAGGCCGAGCTCCGCATAGAACCGACGGATGATATCGAGGCCAAAGGCGTGAAACGTGCCGATCCACATTGCAGCAGCCGCCTCGGGCCTCTTGCGCGCGATCCTTTCGGCCATTTCGCCCGCCGCCTTGTTGGAGAAGGTCAGAAGCAGGATGCGCCTCGGATCGACGCCGTCGGTGAGCAGGCCTTCGACGCGCGCGACCAAGGTCTGGGTCTTGCCCGTGCCTGGACCTGCTTCGAGCAGGTAGGCCTCTCCGCGATGCGCTGAGGCTGTCGCTTGCAAAGGGTTTAACGGGCGTTCCACATGTGCAGCTGCGGTTGCTGGAGGCACCGACGGCAAAAGCAAGGCATCAAACAACTGTTGCGCCACGACCTCGAACGGCGCTCCGAGCTTCGCGGCAATTTGAGAAGCAGAAAGCCCTCCAACGACGTGGAGCTCGCGCGCGACGCCACGCGGCAGCAGCAGCTCTCTCGCGAACAAATCCATCTGGACTTCGCGCCGTTGCTTTCGCCCATAGTCGACGACGCGATCGATGCCGACCGGCGATGGTTCGGCGGCCCGGGCTGGATCGATCGTCGGCGTGGGCCCATCATCGGGATCGTCGCCAAGTTCGACGTGTCCAATTTCGTGCGCAACGAGAAAGGCTTTCTCGAATACAGAGCTTACATCTTCATGAAGGATCAGACCGTCGGCGGCTATGAAGGTTGCGCGGCCGCCGTTGAGCAAAGCCGCACCCGCCGCAGTCGGCTCAACGTCGATCCCCCTGCGCTTGGCCTCCGCGACAACAAAATCATAGGGTGACCAAGGATTAGAGCCGGACTCAACCAGATGAGCGTGAAGCTCGGCGGCGACTTGCCTGGCAAGCTCCACGCTGTCCATATCAGTCCGCCTCCACCAGAAGCCGGGCCCGCTTCTCTACGGGAACGCCAGCGTCGATCAGAACTTTTTCCAGGGTTACCTGCTCGCCCGCGTTGGGCTTTCCATCTGCCTTGTAGCTGCGGCCCGCAACCAGCGGGGCGCTCCCCCAAGACAATTCCAACTGCGTGACGGAGCAGCGCATCGCCACCGCCAGATTTTGAAGAAACCGCCGTGGAACACTCAGCAGCGACACGCGCCGTTCGCGCAGCGCAGTGATGACCTGGCGCGGGACGTCAAGGTGGTGGGCGACCGTACGCCAATCATCGGCTGTCAGAGCCGCAAAAGGATCTGACGCCGTCGCTGGCAAAGCCTTGGCATGTTGCGACCACGCGGCATCGATCAGCGCCTGATCCGCAACGGAGAGGGGCGCCTCATCCTCTGGAATTTCACGGCTTAGCTCGCGCGAGAGGTCAACGAGTTCGGTAGCGTATTCTGGATAAAGTCGCAGGTAGCGCTCGAGGGTCGAGCGATCTGGCTCGCTTTCGACGGCGAACGCGTCAAGCACGGATTCGCGGGAGGGACGTTCGCCGGCCGGGCTCATTGGTGTTCACCGTTAGCCAGCGCCAACCGCAATGCTGCTATCGCTTTATCGCGATAAGTTCGGATGGTTTTTTCGGAGCGGCCCAATGCCTTTGCGATGGTCATGACGTCTGGCTCCTTTGAATCTATGGGAAAGCCCTCTTTCAGCATGTGTATGATCCTGATTTGTTCTGGCGGTAAAGCTTCAATCGCTGCATCCAGACGCGACCGGTAAGTCGGATCGTCGAAATCCGAAGCGGCAAAGGGATCATGGACGCCGGCTGCTGCCTCGACCTCCGCCGCCAGTTCACCGCTCTCCTCGTCATATTCAAGAGGCTTGGATCTGTTCTCGTCTCGCCAAACCTGTTCCTGAGCATCGCGTCTGAAGCTCGCAACAGCGCCATCGAACCGCACCTCGAAAAAATCGAGTTTGTCGACATATGATGCTCGATCTGCGGATAGAATTTCTACGAACCGGCTGAAGACCTTGTCACGGACCACGCTGCGCGTCAGCGATTCCGTCCTGCCGTCCGAGCTTTCTGATTTCGGCACGCTGCGCAGCACCCGCTCCATGAGGATACGATAGAGGCGCTCGAACCATGCCTCGTTGTTGTCGTGGCGACTGGCTCGAATGAAATACACGAGGCACTCGCTTGGCACGTAGCCTGGGTCGGAGCGCTTCGTAATTGCCGCTCTGCCGATCAACTCATCGCGCGGCAGGGCTGCAAGTTCTGCGATGAGTATTTCCACTTTCCCGTCGCGCTCGTAAAGCTCACCAGTCAGTCGTCGCTTGCGCAGCGGAGCTATATCCGCGTTGCCCTCGCGATACCCGTCCGGCTCCGGTTTTGCGCCTACGGCTCCCTCCAAATGTTTCATTACCGCCCCGCCTCATTCGGCCATCTTGTTTAAGCTTGCCTCTAGCGAAGCGATGCTGTCGATCACGGCTTCAAACGCCGGCGGGTCGCCGAAGATCATGCCCTGCATAGCCCGGTAATCAGCGCGCAGCTGTTCAACCATCTCGTCATGCGGCGCAAGCGCGAAAGAGCCAGGGACGGCGCTTCCGAGATCGAAGTCGGGTCGGTTGAAGAACATGCGGGCGTGCGCGACGCAATCTTCGCCGAGCGCCCGCTCTTTGATAGCCGCGGCTCCAACGGCTGTCGCGACGAGCCGGTGCAGATCGTAGTAGTGTCGCGACACCCGTTGGCCGCCGCCTTTCAGTTCACCGCGCTTATCGAACCAGCGCCGCAGCCCGTGGAGAATAACGACCTTGTCCCAGAAGGTCCGCTCAGGATCAACGGTCCGCACGCCTGGCACCGTCAGGTCGAGCGCCGGAAGATCATCGTCAACATAGGGCTTGATCTGCACTTCGCTGTTCGGATCAAGCGCCGATTTCGCGCCCGACTCGATCTTGATCGCTGCCCTCACATAATCCGAACGTGGCGTCGCCGCCGGATACCAGATCAACAAAGTTTGCCCATCAGGGTCGGTATCATCGGGTTCGATCCGCGCTTTTGAGGCCTCGACGCCAGCGGTCTTGAGGCGGTCCGCTAGGATCACCGTTAACTCGTCGAGAAGTGGTCCGTTGATGTAGGCATTGCAGGCGTCCTTGATCGCTTCGAGGCGCGCCTTGCGTTTTTTGCCACTGAGCTCCTCAAGTTCTTCGATAGTGGCCGGCTCACCGATATCGTCTCTAAATACCGTGACATCGATGTCTTCGGAGAAGCGGCTGATCAGACCAAACCCTTTGGACAACGAGGTTCCGCCTTTGAAGAGGAGGCGCGGTCCACCCTCTTTCAACCCGTTGAATAAGACGTCCAGCGTCCAGCAGACCCAGAAGTCTTTTTCTATGTTCTGGGCTGCAGTGCCGAGGCGTTGCGCCGTCGTATCAAAGGCGCTCAACATCGCATCCTCTCCGGCTGCGAGAACATCGTCAAAAGCAGGATTCATGTCTTTTTCACCCGGTTTGCGCGGCTCGCGGGTTGTGCTTTCTGCTGAGAGGACGGCTTCCGCGCTGGTGTGATGGCGGAGACGCTCTGATCCTCGTCGTCACGCGCAACGCCATCATCATTTTCGATAAGTGGCTTGAGAAACATCCACATCCAGGTTGGGAGAGCTGTCATGCCCGCGATGAGGTCTGCTTTCAGCGATGGTCCCACGGCCGGATCCTCGAACAGCTTGGAGAGCTTGCGCCTAACCTGATCGCTCTCGCCTTCGCGGACCAGGAGGTCGCGCAGCCAATGA
Source organism: Rhizobium mulingense (assembly GCF_029194105.1). Taxonomy (NCBI): domain Bacteria; kingdom Pseudomonadati; phylum Pseudomonadota; class Alphaproteobacteria; order Hyphomicrobiales; family Rhizobiaceae; genus Rhizobium; species Rhizobium mulingense. The sequence continues at coordinate 12,066 of NZ_JARFVE010000003.1, read as the reverse complement.
AGCGCCTGGACGACACGCATACCTGGCCGGCCAGCCCAGAACAGCTTGCTCGCTGCGGTCGGGCGAAAAGCGATCGTGACGTTGCCTAGCGTAATCGCGCGACGGCGGGCATCAGTGTGAACGACGATCTTTGCTGGAACGGCGTCGGTCAGGCCGAGATCGTTCGCGGCAGTCATGCCGTCGACGAGCATTCGGGTTTGGTCGCGTCGCCCAACGGCGTCAATTACCGAGCGCGGATCAGGTGGATTGGGCTTCTGGGTAAGTTTGTTGAACCCGGGTTTATCATAGAGTCCGCGATCGATCCGCCTCAAAGTCCCAGCCTTTGTCAGCCGTTGCAATGCCTTGTCAACGGCATCGCGCGAGGCAAGATCGATGAAATCGCTCGGCGTCCATACTTTTCGCAACGCGTCAGCGTTTATACGCGCGAGCATGCCGTGCTTGAGATCCGATGAGTCGTCTTTCATGTCCGAAATTTGTAGATCTTTTTCGGACGACTTGCAAGAAGGAGGTCCGAAAAATGTAGGCAAATTTCGGACACTCGCGATGTCATCGAATATGAGCGGCGATGGCGTCAACCCCAGCCACGTTGCCACCGTCCAAGACTCCGCACCAAGTGCGAAAGCTCGAATGGGACTTTGACTCTTACGCGGCAGCACTTTCGGAGTCGGGCGACATACGCAGACAATCCGTAGTAACCAATCCTGCTTTCTTGACTGCTGGGGGAAGACCCGGGCCAACAACTTTTTCGCCATTCGCCTCGGCAGTGCTGAGGGCGGCATTGAGATCGAGCAAATGCGTGAGAACATCTGACTTTTTCCACTTGCCGTAGGCGGCCCTGACAGCCTTCTCGAGGACATCGTGGGCATCCTTGAGTGGGTTCGTCCCTGGCAAATCTAGCGTCCTATACAACTCACGGAACGACAGATTATTCTCTTGCTTGAGCTTCCTCCTCAAAGCGCGCAATGCAACGGCGGCCTCCGCCACCTTTTTAACTGCCGCTTGGCCGGGTTTCTGCGGCCATGGAAAAGTGTCGAAGATGCTCTCTGACGTGTAGCGCGGACGACCATTTTGGGTCGAGCACCTATGGGTGAACCACATCCAGTGGATGTTCGATTGAAGAATCCCAAAAGAATAGTCGTCCTCGAGTGCGAACACACTTATCAGGTCGTTCGGTCGAATCGCCGGATCGATAAACTCGAATATCGGTCGAAGTGTCACGCGGCTACAGCCAATGTAACGCGATAGTTCCGCAACCGCGTCCTTCATGTCACCTCTGGGCCAAGAAAGTTGCCACCATCTATTTAGAAAGCCTTGGTGATGTCGGGCAACACTTGCCTTAGGGTTTTCGGCCAATGCTTCGTCGTTCCGCTTCTTTTCTTCTCTCGCGGCTCGGTTTTAGCCTGGTACTTACCCTTGAACCGCTGTTACTGAGCGCGTATTTTGAAGGCTCCCCGACTGAACACTGCGGACGGCCGTGTTATCTTGCCTCTGGTGCTAAATGGCGTGGACGGGGTGTTCGCACGCGGACTCGCGATCGGAGAAAGTAGCGCCCAGAGGACCGTCCAATAACTTCCCAATACGTGATTTGCACAATATGCGCATGTCGTAGCTACTGCGGCCTACGCCGAATGCTTACGGGAGAGGTCCGCTTTTGGGGTGAGGTTGACGCCTCTGATACGCCCGCCAGCCCGGCGCGTGGCAAGCGCCTTGACCGAAAAGAGCGCGTAGATGATCAGCGGAAGGCAGACCAGATAGGCTGTCCTGATGCCTGCATGTTCGGCAATTAAACCGAGCAGTGGCGGCGCCAGGAAGAAGACGACGAAGGTCATCTGGCCGAGAGCGGCGACGTTGAGATATGCCGCGCGATCAGTGCGCTGGGCCGCCGCCGAGACGGCGAGGGGATAGACCGCGCTGCAGCCGGCGCCCATCAAGGCGAAGCCCACCAGTGCGACATAGGCATGCGGTGCGCCCCAGACGGCACAGATGCCGATCGCCGAAAGAACAAGCAGCGTCGTGGCGACGGTCCGCGCCCCAAAACGATCGACCAGCGGATCGACGAACAGGCGCGCCAATGCCATGCAAAAGGTAAAGAGTGTCAATCCTAGTCCGCCGATGAAGGGCTCGACTGAAAACGCATCGCGCATATAGATCGCCGACCAATCGATCCCGGCACCTTCGACGAGAAAGGCGGCGATACCGATTACGCAGAGCGGCATTAGCCCCCAGGTAGGAAGTGCTAGCGGCGGCGCCTTGCCCTCGTCCAAGGTGATCCGCGCCGGCGCATTGCGCATGCCCGCGATCGTCCAGATGCCGATGACGAGGACCGCGGCAAAGGTCACGGCGAGATGTAGCTGCATAGAAATACCGGCTTGGCGGACGACCGAAGAGACAAGCGCCGTGACGAAGAAGCCGAGGCTCCAGAAACCATGGGCTCTGTTCATCACGCCGCGTCCCAGCTGCGCTTCGATGCGGTCGATCTCGACGTTGAGATTGATCTCCAGCGCGCCGGCGAGCAGCCCCTCGACGAAAAGCACACAGAACACGGCTGGCGCAGCACCGATCCATGGCACCAGCGAAAGCAGCGCAGATGTGCCGAGAACTGTAATAAACGCCGTAATCCGCGCGCCGACCGCGGCGATCAAGGGCGAAGACAAAGTCAACGAAATCAAGGCCCCGCTCGCCGCTCCAATCAAGGTCAACCCAAGTTCTGACTTGTCGACGCCAAGCGCAACCTGCAAATCCGGCATCCTCGACAGCAGCGCCCCCAGCGACACGGCGAAGAGAAAGAAGCAGACATAGATCCGCTGCTGCGACGCAATTTTCATGATGCAACTCCGGGGGTTGACGCGCGTCGAAGCAAAACACGCGCTTTTGGATCTGTGATGAATACCTCACAGGGCAGGAGATCAAAACTTGTTTCTGTCGGGATACGACGACGAAGAGGTCTTCGATCCCTGCGCGTCCGACGGGTTTGACCTCTCCGATCGTTTCGCCAGATTACTCGCAGAACGGGAAAAACAGCAATGAAAATGCCCGCCTTTTGCTTACCGCTCAGCTCGCCATGGTTGGGTCCTCGAAGCCAGGACGAAGCAGAAAAAGCGTGTCGTGATTGCTCATGCTATTTTTCATTCTAGTCTGGCAATTTATGAGGGTGGGCGGTCGATCGCGGCTCAAGCAGAGGTGTTCTGGGCTCAGCCGTCCACCCGGCTCATGCGACATCGATGATTTCAGTGATTTTTTCCCCCGCCACAGTGAAGATCGACACGCCGGACACGTCAATCTCCTGACCCGCTACCCAGCCGTTTGACAAATCGGAAGCGATAACACCGTTAAACTGGACGTGAAGCACGGTCCTGCCATCTCTTGTCGACGATGATACGACCTCCTGGCGGCGTGATATGAACATGGAGGCGCTCGACCGTGCGAGTTCCGCAAAGGCGTCGCGTCCTTTGAGCGCGTGCTTGGTCTCGCCGCTCATCACATGAAGGAACGATACGCCGTCATCCAACTGTTCGACCATTTTGTCGATATCCTTGAGGTTATAGGCGGCCACATAGTCGGCGACAGGGCGCGGCAATGCACCTTGAGACGTCTCACGCTGTTCAGACATAGGTAAAGCCTTGATCATGTGTCGGAATCAGTCGGAAGATAGCCTGCGTGAGTGTTTCTCGCTATTTCAAAGGAAGCAACACTCTGTATAACGGCGGTCGACACCCTTCACGAATGGTTCACGCCACCGCGTTTGCGAAAGTGTCTTTGAGGCAATTGTAATCAAAACAGCTCTTTGGCGGTGAAGAACATGGCAGATCGAGACGACTTTGTCGGGTTGGACGAACGGGCGATTTTTTATTTTCTCTGCGTATATGAGCATGGATCATTGCGTTCCGCTGCCGAGGCCCTGGGGCTGACGCCATCGGCAATCGGCAGAAAGATTCAAATTCTCGAGCACCAGATTGGATACCCCCTTTTGAATCGAGACCTGCGAGGGTCGAAGCCCACACCGGCAGCTGATCTGCTGGCAAAATACCTGAAGGACCGAAACAAGCGTGACCGCCAGGTTCTTCACCAGATTAACGAGCATGAGGGGCTGGAGAGCGGGGAAATTGCCATCAGTACGGGTGAAGGCTTCGCTCAGGACATGATGGAAACCGTTTTGGCTGACTTCATGATCGCTCGTCCTGGCATACGGGTCAAGGTCACGATTGGAACAACCGAAGAAATCATCAAGGACCTCCTTGATAACCGTGCCGATGTCGCGTTCGCCTATAATGCCAATCGGACCGACGAAATCGAAATCGTTGCTGAGTGCTCAGACCCCTTATGCGCCTATGTGCATGAAAGCCATCCGCTGGCGGGTAAAGGTGAGGCTTATCTAAGCCAGCTCACCGACTATCCGTCAGCGCTGCATTCGAAATCGTCAGGTATTCGAGCAGCAATGACGCGGTTTCAAAACGATGAAGGGATAACGCCGAGGATTCAGTTCGAGACGAGCTCCCTCCAGCTGTTGAAGTCCTATGTCGAGAAAAACATCGGCATTACGTTTCTGCCGGCTTCGGCCGGGACATTCCTGTTTGCTGCGGAGATAAAGAGGATCTCCCTAATAGACGCCGCTTTTGATAATGCAAAAAACCAGTTGATGCTGCACCGAGGGCGGGCTCACTCTGGGATCACAATGCAATTAATAGGGATCGCGCGGGAAAAAATGATAACACTGCGAACAAACGAAGCCGCTTCGAAGAGCAGACGGACTCATTCGTGACGAAAACTGGGTGCAACCCGTAAGTCACGGAATAACGAGCGAGAATAAGCGAAGCCCTCACAAGTTCGGACACAGTTGATGTCAGTGATCTAAGCCTTGTCCGGAGCCGCCACATCGAACTGCCGGTCGAGCGTGTGGTCGATGACGACCGAAGGCCTGCCGCCGTAGATGCCGGGACGGCGTTTATAGCCAATCTGCGCTTTGATCCCGGCAAGGCGGGTCAGCCGGGAAACTCGGTTTGGGCAACATGTCTCTCCCTGATCGAGAAGGTCGTCGTGCAGTTTGCGATAACGTGGACCTTGCCGCTCTCTTCCCATGCCTTCAGGAGCAGATCGGTCTGTCGCTTGTCCTCGCTGGCTCGTCTGCTCAAAGGGTTCTTCAGCCAAGCATAAAATCCGCACGGATGAACCCGCAGAAGGCGACACATCGTCCGCACCGAAAGCTGCAAGTGATGCAAGGCAATGAACGCGTACTCACTTTGCATCCCTGGCGAAACACGCGGCCGCTTCTTTTAGGATGTCTCGCTCCTCGGTGACGCGAGCCAGTTCCTTCTTCAGCCGCCTGATCTCCTCGGCCTCGTCGTTGCCCTTGGCGTTCGACGCAGCAAACTTCTTTTTCCATTCGTAGAGCGAATGCAGGCTGACGCCGAGACGCTGCGAAACCTCCGCAACCGGATAGCCACGCTCCGTAATCTGGCGCACCGCGTCACGCTTAAAATCTTCGCTGAAATTCGATTTGCTCATGATGCTCTTCTTGCCTCAAAATTAGGAAAGAAGGCGTCTACGAATCTCGGGGCTATTCACTTTCGATCTCGGGGATGTTACGCAGTACCCGGACAAGATAGTCCGTCAGGCTGATATGTGATGAAGGGCTGTTGATTGGCGCCCTCTGTGCCGCTATCACCAACCGCAGTGGTTGCCATATGCAGCAAGTGCATCCGACCTCGCATTTGATCCAATGCGCCAGACAATTCAGTTCCAAAAGTCATCGCGTCTCCAAACGACCAGTCTTCAGGCGCGTTCTCAAACCGAAGTTCTACCAGAGCGAGAGTAATGGCGAATTTCGATAAACGGTAGCGTTGATTGCGGAGAAGTGAAGTCGCGCAAGGCACTTGTGGAGACGGATCAGTTCTGAAGAAAAGCGAGTCGCGCAAGAAGAAGCTGGTAGGCGGGGCAGAGCGTGCGCCGCTGACACGATTTCGGGTCGACCAACAACGGGCGGCATGGAAGGTTCACAGTTCGGAGCCCGCGGCTTTCAATGAGGACTCTAAGTGCCGTCCTTCGGGCTCTCGCTGGATGGCTCCACTTGGCGGGCAATCTGCGGAATTGCCGAATCCGTGGCGACTGAGGCGAGAACTTCGCCGTCGACATTGCAGACGACTATCGCAAGCGGAATATCAGGCCGGTTAGACAGAACAGCCTGAGCGACCAGTTCGCGAAGGCTTTCCTGGGCCTCCTGTTTGGCTGCCTCGAGGTCTTCGTGGCCACCGCCTTCAGGATCGATTATCACGCGAGCAGCATGTTTGATGTGAAAATAATAGGTGGGCAAGGGACCTTCCTTTCGATGGCCTACCGCGTGCGCCGTTAAGATTTAGGAGACTGCTCGATTCAAAATATCGGTGAGTAATGTAAAGGATTTTGCCTTCTGCGCATAGCCGCTGTCTATGGGGCTATCGTCCAGAGAAAAGTCCATCATACGGCTCGGCGCCCAAGCACCAGAGCCGCACGCTGGTTTCCGTTCAACGATTGTGCAAATTCATGAGCCCCGCGAGCGCCACAACTATTGCAATCATGACGCGCCGCTTAGCGATGCTACCGGCAGGTGGTGTTGAATGCCTTGTGCATCCCTCTAGATAAGTTGACAATGACGGCGCACTGCTTTGCGAACCATCGTCCAGGAGCGGCGTTAACGCTAGGCGAAGGAGGCGACGCCATGGCGGCGATCGACAGGTCCCAGCTTAGGAACAAACTGCTGCGGCGGTTCCCTGATGATGCCTTCAATCTTTTAGCACCAAACCTGAAGGCTGTCGAAATACCTGCGGGGCGACCGCTGGTGGAGGCGGGAACACCGATAGAGTACATCCATTTTATCGAAAGCGGCTTGGCTTCCACGGTGGCGCGGAGTGTTGACGGGAAGAGCGTCGAAGTTGGCCAGGTAGGCTACGAGGGCTTGACCGGGCATGTCGTGCTTCTCGGATCGGACCGATCGTTGAGCGACACCTCCATGTATATTCGGGGAGCGGGTCTTCAGATGGCTGTCTATCGCTTTCTCTCCCTCCTGAATCATCCGAAAGCACGCCTGATGCTCCTTCGCTATGTCCAAACGTGTGAGCTACAGTTCGCTCATTCCGCTTTGGCTGCTGCGAAGTATAGCCTGGATCAGCGACTGGCGCGCTGGTTGCTGATGTGCCATGATCGGCTCGGCGGTCATCGTTTGCCCGTTACGCACGAGTTTATAGCCTCAATGCTGGGTGTCAGGCGTTCAGGGGTGACCGATCACCTTCATGTGCTTGAAGGCCTCCAAGCCATTAAATCGACGCGGGGGGTCGTCCAAATCCTGGATCGCCGGATCCTGATCGAAACCGCCGGCGGATGCTATGGCGCGCCGGAAGCAGAGTACGAGCGGTTGATCGGCCAAGAACCCGCAGAAGAAGATATCGGCACAACGAGGCGAGCGGACGTCGGTCATACCAAGCGGGGTAGAGTGGTTGGCACGAATTAGTTCCACCGGTTGATCAGGACCGGCCGCGTTAATGCGTCTCATCCGCGATCGGATCTGAAAAAAGCCCCGCCGAAGCCGGGCAGTTCTGATCGGGAAGTAAGGATCGGCAGGAAGGAGGAGAGGAGGAGTCGGGGCCCGTGGCGATCCCACTAGCTAAAGGCGACCTGGCCTGGTTCCTGAACGGTACTGGACAGAGGCGGTGTGTGCCAGACAAATCCGTGCAGGGGCCCCATTACATGCATGCTCGATTAGCCCCGCAGACCCCCAGCAGGGCGTTTTATGCGGACGGCACACGTTCGAGTTAAAGCTGATGGATGACCTGGCGGGCGTCGGCTATTGCGAGGATAATGGCCAGTCCCGCGGTTGTTTTGCCACGGGGCAGGCTCTCCATTATGCACCGTCAACCGTCGAGCTCGCCAACCTTGCGACCGGATAGCGGATTGACGCTGCGGCAAGGGAGGCTATCGGGGCCAGGACAGGAAATGCCTGAGATCAAATTCTTCCAACGGCAGGAAATTTGCGAAATAACGAAATAACTGCGATCTTTAAGCAAAGCGTCCAGGCCCTTGAACTAATCCAGAGCGATGCGTCCCGACAACTGCGTGATCTCGAAGCGCCGAATGTGCGCCGCGCAGTTCCATAGATACCTCCTCACGCCACTGACACTGAAGCGGGGTCAATGGTTCTGCCACGGCGAGAGTTTTCCGGGCCAGCGTCCGGCTTGTTGCTAAGCGGTTCACGTTTTAGGCCAGGAAGATCGCATAATGGATCGAAGGGAACTGGCCCGTTAGGCGAGCAAGCCGGATCGCTTCCTGTACTCGCAAATCGGGATCAAACCCGAGCCGATAGCCGGGGTGCCAGATCAAGCCGCCTGAGTTGCGGTCTCCACCGGATGCTTACTTCGGTTCTTTCATCTCTTCGTCGACAATCGAGGTGACGAGGGCAACGACGCGACTGCGCACTCGCTGGGAAAGCAGCAAAACGTCGTCTGTCAGACGCCGTCCCTCCGCCGTGGAAATGTAGGCAATCTTCTCATCGATCTCCGTTGTGAATTGTTGGCCCTGATTCGGGATCTGGAAGGCCTTCGAAAAACCTCGAAACTAGGATTTTGAGGCAGTCGGCAAGCTCGTAGAGCATAGAAGCGCGGACCCGGTTCTTACCGCTTTCATATTTTGGGGTCAGAACAAGAGCAGTCCGAAATCGTACGCTAAGGCCGAACGGAACAGGAACGATGTCGTAGTTCGGATGTGCAACATCCGATCTCTGTGGATTGCCATCGACATGCGCCAGTTTTGATTTCTCTGTTCGGCCCGACTCGACAACGCTTCACGCAGATTGGTCATGAATGGAGTCGGGCGATGGCAAAGCGCAAGCTTCTCAAAGATCAAGATCGCCGGAAGCTTGTCGATATCCCAGTCGACGAGGACAGCTTAATTCGCCACTATTCGTTGTCATTAGCGGATCGCCTGGAGATCGAACTGCGGAGACGTAATCACAATCGGCTTGGCTTTGCCATCCAGCTATGTCTGATGCGATACCCGGGTCGAGTGCTTGGGGCAGAAGAAACTCCGCCTCGCGCCATGCTGAAGTATGTTGCTGATCAGATCGGCGCCACCCCAGACGAATTTGCCCTCTATGCACGCCGCGAAGAAACCCGTCGGGATCACACGGCGCGACTAATGGTCTATCTGGGTACGAGAAGCGCGACGGTGCAAGATCGCCGCGCCGCGCTATTGGCGGCAATTCAAGCGGCGACCATGTCCGACGACGGTGCTGCGATAGCCAGTTCGCTTGTCGCAACGTTTCGCGAACGCGGAGCTCTTTTGCCGGCGATCGACACGATCGAACGCATCGGCCTTGCCGGCCGTGCCATAGCCCGGCGCCGGGCAGAAAGAACTCTGATTGAAGACATCCCACTCGATAGGCTTCAATCACTGGATAGGCTGTTAGAGGTTGACCCGTCGATCGGCCAGACGCGATTTCATTGGCTGCGTTCGGAGCCAGAAGCGCCGGCTGCGGCGAACCTCGTCGGGCTGACCGAGCGGATAGCTTTTCTGCGGCGGCTGGAGATCGATCCGGAACTGCAGGCGCGCGTGTCATCCGGACGGTGGGACCAGATGATCCGGGAGGGCAACGCAACGCCGGCCTGGCTTGCCAACGACTTTAACGCCAGCCGCCGCCACGCTCTGATCGTGGCTCAAGTTATCAAGCTTTGCCAGAAGCTCACGGACGATGCGGTAACGATGTTCATCAAGCTGATGGGCAAGCTGTTCTCGCAAGCCAACAATCGAAAGAAGCAGCGACAGATGGACTGCCGAGCGAACACCGCCAAAGCGCTGCGCATGTTTCTAGATACGATCACCGCCCTGCAGACTGCCAACGACTATGGTCGGAACGCATTGGATGTCCTCAACCAAAGAGTCGGCTGGGACCGGCTGCTTCGGATGAAGCCTGAGCTTGAGTCGATGGTCGACGACAACGAGGCACCGCCGTTGTCCGTGGCAGCCGAACAATACGCGACCGTCCACAAATACATTGGTGCATTCCTTCAGGCCTTTACGTTTCGCTCGGCGTATCGCCACGATCCGCTTCTCGCGGCAATTGCGCTGCTGAAACGGCTTTATGCGGAGAAGCGGCGAACACTCCCGGATCGCGTGCCGCTCACCCACCTCAGCCAAACTGATCGACGGCTTATCTTCGAACAAGGGAAACCTGATCGCCGTCTCTACGAGATCGCCACGCTAGCGGTTTCGAGACCGGCTTAGATCTGCGGACATTTGGGTCGACGGCAGCCGATCTTTCCGTCCGATTGACGAGCATCTGATGCCGCGGTCGGCATTCATCACGATGAAGCAGGAGGATCGTCTCGGATTGGGGGTCCAAGCTGATGGCGCGCAGTGGCTTGCCGAAGCGCGTCAGATGCTCGAGTTCAACCTGCAGCGTCTGGCGCACAGAGCACGATCCGGAAAGCTCGAAGGAGTTCGTCTTGAGGCCGGAACGTTGATCGTCACACCAACCGTCGGTGAAGTCCCCGTGGCAGCCGAGGAACTGAATGCCGAGATCAGCGACATGTATCCGTTGGTCGAGGTTCCCGACTTGTTAAGGGAAGTGCATGAATGGACCGGTTTTGCGGATCACTTCACGCATGTTCGCACCGGCGACGTCCCGAAAAATGTCTCTGCCATGCTCGCTGGTGTACTGGCCGATGCGACTAACCTCGGCCCGAAACGAATGGCGGGCGCATCCAAGGGGATCAGCGCTCACCAGATTGGGTGGATGCGCACACCGATCGGAGACCTACCGCGCGGCGCAAGCGTGCATCACCGATGCCCACACCCAGCATCCGCATTCCCGCCTGTGGGGCAATGGCACAACGTCATCGTCCGATGGCCAATTCTTCCGTGCGCGCGACCGAGCTGCAAAGCGCGGCGAAATCAACTTGCATTACGGCAATGAACCCGGATCGAAATTCTATAGCCATCTGTCTGATCAGTACGGCTATTTCAGCATTTTGCCCATCAGTCCGACCGAGAGCGAGGCGGCCTATGTGCTCGATGGGCTCTTCGATCAGGACACGGTCCTCGACATCCATGAACACTTTACCGACACAGGCGGGGCCAGTGATCATATCTTCGGGCTGTTCGCATTGATCGGAAAGCGGTTCTCACCGCGACTGCGCAATCTCAAAGACCGGAAGTTCCACACGTTCGAGAAAAGCGACGCATATCCGACCCTGTCGAACCATATCGGGGCGCAGATCAACACCACTCTTATCCTCGATCATTGGGACGATCTACTCCATCTCGCCGCGTCAATCACGACGCGGTCCGTGGTGCCGTCTACAATCCTCAAGAAACTGTCCGCATCTCCGAAGCAAAGCCATCTCGCGAGGGCGCTCCGCGAACTCGGGCGTATCGAAAGGTCGCTCTTCATGATCGAATGGTACTCAAGCCCGGCACTACGGCGGAGATGCCAAGCCGGTCTCAACAAGGGCGAGGCCGCCCATAAGCTGAAACGCGCTGTCTTTTTCCACGAGCGAGGCGAGATCCGCGACCGGTCGTTCGAAAGCCAGGCGTTCCGCGCATCTGGTCTCAACCTCGTCGTCAGTGCGATCGTCCATTGGAATACCGTCTATCTCGACCGTGCAATCACACAGCTGAAACGAGCGGGTCGAGATATTCCTGATACTCTGTTGAAGCACATCTCGCCGCTCGGTTGGGAACACATCAACCTTACCGGCATCTACACCTGGGATGCCGAACATCAGATGCCGAACGGATTTCGATCGCTCCGTCTGCCAGCCGGGCTACGGCGGGTCGCATAAGTTCTCATTCCGTTCGCCCTTAGCGTACGATTTCGGACTGCTCTTGTTCTGACCCCAAAACCGGATCGATGAACTCCTGCCGTGGAATCATCCGGTTTAGTATGGTCAATCGCAAAAAAGACTGCAGCAGTCAGACGCGAAGAGACATAGGAACCTTATCGTTCCGTCGGCTACGATTAACGCTGTCTACGGGTTGATCTGATGTAAGCGGGAAGCCTAAATGCAAGTACGAATGCGGCTAGGTAAAATCCAAAGATGTGGA